>CAZFGR010000011.1:0-60953 GCA_964518475.1 uncultured Nitrososphaerota archaeon
GATAGGGACTAGTTTTCTTTCACTAATTCTGTTTATTAGCAAGTTTAGCCTCAGGTATTCTACAGCTTTTGGATTTATGTCGATCGCGAAAACTTGTGCGCAACGGGCTGCTAGAGGTATTGAGAAAGGCCCCACACCCGAGAACATATCAATTACCAACTCATTGCCTTTAGAAACTTTGATTACTCGTGCTCTTTCATTACCCATTCTAGGGTTGAAGAAAACTTTACTCACATCTAATGCGTAGTAAAAACCATTTTCTTTATGAACAGTAAATGTGTCACCAAAACCAGCAATACGCTCCCATTCAGCAACTCTCTCAAGTCCCGCTACTTCTCTTACTTTAAGAAAAACTGCCCTAACCGAGAAATTCTCTCTCAGAATTTCGCCTAAGACCTGCTTTTTTTCATATGATTCCTCTGGAATTTCGTTAATTAGTAGCAGATCCCCTACGATAGACACACTTTTAGGAAATGCCATCCCATGTATTTTTTCTAACTCCTTCAAGCTTCTTGTTTTAATCTTTCTCGGAAAGAACTTGTCCTCTACTTTTTCTATTCTCCCACCCCATCTCTTGATTACTGGTAACAAATCACTAGTTGGTCGATCCTTTAATGGAAAGAATACTTGCTTCTCTAGGAAAACTGGTTTGTAGAGGGGGTGAATTAATCGCTCATTCATTAGAATCTGTTCAGCTGGTCTCAGATTTTCTACTGGGAATACAGCTGATAACAATTAAATACACCAGAATCAGAATGGGGTGGCGTCATCACTAATCAGACGGCTCTTCCTACATCATGATAAGTAACGTTCTTAAGCTTGCTTACTCATGTAAAAAAGTACTTACTTAAGATTAATGACTAGCTCTGTCTTTTTGAAATTTTCCTTAAATCATCAAGAGATTCTACGAATCCTCTTATTATCAGAACATCGCCTGGTAATATAACAAAGTCATCTTTTGGATCGAAAATCCATTGATCACCGCGTCTTACAGCAATTATTTGCACATCAAACTTCTTTTCTATGCCCGTTTGGCTTATTGTCTTATTAGCTAGAATAGATCCTTCCTCAACTTTAAAAACACTAACGAATTCGCCTCCTTCTTCCGCTACTTTAGCTAGTATGTAATGTGATTCTAAGCCACGCATGATGTTTTCGGCTATCCGCGCAGCGGAGTCCGCTATCTCCTCTAAAGATTTTCCAAACCTCAATAAACCAATTATTTGCAACTTATCAGAGTTCGTCTCGCGAAGTATTAGAGATAATACCGCATCCTCGTACTGCAAAAGAAGCCAATCGATATACTCTTCCATTCTTAAAACTTCTTCTGCTATCTCCTTATCATTTAACATCACTGCTGAATATGCCAGATCGATCATCAACTCGACCTTGTTTTTGAGTTCAATGATCATTTTCTGAATAGTTTCTTCTATCTTAATTACTTCTCCCACTTTTACACACCTCTGCGAAACTACTTAGAGCTTCTCTATTCCCCCGACATACTATCACGTCTTCAGGGTTGAGTTTGAAATTCATGGGTGGATTTAAAATCCAGACCTGAGCTCTCTTAATT
Organism: uncultured Nitrososphaerota archaeon; assembly: GCA_964518475.1. Taxonomy (GTDB): domain Archaea; phylum Asgardarchaeota; class Njordarchaeia; order Njordarchaeales; family Njordarchaeaceae; genus Njordarchaeum. The sequence continues at coordinate 1,574 of CAZFGR010000011.1, forward strand.
GCTATGATATCGACGTAAAAGCCAAGTTTCTCAAGTTCTTCTATTTTCTTGCCGATCAGTGGCGATCGCTTATCTATTCTATAGGATTTCACGACCTCCTCGGTTTCCTCTAGGGCTTTTTTAAGAACTAAGTGGGGCTCTATATTTAGTTTAGTTAACTGGGCTATATCGGCAGCAGCATTGGCTATCGCATTTAGAGCTGTTCCCATATTTATTATAACAGTACCAGCTTCTGCATCGTCCTTGTCTCTCACGGCTAGTGTCGTATTCATTATTAGGAAGTAATTTAAGGTACTTACCTCCTCCTCTATTTTTAGAACAAGATCAGTTAAGGTTTTATCCATCGTTAAAAAGGCGAAGTAGGCTAAATCTAGCATTAAAGAAGCAAGATCCTTCATTTGTCTTAGGATAGATCTGGCAGGTAAGGCTTTGTACTCTATCTCTCGCATTCTCAATTTTAAACACACCTCATTTTGATACCAAAGAAAAAAACGCTATCTTAGCTTCTCTTTAACAGATTTCACCTTATCTTCTGCTCTTCTATCTAATTTGTCTAGGCGATCATCAATATTTATTCTTAAAACAATTCTTTTTACGCCAGTCTTTACAATTGCTTCGTGAGCTATTTTTATTGCTTCAAATATCTCATCTAAGGAATCTCCTTCAATAATCGTACACATGGGTGTTAAATGGTATTTTACACCAGCTTCTTGAAGAGCTCTTAGGACCTCTGCAACATATTTAGACAGACTCGTACTTTGTGTGCCGACTGGGACAAGAGAAAACTCTGCGATTATTCGTGCCACCGTAATCACCTCCAAACACTATTTATAGTTACCTCACCGTTTTTAACTACGATGCATGGGAATCTAGGAGTAGTATGATATATGGACCACCCTCCCTCATCATCCACTAGAATGATTCCAGCTCTTACTTGATGCTTCTTCATAGATTCCTCAAACGCTCTCCGTCCAGCCTCGCTTGCCCCTAGACGTGCTGCCATACTAACCGCGGTTTTAGCCAACATAGCTCTTATGATGTCCTCGCCCACTCCCGTTGCCGAACAAGCACCATGTTCATTAGCGTATGTTCCAGCTCCGGGGAGCGGAGTATCTCCCACTCTACCAGGTAGCTTTAATAGTAGTCCTCCAGTAGATGTACCAGCTACTAAGTAATCTCCATCAAATGCTACAGCCCCTACTGTATCGCCATAGCTCATCTTTTTTCTCAAGGCCTCAATATACGCCTTATTGGAACGTAGAAAGTTTACAATTTTTGGATAGTAATTAAGGATTCTTCGTACTAAGTCACCTTCTTCTATCTCCTCTCCAGCAATGATTTTCAACAAGACAGTTACGCTCTCTCTCCAGAGCTTTCTAGTCCGTTCTACAATCAATTCTTCTTCAGGAGTATATAATCCCTTAATCTTAGCCAGGAACTCCGCACCTTCCCCCACTAGCATGAAATGATCTGTTTCTGTCATAACTATTTTAGCCAAGGAGATCGCGTATAGGACATTTCTTACCCCTGCTACGAATCCTCCTTCACCGGAACTAACCATAAGACCAGCGTCGAGTTCTATCTGACCTAGTAGGTTTGGCACTGCTCCGCGCCCAGCGTTAAAAATTGGTGATTCCTCTAATCGGTTCACTGCATATTCTACAGCTGCTAAAGCTCCTTCCTTCTCAAGAACCTTATAGCTTTTCTCTCCGAGCTCTCTTAGAAATTTCAATGCTTCTTTTAAGCGTTCATCAGCCCAGTAACCAGCTCCACCATGAATGACTATTACCCTATTCATACAAATCTCCTCGCATTTTGGATAGAAATAGTCAGAGTTTGGGGTATGCATATTTTCAATTTCTTCATTACGTATAAGTCATGCTCTCAACACACTTAGCTTATTTTCTCGTAGAGGAAAAAGTCTGTATAGATTATTACTTGGTTTTTTCGATGCTTCTCGCTCTTCGCTTTTAAGGGAAAGCTAAATGTGTCTAATAGATATGCTCTAAATCCATATTCTTTGGCCGTTTTGTGTAGGAATCTTCGAGATTTTTCGGATGAGTGATGAAGGCTATAAACCTTATCAGCTATCTCAAAAGCTTTTTTCAAGAAGATTAAATCTGCATGTCTTGTACCCCTCTCTAAACCGAAAGGAGGATTCATAATCACTGTATCAACACGTTCAGAGAAATCTTTAACATCTATGCATAGAAAAACAACCTCTACGTGATCAAAGAATTGCTTAGTTATTTCCAGATTCTCTAGAGCTATCTTATGAGCTTCCGGATCCTTCTCGATCCCAATAACCTTTTTTGCTCCTAAAAGAGCGGCCCCGATAGATAAGATTCCCGTACCCGATCCTAAGTCTGCTACTACTTTATCATAAATATCTCCATTACTATAAGCTGTGAAAAGAATAATAGATGCTATTTCCGGAGGCGTTGACCACTGCTCAAGTTCCTCTTTAGGATTTCTGAAATCTCTTAACTGTGATAAGAAAATCTCGAGATCCTTCTTTTTAAGCAAAATGTCTCCTCCCAAAATTCATTAAAAATCTAATAATGTAATGTTAGAGTTATCGCTGAATAAGCGTAATTAAGAGACTACCATTTATTTTCAGATCTTAGATCCACTTTAATTTAAGTTAAGCTAATTAGGTAATATGGGAAGCTTCGCCTAGGTGGATTTCTTGAATATTGAACTCTATGGATTGAACGATCTTGTAAGATTGGTAGTTAATCTTCGGGATTCAATGAATTTGGATACCTTCCTTCCCATATATTTTCTCAGGAAAAATAATGAATGTGTTTTCTACGTTGAAATAAATCCCTGCTATAGTCTGTATAGTGTACGATTTTTTACCAGGAGTAAGAAAGAGCCGCCTAAGAGATATATTGAATATCGTTTGGGGAGGAAAGAAGCTATTAGATATGTGAATTATGATGAAAGAAAAAATCCTAAAGCACACTACATTGGGATCTATGAAGTATTAGCAGAAAAAAATATTGGACTAACGCATAGCGATTATATTACTGGAGATGAGAGTGTTGTTTTTGAATGGATAGAGCTCGAAGGATTCGAAGAAGTAATACGCATCGCTACCGATTTTCTTTTAGCAATATTTATTCTGAAAAGAGGAGATGAGTTCTTGTATTTTGTAGGTTTTCCTCATCCTTACTTTACAGTATGTTTAGATGATAAAATGCTAGGATTTTTTCTATATGCTTTTGGTCCTAAGCCAGTGCTTAGAGATAGACTTGCGAGATATGCTAGTTATGACTACCAAAACAGTACTGTTATGTTTTTTCACGGACGAGACGAGTGGACTAAGGCTGCTCCATTAGTTAAGGTATTAAATATACCCGGCATAGAAAACATTTAAAAAGAAGTGGAAGTGTATGCTTTGAGTTTTCTTAAGGGAGCAAAGAGTAAGTAAGCAAGGAGTTAATGATGAAGTTGTTAGGGATTATACCCAAAGACCTTAGAGACTTGAAAATACTAAGCGCTGATAAAGCATTAGTGGCGTTTGATGATGCTGTATATGAAATGACTTTTCTCCCACGAATAAAAATAAAAGAGTGTGGTCGATGGACTGGTGCTACGGCTTACTCAGTTGGAGCTATTGATGAAAAGAAACTCTTAGGCACATCTATAGGGATCATAATCTTTGGGGATAAGGCATCCCCATTATATTCTGGAGGAAAAAGCTTGATTTTTCACGGAAATTTCTCACCTAAACACAAAATAGCTGTTTTTGTCCAATCTCCAGAGAAAATTGAGAGAATAATTGATGTTTATCTCTTGTCTAGTGAGGATTTGTTAAAGAGCAGGAGATTGTCCAGAGAAAAAGGCCACGAAATAACCTTCTTTGGCACTAATGTCGGTCCTGTAGAAAACTTCCGATTCGAGCTAATTAAGGGATTAATTCTAATAAAGGACATTGACGGTGATGGCTTTGATGAGCTAATAATTATAACTCCAGAGGAAATAACTCCTAGACTCCAGATATTGGATTATGATGTAGAGAATAACCTGATAAAGTCTCAGGTAATATCTCTGCCAGATTTCCTAAGAGAACCCTTACAATTAGCGGCGGAGGATATCGATGGAGACGGGGCTGAAGAAATATTTATTCTGAGTAGAAGCACGCCTACCAAATACTTCATTATTGTTTTGAAACTATACCCGACAGATACTGGTAGTTACAATGCAAGAACCTATGTTATTTCTCAAATCAATATTAATGAGCTATTCGGAGAAGTTTCTGATGATGGATTTTTGCAAGTTAAGTTATGCTCAGAACCCCTTCCTCACTTCTTATTATTCTGGATAGAACCTCCCGACTACAACGAGTATCTTGCTAAGATCCGCATCGCTAAGCTTATGATAGATAGCAATGTGTCTGTGTGTAAGGGAGAATTAAGGCATTTCCCACCTAAACAATTAATTTTTCATGGAAAGGAACTCCCCGAAAACGAAATTGTATTCATTTCTGACTTCGGCATTAGTAGATGGAAAATCTTAGAAAGCGATTCGGGACAATCACGAACTAGTGAATTGGGAAACTTCTATACTCTCACCCGCATCGATTATATTCGGAAAATAGGTCAAAAAGTCCTAATCGGGGGCTGTATACTTGAAGAACCCATAAAGCTGTCCACTATACATCTTTATGACCCATCTACCAAAGAATACGAATCCCTGGGTATTATTGAGGGAAAAATAAAACAAGTCGAATATAGGAATGATAAGCTGCTTATTCTGACCGATTTAGGACTGTATAAGTGCGATCTATTAAATAATGTTATGGAAAGGATGATCTCTCAAGAGAATTTAGTCGGTTTAATTGTAGATAAAGACACTATATTAGTAGCTGGGAAGAAAAAAGTCGTTGAATACTTAGCTGAGAATGAACATAAGTGGAACGTGCGTGAAATAATGCGTTGCAAAAGCGATGAGGAAATAGTAGAATTTAAGAAAATAGGTAATAAAGTTGTGCTGGGAATCATTAATAATAAGGAACTAATGATTAAATCACTTAACGGGGAAATTCTGTGGCGAGTAAAAATAGATCCTCAGGAGATTAGGTTCGTAAGATTTTTCACTATAAAGGACGCTGAAATCCTCATTACTCGTAACAAAATACTGTTACGCTTTAATGGTAAAGAGGAAAGAACAGTATCACTAAACATATCTGAGGAGCTAACGGCTGCAGAGATAATTAGAAGTAATGGCCAAGAAGCTCTAATCGTTAAAGCTGACAATATTGTTTACCTTATCACTCCACAAGAAGACTCCATACAATCCTCAATCATAATGTCTAATGTAGTAGCTTTTAGCGCTGAGAAAGAAACATTGCTCGTGGCATTAACTGATAGAAAAATAGTGAAATACAACGTATCAGAGGTGTTCCAACTTGCAGAAAGTGGCTGAAAGAATTGTGTCTTATCTCCTAACGGTTATTGAGAGCTGGATACTTGGGACGAGTGATGATCTTATCGGTGGTATTCTTAGTTTAACATTTGATGATAACTCGTTCATAAAGTACTTTATTAGGATTAAGAGAGAAACGAGAAAAACAGGAGAAACCGTCATAGGTACTTTGATAATAAACATTTCATATAAGATAGGTTTCAAAAAGAATGGTGGGGAAGTCCTAAAGGAGGGGAAATTTGAGCGTATAATCATTAATCTTCAGGCATACATAAGATCTATGCGCATTCTCGAATATATCAGCCTAATTAGAATCTTGGGAATGAAACCTATTACAACAGAACACGATCTGATGATTCCGATTCAATTCATAGATGATCTCGAAAAAAGATTAGTCTACGTTCAAAGAGTTGTTAAAGATGATCTTTCTAAGACTCTTTCTGAAGTCTTCTCGGGAAAAAGTATTAATGAAGTCAGAATTAAGGAAGTAGATCTTAAAGTTACAACCAAGAAAACAACGAGTGATGCTGTGGATATTTTCTTTAGATTGATAAAGTACTTGTTACAGCAGTACATAGATATTTCACAGTTAAGACACGTTGAAAGAGAACTGCATAGAAAGTATGGCACAGATGAAACATTCATAAATAGCGTGTTTAGTGCAAAATGGCGGGAGGGACTCGCTCGGACCATAAATTTATTGGCCCGTTATTTTGAAATACTCGAAATGAGCAAACGATTATCTCCAGTAGTCTTTGTGAGCGCTTTAGCGAAAAACCTAGGAGCACAGGCGGCTAAGAAAATGTTTCAAAGATTCTGGCATCTATTAGATGGTTTCTCTACGGATGAGAGAGTTAATAAAATGAAGGAAAACATCAGAAGCCTTCTCCAACAAACTACTCTCTTTGGAGCAATACTAGAGGATTATGAAAAGATTGAGTCCTTAGAAAATCCCTGCTATGAGAAATTTGAGAAGATGATTACTCATGGATTAAAATCAGTGTTAGACAATATTAAGGAGCTCAAAGAGGCTCTTAATAAAAATATTTCATCACGGGAAGAATTTCTAGTGTTAATTCGTGAGATATTCCGAAAAAAAGATATTTCGGAAGATGATAAGGTAGCGTTGATAATTTTACTAACAGCAATGTTTGATTATTCATTAATTACTAGGATCCTAAAGAACTTAAGGAGCGATATCGTTTGTAATCGCTGTCTTGGTTATAGAATAGTAAATGCGTTGCTATTGACTAGTAGTAAGGCATCTTCGAAATTGCTTGATGAGCTAGATGATATAATTTATCTACTCATATATTCGAAGGAACTAAAGGAAGATACGTATAGGATAATCCTCGCTATTGCTTATCTACTAAAATCCATTCTTTTAAAGAAAATAGGTGACATATCAAGAGCTGAGAAGACTTGGGAAACAACAATGAAATTAGCTGATATGTTGCATGTCCCGAGAGATATTCTTCTAAAAATCTCTAGGGCAGTATAATATTAGGTAAAGAGTGACTCATTATGGTTACTAGTGAGATAAAGTGGTTATACATAGGAACACTGGCCCAGAGATTCCTAAAAACAATCACTGAAATACTGACGGATCTCTCCGAAAGATTCCCGCTAAGCGAATCAGCTATCCAGATTATTAAAAGTATGGAGGAAAAAGCAAGGATGGGGAATATACCAGACCCTGATTCGCTTGAAAATATTGCTAAGAAAGAGAAAGATTCTAGTATTTTTCTCCTTGCTGGTCTAGTGCATAGAGAATTCGGACGTTTCTTGGCAGCGAATATTTTAGATAGAGGAGCGTTTGTTGAAGAAACTTTTGGAGCCTACATAAAGGCGATAGGTATCTTGTTAGGCTTACTAATATTGAAAAAAGATAAATGGCTTGAAAATGAGCTACTGAGAAGTTTAATGGAGATAAAATACGTAGTTAATGAATCAAAAGTTATTATAAAACAGGAATACATGATATTGTTGAAAGGAATAGAAACAATGGTGCTCTCTGTGTTGAAAGTTCTTGGAATGGGAGTTGGCAATCATGAGGATTAATTCCTCTATAAGAAAAGTCTTAGGACTGTACATTTTAGATAGGAAAATACTGTATGAGAGAAGAGTCTCTAGACTTTTGGTAGCAACAATCTTTCTTGTTCCATTCGTCTTAGCTGAATTCTCCCTTTTAGCAATACTGCTTACAGTAGGTACATATTTTCGCTTCTACATATTTCTCGGTTTTAAAATTGCTTCAATAACGGTAAGTTCTCCTACTTTAGCAATACTTTTGAACACTATTCTCTACGGAATTTTTTTGATTATATCTGTAGCATTTATAGTAAAGGGTAAGGGATTGGTATATGAGCTTAGTAGCCGTAATTATAGTTGGGAGCCCTTGAGCGTTACAGAGAGCTTTTTCCTGGCCTTTTTTCTTAGCATAGCGCTTGTCTTCATTTTCCCGTCTCTTCCTCGTACAGCCCCAGGAGAAACAACCATAATAATGGTTTATAACGCTATCTTTCTAGCACCCTTAAGCGAAGAAATTAGTTATCGTTTCATAATCCTATTACTGCCGGTCATTATAAAGGATTTCATCCTCTATAGGGGCGAAAATCCTAAGCAGATAATTGATATTCTCATTGATGGAAAGGAGGATATAGATATACTAGATTGGATATTGATTGGCATCAGTGGAGGAATTTTTGGCGTAGCTCACTATGTATTCGGTTGGTCATTTAATAAAATTTTCCAAGCTACTCTTCTTGGGATATTCTTGGGATACATAGCTGTGAAGCGGGGGCTTGTGGCTTCAATAATTTTTCATTTCGTATGGAATAGCCTTTCTATTCTCGCAATCATTCCGCTATTTTTCGACTTACCAAGTATAGCGAAATATCTCATCTCAACAATAGCCACTATTTGGATTATTATTAGTATAATAACGGGTATAGTAGTCCTCGTGATATTTGTGCTAAGAATTATGGGTTATAAGACGATTTGAAGAGGGTGCTGTCTTTGGCTATGCTTTTCAGACCTAGGCAATTTCCCCGTAGATACAGAGATTTAGCGGAGAAAATTAGGCAGAACAGACCCCGATTAGATACTATCTGTAATGTGTATCGAGGAATATGGACAGGAGTATTGCACGTTTTCGTAGTTGATGACACCATTATTGAAGAGTGGAGATTGGAAAAAGATGCTTTGCGACCTATCTTAAGAGGAAAAGATATCGGGCCTTTTAGATACAAATGGAATCATAAATGGGTAATATACACGGAGCAAGAGGATTTCGAGAAACGATTTCCTAGGGTCATTAAGTACTTGGAACAATTCAAAATTATTCTTGAACGAAGAAGCGCTGTTTGGATATATGGTAGAAAATGGTGGGAGTTGGAAGATCCATTATCTCCTAAGATGTTCGAAGTTGAGAAGATAATGTCCCCTTACATCTCCCGTTTCAACGCTTTTACATATGAAGAAGGAAAATATTACGCGATGGATAGCACGGTAATTATTCGTTTCTGGTTTGATACTGAGGAAGTGAGAGACTACATAGTAAAGTGGAAGGAGACTAATGAGCCAGAATTGGATGTTGAGAAATTCTTGCAGGAGGGAGAAATTCTCTTAAGCGAGTTGGAGAGAGATAGGAATGCGTTACTCTACCTATTAGGTATCCTTAACTCTGACTTGATTGAGTTTTACTATAAGTTATATGCTCAGAGAGTAACGAGACGAGGGAGCAGACAGCCGAAAGGAAAATACTACCTCTATGTACCACCGTATCTCAATGTATTACCCATACATATAGGTAGTAAGGAGGAGAGACTGGATATTATAAAACAAGTAGAGAAGATATGTAGTGTGGCAAAGAAACTTAATGAAGTGGAGGAGGGGAGTGAAGAAAAGAAAGAAATTGAGGAAGAAATGGGCAGATTGATGGGAGAATTAAATGAGACTGTATATAACTTGTACGGTTTAAACGAGGAGGAAAAGGCAATAATTCAGACATTTGTTCTTAAAAAGAGGTGAGATCAGGTCACTCTAAATCGATACATTTGGGCGTGAGGAATTTTTTCTCCCTTCTCATCTTCAAAGAAAATTTTTGCATGAGGATGTATTAAACCTAATTCCTCTGCTAATGAGACTACTTTTTGCCCCATTAAATTTAGGACGTCAGCCTCTAGCATCAAACTGATTAGCTCCTCTTTATTGACTAATCTTTCGCCATAGAACCTTCGAGACACTTTAATGGTTAGGTTTTGCCTACGCAGTTCTTTTTCTAGTAGTTCCTTATCACAAGCAGCTAGTATGAGCCCATAATTCTCATCACGTATCTCTCTAATCCAAGCAAATTCCTCGTGTTCTTCCAACTAGATCCCTTTTCTAAAGTAAAAAGTGTATGAATCTTGGCAATATGCACGTCTTAGTTACCTTAGACCTAGATAGATATCGCTATAATACCTTTTTTATTTCTGCTCTTATTACTATGTGAATTTTATTGGGAGCCACGCCTTTGACCTTCTGGGTGTGTATTTTGATTACTTTATATCCGTTTTTTCTGATAAGGTCTCTAAGATATTCAACCTCGTAATGCTTATTCTCTCTCTTAGTCGCTACATGGTAATGAAGCATTCCTCCCTCTGGAGTAATCGCTCTAATTCCAATGGATATTTGATACTTGTCCGGTCTTGGTAGAAAACCCAGTAATACATGGTCAGCTATTTCTTCGATATCCCAAAAATGATTATCGATCATAAGCGCGCATATTATGTTAGAAACCTTGTTTAGACGAATATTATCTAGGAGAAAACTATATGCTAGTGGATTCAGTTCTAAAGCATATATCCGTTTAGGTTTCACGTTAACAGCTATTGGCATGGATAAATTGCCGCAACACGCAAACATGTCGAGAACTGTATCGGACTTACTAACAATTTTTATTAGTCTTTCCCGCTCCCCAGAATTTCCAGGACTAAATGTTAATTTCGATATATCTAATTTAAAGTACGTATTTAATTCTCTATGAATAACAATTGGATTACAATCTCCCGCTACACATACATAGTGAGGTGCTCTATAAACTCCTTCAGCCTTCCCCTTTTTGACCCAAACACTTCTTGCATTAGTAAGTAAGTTCAATAATTCTTCAGCGATAATCTTGGAAAATGGTACTAAGTTCTGACGAAGATGGAGTAGAACAGCACCACCTATTATCGGATATCTGGATGGAAGGTAATCTAAAAGTTCCTTTGGTATTTTTTCTTTTAATCTACTTTTTAATAGTTCTTTAAGAGAAGCCACGAGTAAATCCCCTAGATCTGTAATAGAAGATTTCTAAATTCCTTGCATAGTTTCTTTCTATCTTTTCTGGGTAGGTTTTTCAGAGATTCGCAATAGACGGTTAATAAGCGTGCCTTATAAACCCTTTTCTCAACCATACTCTTTGCTTTTGAATATTCCTCAAGAATTTTAAGTGCTTGTTTGCGATAAGGCTCAGAAGCGTTCATAATAATATTTTTCACTTTCTTCCAAGCAACATCTGTACTCAATTTTTACCCCCAAGATTTCAGCGATGCCGGCTCTCTTCATTACTGAATCCGAGCACGTAGTTCCTCATCATCAAACTATTTAAATTCATCAACCTGTAAAGTGTAGTAGTTATAACTGTCTCCTTATCTTAGAAACTAAAAACATTGTATTAGCTTATTTAAGGGCTGATGTTATTGCCTAGACTACCTAAGGATTTTCCATTCGAAAATGATGAAAGCTTAATATACAAGACGGAAAAAATAGAGACAAATCCAAACTGGGGACATTGGCCAGATAAGAGACCAATAGAAGAACATATCCGTTTTGGAGTAATTAACCTTGATAAACCACCGAATTTAACGAGCCATGAAGTATCCGCTTATATAGCCAAGTTGCTAAGTCTCAATAAAGTAGCACATGGAGGAACATTGGACCCAGGAGTTAGTGGTATTCTTCCTATCGCGTTAGAGAGAGCTACACCAATAGCGCGTACATGGCTTCCTAGTGACAAGATCTATGTTGTTGCGATGCGTCTACATAAGCAAGTGGATGAAGAAAAAGTAAAAAAGGTATTGAAGGAGTTTGAGGGACCCATATACCAGAGACCACCTTTAAGATCAGCTGTTGTTAGGAGAACTAGGATTAGACGTATTTACAAGATAGATTATCTAGAGATGCTAGAAAGAGATGTATTATTCATTGTTCATTGTCAGGCAGGCACTTATATGAGAAAACTCTGCACAGATATTGGTGATGTACTAGGCGTCGGAGCTCATATGATTGATTTACGCAGACTGAAAAGTGGTCCGTTTTACGAAGATGATACTTTACGTACATTACAGGATTTAGTAGATGCGTGGACACTGTTTAAGGAAGAAGGTAATGAGACCGCGTTAAGAGACGTTATTCTTCCTGCAGAAGTAGGAATTCTTCACCTACCTAGAATAATCATAAATGATGGTGCCGTAGGTGCTCTAACTTATGGGGCACAATTATATGTTCCTGGGATCGTTGCTTTCTCTTCCAACATAAAGAAAGGCGATCTTGTAGCAATTTTAACTGTAAAAGGAGAGCTTGTTGGACTAGCGAGGGTCATACTTGATGCTGAGGAGATAAAGAGGAAGGAGAAGGGTCAAGTGACTGATGATACTAGGATTTTAATGCCAAGGAATCTTTATCCTCCAATGTGGAAAAAGAAAGTATAGGTACGTCAGAGAAGTATAGTGTGTCATCATTAATGTTTTTCAGAGCTCGAGACCATCATCATAAATTCTTAATAATTCGTGGAATCTAATGCCAAAAGAAATTATACTCTCTCATACATGGCTTTAAATTTAGTTTTTGGGAAGAGATGGTTGGTCAGAACTGCGACTCTTCTTCATAAATCCGTATCGTGATAGTCATCATTCCTGATTTTTCTGACAAATTATTGTCCTGTTTTGGAAGGTTTATTCATTAGAGAGTATTTCGAGTTAGTTTTTTAAGTTGATCTTCGCGCAGGAAGATATCTAGGAAGACTATATCTTCATAAGCTATGTCCATTTGAAGAAGTATGTCTAGTAGCTTATTGTAGTGTTCTGGCTTGATTAAAATAGCGTGAGAGCAAATAGTTATTGAGTTCACTGATGTTGTTAGTACTGAGAGGATGTTCTCTCTTAGGGGGTAAGGGAATACAACGAGTTTATAGGATAATATTTTCCTTTTCTTTACGGTTTTCTTCTGATAGATTATTATACCATTGTTTAGGATGTTCCTTAATTCTTCGTGATTTTTTAGGGATGTTAGAGGTAATATATCCACAAGTATTTTTTTCTTGCTTTCTTTCTCTAGAATCTTCCTTAGACCTTTTAGTGCCATTTCTACTCTAGAGGTATCTCCATCCACTATTATTTTAAGCCGAAGCAGTTCTTTGTTATTGCTTTTTTCAATGATTATAGAGTGTATCTCTGGCAATATCTGAGCTAATCGAATTAACCGTCTTAGTCCCGTAGCCATGTTTGATCCTTCGGTGAGCAATAGTAAAATGAATAAACGTTTTTTCTGGTTAAAATATACCTCTTTCGAAAATAACGTGGTGAAGAGATTTGAAAGTTGCGACACATAAGGAGGATATTGATGGCATCGTTTCAGCAGCCCTATTTTTGATCAAGTATCCCGACGCCAAGATAGAGTTTTTATCGGTAAAAGAAGCTATGGAAACCGAGGACTTTTTTGACTACGTAGTCGATCTTCCGAAAACGAAAAATTGTAGGATAAACATTGATCATCATGAAACAAACTATCATAGATTAGTCTCTGAAGGATTGTTGAGCGAAAATGATGTGGTAGATCCTTCCTCCCCCTCTGCTGCTAGACTTGTAGCAGAGACCTTAGGATTAATGAATAATAAGATAGCTGAGGAATTAGTGAGAATGGCTGATCTAGCAGATAAGGGAAAAATGGATAACAAGTTAAGACTGCTAGATTATGTGATAAAACTTAACCTAAACAATAAAGAGGTTCTAGAAAAAATAGCTAGAGTCCTAGCTCGTTATGGATCTAATTTTGATAAGGATATTTGGCTCAGTAAAGAACTTGAAAAAGCCCAGAAACTTGCCAACGAAATTTTAGGAAAAGTGACGAGAGATATAGAGAAATTGATTAAGCGGGGAATAGAATATGCTGTCTTAGATTGCCGAGACATACCCTTCTTTGTAGTAAAAGAAGTAGCACAATATTTTCTATTTAAAGGCGGAAAAGCTGTAGGGGTAATATATACCGATCCCGATACTGGAAAAGATAGATTATCTTTGAGAATTAGCACGAAATCAGAGCTGAAAGCCAATGAAATAGCCGAAAAGATTGGAGGCGGCGGTCATCTAAAGGCAGCCGGTGCCATCTTTGAAAGAGAGGAGCTCCATAGAGTAATAGGTCTTCTAATGCAAGCCTTTTCTAAAGAGAATAAAACAGTGGTCTTCTATACATTAAAGATAGGCAATAGGAGAGTGTAGAAAATGATCACAATAATTAAACTTGGTGGGAGTGCGATAACTTACAAAGAAGAGCGCATGAAACCGAGAATTGATATCATAGACATGATAGCAAGAGAGCTAAAATCCTATTGGTATGAGAAAGAAAAAGACGAGAGTATAATAATTGTTCATGGTGGAGGTTCGTTTGGCCATCCATTAGCGAAGGACTACAAGCTAAATGAGGGGCTTAAAAATGATGAATCAATGATTGGTGCATCAGAAACTATAGATGCTATGAGAGTTCTTAGCCTAATAGTCTCTAACACATTAAGAAGATATGGCCTCCCTGTATTCCCGATACAATCCTCCAGTATTGTTATAAAGAGAAACAGAAAGATAGTATCCTTTCACAAAGAGATAATAACAGCAATTATTGAAAAGGGATTCATGCCCCTACTCTGGGGAGATGTTACTATTGATAAAGAATTAGGAGTATGTATAGTTAGTGGGGACGAGATAATACTTGCTCTCTCAGAATTTCTAGATGTTTCAAGAGTCGTATTCGGAACTGATGTAGATGGCGTGTACAAAGATTTAACAACAGGCGAGATTTACAAAAAAATTCTGCCAAGTGATTTTGAGAAAGCTCTAAGAAACATTAAATCTATAGCTTCAAAAGACGTAACAGGTGGTATGAAAGCAAAATTAGAAGTAGCTTTTTCTATAGCTCGCAAAGGCGTTCTTGTCAGGATAATAAATCTCACAAAGCAAAATAATCTTCTTAAAGCATTAAGAAATGAGGATGTGGGTACTCTCATACAGTTTTAGTAGAGTTTGATATGATAAATTTCTAGAAAGATGATAGAAATGAAGCACTTGCCTCTAGGCAAATTACCAATGAATACTTTAAAAAAATGCGTTTTGTCGCACGTAATTGTTGATTCAAGTGTTTTACTTCCTCCAAGAGTGGGGGAAGATGGGACTGTATTAAAACTTTCTGACAACTTAATAATTGCTGCAGCGGATCCTATCACAGGTGCCACTGAAAAAGCTGGTTGGTTATCTGTTCATGTTAATGCAAATGATGTTGCAGTACACGCCGCTTACCCGAGATGGTTCTTAGTAACTATTCTTCTACCCGAGGGAGCTAATGAGCCGCTTATCGAGGACATAATGAATGGGATTCTTAAGGCGTTGCGAGAAGTTGATGCTTGTCTAGTCGGGGGTCATACAGAAGTGACTTCTCGAGTAGTAGAGCCAGTAATTGTGGGTACTATGATTGGCGAACCGATGATAAAGGGGACGTACATAACTAGTGGTGGTGCAGAACCAGGGGACGCGATCATACTAACTAAGGGCGCTGGGATCGAAGGTACTCTAATTCTAGCAACGGATTTCAAGGAAAGACTACAGAAAGAGGTGGGAGAGGATGTCCTAAACCGTGCATTAATGTATGAGAGAATGATTAGCGTATTACCTGATGTTAAACAGATTATAAAGGTAGGAATCGAGAACGTTACATCGATGCATGATGCTACAGAAGGCGGTGTATTAGGGGCTGTTTATGAATTGGCTGAAGCTTCTGGAAGAGGTTTTTTGATTTATGAGGATAAAGTAATAATCAACCCAGAGACCAGAAGGATCTGTGAAGTGTTAAAGGTCGATCCACTAAAATTGATTAGTAGCGGCTCTTTAATAGCCACCGTAAAGAAAAACAAAGCGAAAGAAGCAATAGCCTTACTTAGAGCTGCAGGTATAAGAGCTGCAGTAATTGGAAAAATTCTTGAGAGACCTTCTGAAAGAATTCTTGTAAGAAGAAATGGTGAAGAAGTTTCACTAAAGGAGCCACCCCTTGATGAATTATGGCGGTTATACGAAACTAATGAATGATTATTTCCATTCTCCTATGCGGGTATTTTTTACTTCCAGAAAAATATGTATTAAATGGGGGAGAGTCTTGAGGTGCCATAGTACGTGGATTTACCACTTATGATAATATCATTTTTTGCAATAGTTCTGATTTGGATAAAGGTCTTGTCGTCAAATCCAAAAAGGAAACAGTTAGCGCTCATCCATTACAAAACAAGTTATTCAGAAAGTAGATTGTACATCTTATTAAGGGAAGAGTTTTGCCGAAAAGTTGGTTTTCTTTTTCTCTCAGTCCAAGGAGGATTGCATGAGAAAGAACTGACTATTTTAGAGGATTTTAAAGATCTTGTTAGTGTTTTAGAGAGAAAATTGCGATGCAGAATTCTTATCGGCATTTCGAAGATAGATAATGATTTTTTACGATTTCTCGTGATTATGACAAAATCTTTTTCCCGCACGAGAATTCTTCGTCGTCTATTTACAGCTTATAGACTATTACAAAATATCATCGATCTTTATGGATTGATACTAGAACCCTTAAATAAGTACCAATTAAAACAACTTTTCATGCTCTGGAATAAACATAGCATTATTCTTCTTCCTCAAATTAAGAGAAAATATTTGCTCTTTGCTGAGAGGGAAAATATAGCTACGAACTTAAGTGTGGATAAGATATGGAAATTTGCAACAAGATTTCCAGAGTATTCATGCTTGATAGCAGATCTTTCGATCATTAGAACACATCATTCACCACAGAAAAATGCTTTGTCTGGGAGAAATAGTAGAAAACCCCCTCAATGGAGCGAAACTATTCCTTTCGAAACTCAACTAGTAGCTATCCCCCGTATGATAATAAGAGTTCCATTTAGTAAACTTCTTGAAAGAACAATCCACATAAGTGAGCTAGAGAATGCTTTTTATTCTTTGTTTCTACCATTAACAGCTACTTCGAGATATATCATTAAGACAAAAAGAATAGGACTAGTGGATTTTCATGATTTTTTGACTTCCTTAAGCAGTAGAAAGCTAAGAAAACATGTACTTCATGCTATTATGGGCTGCTACTCGGCAAAATTGTTTTTTAAGAAATTTTCTGAAGAATTTCTTAAATTCTTTATAACTTTTGGAGAGAGAGTGAATCTTGATTCAGAGATCTCTGAGACTTTTTCTAAGGGCGATATTTTTATAGGTTATCAGCTAAGAAGAGGGCTTCAAACGATTCCTTTCTTTCTAACTTTGGATGATCTAAAAAGACATTTACTCATTCTAGGTCCCTCAGGACAGGGAAAAACTACGCTTGCAAAAATAATAGTAGAGGAGATTAGGAGAAAATTCCCAGATATAAAGATCTGGATTATTGATTTTCATGGAGAGTACGTAAATTTCAGAAAAGAAGGATTCAAAGTGGTGTCTCCTGGCTCATTAGATTCTCCACTAGCTATTAATATCTTTGATCCGCAAAGCGAGAATGCAGAGACATATGCTATTTTTCTCACCAATTTATTAATAGAAGTCATGAAAACAACGTTAGAGCCCTTATCTGCTCAGATGGAGCGATTCCTTTCTATGGCTGTTTTTGAAACAATAAGAGATCCTAAGGGAAATCCATTACTGTTTTTAGAGAATTTATGGAGTCTTTGCAATCAATTTATTGATGACTTACCATCCTCTATTCAGACATTTCACGCTATAATTAACAGGTTAAGATCAATTTTTTCGGGCATAATGCAAAGAGTGTTCTGGGTTTCTTCTACCAATTTTAGTGTTAAAGAAATGCTTAATCACAATATTATCTTGGATCTCTCTAATCTAGTAAAAAGGGGAGCTCTCAAACGAGATTTAATGCTATTAACTAATATTCTCCTTCGCTATATGATTTCCGAAGTCCTTAATATGCAAAATAATAATTATCCGAGTTCCCTAAAATATCTGGTAGTTATTGAAGAAGGAAGATACATAGCACCTTGGCGAAGAAGAGACATTGCTAGTGAAACAACAACATTAGAAGATTTCGCTGTCCTAGCCAGGAAATACGGCATCGCTTTATGCACTATAAGTCAATCTCCCAATGTGTTAAGTGAAGATATAATTGAAAACTGCGGAACATTATTTATCATGGGTGGTGAACCACCCGAAAAAGAAAGAGGAACGCTTGATGAAAGTATTCTAAAATACCTTATCACGATGCCTCCAGGCGAAGCAATAGTGAAATTATCAACAACCCCTGCTATTCTTCACATTCGTGTAGAGCAAAGAGATATGAATAATACCAAACAAGATGAGATATTAGAGAGCAACGATTCATTTTCAGAACACTTAAGGGCGAGATACAATCCTCTGAACATACCATTTGAGTACGCAGTAAGAAAAATTATAGAAGGTGAAAAGCTATTCGAGAGTGCTATTATACGACGAGAAAAAGAAAATAGTGTTTTCAGTGATCTTCTGGAAACACTCATCGAAAATTACGGAGTGGATAATCCAAGAGAATTGAAAGTAAGGATCAGAGATCAACCAGAAATTCTTCTTGGAATTCTTAGAAGAAACGTTACAACTAATTCTCCTGAAGAGATTAAAAATGTCTTGGAAGCAATATACCGTTCCGATCAGAATGAAAATCTTACTTCCTCAATAGTTTTTTACTTAGATCTTCTTGACATAAAACATAGATTATTTAAAACTCTAAATGAAGAATAAGCCAACGAAGAAAATTGGAGAACATAATCATCTTCTTTTATCTAGGAATCAGTTTCGATAGTCTCTTGAGGAGTTTTACCTTTTCAGAATTTCCTATTCTCAGATCTCTAATTATATCCTCTAAGAACCCGGCCACTTTCTCCATTCTCTTAACATTTACGGGATAGGGAACCCCGTCTTTTCCACCCATTGCAAAGGTGTATCTTAGAGGATCTCTCCAACAAACTCTAGCGTCATAAATTAATTCTGCAATCAGAGCAAGAGCTCGTAAAGTTCCTGGCCCAATACCTCGTATACTTATTAGTTCTTCATAATCTTTGGGCTGCAATTCATAAGCCTTCTCTAATGCTTGCCAATTCACTTTCATTGGTAATATTCTGATGTTTACCTCACTTATACTTCTTGAAATATTTTCTCTCGCGCCACCATTAGAGAAATAAAGAGTTATGTCTCTGATTCCTAATGTAGCACGAGAAATCTTTTGTAAATCTCGTCTAATATTCTTGACCCCTTCCTTTACTAAATCTACTGATATTTTTTGCGCCTCAATACTGTCTTTAGAAGCTAGATTGAGGATAAACGGCAATTTAACACTACCAGATATACCAGAGTGGGGATCTACAACAAAGCTCTTTAATCCCTCTGAAATCCAGTGATAACGTCGTGCACTTTTCAACTCTACGCTCATACCTTGTTGCACAATTGCCCAAGTACCGTCTTTCGCAATAAACATTGCATGATGATAGATGCTATGATTATCTTGTACGAGAGCGTTATCGACCTTCGCCGCTAATCTACTCGCCCTTATTAGTTCGTTAACTCTAGAAGATGAGAAAGAGAAAATTTCTCCTATTCTAGTTATATCGGCAGGCGTATCTAGTGCTCGCTTACCTTTACCTCCAGCAACTAAAATTCCCATGTTAGGCTCCAGTATTTCCCTTAAAACACCCGTCAAAACGGTTGTTGTACCCGATGAATTCCAATCATACCCAAGAACGTATGACAATGCTTGAAACCAAAGTGGATCAGAAAGACGTTTAAGCAATTCTTTAGGGCCAAATTCCTCAATTATTATTTCTGTAATCGCTTTGCCCAGTTTCTTCATCCGTATTATTAGCCATTGAGGAGCCTTTCCACCATGAAGTGGTAAATCAAACGTCGCAACCCTTCGCATTTCTGCCATCATTTTTTTACCAATATTAATCATATATATTATCACAAGATGATTTTTTAGCTATTAAGGTAACTGACTACTCATAAAAGTGATTCTGGATAAGGGTCTGCACCACGTCTTAAGGAGCCTCACCTAAGCCCCTGGATTACTAGGGTGATTTAGCGTTGTTCCTTGTAATTTTTGATGACACTTTAAGAAACCTAACACTAGCTAACTACAAAAGCAACTCCGCATTAATTGAAGAAATTTACCAAGACTTTAAGAAAATAATTGAGAAGATTTATTCAGGAGAAGATCCTAATCTCCCAGCTAAGTTCGCCTCATATGTTTTTCTAGGAGAGGATTTCTGGGACTTTTCTTTGGAAACAAGAGTTGTGCCAGCTCTTTTCCAAATTATGGTTGACGAATTGGACCTTCCTCTATGGGTTTCCTGGTATGATCTAGAAATCGAGGAAGAACTCGTGCGCCTGACGGTATTTTTCGCTGAAGCAAATAAGATAGAAGGCGTCCCTGGTCGCGTGCTAGTGGCACAAATAAGTGATGATGACCGCGAACTTACTATGAAGTTAAACGATGAAGAGCTCACAATAACGACTCTAAAAGGAGGGATCTCATTACTCTTAACTATAAAAGAGAACATTCTGGGAAAGTCACCTAATATTGAGCATTTAAGGCGAAAATTTTTGAAACGCACAGAAAGCATCTTAAAGAAAATCATTAGTGAAGAAGAAACAGAAAACTTCAGAAAACTAGATTTAATCGATCTTAAGGAAATGCTTGAACATACGGAGGGCATCTAAATGCTTAAAACCACCGACCCAATGAGGCTCATCAAGAACACGCTTACAGAGAGACTGAGAGAAGTAATAATCAATAAAGGTCTGCGAATCCCAGAAGAAAAATTAAAAATAGAATACCCCCCCGAGCCATCCTTAGGAGATCTTTCATCAGCGATTAGTTTTGTACTAGCTAAGGAAGCTAGGATATCACCCATTAAGTTGGCTGAGGAAATAGTTTCAGAGCTCGCGAATAAAGATATTCCTTATATATCATCCATAGAGGCTGTGAGAGGATACATAAATTTCAGACTAGACTACCCGCGTTTTTCATCGCTCGTGATAAGGACAATACTTACTCAGAAGGAAAAATATGGTTACGACAACATTGGTAATGGTAAAAAAGTTATAGTAGAGCATACCAGTGCGAACCCTATTCATCCGCTCCACATAGGCACGGCCCGCAATGCGGTACTAGGGGATGCTTTAGCAAGAATCTTCCGCTTCCTCGGCTATAATGTGGAAACTAGATTCTATGTAAACGACATGGGACGACAGGTAGCGTACCTAGTTTATGGAGCATCAAAATTGCAAGAAAAACCACGTGGAAAAATTGACCACTGGTTTGGAGCAGTGTACTCCGTTACTTCTATAATTATCGAGAAAAGAAAAATAATGAGCCAACTACTAAAGGACAAATTAGAACTGATCCACTTACTAGAGAGTTTATGTGAAAAAATCACTAACGAGATAGAACTAACAGAAAATCAGAAACTTCTGTTAAGAAAACTACGAAGCATTAAAAAGAAACTGGTAGAATTAGTCACCTCAGAATGGACCGATCAGTTGGAGAGTCTTAAAGTGATACTTGAAGAACTAGGGAGTGAAAAAAGTTTGCGTGAAGATGCTGAGGTTATTCGGAACAAGATCAGAGCCATTAAACGGGATATAAAAACGGCAGAAGATTGGTTATCGGCTTCTAAAATAGCATCAATAAAGTGGCCAGAAATTTACGAAAAACTTTATGAGAAGATATCCATGGATAATGATCCCGAAGAGACCGTAAATACTCTTCTACAAGAATTCGAAAAGGGAAACGAAAACATTGAAAAGCTCTTCCGAAAAATCTGTGAGAGCGTATTAGAGGGCTTTAGACAAACTTTATCTAGAATCCGTATACATTTTGATGCATTCGATTGGGAAAGCGATATTCTTCGCGGAAAATTAGTAGACGAAATAATCGAGAATCTCACCAAGAAGGGATGGGTATATAAGGATCAAACTGGCGCGTTATATCTTAATCTCAGAAAAGCCATTATGGAAATGGACTATATAGGGAAGATATTTGGTTTAGAACCGGAGATTATTCAAAAAGCAATCATAGAGAATAAATTGGATAGTATGCTTCCTCCCGATCTCGTTCTCAAGAGAAGAGATGGAACAACGCTTTATACAACACGAGACATCGCATATGCTCTCTATAAACTCAGAGAATTAAAGGCCGATCTAGTCCTTAACGTCATTGGAAAAGATCAAACCCTAGCTCAAAAACAATTATTAGCCGCATTAACCCTAGCTGGTTATAGAAACCTAATCAATAAATATGTTCATGTCGCATACGAACTAGTAATTCTTCCTGGAGAAAAAATGTCTGCAAGGCGCGGTAAATATATCACTTTTGACGAAATTCTTGATGAGGCTGAGGAAAGAGCTTATGAAGAAGTTAATAAGAGATCCCCTCAATTATCTGAAGAAGAAAAAACAAAAATAGCTAGAGCAGTGGGTATCGGAGCTGTTAAATACGCACTTCTATCTGTTGCTCCCGATAAAACAATCACATTCGATTGGACCCGTGTATTAGACTTCGAAAGAAACAGTGGACCCTTTTTGCAATACTCGTACGCACGCGCTACGTCTATAATGAGGAAAAATAATTGGCAGATTCCATCAGTGGATGCTGTAGATTTTTCATATCTCAAAGAGCCAGTAGAGATAGAACTTATAAAACATCTCGCGATGTTCCCAGAAACAGTCCGGTACGCCGCTCAGCAAATGAGACCAGATATCATAGCTGAGTACGCTAATAAAGCTTGCTTAATATTCAATAGCTTCTATCAACAATACCCAGTGTTAAAAGCTGAGACAGGAGAACTAAAAAAGGCCCGTCTCTTATTAGTAGAGGCTTTCCGAATAACCATTAGAAATGCATTAAATCTTCTCGGAATAGAACCATTAGAAAGAATGTAATCCGATTCTTTACTCAGAAATATCTTTTTCACAACAAACTTTATTACTCATGAGATACGTCTATGTAGGTATTTAACACCCTATTAGTTATTACTGCGCGATGAAATATGGAACCCCTACCTGATGGATTCAAGTTAGCTAAGTGGTGGATTTTAAGAGAAGATGGCGCTATAAAATGCGAATTATGTCCACGAGAATGCGTTATCTCAAAAGATGGTTTGCCAGGAGCATGCGGTGTTAGGGTAAGAATAGGGGGTAAGTTCTACCTTGCTGTCTATGGTAAAACCTCAGGCTGGGCTTTAGATCCAATAGAAAAGAAACCTCTCTTCCATTTTTATCCGGGCAGTTGCGCTTTTAGTGTCGGATCGATTGGCTGCAACTTCTTCTGCAGGTTTTGCCAAAATTGGGTGATCTCTCAGGCTCGGATACAACCAAAAAATCTCAGATTTCCACTCTCGCTCGAAGATCTACCACCTGAAAGAATCGTAGAGCTTGCTAAGAGAAATAACTGTTCAGTAATTGCTTATACCTACAATGAGCCAATAGTCTGGTATGAGTATATGCTAGATACGGCAAAACTCGCTCGACAAAGAGGATTACATAATGCAATGGTTACGAACGGGTATATAAATGAGGATCCCCTAAAAGAGCTAGTAGAGTATCTAGACGCTGCTAACGTTGATTTAAAAGGAGATAAAAACTTCTATTCTAAACTATCAGGGGCACCAAAAGCACCCGAGGCTGTTATGAGAACGATAGAGATCCTTGTAGAAAATGGTGTTCATACAGAAATAACGATTCTAATAATACCTGGATGGAATGATAAAGAAGAGTTCCTGAGGAGAATAGCTAGATGGGTAATGGATAATTTTGGCCCAGAAAAAGTTCCTGTACATGTAACTAGATTTTACCCCAACTATATGATGAGGTCCACACCACCTACACCAGTAAGAACAATAGAAAAAGCGCGAGAAATATTCCTAAGCGAAGGTGTGAAGTATGTATATGTAGGGAATATTCCAGGGCACGCTGGTGAACATACTTACTGCCCTAACTGCGGAAGAGCCGTTATAAAAAGAGACGGTTTCCTAATAACTGATTGGAAACTAACAGAAGATAATAAATGCATTTTCTGCGGCTACAAAATAAATATTGTTGGGAATTATAAGCCAGAAGACGGTTGGATGCGTTTTCACTGGTTTTTCTAGAAACTATCGTACTCGCGTGCCAGGAGGAACATCCTCAATAACTGTTAGTAGAACGGGTTTATTAGGAGCATCAGCAGCTAACAACATTCCTTGAGATTCTAAGCCCCTAATTCTTTTTGGCTGAAGATTTGCCACTACAATAATATTTTTTCCGACAAGCTCTTCGGGTGAGTACCAGGGAGCGATACCAGCGATAATTTGCCTCTTTTCATTTCCTAAATCAACAATTAATCTAAGTAATTTTTCAGTACCAGGAACTCTTTCCGCAGAAATAACCTTAGCAACCCGCAGATCTATTTTCATAAATTCATCAAAACTTATCAGTTCTTTACTCATATTCCTCACCAATCATCGCTAAACCTTTCACTTCTTAACCAAATTTAAGAAATAAAATAGTAAAGTTCAAATAAATAGTGTTTTACTACAATTATTTGAAGCGAATCTGAAAAGGGTACTGAGAGTGAATGATGATATTAGAAGATTACTTGAGAAAATATTAGCACTACTAGAGAGTCTAAGCAGTGAAATAAGAGATCTCAAAAAACAATTAAGCAAAGAAACGGAGGCTAAAGAGAAAAGAATCATTGATTTATCTCACGACTTCTCACATAGAATAGTGGAGATTGTGAATAGAGAACTCTCTAAAGTCTTTAGTCAAATAGGTAAGACATTTGATGATATTTTTGAGAAAAGGGTAATTATTTACCCCTTTAGCAAGAAAGGACCAATAATTATTAGACTCTCCACATTTCTACAGGACATATTCTCAAAAAAAGACTCATTTACGGATATTGATGAAGTAATTAGGGAAGCTGAGGAAAAAATTGAAAAAAGCATTACTAGTGAACACGCAACAAGAGAAGATTTTATTGAATTAATAAAACAGATAGATCCTTCGGAACTTGCGGATACCCTCAGTGTTCTCTCTAATCCAGAGAGGATAAGAATTCTCTTATTATTGATTGAGCAGGATCGTTATTTTAGCGAATTTGAAGATTTGATGAGAATTGGACCTAGTTCTCTGCGCCATCACTTATCTAAACTGCTAGCTGCTGGCTTGATACAGCAGGAAAGATCACGTGGAAAATACTCTATAACGACTCGCGGGATTGCAGCTCTGTTGCTTCTAGCGTACTTGTATAAGAAGATACTCCGCGGAGGGTTAAGTGAAAATGATTGAGATCTTCTCTACTCTCGTTTACTCGCCTCTCTCCTTTCTTTTAATAGTCTCACTAATTGTAATAATTCCCGTAATAGCGGGTTATAAAGAAGTGATGAAGTATTTTGGGATAGTAAGTGGTTTTGCTCTTCTCTTCGATTCCCTTCTAATTACTTTGTACCCTGTTTTAAAGGATTCTTATATCCAAACATTTGCCCAGGAACTCTTCCCTTATCTCTTATCGCTATTTATTGTGAGTATTTCGGTTGCTACGCGTGAGCATGTCTTTGAAAACAGGATAAATGATATAGGAGTAGTTTTTAAAGCTCAAGCGCTTT
The DNA here is from genome assembly GCA_964518475.1 of uncultured Nitrososphaerota archaeon. Classification (GTDB taxonomy): domain Archaea; phylum Asgardarchaeota; class Njordarchaeia; order Njordarchaeales; family Njordarchaeaceae; genus Njordarchaeum. Next base: position 26,958 of record CAZFGR010000011.1, read on the forward strand.
CTCTCATTGTTTTATGGGGGCTAATAAGGTTATCCGTGGTCGACTCACTAACACTTTCTCAGCTTGATCAGCTAGTTTTTCTCGCGATAATCTCTTACATAATTGGTAATGCTTTAGTAATGGTTTCTGGTTTTTCATTAAGTGAAGATTTCAAAGGATTTGTGATGGGATTATTCATAGCTAGTCTGCTAGGAGTCGTTATTGGTCACGCCCTTGAAGCTCTAAGCCTCACTAGTAGTGTTTGGTGGAAATATCAGCTCTTCCTAAACAGATTCTTTGTCATTACATCGATCTTAGCTATTTTTGGATTTTTGTTGCCATTCATACCTATGAATCCTAGATCCCGAGTCAGTGTTTTTGGAGATCTGAGAATCGATAAGATGTTCATCCCCGCTAGCTCTTTAGATATTGCAATAGGAAAGCACATCTTGGCCAAGATTCCTCAGGGTACGTACATTTTATTGTTAAAGAGATGTATGGGCGGGGGTAAAGGACTAGCGTTCCTAGGGGAAATCCAGCTAACTATAAGAATCAAATACAAGGTTTTTGATTTCAAAACAAAAAGTCTTCTCCTTTTCTCTTACTTGACAAAAGATCTTCAACACAGGTTAATACCATTAGGCATCTATGAGGTATCAAGAAGCGAAATGGAGTTGTATGGAATTACCGAGAGAGAGATAAAAAGTGTCTTAGAACAATTAATAACTTATGCTAATGAGAAACTCTGTGAAGAATATTCAGTAATAAAACTTCCTTTTACAGAGATAGTAAAAGGATCGTACTTCAGAATTATCAGAGTAGGTCCGTTATCTATAATGAAGTCTCCAATACTCAAACTGATCAAACTAGGCCCTATTCAAATAATCAAAGATGCATCAGGGAAAAGGACTGATGAGATTTACGGAATTTTCATAGCCGATAATAAGATATGCATGTTTCATGCTTTCGGAGAGTTCCTAAGAGTTGATTTACAGGATTTCTTTTTCGAACAATCACCTTCAAGTTTCAGATTAATTAAGGGCAATCTAGAAGTCTTTATAGATACAAGAGCACCTCTAAAAGAACTGCGCGTTGAAGACCTAAGAGTGAGAATTACTGAAAATAAGGCGTCCCTTGAAGTAAATAGTAAGAAAATTATTGTAGATAAAACTGGAAACATAAGAGCTGTTATACTGAATAACACGTTTGAAAAATTCGATAAAAAGCTAGCTAATCAGATCATTAATAGGTTAGAAAATCTCATAGATAAAGCATTGTCAAAAATAACAAAAGTTGATGAGGTACTTAGCGATATCAAACATATCTTAAACTTTGGAAAGTAATTCTTCAATATTTCTCTGATTATTATACCTAGTGAATCTAATTTACAGACTATGTTTCTCGTGAACTGAAAGAAGAGTGTGTAAAGTCTTGCAAAGTAGATTCTTTAATCGAAAGGAATACATATTGCAGATCGCAAAGATAGTAAAGGACAATGGAATATGCAAAATATATGGGCCAGTGGGAATTGGAAAAACAACTATACTCAGGATTTACTCAAGAGAATTAATGGCGGCGAGGAAAATATTACCCATTCTGTTTAAAGCCGCTCCCACGGGAGATAATATAAGGAGATTAATCAACACATTGGTAAAAACGGCGAAAAAAATAAGTGATATCGAATTACAGGACTTGTACCTGGAAAGCGAAGACTACAGAGATCTTGAGAAAATCTTAGCAACCATAAGGAAGAAATATGGCGGAAGAAGAATTATTCTTCTAGTAGATGATGCCCACTATTTACTTAAGGAAGAATTATCCAATATTTTGAAAATTCTGAAAACGAGAAAAATTAGCGGTGTATTAGCTAGTATCAAGCCTCTAGGCAATAGTAGAGAGAAAAATTTCGTAGTTATTAAGCCTTTAAGCTTTGATGAATTCAATTCATTCGCTCAAATGATCTTAAAGATAGTGAATCCAGACACTATAGAACATCTATACCACTTAACTAACGGATACCCCTTGTATGCTGTTATGTTTTCAAAATTATTCCTAAAAAATAATCAGGAGCCCCTCTTGAAACTCTCTCTAAACACTCTGAGGAAAAATTTCAGTAAGCTCTTCTCTAGCAGTTTCCTTAGAATCATTGGAGAAGGCATCTTTAACACGTACTCGTATGTGTACGGGAGAGAATTCATCAAGGCTCTAATTACAAAACCTCTTAGCAAACACGAACAAAAAATTGTTCATGATCTTAGAAAGATAGGATTATTGAAGATAAGGAATGGTGATAACCTAGAGATTACGGATCCTGTCTTGAAAATTTTGCTCAGAGAATATGTCGAGGAAAAAACAGAGTCGCTTAATAACAGGATAATACGAAAACACGAAGAGAACGATACTCAGCTAGTTTTTCTTCTTAAAAAGGCTCTAAAAAACGCGAATATCACGATAATTGATAATACAGCGATAAGGGTTTTTAATAGAGAATACTTGATAGAGATCCAAAAAAGCTTCATGAAAGAGAGAATAGATAACTTCGTAAGAACGCTCAGAATTCTCAAACCTACTAACGCTTTCCTAGTACTAATTACGTCTGATGGTCAATTAAATAGAGATCTCCTGAAGGATATACCTAGCTATGTCAAGGTTTTTACTACTAGGAAGGATGATTTAGAGAGGACTATAGGTGTTGTGATAAAAGAAGTTAAGAGTTTAAAGACTCAACAAAATCCTTAATAATATTAAGTATCTCATGCTTTTCCTCTATGCTGAGATTCTTTTTACTAAAGATCAATTTCTTTATAACAAACTTCTTCCTTTTCTCTGACCAATCAACTTCAAAACTAGCTACTACTTCACCATCACTCACCAACTCGTTAATATCGTCTGATGAATCGCTAATTGCTACTACTTCGTACCATAGCCCTTCTCTCAATCCTCGAATAGTATATTTCAAAAATATTCACCTAAGCCAAATTTTCATAGAGAAAGCATAAGTATAAGATATGATATTCTCTAAAAGTGTTTACGTCTATATGCTATAAAAATACCGTAAAGCTCTCAAATGATCGCACCTAAGGAACGAGTATCGTTTTTAGAAAGAAATAAGGGTTAAAACCCCAGAGGATCTTAGAAGCTTCCGGCACTAAAATGAGAGGAGGCGGTCAAAGTTGAATAAGTGGTATGTGGAATAGAGCTTGTGTTAAGTAGTTTAGAATTACACTATGAAAAACATTGCTATAAGAGAAATTAATATCGCATGATTCCAACTTATGGCCCGCTCGCCTCTAGGTTTCAATAGATATCTGACAAGATAAATTAAAGCTGTAAATGCAAAAATACGGCGCAGCATCGTCCAGGTAGAATATGCTGACTATTGCTCGAATTATAGGTAGTAAAAAGATAGCTAAGACAGCGATGATAAACAAACTAGCAAGATAGGATGAAGATAGACGCTTTCGACCAGTAATTATTAGAGCCGAAATGTAAAGAACTGCCATAACTAAAAGTATCTCAACTATTAGAAAAATAATCTGTTCAAATGTCGTAGATATGACTCTCCAAATCTCTAAAATACTTTTTAGTTTGTAAGCATGCATAATAACATGAGCATGAAGTTAAAAAACACTATGAAAGTTCTCACACTTAAAGTCAAAAACGATTTATAAGCTATTTTTTAGTTGTGGAAAAAGATCTTTATTAGAAACTATAGAGTGTAGTGAATAACTTACCTTTTGTCATCCAATTGCTTTTCGTTGCGTGATTTTCATGGGACGATTTTTTGGAACATCTGGTATTCGTGGATTAATCGACAAGCATCTTAAACCAGATTTTTGCGTAAAGATAGGCTTGGCAGCAGCTAAATTTTTTGGCGAGGAGGCTAACATCATCATCGGATATGATCATAGGCCTCAGTCACGCATAGTGGCGTCAGCTGTGATTTCAGGGCTCCTTGCGGGTGGTGTAAACGTTTTAGATGCGGAAATCATACCCACGCCGGCTGTTTTGTACGGTCTTAAAGAGATGAAGTTAGATGGAGCAGTTGTGGTCACTGGTAGTCATACAACGCCTGAAATAACAGGTATATTATTTTTCAAACGAGATACTTCAGAACTCTCAAAAGAAGAAGAAGATATTTTTGAAAAAATTCTTATTGAAGAGAACTTTAACCGTGTTCCATGGAATCGAGTGGGTAGACTAGAATATATCAATATAATCGATATCTATATTGAATCTGTGTTATCTCTCATAGATCTGGGGAAGGTAGAGGGAAGAAAAGTTGTAGTTGACCCTGGTAATGGTGCTGCTTCTGGAATTCTAAAGTTTATTCTAATAGAGGCTGGTCTTGTTGTTCAAGCGATAAATGATTACCTAGATCCTACTTTTCCAGGCAGAGGAGCATTTCCGCGAGTTGATGTCCTTAATGATCTATGTAGAGTTACAAAAGCAGTTAAGGCTGACTTGGGAGTAGGGACCGATGGAGATGGAGATCGGGCCCTTTTCTGTGATGAGAATGGTACAGCGTATTGGGGGGACGTTTCCGGAGCTATTTTTGCTCGAGGAGTAGTTAGAAAGGGTCATAAAAGAGTAGTTGTGACAATTAATACTAGTCACATTGTAAAATGGGCCGTTGAAAAGGAAGGAGGAGAAGTCATCTTTTCTAGAGTAGGGCCACCAGCTATAGCAGATACGATGAAGAAATACAACGCCTATTATGGAATAGAAGAGTCTGGCAAATACCTCTGGTCTGATGCGATATATTATGGCGATGCAGCATTAGCCACGCTAAGAATGCTTGAAATATTGGAAGAGGAAGAAAAGACTTTTTCCGAGCTTGTTAGCGAATTACCAAAATTCCACCTCAAGAAAGTAGCTATATCCTGCCCTGATGAAATAAAGAAGAAAGTTTTAGAGAAGTCAATTAATGAGTTGAAAAGAATATTACCTAATCGCTACGAGATAACGGAGGTTATAGATATTGATGGTCTCAAAATAATATTTAACGATAATTCATGGCTACTATTGAGACCTTCTGGAACGGAACCAGTGTTTCGCGTTTTCGCAGAATCTCAGGATCCGCAACTGGCACAAGAATTAATAGAGATTGGAGAAAAAGTAGTGAAGAAGCTAATAGAGCAAGAAAAATGATGAAGTACCGCCTAATATTATTTGATGGGTATTCTAGGATCCTCCTTGTGCGTTTTAATAATCATTGAAGTAACGGTTCTTGCGACGAAGTCGGAATCCAGAAGTTTTCTCACAAAATCAGCTAGATGACTCTCATCCCTAAAGCGACCTATCAATACTAGATCATACTCACCCGTGACTTCATAAGCGTTAGTTATGTTGTCCATTCCCTTGATCAGACTAGCTAGCTCATTGAGTTTTCCAGGCTTCGCTTGAATCAATATGATTGCTGATAGGGAGTATCCGAGAGCCCTATAGTTTAAAAGCGGTACAAATGATCTTATTATTCCCGCATGCATCATTTTCATAATCCTATTCTTTATAGTTGCTGGTGCTTTCCCTAATTTTTCAGCAATATCCTTGTAAGCCATTCTACCATCTTTTTGTAATAGTCTTAAAATCTGCTTGTCAATTTCGTCAAATTTTGGCACTATAATCACCTCACTACGAGATTTCCTAAACAATGAACTAGCAATACTAATTTGTTTTTCAAAAAATTTGAATTTTTCTATTTAGGATAGAGAATAAAGTGCATTATTATGATTAATTAATGTTTGTTAAGATCAAAAAACAGATTAATTATGTCTCAAAAAGTAAACATTATTAAAATATGACAGTAGGTATAAGAAGTGGTGGACGGGGCGGGATTCGAACCCGCGGCCTCCGGCTTGCAAGGCCGGCGCTCTACCACTGAGCTACCCGTCCACTGGGCCGGAACTAGTTTTCTAATGAAAGAGTTCTTCTAATAGTGAAATAGAATTTAAAGTTTTTTGGTAATTAGTCCCGATTCCTACTTGAACTAGTATGGGTTTAAGACACTCCTCATGCCTTTAGTTGTTGTCAGACTCAAATATTACGACAACTCACTGGAAATTTTGCCAGAGCTAAAAAATACGAGAGAGCCCATAGATAGAACAAACAAGATACCAGTTATGACTATATAGAGCTTTTCGTGCACTGTAACTAGATGATTCCAAAAGACCCTCGATCTCACACCAAAACTATCATAGTCGCTATTAATGAGACTAAAATTCATTCCTAACGTATTCGTGGATATTTCATCGTTTTCTCCAAGCTTATCATAATATGTTGTTTATTCAAAGACTATATATAAAAATCAATAAAAATTAATTCAGCTAGGATCCAGTATCTGTTCTTGATCTTTCCGCATAAAAAGTGAGGTTTCATGGATTCATTAAAGAGTAAAGGAAAAATAATTTATACCATTGGCCACTCTAACAGGTCCATTGAAGAATTCATCGACATTCTGAAACATTATAACATTTCTTGGGTTATAGATGTACGCCGCTTCCCTACCTCTAGAAAATTTCCTCATTTTACTCGCGAAAATCTAAAGACAATTCTTCGCTCAGTAGGAATAAAATATGTATGGCTAGGAGATTCTTTAGGAGGTTATCGTGGATACATCCGAGGAGCTAGTAGCATTAAGTGTTTCAAGGCTCAAGGCTATCGAAATTATGCCGCCTACATGCAGACAAGAGATTGGCAAATAGGATTTGAAAAAGTAGTCGAGATCGCCAATAAATCAACAGCGACTATTATGTGTTCAGAGAGAATTCCTTGGCGTTGCCATAGAAAACTCATCTCAGATGCTCTACTTGTTAGAGGCTTTACCGTTATTCATATTATAGAAAAGGATCATCTTATACACCACAAATTAACGAAGTGCGCTAGAATCGGCAACAACAATACTCTATATTACGTGTGATGTTGTATGCGATACGTAGTTATCCTTAGATATTCGGGAGAGATAGCGATTAAAAGTCCAAGAGTCAAAAGACAATGGGAGAAATTATTGGTAGATCATGTCAAGGAGAGAGTAGGAAAGGACTATGGAGTAGAAATATTCCATTCTAGGATCCTTGTTTACGTAGATAATCCTAGAGAACTGGACGAAGTTGAAAAGAATCTAAGAACCTTGCTCGGTTTTTCATCGCTTTCTTCTGGCCTTGAAGTACGAACAAGTATCCCAGAGATTTTACAGGGGCTTAAGAAAATGTTATCTGATGGTCTAGTAAATCTGCCTTTAAGATTTCAACCTCTGAAATTCGTAATGACGAATTTGCGACCCAGAGATGTAATAGATGTTTTGCAATCCACGTTTGATAAAAATGATGAAAAGGAACCCACTGATCTCTATATAGAGGTTCGGGGAGAAAAAACATTTCTCCTAAGGACCTATCTCCAAGGTCCTGGAGGGGTTCCTTTTGGAACACAAGATAAATTAGTTTCTTTAATGAGCGGAGGCCCCGACTCAACACTATCAACTTGGATGATGATGCGCAGGGGATCCCCCATAGCTGGTATTTATATACCAATGGGCAGCGAAAAGGCTCGTCAAAGGGCAATAAAAGCAGCTATTTATCTCTTTAGCAACTGGACTCCTACCAGATCTGGTAAATTATACGTGGTTCCAATAGAGGAAATACTTAACAGAATATCAGAAGTTGGCGGGGATAGATTATCACATGTGCTCTTTAAACGTTACGCTCTCAGAGTTGCTGAAATCATCGCTACTTACGAAGGAGCTGTTGGCATTGTTACTGGAGAATTAGCTGGTGAGCATGCATCACAAACAATATGGAATCTCAGTATAATAACACAGGCTACCGCTTTGCCCGTGTATCGACCAGTACTTGGTTTCGATAAGAATGAAGTATTGATGAAACTTAAGGAAGTTGATCCAGAATTATTCGAGATCGTCAATATTAAGGTTGAGGAGTGTTCAAGGATCGTTCCTAGATGGCCTGTAACACACGTAGAATTATCTGAGATAAGAAGAGCTGAGAAAAAAATCGGCTTCCTTGATCCACGAGAACTCATAGATTTAATCAATAATAATGGCAATGTCTTACATATCAAGAACTTTCGAGTAGAGAGCGTTGAGGAGGTAAAAATATCGAGCATTAGCCATACCCGCTTCTTAGAAAAACGGCGATGACTTCAAGGATCATCTGCACCAGTAATTTTCCGTGCACATATCCTACGTCAATTTCTGGGCAATATTCTACGAGATCAAAATACCTTGCTCGAACATTCTTCAACTTTCTAAGCACTAAAATAAAGTCTTTGGGGTTAATACCCAAGATTTCTGGAACTCGCGTTGCTTTAAAAACAAATGCGTCAAAGAAATCTATGTCGAGACTAATAGCCTCCGCTGATTCTAGCCTCCTAATTAGCTCTTCTTCGAGAAATGGATAGCTAATGATATCAATTCCTAATTCCTTGACTTGCTCTAACTCTATTTTCGGAGTCGAATACCCGCGGAAACCTATAATTGTCGCCCTCTTTTTATTATCCCCTACCAGAAGATATCTGAGAGCTGACGCATGAGAAACCTTGTTCTCTGGGTAAATATCGAGATGAGCATCAAGCCACACAATATGCTCAAGATTAGTATCTCTGAGAGAATAATACGTTGTCGCGTGGTCACCTCCAATTACTAAAACAACACCACCATTTTCCAAGATTTTATTCACAACTCTTCCTAAATCCTCTCTACCAAAATCACCCACATCCACAACATCTTTTTCATGAATGTCAATATCTAACGCTGGAATATGACCAGTATATTCCTGTGACACCTCCCTAAGAACGCGCGCCGCCCTCCCTACTCCATACTCCTTATGTACACTCTTAGTGACAATGTTAGCCCCTATTATAGCGATGGTTCCTTTAACCACGTCGTCAGGGGATACTTTAGGAATACCAAAAAAGGTTATCTCCATTACCCACACCAAGAAAATTCTTATAATATTGCAGCATATTCACAGTAATTTACCTTCATCCTTTAATTCTAGGGATCCTTAGTGGAGAAAAATAAATTACTCGAAACCATTGGACAGAACCTCAAGAATCTTCAAATAGCTCGTTTTGATGGTGTGATCAGCATATTTCAAATAAAAAATCAACAGTTTGCGCTTTTTACTCATGAAAACCCCCTACTCAATGCTGTTCTAGTTAAGAAATTTGAGCCTAATCACCATCACTTTATCATAGAAGGCAGAAAATACTTCGTAAAAGACGTGATAGAAAAACATCAAGGAGGTTTTTTAGAAAAACTTGAAATTTTACTAGAATCTACTAATGGAGACCCTATAACTATGTCTTGGGATGGAAAAAGTGTTATCGTGCGCACTATCCTAAAACCCACCATAAACGGTCTTCAGCACGAAATAGAGCTGATAAAATCAATAAGTCGCCCTTTTATTCTTGCTGAGGCATTGTTCTTGTCCGGTAGGGAAACAATCTTTGGTAACTACATCCCACTCGAAATAGGTCGCTTTAGCCCAGATAATCTAGACGAAATGGGAGCTTTTCTACAAGATTGGGGTCGGGATAAGGTTATTGAGAGAATACTTAGCCCATTTTATGTCGCAACACATGATGCAGAGACATTAAGAATCGCACTAGCTGAAAGTGTGAATCCTGATATTTTGATGAAACGTCTAGCAAATCATATACTTACTGTCATTAAAATTTCTAAAAAAGTACTTATGGAGGATCTTTGTCTTCAACACTTACCAGTAGGATCAAAGAACCTCCAAGAAGAAATCATAAAAATCATCGCATCTCTTTTTTGGCTTAAAAAACCACTGGTGAGAGCCGATCCTATATGCCCAGAAAAGAAAGAGTTCATAGAATTAGTATGGCTAATACACCAGTTAATTGTCGAACACAATTTAAGAGAAGACATTGATTCAGTTGCCAAAAAACTCTCGGAACACATAGATCCAGCCAAACTAATACTTAGCATTAAAGAGAAAAAATAGTAGTCGTTTGCCCTCTTAAGTCTCTCACGACTAATCTAGGAATAAAAATTAGTCTCATTATTTTCTCAGCTATTTTATGAGCCAATCCCCATTCAATGAGAAGATAATCAATATCGTCTGAAATGTTTACAACACACTTCTTCTTGTATTCTAGAATTCTCCTGCGTAACTCACGATTTGATAATAATTCACATACTCTGTAGAGATAGATGCTATATCCCTGGATAGTATCTCTACTTAAGCTCATTTCCCAAGTTTTTACATCCTCCCCACAGCTGCTGGGATCGAAGCGCAGTTGTAAAGCTTTTCTTGGAATAATGACTTTCTCTCCTTTGACATACTTTACATCTACTAGTCCCGCCATATTGAGAATCTCGATGTGTTCTTCAAGCTCTACAGCTGATGGTATGGGGGATAATTCTACAGTTTTTTCCAGTAATTCCTTCCATGTAATCTCCTGTTCACATGCTATTATAGAGAAAATTTTGCATCGAAACTCATCGCTCAAACTCACGGGTATCAAAAAATTCTTGTTCAATTTTATCAATTTTATTTTTCCTAAATATGTCTCGTTAAGGATGTTACGTAGCTGATCACTAAGCCTTCTATGTTTCGTAGCAATATCTTTCACTAGAAATAGCGTGATTATAGGTTCTTCACGATTCACGATAATTATTCTTGGATCTGGGAAAAATCCACCTAAATAATACCAGAAGAGCTCTCCTTCCCTCGCATTTATTGTTCCATAGAGCACATCTTTGCGCCTTCGTGCTTCACTCAACGCTCTAAAGAATATTATTGAGAGAGTCTCATGGGACAAACTAGTTTTACGAGGAAATTTTGCTATATATTGATACCCAGTCCTACGATCCCATTTGACGACGAAGATTATTGATCATCACCTAACATATTAAGCAGATTCTATAGTGGAATGGCGTCTTTTATTCTCTTAACATTCTGATCTTGCCAGGTATAAGAACCTTATCAATCCAAATCTCGAAGATCTTTCCAATAATTCCTTCCCTTTCTAATATTGAGTTCTCAGTTAATACTGTAGGAAGAAGCATCGCATCAACAAAGTTCACAAGTTTCCGAACCATATAGGGTATAACAATCATGTTTAAAGGAACTGTGCGCGTTGCTCGCTCAAACACATGATTCATCACAAAGGAGAAGAATACTATCTCTATATCCAATGGGTCGACCTCTATAGCGAAATCCCTATATGTGGCTATGAGCTCTCTTACTGCACGATCAAACTCCGTTTTCATAAGGGAGAGATCTTTAATTGTGAGTAATCTTAAGCTTCTCTCATAGGCGATAGGAATTTCTGATAAGAAATTGCTCCAAAACTTGCTTTCATCAAAAATCGGTACCATGGACTCTACAATCTTCATGCCAAAAATTCGTCTTAACATAAACAACATTTTAGCTCTAAAACCCTCTGGTGACGATACTTCGAAGAACCTTGGCGTAATTATATGGATAATGTTCTCCCCGTTGCGTCCAAAGAGAGAAATACCATAACGTGCAAACGTTGTAATTGTATTCTCGATAAGTTCTACCTCATTTTTTTCTGAAACCATAGATACTCCAAAAGGCGCTTTTCTGAAGCTTCCAGGTGTCCATATATGGAAAAAGAAGATGTCTTGGAAGCTACTAGTTATCTTTCTGGCTAATTCTAGGGATGATGAGAAGGCTATATTAAACGATGGGATGTTTAAATTCGTATCAACAACTATAAACGCGGGTTCTTGGATGATGTCCTTTAACTTCAGTATTGTTTCGAAAATTATATAAGGTGGATAGGGGATGTATCGATACTTATCAGCACGTGCAACAACCCAGAGTTTCCCACCTTTTTTTGTTGTTGCTTCATAAATCGACATTGGATAAGGTAATCGTTCTCCATGCACCTCTGTAACTACTGATAGCCTCCCCGTATAAATCCTTTTTAAGATTTCGTAGAAGTCTGGATTTAGAAAATTAAAATCCAAAGCTATCACATTAACGTTGCGCCGCTTTAGTAGTATAGATAATAACAGTGCAAAAGGTGTTTTTCCGACCCCTCCTTTCCCAGACGTGAAGATCGCTATTCCCTCAGATACTATTTTGGATCTCCCCCGTTATCTTTTCTAATTCTAGTAAAACATCATCAAAATTTTCGCTTGAATAATCATTTAACTCTTTCACTCTCATGTCACTTGTTCTTTTTTCCCTGAATCTAATTAATTTCTTCTTTTCAACCAATATAATCTTTGCACCACCAATTAATACATTATTTGACTCTTTAAGGATAGAAATTATCATACCATAAAAGAACCCAAGAATAGCTCCTACATATATTGATTCCCGAATCGTGATTGAGAATACAACATTATATATTGACGAGAAAAGAAAGATGAGACCTATGAGCACATTGATGAGAGCGTAGCTCATTATTAAGGATTTTACTATTCGATACACTATCCCAGATACTTTTGCTTTATCTTTATCTCCAGCTAATAGATCTATACTTTCGATTGATGTTGTCTGATTTAAAAAGACTCTTAATAGACCCCAGAAAAAGATTGTCAATGGAAATAAGAAACTGAGATAGTATGTTGCAAAAAATTGTTCGATATGAACAGTTTTTGGTAGTAATTCACTGATATCAGCACTAAGAATTACTAAAACACCCATTACCAGCAATGACCCCAGCCACGTTAAATGCGAATCTCTCGTTTCCCTCTCAAATTCGAATTCATAAATGTATCGATTACTAAGCGCTGATCCAAGCAAGTATCCCGCTATAAAATGGGATATATAAAATACTGGGATCCACCCCAGAAGAATAAGTAAGTTTGAAAATCGTCCCCATACATTATTTTCAACTAAGGTATTCAGGGCTAAATTGTTTAAAAAATATACAAGAGAAACAACTACTAATGATCTCAGAAATGTCCGTCTTCGAAGGTCTTTATAGACTTTATGCAATCTGATAGTAGTGCTTCCTTTTTCAAAGCTTGTTGCTGGAATTATAAGCTCTAGCATCAGAGAACTCGCGAGTAATATTATTGCCAGGGAGATAATAATCTCAAAAAGACCATAAGTAAAGTTCTTAATTAACACTGAGATTAGTAAGAAGGTTATAACCAGGAGTATCCTTTTACTACTTCCTCCAGATCTCACTAAGGATTTAAAAATACTAGGGCTTAGGTTACTCTCTTTCATTCTTAATTCTTTGTATCTCCAAATAGTCTCCTTTACCATAAAATAGGAGACAAGGAACAAGCCTAGGCTTGTAGCATAGATATAAAGAGACAGATATGCCGAAAACAGCACAACCAGATAGGAAGATAGACCTCTCTCTAGCAAGGATCCTAGAACCAAGAGATTAATGAACATTATTATCCATAAGGCACGAACATATTTCCTGCTTTTATCCTCGTAATCAAGGACTAGGAATAACCGTTCAGCAGCCATTACGGCTTTAAGGGAATTATTATCCATACTCGGCACCATTTGTTGTGGCGTATTCTACAAAATCAAGATCCTCCGTCATATAGCTATGTCTATGCTAAGAGCCCTTGGATTGTATCATGGGAAGAACGTTGTGATTTCATGATAATGAACAAAAATATATAAAACAATATTTTTCCAGAAATACCTACATGAGCTTTAAGATACCTTATTTTGAAGAGAAAAATAGTTAAGTCTATTTTTAAGGAGATTATAATGAATGAGGATCTTTTCCCAGTGAAGCTTAAGATTTTACACAGAATCCTAACAGAATATGTACCAGAGAAGATCAATTCCACAATTATTTCCGAAAAGTTCGGCTTAAGCATGACTCTTTCAAAAAAGTACGAGAAAGTAGCCAAATGGTTAATCTCTAGAATTGGACAGATAGGGAAGTCTTTTGAGGAATTCAAAAATCAGCTCTTAGGAGTTCTTGAAAAAGAATTCTGTTTTTCATCTCTTCTAAGAAAAATGGCCTCTAATAAGTATCCTCTGAATAGATATTTCGTACAGCTTCTTGTGAAAGAATTATGTGAAAAGGAAATTGATGTCAATACCGCTAGAGCCCTGATTCAGTGGGCTAAAGAACTAAAACTAGTTGTATTGTTAAGAACTATTGAGTATACTCCAACGGAAAAAGATTTCGTATGGGCATATATCTATTCACGCGGTTCTGTTCCATTTTCTGTGCTTGAGAAAAAATTCCCAAATGCTAGGACAATCGTATTAGAGCTTTGGAAAGAAGGGAGAGTATTTATAGAAGGAATTGAAGAGCTTGGACTTGATCCCAGTATGATAACAGATTTTGATCGAATTCCAGCAGAGCTCGTTCCAGAAAGCTCTAGATTTATTAGTATTTGGTTAGATGAAACCACTGGTGAAAGATACGCCAGTATCATTATCCCTCCCAGAACCAAGGTGAATGTTCGATGAAGAATGTTCCTGACCAAGTTTCTCATGAAATATCACGAATCAGAGGCATTTCGAGCGAGAGGTTACAGGAGATTCTCAAAAAAATCTCTAAAGCATATCCATTCGAGATAAAAAATGATGCTGAACTTCACCTCTTAGCCTATCAGAAAAAAATTATTAGACATGTTGAGAACATCCTCGCTTCTCTTGCTGATAAAGATTTTAAAGGCTGTTACGCAATTGTTGGGGATGCAGAGTCTGGAAAAACGCAATTTGGATACGTTTTATTATACATGGCTAAGAAAATCTATGGACTCCGAACTTTAATGATAAGTGCAAACGATCTCGTTTTCTCAAGAGAAGCTCTAAGAGCTATTCTAGATAAATCAAAACTTATTATTATTGATGACATTGATCATTTCTTAAGGCCAGGAATTAATAGGTCGATTCTCTCACAAATATTCTCAGAAATTACTAAATTAGCAGAAAATCACTGCATCATAATTCTTCTACGCCGATCTAGTTGGTATAGTCTCCAGAAAATATTTGGAGTTGAGAAAACGAAGAACATAATTACAGTCATTTATGACATTGTCCTATCTCGTAATGAATTGTTTAAACTAGTTCCAGAGATAACCGTAAGATTCGTCGCTATGAATATTCTAGTTAATGAAACTACTTCTTTATCCTCAAAATCACCAATGTTTATCAGGAACGTAATCTCATTTTGCAGAGATGTCTGTTCAGACCTCATAAGAAATAACACTATTAACAGCATAAGGAAACTTCTGTTAATTTTATCTAATCTCTACAAATTTAGTATCCATGAAATCACTAGAGAGAAAATACCAAGAGCCCGTGCTCTGGAAAAGGCTGTAAACGAGTCCTTATTAGGTGTATTAGCTGATGTCTTAGAAAGATTAGCGGGAATATTGTCGATTTCAGACAAAACTGTTAACGTACAAGTATCTATGTTAGATAAGAGGAAAATTATGGTAAAAGTTGATAACCAAGCTCTAGATGTCACGGTTCAACCATTAAGGTATCGAGGAGACACTGATTTTCAGAACCAGGTTCTCTTCGAGAAGAATGTTCTTATGATTATACTTTATGAAGGCGAGGAATACTATAAGGCATTAATTGAATTTTTAAAGCTATTTGTAAAGGCTCTTAGGGAAAAGGATAGCTTTCTAGTACCCTCAATCATCTCTTATAGAGTTGCTCGTTACATTTCTATTATCAACCCTGAAACGCAGAAATACTTATTGCTTAGATGGCAAAAACTCGGTGAGAAGTTACTTGAATGTTTAAAACTTATAGTTTTAAATTATTCCCTTGAAAAAGAAACTTCCTTAGAAAGAAAATTACTACTGCTTAGCGACTTTGTTTTCTCTATTTTGCGTCTTATTAATCATAGAATTCAATACAACCTCCTTAAAGATCTTTTAGTAACCGTTATGGATCGCTATCTGGTTCCATCTTTCGAAAAAACTCGTCCCGACATTATGGGATCCCTCACGGATAGTATATTTAGGATCCTTGAAAATGGAAGAATTATTAAGTGGTATCCAGGAGCGCCTAGCGTGATTATCGATAAAAGAATACTGAGCCAGATTAAGAATCTCACAAAAATTCGGGAGAAGTTAGTGAAGGAATTATCTTTTAGACTTCGTTTCGCGCTCTAAAGATGTTAGGGGACATGAAAGGCGCCATTGCACATACGGTAGCATCTTCAAATGCTTTAACACGATCATAGATCCTACTAGTTAATACTCCGATAGCACCAATACTATCACCAACTCGCTTAATTCCGCTTATTTGTTCCATAATCTCTTCTAATTCTCTAGCTTTTCCCTTTACTAATAAATCCCAAATATAATCAGGTAAAGGTACAGAGATAGAAGATGCCAGACCCAACTTTTTCCCATCATATACTGCAACCCACCCTTTTACAAAAACACCAAAAGAGTACTTTACAACGCCTCCTTCTAGTCCAACGCTAAAATCTGGTTTCAAGATTTCATAGGCTCTTTTAGCTCTATTGATCGCACCTCTCACCATTTCTTCATCGCTCAAGGGCTGTATAGAAACTCCTGAAGAGACTTTTATCCCTTGCACTTTTATATGCTGACCAAAGATCTTTTTAAAAGCGTTTTCAACAGCCTTTATTTTTGCAGGATTCGTTGATCCGACAGCGATCAATAACGCTTTCATAATTACTGCCTCGAAAACTATAACTAAAATCTTAATTTAGCTAATTCTCACAAGGATAAAAATTTAGTAATATGAATTTGGATGATGAGAAAGGGAGTCAGGGACTCTAGGAATAATGACCGAACCCGCCGGTACTGACAGTTTAAGGCCCTTATAGTCAAATTCTCTTTATGGCACCATTATATAACACTATTACAATTTCTAGTGATGTAACTAGGGCTATGCTGTATTATGGAGGAAGAGGATTATTTCCGGACAATATATTCGAGCTGACAGATAGCACTCCCGATTGCCAGCTAAAAATTTGGTTAAAACTTTGAAAAGGTTTTACAAAAGATACGAGCTAGTAGCTTATACGAAGTATTTTTCCTCCTAATATTAATCCTTGAGACCTCACATTCCTAGCGTCTTTTTCGATCTCAGCTAAGTTTTTTGCTGATAAAATTGTTAAATCAGCGATTTTTCCTACCTCTATAGTGCCGCGTAGATCTTCTTGGTGCGCTATAAAAGCTGAACCGTATGTGTACGCGTACAGAGCCTCTCTCCCCGATAATCTATTAGTTTTTACTGGATGAGATACTGCCCCATAGAGTCCATATATTGGATCTAGAGGCATACAATCGCTTCCAAAACCAAGAGGAATGCCTTCGTCTAATATTTTCTTAAAGGGGTTCATTATTTTCCATCTATCTCTTCCTAATCTCTTCTCATACATCCCTCCAGGCATTTGCCATTCCGCAACAAAGTTTGGTTGTGCTGAAATGGCGATACCTAGTTTTTTTACTTTTTTAAGATGCTCATCCCATGCTATTTCGAAATGTTCAATTCTGTGTCTAAGATCTTTAGATACTTGGGCTTTTGCTAGACATTCTATTACTTGATCTATTGCTCTATCACCTATAGCGTGAATAGCCATTTGAAGTCCTGCTTTATCTGCCTTTCTGAATATTTCTTCTAATTCTTCTTCAGAGAAGAAGAGGATCCCCATATTTGAGGGATCGTCATGATAGGGCTCTCTCAAAGCCGCTGTTCTAGCCCCTATAGAACCATCAGCAAAAATTTTAACCCCACCTATAATAATTTTAGAGCCTCCAAGTCCTCGTTGAATTCCTAGTTCGATAAGTTTGTCTAAATACTCTACGAGAATAAAGCCGTACACTGTGAAAGGAATCAGGCCTTTTTCACCAGCCATTGCAAGTATAATTAGTTGTTCTAGAGATAAAGTCTCGTGAACCATACTGATTCCTAACTCTTGGATCTTTTTAACAGTCTTTTCTAATCCCTTTAACACAACTTCAAACTTTACTTCGAGCCGTCGCTGTGCGTACTCTAGTGCGTGCTCTTTAATAACTCCTGTCGGCTCGCCTTTCTTGTCTTTTTCCAAACCTATTATCTTCTCTGGAATATTCAGCAATTTCATTGCTGGAGAATTAATGATTGCCATGTGTCCATCTATTCTCCTTATAAATACAGGATTATTCGGAGCTACTTCATCAAGTTCTTTTTTTGTCGGATACCTCTTCTCATCGCTCCATTTTGACTCATCCCAAGAATGACCGAGAATCCAATTACCAGGACCCACTTTCTCAGCGTACTCAGATATTATTCTCAATAATTCCCGTAAGCTTTTGACCTTCGACAAATCGAGCCAGCCAGCCCGAGCAGCCATACCTAAAATATGTGTATGCGCGTCTATAAATGCGGGAATAATCATTCTCCCTCTACAATCTACGATAACAGTTTTTGTTGATAAGTAATTCTTAGCATCCTCACCAATACCTACTATGGCGCCTTCTTTAATAGCTAATGCGTCAAAGTACTCATCACGCTTAGGATCATATACCTTAGCGTTAACTAAAATAATATCCGCAGTTTCTCTTTCAAAGCAATTTTGCATCTTTTATAACCCCCTTATATTTATATTAAGAAAAGCCGAAGTCATAGCAATATATTTATTCCACATAATCCTCAATCTATATATTGTGCCATTTCTTAAAACTGTTTGATAAGGTGTTTCCATATGAGTGAAAGAATGCGGCTCTCAACTGGTTTTGTTAGAGCTGCTGGATATGCTAATAAGTTAAGAAGAACTCTAATTGCTTTAACTAAGGGGATTATTGAGCCAGCGGAGGCTGCTAGAAAAGCTGCCGTAATAAACATGAGGCTATTTGATGTTTTTAGAGAGAAAGGAATTGATAAAGGAGATGTCGTTAGGATTATTTTCGAGTTTGACATAGTTGATAAAGACGGAAAGAAAGATATTCAAGTAGACTGGAACACGATGTCAATTGAAGTTTATAAGAACGCCGGAGTTATAACTGGAATTACACCACCAGAAGAAGTCGCTGCGGAGGCTCAGACAGCAGTCGTAGGGGAGTGGCGTGAATTTGAATATGACGATGAAATCTTTAAGAAACTAAAGCTTAAGGCAGAGGAAATTATCAAAACAGATACTGGATATACGCTAAGAGCGTCCGATTTCGAAGCAGAAGTTATTGATAAGGAGAAAATTAGAATTAAATATACAGGACCACCCGAGAAAGTGAACGAATTTTATGTTGAAGTACTTAGTAGCGAATAGTCTATATTAATAGAATAGCTACCAATTTTTATTTTCTTATCACTGAGTATATCTTTAACGTGGCATCTGAACTATCTTGAATGAGTTCTAGATAACCTGCTTCTCGAAGAGCTTCTAGTAATCTCTTTGCTGTTGAGACTTTTATATTGTACTTCTGAGCAAGGTAGTTAGGAGTGACCACTCTACTTCTTAATACATCCTCAAAGATTTTCTTTAGTAACTCTGGTTCTGGCCAATGAGCTCTTAGTATCAGTTTATACTCCCTTGTTCGTCCCCAGAGGACTTTCCTTACCAATCCTTCCCAAATGTCCCCCTTAGGACTCTTCTCAAAAACCCTTCTTACGATTTTTCCTCTCATTGGCATTAATTATCCCCTCTGAAAGTTTCCTTGAACTAGTTTAGAAGTATTGCATTAGGATGAAATTAAAGTTTATTGTTCAATTAGACTCTAAGAGATCTTCCATATTGATTTCTTCTAACATAGTTTTTATGAATATCCTTATTTTGTTAGCACGTTTTTCAGCGATACTACGTCCTGTTTTTGTGTTCATCAAATCAGCTAGTTTTAGTATTTTGTGATAAAAGTGTGCTAAGCTACCTTTATCTCTCATATTAAATGGGTCGTAGATCTCTCTTCCCTTGTATCCACCATATGCGAAGATGCGTGCTGCACCGATGAATCCTAGGGCATCTAATTTATCAGCATCTTGTAAAATTGCTGACTCTAACGAACTTGGCTTTTTATCCCTTGAATACCTATGTTCTTCGATAATTTTCGCCACAGAACTCGCGAAGTTTCTCTCAAAACCTTCGTTGCTTAATACCTCATAAGCTATCTTAGCTGATAATTCAGCGTGATCCCCTCCAGCCCTCTCCTCGATTACACGAGCAATATCGTGCAAAAGACTAGCCAAAAATATTTTTCTAACATCAGCCCCTTCCCTAAAGGCTATAAATGTAGCTAACTCCGCAACCCTGAAACAGTGCTCGATTTCATGGCCGGGAATAATATAGTAGTTTACCTTCTTCAGTGCTTCTATAATAATCTGGGCGATTTGGTCCAGATTCAAGTCAATTAAGTTCCTTGGAATCCCTAGTCTCTCCAACTTTTTGAGGCTTTCTTCTAATCTTTTTCTAAATGTCCCTTTAAGTTCTTCTACTCCCATCTCCTAAATCCCGAGTTTATTCCTCTTTTCGCAGCGGAATAATGCACAGAAAGACCCAGTCCTCGTTTCCTATGTTCTCGTACCAATGAGGAACGTCTGGTGGGACGAATAATACTGATCCCTCGGAAACCTCATAGACTCTGTCCCCAATCCCTACTCGACCTTTTCCTTTAAGCACATATATTTCATGCTCATACCAGTGTGCGTGTTTTGGAATTTTACCATTTGGTTTTATAGTAAATCTTCTCATTGCGAAGTTTTCTGCTCCATCTTCCTTGGATATAAGCCATTGAATGTATGCTCCAGTAGCACCTTCAAATTCTACTTCTTGCATCGGGACTTCATCAGCTTTTTTAATAACTTCCTTAACCATATTCAATCACCACCAAAATGGTAGGAGTTAAAAGTAGTATATCGAACCGGATGATATAAGGTTAATATATCAATAAAACGTTCTTCGTTTCTAGCTTATAAACCCTTGCTTAGAAGAAGGTGGATATCTTGCGTATACACGCAGTATTGCTGATATACATCATCTTAGTTCCTATAACATTTTCACCATACATATCTCCGCACATTGGAAAGATCTCGAAAGCTTATGCATCGGTTCAAGAAAACTCTTCCTTAACGTTCAACGCCACAGCACCACCGGTTTTAATTAATCTCGATGGAGATGCTACATTTGAGGCTCTCATTGTTTCAAATGACTCTTTAATAGCGTACGATATAGTCTCCAATAACACGTTATGGAAATATACGCTTGAAGATAGCGTTTTTGTTTCTTCTCCTTTGATAGCCGATTTGAATGGAGATGGACAATTAGAAATAGTATTACTAGATTCCTTAGGTAATCTAGTATTTCTAGGAACCAATGGCACATTCATTATGAAGACCTCCACAGAAGTTCCAGTAGGTAATAAAGTTTATCATCCAATAATCCTTGATAGCGATCTAAATGGCGAGTTAGATGTTTCTGTAATCAGCAATGATGCAATCATAGGCTACTCTTTCTGGGGCAAGGGTAGTAAAATAACATTTCCAACAAGCATTGAGAACCGTTTGCTTCTAGTAGACATTTACCAGAACTTGACTTACTATTTTGTGACCGCTTCTTCGGACTCTATACTGTATCGCCGATTATCCGAAGAAACATTCTATAGTATTCCGATAAGTGACACGGTGTATTTAGGAGTAGGTAATATAACTAAGGACAATTTTACTGATCTAATAGCTATCACTAAGGGTGGTAGGGTACTATATACTAGACCAGATATCGCTAAAGAACAATCATTAGAAAAAAGCATTACACTGAATGAACTTCCAATATTCCCACCTGTGGCAGCGGATCTGAATGGAGATCTACTAGATGAAGTTCTGGTCATAACTAGCGGATACTTATACATTTTAGGAGCTAATGATACGGGATACTTAGTAATAGAGAAGAAGTACTTCATTAGTTCTCTCCCTACGAGCCCACCAGTTATCTTATATCCTCAGAACGGGAATAATACATATGCCCTTCTAACATTCTCAAATGGGAGCGTAGTTATTGTTAATACTACACATACAGAAGTACTAGCTACTCAATTAGATAATCCTCGATGGCCTCTTATTGCTGATATAAACAATGATAACAATGTGGATGCATTAATAATGACTAATAATGGCTTTTCATTAATTCTGAATATCACTGGCGGTAAAGCATTCTGGATGTGTTATATGCATGATTACCATAGAACGAATTATTACAATACTCCAAAAGACACTGATGGAGATGGATTCCCAGACGCCTACGAAATAGGACGTGCATTAGATGCTACAGATTCAGATACCGACAATGATTTCATCAATGATTATACTGAGTATCTTATAGGAACTAACGCTACAACGCAAGATACTGATGGGGATGGACTTTCTGACTCTGATGAATTATTTACTTATCACACAGATCCCATAGTAAACGATACTGACATGGACGGCATGCCCGATGGATGGGAAGTGAAGTACCATCTAGACCCACTAAACCCAGCTGATAATGCAACTGATATTGATGGCGATGGACTAACAAATCTCGAAGAATACAATCATGGAACTGATCCGAGAAAAGTGGACACAGACGGAGATGGCATGCCCGATGGATGGGAAGTGAAGTACCATCTAGACCCACTGAAAAAAGATGGATACATGGATCCGGATAATGACGGTTTATGCAACTATGATGAGTATAGGTATGGAACTGATCCTCGAAATCCAGATACTGATAACGACGGATTAACTGATTACGTTGAATGCAAAGTGTACAGAACGGATCCATTAGACCCAGATACCGACAATGATGGATTAACGGATTATCAAGAAGTATTACTCGGTAGCAATCCATTAGAACCCGATAGTGATGGCGATTCAATAATAGACAGCCAAGACCAATATCCATTGGATCCAACGAACGGCCTTTTGAAAATATTCTTGCTAATTCTCTTGCTAGCTTTAAGCCTCATAGCATTTGGGATAATAGTGTATAAAGGGCGCGGAAGAAAATAATTCGTTCCTTAAAATTTCTTCAATTTTTAGTTAATACTACGGTTATGCTCTGGTAATGCTGGCTATGAGGTAATGAATTGCGGTCAGTGCCGTCACCATTCTTCATTATTCTCAGGAGGCAGATCTCTCTTCATCCCGCTTATTATTACTAAGTAGGTTTATTGGGTATAAATCATATTAGAAGACAAGATATTCTGCAGCTACGACTGTATCTTAAAAAGGTAAACAAGATGAAGCATCATTCTCTTTCTCATTCTTAATCCGTTGTCCTCAATAAAAAATATGAATATGAAGAAAACTAGAGGGGTCTCTCTGGTAGGATGGCGTAAAAGAAGACGATTGTTATGAAAAGCGATAGTATTCCACCAATGACAAGGCCTAGAAATTGCAGGAACATAAAGACCGAAACAAAGAAGATAGCAGCAAGCACCGCATCCAGTACTAGGAGAGTTTTGCTACGCCTAGCCCTAAACCTCCACGAAATATGATGAAGTAATTCAATAAAAAGGACTTCCGAAAAGATTACTAGAAGAGAGAGATCATATATCGAACTAATTGTCACCCGTGTTACTAGCAAATACACAATTGATAATATTGTGGCTCCAAACAAGCCGTACTTTATTACTTCTATCAATGTTGTTCGGAACTTGATTATTATAGGGAATAGAAAAGCTAGCGAGAATAGAAGCGTTGTCACTGCTAACTTTATATCTAACATTTCGTTAATAACCAATTGATACATTACTAAGGAGATTATAAGTGTCAAAATTACGTAGATAAGGACTTGAATGGGCCTAGAAGGTCTATAAGTCTCCTCAAGCTCCTCACTAATTATAAATTCTACGTCTTCAGACATTTCTTATCGCCTCCTTCTCCTTCTAGTCTCCTCGACAGGAAAAACTCCCGTTCTCCATAAAGCTATTGTTCTAGCGTATCGCTTTCTCCATTGAAGTGCTCCAAGTTTTATTGACTTTATAATATTGTAAAGCTCTCTTGGAAAAGGCATTGCTCTGAAAATTACTGGTGTCTTGCTTCCCTTTACATAAACTTTTATGTTACCTACAGGTATTGAACCAAATAGGTTGTAGATCTTGTACCAGAGAGAAACATCATAATCTATCCTATCTATGGCATATCTTGGGATGTTGCCGCCGAACTCGTCTCCTATTCTCCTGTTATAACTGATTCCGCTTTTCTCTCCCACTATCACACTATATTTTTCTCTTGCTAGAATTTTTATCACGTTATTTAGAGCGTCTGTTACTATTATTGCAAGGGCTAGAATAAATAATGCAAATGATTCTGGCGACACTTGGCTAGGCAAGATGTTAATTAGTGTCGTTTTTATGCTGTAGATGTTGAAAAAGGTCATTACAACAAATAAGAATGCACTTATCAGAATAGCTAATTGGATTATGAAATATATTGGGTTTGCTAAGTAGTAGTATTGATAGCCTCCATAAAGAATGTTATCATTGGCTGTGATTCTTAGTGCCTTGAGGTAGTCCCTAGATGTTAAAAAGACTAGAGGATCAACTAACACGTAGCCTCTTTTAGGTTCGTGGTGAACGAGTCCAAGTTCTTCTAAAATCGCTAATTTCTCTTTCACAACTTTTTCGTCAATTCCCAGCTCTTTGGAGATTCTTTCAGCAGTGAATGTTCTTTCATCAATATATTTCGTCATTATGTGGTCAATGATTCTAGCTAGTACAATATCAGTTTTTCTATGAAGAATGAACCCTACTGCTCCTCCAATAATGAAACCAATTATCACTATAATTAGAAATATGGAAAGGGACATTTTGAAATGCACCTATTTCGAAGACTTCATATTAGTATTGCCTCACTTCTCTATATAAGTTCGCCACTAACGACTATTAGAACAGTTTTGTTGTTGCAATAATGCGATGCTTTTTATAATTAGGAAAATGTTATAATGTAAAAAATCCTTTTGCCAGCTAAGTATTCATGGTCATCATCCGAGTTAAATAAAAACGGTGAAAAACTTGTTGAAAGGCGTGCTGTTAAAAGATGGTATTTACCCTGCCAAAAATATGTCACCTCAAGAAGTGCTGAAAGATGACGGTTGTGCTGTAATTATTGATGATGAGAACAGAGAAATCTATCTTTGGGTAGGTTCTAAAGCTAAATCAATTGATAAATTTAAAGCTGCTCGATTAGCTCACATGCTTAATTGGAGATTATTCGGAGGAGCGGCAAGGATTGTTCAAGATAGGAACCAGATACTTAATACTCTGGAGAAATTTAGTAAAATAGATGATGAAATCCCCTCGGAAGAATTAAAAGCTATACTTGGATGACCCAGTACTGTAGATAGGGATTTTAGAAAAGCTTATGCAAAGTTTCGTAACCATACTTGATGGCCTTTACATTGAGATCCCTATAAGCCTCTTTAGTCTCCTTTTTTATGATGGTTATAAGATCTTCCAGAGAGATTATACTTGATAGTCGAGCATAAATTCCCAGAAGCACCATGTTAGATAAGAGGGCTCCACCTACTTTCTCAGCCATTCTTAAAATTGGTAACTTGATTATCCTCTCGTACTTTATATTATCTAAATCCTTGACAAGATCTTCATCAATAACGAGAAACCTTGTTCTTCGGGGGGCGTGTGCTAGTAATCCTTTTTGATGCAGAGCTAGGATAAAGTCTGGTTTTCGCACAAATGGGTAATATATCCTTGTGTCCGAGATTATTACTCCACTACTCGATGCCCCTCCCCTCACTTCTGCCCCATACATCTTGGTCATTACGGTATAGTAGTTCTTTTTGATAGCAGCTTTGGCAATAATCTCTCCCGCCAGAACAATTCCTTGTCCGCCTATTCCCGTGATAAAAATCTCTTCTCTCATTTTCTCTTTCCCTCCCATTGTCTTAGCGCTTTTTCACGGAGAAGTTGAATGCTCCTGAGGAGACCGGGTCGATCCCGAATTACGAATTCGCCAACTAATATTTTATCCCCAATCGTTCCTTTTCTCTTAGCACTTTGAATATCAATAGTATTTTTCTTGAAAAAGTCGAGAATATTCTTTAGATTCCCAAAATTCCTGGGGACGTATCTCGAAGTACATGGTGATAAGACTTCTATGAATCTGAATCCCTCCATTTGCAAGGCCTTAATGAATGACCGTTCAAGCTGTATTTGGTGGAGAATTGTCCATCGAGCAACATAATTTGCTCCAGCTTCTGCTACTATCTTAGAAACATCGAGGGCATGTTCGGGATTACCGTAAGGGGTAGTAATAGTCACGGCACCTGATGGTGTAGTAGGTGCTAGTTGGCCTCCGGTCATTCCATAGTTAAAATTATTAACCATTATTACGAGAAGATCCGCATTTCGCCGAGCAGCATGTAAGAGATGATTGCCTCCAATAGCTACTAAATCACCATCACCAGAAATAACTACCACATTAAGCGCTGGATTTGCGAGTTTTATTCCCATGGCTACGGGTATTGGTCTTCCATGTAATGTGTGAACAGTATCTGCTTTAAAATGTGGAGATGGAATCCAAGCTGCACAGCCAATACCGGATACGAATACAAATTTCTCAAAAGACCCGTATACCTTATCAACGGCTCTAAGAAATGCATTAGCAATGCTCATATTACCGCAACCAGGACACATAACGTGAGGAAAAACTTCTGTTCTCAAATACTTATCAAGAGGATGAGTCTGAGAAGCCAAATCATACACCTCTTATGACTTTTTTCACGTATCCAATTATTTCTTCTGGCGAAATAGGCTCTCCACCACCTATTTTATTAAGAGCATAGACTGGAACGATATCCTTTAGTATTCGTTCAATTTCCAGAACATACATTCCAGTGTTCATTTCTGGAACAACTATTGCATCAACTCCCGTATCTTCAGCAAATTTCCTCAGAATCTCTTCTGGGGAAGGCCAAAGAGTTATCGGTCTAAAAAGTGCTATTTTGATGCCTTCTTCTCTTCCCAGCTCAATAGCTTCTCGCGCAGCTCTATAAACAGAGCCATAAGCTACGAGACCTATCCTGGCATTATCTTCCCCAGAAACCTCATATTTAATGATCTTATCTTTGTTCTTTCTCACCTTGTTAACTAAATGCCAAACCAGCTTCCTATGTACTAATGGATCTTGCGTTTTTCGATATCCCTTTTCATCATGCGTAGACCCTGTGACCAGAACGTTGTATCCTTTCCCCAATGTAGGGAATGGAGCTATATTTATTCCATCACCACCAAAATGTGGTTCCTCAGGTGTTTTTGGTTCACGACACTTAACTTTAGTAACTGACTTTTCGTTAGGTATTTCAACAACTTCTTCTAGATGACCCACTATTTCATCTGGGAGAATGATAACGGGAACTCGGTACAGGTCCGCTAAATTAAATGCTTCTATTGTAAGATCAAGCATTTCTTGTGCAAAAGCTGGAGCTAAAACGATAACTTCTTGATCTCCATGGCGCCCCCAGCGTGCTTGCATAACATCTCCTTGTGCAGATTTCGTTGCCTGTCCTGTACTTGGTCCAGCACGCATGACATCGACCAAAACTATTGGTGTCTCCGTCATAACCGCATACCCTAATCCTTCTTGCATTAGCGAGAAACCAGGCCCACTAGTCGCGGTCATTGCTCTGACTCCAGCCCAACTAGCTCCAATAATCGCCATGATCGATGACAGTTCATCTTCCATTTGTATAAATGTTCCGCCCACAAGGGGGAGGTATTTAGCCATAAAATTCATTATTTCTGAGCTAGGAGTTATGGGATAACCTGCAAAAAATCTGCAATCAGCAAGTAATGCTCCAATAGCTAGGGCTTCATTTCCCATTAGCAAGTATCGGCCGGGTGGAAACAAATCATTAACTTTCAAAGAGGTTGCCATAGTCTTCACTTAATCCTAAAATCGTTCTAAAACTACTTAAGAAAATGAGTTATAAGGGGTTTATATCCTGTTAACATTTATCTTCGCGAGACAGTTAGTCATTAATTTTTAGAATTTCTAGACTGCTCTGTGCTTATAACATGTTTTAGCCGCGTTTTGACGATGTCTACTTGATGTATTGGTTTTGTTTCCCGACCTAAGATGTCTCCAACAACGACACTTAATAGATCTCCAATGAACACAGGTTCTAAAAACGTTCGCCAGCAAAAATAGTTATCGTTTACTTCTATGGTGATTATTCTATCATCTCCAACAGCATCTTCGAGAATTTTATAATACTCTTTCACAACAGCATCCGCTGAACTTCTTTGGAACACTACGACAGTTGCCCTCGCCTTTTCCTCAAACAATGCACAGAGGAGATTATGCCCCATCTCTGGGAATGTGTCCCATTGAGCTATTTTTTTAGAATTCTCTGCTAATTCATTACGGAATCTGCGAGCTATAGGAGCTGTAAGTACGTCGGTTAAAATAACTAGTTGATTAGATTCAGCGATTCTTTTAGCAATCTCTACAATTTCTTTTTCAGAAATATTAGAGAGTTTATCTTCTATTCTTTTCATTGCTTCCATTAATTCTTCTTCAACATTAATTTTGCTTCGGAATATTTTCTTAAAAATACGTGCAAATATCGTCACTCCGTAGGGGAGATGAGATCTTGTCTCAAGTTTTTTTACCCTTGGCAATTTAGGTACTTCGATCTTTTGGAAGGGTATATTCGTCTTTCTTGCAAACTTCTCTAAATAACCTCCAGTAGAGGCCACGATGCATTCTACTCTTTTTTCATAGATTTTTTTAAGCGCGTTAAGGACTTCTAGAGTCGTTCCAGAATAACTGTATATCACATATAGCCAATCCGATACTAAAGGCATCTTGTGAGATCTAAAAACACGTACCGTGATCCCTTCTAATTTTCCCTCATAGTACTTTTGAATAAATTCCCCAGTTAAGCCGGATGTTCCAATGCCAACGAAGAATACCTTATCCTTCTTTTGCGGAGAGATATCTATTGCATGTTCAAGTCCGAGCTTTATGAGTAGGGGAAAATTAAGTACTTCGTTAATCATTTCAATATTTTTACGTGAAACAAGTCTTTCAGGTGAGATCAATCTAGAACACCTATCTTGGGAGAAGCTTGATTTAAAAACAATAATCTTTTTTAAAAAATTCGTCCTCTCTCTTTCCAACCACTTGTTCTGGGAACTGCAATGACTAGGGTATTGGTCACCGGAGGAGCTGGATTTATAGGGAGCCATACTGTGGAATTGCTTCTAGAAAAAGAATTTGATGTTGTGATTCTTGATAATTTTAGAACGAGTTCTAAGCAGAATATAGAGAATATCAAAGGAATTAGAGACAAAAACAAGAAATTGATAATCGTCCAAGGAGATATTCGCGATCCAATAGTTATTCGGGAAGCGATTAAGGATATAGATGCAGTAATTCATTTAGCAGCTATCGTAAGTGTAGATGAAGCCACAAAATGGCCAGAATTGACTTTTCAAGTGAATGCTGAGGGAACTCTTAATATATTAGAAGCTCTAAGAAGATTTGATGTCGAAAAAATAGTATATGCGTCTAGCTCAGCGGTTTACGGTGATCCGTTGTATCTCCCAATAGACGAAAAGCACCCCCTCTTCCCTAAGAATCCTTATGGCGCCTCTAAGTTAGCAGGAGAAGCTTTGGTTAATGCTTATCATCAGACTTATGGATTAAAAGCAGTGGTTCTTCGCTACTTTAACGTGTATGGTCCCAGAATGCCTCCAGGGCTGTATTCGGGGGTAATTTTGAAATTTATTAAAGCAGCGATAAGAAATGACCCGTTAGTGATTTTTGGAGATGGGACACAACTACGTGATTTCGTTTATGTTACGGATGTTGCTAGAGCCAATGTGGTTGCTGTTGAGAAAAATATTAGTGGAGTATTTAACATTGGGACTGGTAGTGGTACATCGATATTAGATCTCGCAAAAAAGGTAATTGAATTGACAAATTCTAAATCAGAAATAACATTCTCGGAACCAAGACCGGGAGATATAAAGAAAAGTATAGCGAGCATAGAAAGGGCGAAGAAAATACTTACATGGCGACCAGAAGTTTCATTAGAAGAGGGATTAAAAAAGACGATCAGGTATTATGTAAATTGTGGTAAGTAGGTTACGAAAGGATTTCCACCTCTTTCCACGGATCTAATGACTGCGTAATGAAAACTCTTCCATTAATTTTACGATCTTTTAAAGCACTTTCTATCTCTGCAGAATCCTTTTTGCTCCTGTTAACGAATACGACATCTATTCCATTAGATACTGCACCAATAACATCGCTTCTAAGAGAATCTCCGATCATGATAACATCCTCAGCCTTCATCTCCAAAATTTTAAGACCCATTTCAAAGAAAATTCTCGCGGGTTTACCCGTTATTATAGCTTTTGTACCAGAAGCTACTTCTAAGGCTGTTGCAAAAGCTCCTTCCATTAAAAATAATCCCTCATCATCATAGATTCGGCCTCTTGTCCATAAGTCACCGCCTAGAACTATAAGTTTCGCTCCTCGCATAATTTGCCTAAATGCATAATTTAGCTGTGGATAAGTTAGATTCCTATTAGCTCCCAGAAGTACCGCATCCACTAAACCGTAATCACGAATCTCTATCCAGTAAAATTCAGAAATGTCTTCTAGATGACCTTTTTCGCCGATTAAAAAAACTTTAACTGGTTTTTCGAAGCGTTGAGAGAGAAACTCTACAGCAACTATTGTTGGATTGACAATTTTATCCGTAGAAACTTTTATTCCTAACATGGCTAGTCTCTTTGCGACGTATTTACGTGATTTCCTAGCCAAGTTTGTCATTAGTAGAAATGGTTTATCCTTGATGATTTTCAGGAATTTCCAGGTATCTGGATATACATTCTCATACTCTATCCCTTCAATAAGTGTTCCCTCAATATCAATTAACACTCCTCTTTTCGTGTTTATCAGGTCTATTAATAACATATCCCCTACCTCCGCATGTAAGGTGAAAAAGCTTTATCTCAACCACTCTATAGAAGGCTTCTCCTTAGTTTCTTTTGGTGGCTCTATTCGACAGAATTCTAATCCATATTTAGTAAGGAGCTCCTTAGCAGTCGCTGTTATGTGAGGAGCCACTAGTATTCCGCGAACATTAGTATAACCCTTCTCAAGAAAATAATCAATGTATCTCTTCAATTGGGATACTGCTTCTAGTTGCGCGATTGATCTTTTAAATTCGCACACAACAATGTTCCCATAGCGGTCCTTTCCTAATAGATCTATTTTTCCGTGATGCGTTTTTATCTCTGTATCAATGACAGAGAAGCCTTCTTCTATGAGCTCTGGATTCTCTCTAACGACTCTTACCATATCATTTTCTGAGGCCCATAATCTAAAATTAGCCAAACCCATTTTCATAGCGGTGAACGCATAGACGTGCAGAATATGCACCAAGAGAATTTCTTTAGGTCTCATCCTTATGCTCTTTAGTTCGAGCTTTTCCTCGCGAAGAATCATGCGAGGAATACTCCCCGGAGGTTGCCAATTAATAGGTTCTCTCTTAATTTTTCCATGAACTAATAAAGTCCCATCAGGTTTTGATATTATTAATCGATCGCCCCATTCTAAATAGCTTTTAGCTCTCCCTTCATATACCACGTCACAGTAGCAGAAGATAGTTATCACATGCGTTCTACATAGTTTATTAAATTCCTCAGCAACCCATTGCAAATCTGGTTCCGTTCTTACTATACATTTATCCAGCATTCAGAACCCCCGAACCAGAGAAGACACATCAGGCTACTTCAGCCCGATCATTTAATTTCTAATTATCTTCTCTCTAGACTTAATCTTTTTCCACATTAGCTTTTAACTATTCATTACAGAAAAGAAAATTTATCCACTTTAGAGAGAATAGAGTTTGTTTTAATAAAAAATAGAGTTGTGATTAAGTGCTCTGTTAATTCAGCATTACTACAGTTCTATTTAATATCGTGCATGTTTTATGGAAGAACTACATATTTTTGTAATCCTCGGGGAGAATCTATTGGATTTCCTTTGAATACGCCGATCCAGTACGCTAATAGCTGGAGAGGAATTACATTGACGAAAGGAGCTAATGCATCTTGAACATCTGGTGTGGCTATTACGTCTCTGGATATTCTCTTTGCTCTTGTAGCATCTTTTTCATTCGTTATTATGATTGATCTTATCTTGATGGGAGATAGTTCCGATAGTAATTGATAAGCGTCTGCTCTTGCATCCTCCTCTGTAGGCATTATCAGTATTACTGGGAAACCTTCCGTGAGAATGGCTCTTGGGCCATGTCTTAATTCACCTGCTTCAATGCCTTCCGCATGTATATATGCTACTTCTTTTAGTTTTAATGCTCCTTCCAAGGCTATTGGGTAGTTTATCCCTCGTGAAGCTACTAGTACAGATTGAGTTTTCATTATTTCTTTCGCAATTCGTTTCACTGTTTCATTAACGCCTTGGATTGTTTTCTCTAGAACAATTGGTAGGTTGTAAAGATTCTCTTTTATCGTATCTATCTCTTTCTTAGGCACAATATCTCTTATTTCAGCTAGTTTTAACGCTACTCTGTAGATAGCTAAGAGTTGGCCAATGAAGGATTTTGTTGCTGGCACGGCGTGCTCTGGGCCGACGCCCAGAGGAAGATAGAGGTTCGAGGCGAACATTAAGGGCGATCCTAAGACATTCATTATTCCGATAATAGATGCCCCGAACATCTTAGCCTTCATTACCGCTCTAATAACATCCGTTGTTGTTCCAGATTGTGATAAAGCTATGATAACCGTTCCTGGTTTCACGTTTTTCAATGCATAAAAGGGGAATTCTGTTGCGTCAATTACTTCTGAAGGAATATCAGCAAGCTCCCTGAGTAGATAACTCCCTACTTGTGCTGCATAATATGAGGAGCCACAGCCGATTAGGTAAATCTTGTCAGCATTAATGATCATTCTGGCTATTAGATCGAGATATGTTTTCTGGTGAGTAAAAAGAGCCCTGCGAATAGCGGAGGGAATTTCAAAGATTTCCCTCAACATGAAGTGATTGAATCCTCCAGGTACTCTATACTCTATTTTATCTGGAGCTTTCCTCGATTGTTTTTTTATTCCTTCACCCTTGTGGTTATAGAAGTGAATTCCTCGCTTATCAATTATTGCAATTTCGTTTTCCTTCAATACATAATACTCTCTCACTAATGGGACTAAAGCCTCAAGTTCTGAAGCGACTAGGTACTTGCTATCTTCACTTAAGCCAATGAATAACTCCGGACCCTTGGATATTAGGCCCAGTTTATCAGACTCCTCTTTAGATATTATGGCTGTTGCGAAATATCCCTGGAAGTGCTTTAAAATATCTAATAGGGCTTCTCTAAATCCAGATTTCTGGAGAGACTCCTCTAAGCGATGGGCGATTAATTCTGCATCGTTCTTTGATGAGAAGATATGACCTTTCTTCTCGAATTCCTCCCTCCAGACATCATAATCAGCTATTACACCATCCATAACAGTGTACACTTTTTTTACACAATCCGTAAGTGGTTGTGTATTATTTGTGTCAGGCCTACCATGTGTTGCATGTCTGATATTGCCAATGCCAATCACACCTACTAGAGTCTGGAGATTCAACCTTTTCTCAAAATCCTCGACCCCGTCCGGGTATCTTTCAATAATTATGTCCTTATTTTGCTTTAGGATGGCTATTCCAGTGCCTTGATTTCCTCGGTGTTTAAGTTTTTTAAGAATTGTCAGGAGGGGATCACCTATTGGTTCTTCCCGTAGGGTGTAAAGACAAGCAATGCCGCCCAATAAGATCACCAAGCATAATCAAGATTTTGATTGAAGTAAAAGTGGTAGTTTCTCCTAATATAAGTTACCATTTTCTCTCTTGAATATTTTGAAAATAGAGACCTTGCGAAGTGGCTCATTACTATTTTTCTTTAAACTTAAGTATAACAGCGTTATTTTTAGACTAATCAAACGTTTGTGATCCTACTGAGCCTGAGTAACCCATTGATTTCATGGTTAATAATTGTTAAAAAGGCCAAAAAAGATGTATAGGGCTTAGATACCGGCTAACAATAGTCTCAGAACTTAGAGCTAGAAAATAGTCTGGGAGGGGAAGGGATGGGGGA
>CAZFGR010000012.1:0-59564 GCA_964518475.1 uncultured Nitrososphaerota archaeon
TGGTTACTGAAGAGCTTGTCGAAGAAGCATTGAGAGACTCCGAAATTATACTCCTTGATTAGGTTATTCCTCCACATACTGGGCAATCTTTCCTCCTTTCTATGGGTATTTCTGAGAAGCTTGTGTGATAACCTTCGAATATAAGGAGCTTATTTAAGAATGGTTCTCCATAACCTGTCACGAGTTTTATAGCCTCTAAAACTTGAAGAGAAGCCATTATTGCTGGAGTAACTCCTACTACGGGGAACTTTTCTCTCTTCTCCTTTATACCGCCAAATACACAATACAAACAGGGAGTCTTTCCTGGGATTACCACCATTAATTGCCCGTCTAATCCATAGATCCCAGCATGTATCAATGGTTTTTTCTGTCGTACACACACTCTATTTAGCAGATGCCTTGTCTCCCAGTTATCCAGACAGTCAAGAACAATATCAGCATCCTTTATTATTTCATCAACATTCTCCTCAGTAATCTCCGTATTAATAGCTCTTATTTCGACGTTAGGGTTCAGCTTTTTTAGCTTCTCTACGGCTGACTCTACTTTCTCTTTCCCTATGTCTGTCGTCCAGTGAAGAATCTGACGATTAAGATTGCTGAGTTCAACCCTCTCCTTATCGACTATTATGACTTTCCCAAAACCTGCCGCCACAGCATAAATTGCGGCCAGAGATCCAAGTCCTCCCACTCCTATAATACAGATTGTTGATTTCTTTAACTTGATTTGGCCATCTTCACCAAATAATAATATTTGGCGATCATATCTTTCCAATTCTTCTCGAGAAAGCTTCATACTAATCCCCTATAGAGGTAGACCCATAGACTCAAAGAATTTTTTCAGGAAAATGAGTTCTCCCAGTACCTTCACACCCTTCTCAGTCAATTTATATATTATCCTACCTTCATCATCCTGCTCAGTAACAATATATCCCTCTTTAACCAACTTCTCTAAATAAAACTTCAATCTATCATACGGTAAATTCGCCTTAAGCATGATTCTGGATATATTAGCGCCGCCTTCCTCATCTATAGCTCTTAGTATGTCCAGTAAGACACCGACATGAGAACGGTATTTCCTTCGCATCTAATCTACAGCCTCCAGAAAATACCCATTAAAAGAAACGCTGCTAAGAATCTTGTCAAAGCTAATACTAATAGTTCGATTCCATACGGATTCATTAGATATACCGTGAAGACGAAGTGGGATAAAGCTAGCATCAGGAAAGCTAAGATAACGATTCGAGGTGCATTGAATTTTTTCGCAAGGAGAAATGATATGATGAGAGGAAGTAAGCCTATAATTGCTTGTGGAATGATTAAAAAACTTACTAATCCGCTAGAAGCTTCCTTATACGCAATTATGTAGCCAGTAAGTATGAGAAGATATCCGAGTAGATAAGAAATTAAAGAACCTATCCAGAAAGGTCTATATTTTGGTGCGAATGGTTCGAGGAAAGGGCTTATATTGCTTAAAAATGCATAGCTGGCCAGAAAGAATTGTATTGATTCCAGCAGAAAAGCTATGGATAGTAGCATAAATCCAAGAATGCTAGTTAATAGTTGTTTATCTCCATGTAAAACGGCTTTTCCTAAGACATATGCTATTCCTAGACATGCCGAAAAACCGATAAGATTTGCTACTGAATAGAGTAACGAGTATATAAGTATCACGAGCCATCCTCTGTACAAGTTGTGCAATCTCTTTTATTTATCCTAGAAATCCCGATATATTAAGTTAGTCACTAAATACCCCTAGGTATTAGGAGCTTACTAGAGATTGATTCCTATGAACAAGAGATTACTAGCACTAGTTACAGTAATTATCCTCTTGTGGAGTACACAGGTAGCTATCATTTCGTCACAACCCCTGTGGGATTGGAAAGAATCCAAAGGAACTGTGGGCAATGTCGAAGTAATTATTCAACAACATTCGCCAATTTACATCATAAAGTATGCTAATGTTAGAGACTACGGATATTCAGTGATTCTAAAGCGCCTCATTGAATATATCGATATGAATGGAAACAAGATATATGACTCTGGCGATGATATTCTCGCCCAAGCGCCGCTTGTAAGCAAGATTACATGGAACATAATTGTGAAAAACATAACAATTGGAAATACTTCTGGATTAGTTATCACCCTAGAAGGCTCACCTCTCGTTACTGGACGTCATCAAAGAGGCCCCCCAAGAACAGCCCACGTGGTCATTACTAGCTATTTAATAAAGGATACGGGTAAAATAAACGGTTATTTCATCAATGGAACTAACGAGATTAAAGTGGATATTCAGATAGAGAGATGGCCATGGTCTTCCACTAAAAGCTATCTAGCGCTAGAAATTGAGGTTACTTGTGAGAACAAAAAGGTAAAAACAAAACATATGCAGGGGATCGGTTCGAGAAATGGGGAAAAGGCCCATAAACTTACTGTAGAAGCCAGTGGTGTTCCCTATAATTTAACTTTATGGGTTAACACCGATGTTTTAGTTAATGGTGAGAAAAAGGATATCCTAGGAACAAGCATTCTCGGTAATGTTCTTTACGTATCATATCCTCGTTTCGAAGAAAATATTATACACGATCCAATAATAAGCTTGTCAAAATTGCGGGAAACCTTCTACCGATTTGTTCCAAGCGAGTTTCGTGTTCTAACATACTACCTTGCTTTAGCCGTCTTCTGTGGAATCTTGGTCATTTACGGTATCAGGAGGAAGATGAGAAAATACACTCAAGCATATTCTTGATTGAGTCTCTTCTAGGATATAGTAGCACTTTTTAAGCCATTTTTGCTTATTTAACCAAAAAGTTTGTTCCTGGGATATTGATGAAAGAGGATATTCTGAAAAACCTTAGGGAATTTCTGTATAATTTAGTAGCTATAGAAACTCCGTCAGGCAGTGAGTCTCCTGGAATAAAATACCTGAAGGAAATTCTCGAGGAGATGGGCTTATCCAATATAGTTACGCAGTTTGTATCCGAAGACTCCCTCAATCTGATAGTTAATCCAGTAAAGTCTCCCGATTTAGTAATCATGACGCATATCGATACGATTCCTCCAATAGCTTCTGCTAGGATCATTGATGAGTACACTATCGCTGGAACTGGTTCTGTAGATGCTAAAGGGGGCATAGCTGCTCTCTATTATGCCTTAATGAAGAATCCAGAGGTGCCTTCTAACGTCTCTATCGTCATTGTATCGAATGAGGAAAACACAGGTATGGGATGCGTCAAGTATTTAGAGGATTATAGTCCTAGACGCGCATTAGTGCTTGAACCTACTAGTCTTAAGTTAGCTTTCTCCTCCACTGGGTATTTAGAGCTGAAAATTTCTCTACTGGGGGAGAGAAGACATCCCGATTTATTTGTTTTGGTAGATGATTTCGAGAAAAGAGAAGATCCTATTAGGAGAATGTTTAACTTGCTTAAGGATTTGTCTCAGGAATTATCTAGCTTAGGAATACGTTTCTCGATAACTTATGTTTCGGCGGGAGAAAAGAATGAGACATACGCTACTCCTGAAAGATGTGATGTCATAGTGAATATTCCAATTCCGCCTAGTCAGACTGTTGCTCAAATTCTATCCCGTGTAGCAAGTATTACAGCAAAATACGATGCGTATTATCGAGTACATGATATATCTAATCCATATATTAATAAAGATGAGGAATTTATGAAGCAATTGAAAGAGGTCTATAGAAAAGTCTTTGAGCGAGAACCAGAAATTTTTGTTTTTCCAAGCTGGACTGACGCTACGACCACGGCTGAGAGGGGTATCGGCTCTGCTATATTTGGTCCGGGAAACCCAGAGTTAGCCCATACTTTAATGGAAAAAATTGATTTGAGAGAAGTAATTAAGGCTGGAGAGTATTTACTTATGCTCCTTAAATCTATGAATCCTTGATTATTGCTCCTCTAGCATTTTTTTGATGAAATAAGGTAACGCAAAAGAGGATAGATGAATTTCTCTAGTGTAATATACTGTCTCTTTTATTTCCCTTAATGGTGTTCGCGGATCTATTTTATCCGAAGCCACTATAAAGGACCATAATCCACCAGGATAGAATGGAATAGGTGCTAGATAGAGATAAACGTTGTTGAAAACTTTTTTCACCGCTCGATACGCTCTTTTAACGACTTCTGGTTGAAAAATAGGTGATCCCGATTGAACAGCAAGAATTCCATCTTTTTGTAATGCTTTTTTAGCAGCATTAAAGAATCTTTCAGTAATCAATTTTTCCGCTGGTGTGTTGAGGTAGGGATCTGTCCAATCCCCTAATATGATATCGTATGGCTCTCCCTCATACTCCCCTAAGTATTCTAGTCCATCTTTTATAACTATTCTCGTTTTTTCGTGTGAGAGCGCGCCTTTATCTATTTTTAAAAACTCTTTGCAAGCTTCTACTACCTTCTCATCGATTTCAACTATTGTGACTTCTCTTACCTCTTTGTGTTTTAAAACCTCTCTCGCAGTGCCCCCATCTCCCCCACCAATAATTAGGACGCGTCGAGGATTCGGGTGCGAGCACATCGCTACATGGACTAACATTTCAGAGTAGAAGTCCCATTTCTCAGTAATTTGTAATGTGGTGCCACCGTTTTCTTCAAAGACGAGAACTTTTCCTAAGGGTTCTGTATTTCCTATTATAATAGATTTGAAGAAGTTCGCTGGCTTAATAATCGGTTTTTCTGATGGTTTTAGTTTTAATAAAATTGAAAAACCTAGTCGGTAATTCTTTTCGCCAATCCACTCACTCATTCATTGTCAACCTTCGCTAAACACTAGCTGTTTCCTCGTCATAGTATATGTCCCCAGTAACGGGATCATTGAATCCTTTAAAGCCTTTTAATGTTTCTATCCTATAGAACGATGATGTGAACCAGTAACCGGTCGGTTTAGCTTTTAGTGGTGCTAGATCCCATCCCCGCATGGCTTCTATGTAATCCCAATTAACGTATTCGTTGAAATCTCTGACAATATCGGTGATTACAACACCAAATTCTGTGGTTAGCATTTTCTGGAATTCTCTCCATTTATCTAGCGATGCATCCACTCGAGTCAGTCCGAAGTAACCGGCGCATTTTTCTCCTCTAAGAGCAGCTATTCCGCGACCAATGAATAGTTTGAGGGCTGGTAGGGTCTCTGGAGGGTCTGTTTGGAAAGTATCAAATTTCTTTACCAATTCGTCTGGTAAGGGATTTCTGAGGTCCATAGTATAGACTGCAGCATCAAAACCATATTCCCGAGCAGTTTTTTCGATGAAAGATGTTAATCGCTTATCGATCTCTATAACAGCTATGTGTCGGGGCCATCCAGTCAATCCCGCAGCTATGCTGACTAAATCGTCGTCTCCCAAGATTATTAATCGTTTCCCTCTTAGATCTCCTCTCTGATCCATGAAAGCGATTCTAGCGAGTGTGGTTTCGGGATTTACGTATCCCTGATCATATTCTTGAATTGCCTCTGGTCTATTCTTGACAATCTTTAGGAATTCTTCGGTTACATCGCCTAGATCCCAAGAAACGGTCTTACCCAAGCATGTGGCACATACATGGTCTCCAAACCCAATACCTAGATCCTCTAGTAGCTTCTTTCCCTTATTAGTTAAAATTACTTTCTCAGCTTCAAAACTTACGAGACCTTTCTTCTCTAATTCCTTAACTATCCTAGCAACAACGACGAGTGGTTCTCCGCTGTAGCGAACAAGCATCCAGAAATCGGGTGACTTCTCGAGAGCCATTAGGACTAATTCTACACTCCGAGGATAACAGGGCACTTTTGTTTTCTTTTCCACAATCTCAGCGATTTCTTTAAAAACCTCCTTCATACAAATTCGCACCTCACTCAAGTGATTAACTCAAAAAATATTGCTACTTTTAATTTTATTACCCAACAATAACATCAACTCTTAGATTTAAAGAGTATCGTAAAAAATGCACAAAAGCACAATAAACTACTTAGTCATCGCAATAAGTACTTCCCTAATTATTGTAGCTGCTAATATAGCTGTTATCGATGTATGATCTTTTGGAACAACTTCCACTACATCAACTATTTTAGGTCTTACATTAATTAAAGCCTTAATCAATTGAAGAGGTTCTAGCCCCAGAGGTTCTGGATTTGCTACCTCGGGTGCGTATGGGGGATCTATAACGTCTATATCCAGAGAAATATAATCAGCACTCTGGAGTTTTTGTTCTAGGATTCTTGGGTCTTCACGGATTTCCAGGCTAGTGTAGTATTCTACTCCGTATTCCTCTAACTCTCTCATAGCATTTTTTGATACTGATCTCAGTCCTACTAGAACAATTTTTTCCCAGCCAATAATCTCCCCAACCCTCCTCAGAACACTCCCATGCGTATATTTTGATCCTAAATAACTGTCCTCGAAATCTGCATGAGCGTCGAGATGCACATATTTCCTAATTTTTTCAGAGAAAAAAGAAATAATGGGTATTGTGATTGTATGGTCTCCACCAATGAATAAGTATCTCTCAGCGAATGCTACTTCTTTGAGTGCTCTTTTTATTCTCTGTGTAGTCTCTTCAAAGTTTCCATGCGATGTCTCGATATCTCCCCAATCTGATATCGGTAGTTCTCTAATGTCTATCCTCTGCATAATGCTATACTCTTCCAGGCTATCCGCCACTATTCTTATGTAGGTAGGAGCGAAGCGACTACCAGTGATATATGTCTGGTTACTATCATAAGGAATCCCCAGAACCACCGCCCGGGAGCGTTGGAAGAGGGGAAGGCCGAATAATGGTTTGATGGGATTCAGAAGCATCAGAGACATCCTCCTTATAAGGTTCTCCCCTAACAACTGTCATAGCCACATAATATCTCGGTTTTAGATATTCCAGAATTATATCAAGAGCTTTCTGAGGATCAATACCCCTGCACGTAAATATATCCAATGCAGCATAACCGAACTCTGGCCATGTATGTATGCTAATATGGGACTCCTTAACAGCTATAACTCCCGTAACTCCATGTGGGGAAAACTTATGAAATACCTCCCCTATGATTGTTGCTCCAGCTTTTATAGCTGCTTCCATCAAAATTTCTCTCAACCTGTCCAAATCATCCAATAACTTAGGATCAACCCCATGAAGTTCAACAATTATGTGTCTTCCTAGCATATTTACTCACCCCAGGAGGAAATATTTCTAGAGAGGAAAGATGAGGTAAAAGCCGGGGCGGGTGCTCTAAAGAGTTTGGCTCAGATAAAAAAAGGTCCGTATCCCGGGAGTACGCGGAAAGATCATTACATATACACTGCGAGAAAAAGAAACTCAACGGACGCTGAATAGGCCCCCTCCGAACACGCCCCAAGTACTCCAGTAGTGTCCTATCGCGAGATTTCAGAAAGGTCACCAGGAGCCGGGCCCTGCACAATTTCTCCCCCTCCCCTAAGGAAACGTGCCAGGGAGGGTCGGGCCCGCCCCGGCACGCATAACTTTTATGATACTTACGTTACATATTTAAAGTTATCTTCTATGACTTCTATCCTACTCGGAAAAGGTCCCTTAGAAACAATTACTTGCGTCCATTAGTCGCAGACAAAACATATTATAATAGTATATACTTCCAAATTAGCCATGAGTCCTATGATGAGCACGCCCTTCACTGATTTAGATAAATGATGAGCTCTACCACTGCTGAGGATTGATAATATCAAACAATGGTGCTTTTCGTGAATAAATCAAAAGTTTCTGAATTCGGCAAATTCGTCTATAGAGTAACAGAAAAAATCATTTCTAGAGAAAAGAGCCGTAACAATATTCTCTCAGTAATAATTTATGGATCACTCGTTGATGAAGGCTACGTAGAAGGACTTAGCGATATTAATGTATGCATAGTGACAGAGAATCTTGTGAGGGATCTCTACAGCTTAAAGAGCATCTTAGTATATCGCTTTTGGAACCAATATAAAAGAAAACTTTCCCCAGAAGTCTTTCCATACATTGTTTTTCGAGAATTCTACATCAGAGGAATTCCTCTTCCAGTAATCGTTGTTAAAAGCGGTTTTCCTATAAAAACAGATTCTGCAATAATCGATCTAAAAAGGAGAGAGTATAGGTGTGGAGACCTTAGCTTGTATTACTCGTTATGCAGAGCTGTTAGGGAGCTGTCTTTCAGCATATCTTTTTTTCTAAAAAGAGATATAGCGGGGGGCATCCGATTCCTTCAACATTCCTTGGTACATGCTCTTAGATCAATAATAATAGCTCAAGAAAAAAGAGTACCCTGCACTATCAACGATATTCTTAATCAACTTAAGAAAATGAATAAAGATGAACTATCTAACCTCCTATCTCTCGTAACAACCATGAAGAAAAATGCCTTCAGACTAGAGAAATCACTTAAAAGAAAACATTTATCGCTGAGAGCTAATAATTCAATAATAGTGGCTCTCAAGAAAACGTATAATGTTATTTCATTAGCTTGGAGACTTGTCGGAATAAATCTCGTAAGTTACGAGGAATTAACAAATATTTTAGACAAAATACAAGCCACAGAAATCGTTATGCGTTGTCATAATAATAACCCAATTCTAGAAGCTTATGATAAAAATTGGCAATATCATCGGATACCTCTTTTCACCCATTAGATAGGGAGATATTATTTGCAGTAGGAAACTCTTCAAAAAGAACGTCTCAATATTTACTTTGAAGAATTCTGAGAAATCTCCAAGATACCTAGAGGTTAGCGTAAAAATTCTCGATCCCAGTGCGTTTCCCGATGATGTATTCTCCTGCATCAATCCTCCTATAAATCTTGAGAATGAGAATGAAAGTGCTGCATTTCACACTCTCTGGAATATCTATGAAAACGAGATCACCCTCACGATTCGGTACTCACCAGTAAAAAAGGTAATAGATAGCTAGTTCTTCATCAGAAGATTCAAGATTCTTAAAAGAAGAGGCCTTAGTAAGACTCTCACGGTTTTCATTTTAAAGCTTCTCTAACTACTACGCCAATATTAGAGGTGAGGCTAAAAGAATTTGATGAAGATTTAAAAGCGCCTAAGCACGGTTAGGCCTTAATCATGTGGACTACTTTTCTTTGCCAGAGAAATACTCTAGTAGTTTTCTACTGATTGCTTTTGAAAGTTCTGTAAGAACTACTCTTCCTAGAATAAGTGTCATTTCACTAAATAGTTGTATCGTTGAGACCCTATTCCTCTCTACATAATACCTAAGTCTTCCCGAAGCATAGGAGTACACCAAGAAGACCATAGGAGCAACCAAGACTGCTAATGAGGAGAGAAGCCACCATTCTATAACTAATCCCGACACATCACTAAACGATAATATGTAATGAGCCACTAAAAGAATC
Source organism: uncultured Nitrososphaerota archaeon (assembly GCA_964518475.1). GTDB lineage: Archaea > Asgardarchaeota > Njordarchaeia > Njordarchaeales > Njordarchaeaceae > Njordarchaeum. The sequence goes on from CAZFGR010000012.1 coordinate 9,343, forward strand.
ATCCCGAGAAGCCCATACACGGACATGTCTGGTTGCTCTTTACTAGTTCCCGAGAATTTCAATGCTCGACTCTGGGCTATAAAAACCATCGATAGAATTGTTACTATGGACCATACTATGATATTTTGGTTTGCTCCTGCTCTAGTATAGAAACCAAGAGCGATATAGAAGATGTAGAGAACGAAAATACCTATCGCTGAACGTACTATTCTTCCATATTTTTTAACCATAAATAAAATCGTCGCAGGCACTATGGCTAATAAGAAGAGAATTAAAGATTCAATTAAAGCTCCAGAGAAAAACTTCGTTAAACCAAGTAAAAATATACCCAATAGACACAATTGAGGAAGCGGGGAGAGAAAAATTCTATACTCATCACTTCCTAAAAGTGCATAAAGACCAGCAGTGGATGCGAAGAACTCTGAAAACTGTTCTAGAAGAATTACAGCATTGAATATTAACCAACCAAAAATCACTAGGGACGTTATCATGAAGAGTGCTTCTGGACTTATAAGAATGCTAAAATAGGTGTTCAAAAAATTAATGAAGTCGGGTAAAAAGTGTTGGCTTATAATAATTCCGATACCTATAGCTAAGAATACGGTTTCTAAGACCATGTTAACAGTCCTATTTCTCAGAGCGATAGAGACAGAAATCAGGAGAATTGCATAAAAGACTATAACTATTGATGAGACCCCTAGGAAAATTTCTGAGAGTATGAAATAGCCAATAAGGAGTGTTAAGAGTATTGTCTCTTGGCGGAAGAATAGGGGGAATCCCCCTAATAGTCTTGTTTTTATAAAATGCCAAGTTAGACGTTCTAGATAGGATGCTGGCGTAATACATCCCTCCCAAGATCTGGGATAATTTATTAACTTTTTATTAGTAAATTTTAATTCTTATCCACCAAAATATGCTTGAAGTAGACGGTAGGAGGTTCCATCGATGGTAGAGGAGATATTCGCTGTAAGAGAGAGACCAGAAGACATTTTTAAGAGACGATTAAAAATATTCGCTCTAATTCTTGTAGCTCTTGTCTTCAGTGTAGTAATCCATAACTTGCTAGTAGAGTACTTATTATTAGAGATAACTAGGCATTCCCCTGCCGTAATTAATAACTGGTTCATATACTCATCGTTACTCAGCATAATAGGTTTCTTACATGGAACATTAACATGGTTAACTGGTTTTACTCTAACTCATGTTTTCACAATAGTAAGATATAGGCAGAAAAAACTAGAAATTGCTGCTCTCGTATTGACTATCTGGGGCCTTCTTCTAATAATCACTTATCTACCACTTATCTTCAACCCTCTAACTCTCCAAGATTTCCTCAGCGTTATAGAGAGCCCACCAAGTCTTGTCGAGTATTTAATCTATGCTTTACCAGTCCTAGGTTATTTTCTACTAGGTCTTAGCTTAAGTCGTGCAGCTAAACATTTGAGCTTGGGTACTTATCTTCGAATTGGAGGATACTTAACAATGGTGGGTGCGATATTATTTCTGGTAAGGTATGGATGGATAGTCCTTTCTGGTGGTTTATTGATTATTAGCGTAGGGTTGCTTAGATGGAGACGCGTGGAGGAAACAATGAATATGATATCTTCTGAGGAAACAACAAGTTAATATACCTTTACTACTATTAATTGTTGTGATAGATCTCTTAGGAGATGTAAAGTTTGAGTGATGATAGAGAAAGAAGAAGCGATCCTTTCTTAGACTTTATAATTAGCCTTTTCTCGGCAATTTCTCATGGGATAGAATTTGAAAGCGAGGAATATATCCCAACGACCGTGATAGAAGATAACGAAGGCGTACGAATCTATATGGATATCCCAGGACTCGCTAAAGATAGTATAGAGGTTTTAGCAAAGAATGACCTCCTTCTCATAACCGGTTTACGCTACAATAGGAAATTCAGAAAAACTATCAAAATACCAAAGACCGCTACAGATAAGGTCTTGTCTGTTAAGTATAATAATGGAGTACTAGAACTAGTCCTGCAAAAACGCATCCGAAGAAAGCTACCAATGCCCTTCTAAACAATATTTGATCAAAATTTTAGAAATATTAAACCTACTTACTACGAAGAATCTTCTCAACAAACGATAAGATTGCCTCACTATAAGCTATACATCGCAACGCTTGATTCTCACTATATTGAGTCACGATATTGTTAATGCACTTAACCGTTGAGAAATGATGAGATAGTGCTTCCGCGAAAGCGTATATCTCGTCTGGGATAACTATGCTTTTAGATGCTAAAAACTCTAAATACTTTAGAAGATTTTCTGAATATTCCACTTCTCCATTGTTACTTATGATTAGTGCTCTTAGCGATAATTCCGCCGCTTGGTGTGAGAGAAAACATACTATCCCAAATCTCCGCTTTCTATAAGCCTCTCGTGCCTCTAGTAGAAATTCCTTAGCTGTGTTTATTAAATACTCTACAATATTCTGCATCCATAACCACATCCAAAAACTCCTTAGTTAGGCAGTAGCTTATTGAACATTTCATGAAGAGAAAAAACCCATCCGCTATTTATACTTTTACACCTATATCCTTTCTATCAATAAAAGTCGGAATAAAAAGGTAGAGGTAAAAAAATTACCCAAAAAATAGTCGGATAATAAAGAGAGTTATTATCACGAAGAAGCTTGTGAACGCCGATAGAGCTACCTTATCTCTCTCTATAGCATAGTAGACTGATAGGATGAGGAGCGTAATTATGGGAGTTACGGCTAGTACTGTTATTCCTAAATAAATTATATGAAACGGGTTAGTTACAGAGAAATTTCTGAAAACAGTGATTAACCGTTCTCGATTACCGAGAGAGTAATTATTATTCACTAAGCAGGATACTAGTCCCATAAATATGAGGGATAAGCTTATCAGAAGCCCCGTCTGGAATACTTTCTGAGAAAGTAATTTATCGCTTTTCATAACAATGCACCAGTCGCGGTTATAATCATTCTTAGACCCATGACTATGAAGAAGAGCGCTATTAGCGTCTTTAGTGTGACATCTTTTACCTTTATGACCACTGAAGTTCCTATTTTTACTCCAAACACGATTCCGATAACCGCGGGAGCCACAATGAGAGGATCAACAAAACCCTTAAGAAGATATAAAGTCCCTCCAACAGCTCCATTTAGACTTATTAAGAATAGACTCAATGCTGAAGCAGCCTTGGACGGAAGACCAAGAACTAGAAGGAGTATTGGCATATTCACGATTCCACCACCCACGCCTAGTAGGGCCGATAATAACCCTCCAAAGAACGTTAATAAAGCTCCAATTACAACGTTTGAAGGTGCGTACTTCACTTCACCACCCTCTGTTTCATCATAATAGCTATCAGAAAAGAACCTGCTAATTCTTCCATATGCTTTTATGGGGTTCTTTGAACTCTTTTTTCCTTTGCGAATCTTACGTAAGATGTTATAAGCTGAGAAGATGAGAAATGCTCCAAAAATTGCTCTTAGAACATTTTGGTTTAATTGCATCATTAAGTGCGCTCCTACAAAAGCACCGATAGCACTCATCGGAATCAGGATCGTAGCTAGTCTAACGTTTGTTAATTCTCTTTTAAGATATACAACATTGCTACTGAGAGCGGTACTTATTGTGCATACTAGACTGGCAGGAATGATATAATGGATATCGATTGGTAAAAGAAGGTCTAGAAGAGGCACTAGAATAGATCCACCGCCTATACCAAATATAGAGCCTAAAAAACCAGCTAGTAAAGCCACTAAAAAAATAATAATTATTTCAAGCATTCTTCCAAGCCCCTCTATCCTTTAATGGCTTTATAGACCTCTTCAGCCACTTTCTTGCCCGATAATAACATGGAACTGAATATCGGTCCCATCCTAGGCAAATTATAAATTGACGCAACAGCCATTCCAGTAGCGTATAGACCTGGAAGAATTTCTCCCGTTTTCTCCACTACTAATCTTTCGCCAAGAGGCGCGTACATCGATTTTTCATAGGGGATCTTTAGGTTAAACTCAGGTATTTTCTTAGACACTATTGTGAGAACCTCTGCGTCATGACCAGTAGCATCGATAACAGCTTTTGTTGTAATAGCAAGTGGATCAACGTGCAGTTGTGCCAATAAAACAGCTGACCATTGAATAACTACACCGGTAATTCTTAACGGATTATCCCTAAACACTACATCCTCTACAGTCACTCCGAAGATGATCTTTGCCCCAGCGTTAACAGCTGCAGAAGCAAGTTTGGCCATCATATCTGCTGTATCCACCACGTAAACTCCTGGGGATACCTGTTTTAAGTGACAACCGATCTCTCTTAATATATTATCCGCTGGTGAAGCCACTACTACTTTATGAAATAGCATGCCGCCTCCACCAATACCACCACCAAAAGACAGTCTGCGTTCAAATATTACCGTCCGTAATCCCTTTTCTGCTAAGTATTTACCAGCAACAAGACCGGAAGGTCCCGCTCCTACTATAGCGACATCAACATTCGTTAAGTTTTTCCAATCCTCCAGAGTCTCCTCAACGATTATTCTTGTGATTTCGTGCTCTTCCAGCGTTTTTAGCTCCATTAAGAACACCCTAGACAAAGTCTTCTGTCAAGAATTAAGGAAAGTTGGTATTTAAGAAAATTAATTATTAATGAATATATTCACGAATGAAGAGCGCGCTTAGCCTTCTTTATAGGAGAAGAGAGAGCCAAACAGCAAAAAGACCTGTCAAGAATACTCCATCGAATGTTCCAGCACCTCCGATACTTGCGACTGGAGCACCAAGATAAGGGATCTTTTTGAGATTCATTAGATCTGCGCCAATCAGTGCTCCTAGAGACCCCGTAACGTATAGGAAGGCGTAAAAATCGATCACTGGCGGTATAAATTGTAGAATTGAACATACTAAGAGAGTAAAAAGAGGCGGTACGAGAGCAGGTGTGGCGATGCCTACCCCCGGTATTGGCTTTGCTACTTGATTAATAAGTATTGATACTATCGCTATTGATAAAATTATTTTCACAAGCGCTAAGAATCCAGAACTAATCGTTATCCTCGCTATTATATAGAGAGATAGAAGTACTGGTATCACACAGCCTCCTAGGTTAACCGCAATGAGAGTCTTATGCTCCTCCCAATCAACCTCGGGGATTACCCATGGTACGAAAAATACTCTAACTACTCTGGCTTTGATTATTGGTTGGTAGCTTGATACATAATAAACGGGGATATTAATTGAGCTTCCTACCAGAGAAATATATAGGATGAGAAATACTAGCCAAGCGGGTAGGTCCAGAATTATCTGGAAGAGAACACCATAAAAGATGAACATCCAACTCATGACAAAGAATGTCACTAAGATATAGAGGAGGAGATAAATGTGGTGGAAAGGCAAATATACTTTTCCGCTCGTCCTATAACCCAAAATTTTCCTCTCCATCAATCTCTGAGTCTGAGATATTAAGCATAGAAAAATAACATAATATAATTCTATTCTCATTTTGATAAAATCAATCATCATTCTACTTTTAATAAATCATTCTGTATACAGAATTATTTACACCGTGTATTGTAAATTATGAAAAGAAAAGAAATAAATTTCATAACAACTCAATATATATCGAATCTCACCATTTTTTTCATGGTGTTTTTCATTGTCATCTATTGATCGTGTTCTTGAAAAATTAGGCTTATCTGATACCGCTAGACTTGTCTACACGAACTGTTTGGGCAGGGGTCCCCTTACACTCGCTGAGATCTCTATGATAACCAAACTCGACTATGAGACTATATCCCACGCTGTGAGAGAGTTGCAGATTCAGGGATTAATGAAGGAGATTCCCGAAACGCCTCCTAGGTATGAGACTATACCTCCCTATAAGCTATTCGTTAACCAATTTATAGAGTATACTAATAGGTTCTCGCAGTTTGAAACATCCGTCAAAGAATTGATTAGTGTTAGCATTGAAGATTTATCAAAGAGTTTTAAAGAGTTTCAGACAAGCATCTCAAATACTCTCAAGGGAGTTATTAGCGAGATAAGCGCCGACCTCGAAAAAAGCGTCTCAAGTATATTCGCTATGATCCAAGATGCTACAAAAGAAACAACGAACGTTGTTGAGACATTATCAGAGAATATCGTAAATAGTTTTAACCAACAATTGGCATCATCTGCAGAGATGTTTGGTTCTCAGATCAAGGGTGCACTAAACAGAATTGATGAAGCATTATCTAATCTTTCAAAGGATTTTTCAGAAAGTTCAACTAGGTACGTCACGTCTATAACAGAGGAGATAACTAAGAGTATGAACGAGGTAAACGAGTTATCACGTCAAATGACCACCGCTATAATCGATAACATAGGCTCATTAGCTGAGCAATTATCAGCTAGTATGACAGACTTATTCGATGCTACGAGCAATAGTGTTGCTCAAATGATGCAAACTTTCTCAACAACCCTCTCAGAAACCATGCAAAACCTAGCCACACAGTTCCAGGAATCAATGCAAGATCTCGCCAGTAATATGAGCAAACTCACTGGGGAATTAGGGAAGCAAATAAATGATGTGCAACAAACCCTTAACCAGCTAATAGAAATGATTAAGAATAGACTAGAGGAGGCTTCTAAACAAACTACAACAGCTCTCACTAGCGTATCAGAAGGAGTTGAAAAAGCTAAGGACTCCTTAACAATATCCGTAACGAACACTTTAGAACAGCTCCAAAAGGTTATAGAGGAGATGAGGACAAAACTCGACGGATCAATGACGATCACTCTTAAGAATTTCAGAGATGGAACAGAGAAGATAAAGAGCCAGTATATTAAGACCCTAGAAGAAGCCATCGAGAATCTAAGAGTAAACATTGATAAGACAAGGGAGGAAACTTTGGGACGGATAGAAGAAAGGCTAAACCAGTTAAAATCCATGAGCGAAGAGATGACAAAAGATTTTCTGACCAGAATCAATTCTACTGTAAAAGAATTTGATGAACTCACAACAACTATAGAGAAAGAGGCTATTGAAAATATTAACAAGATATCTAAGCAAGCCGAAGAATCTTCAAAGGAGATAAGATCAAGACTAGTCACAGATATTCAGAATGTATCTAATCAAATCCACGAAAGATTATCTTCCCTAAAAGATACCGCTATAAACGAGCTTAAGAACCGAACAGAGACGGCAGTATCAAAAATCGTTGATGCAATAAGTGAGACCGCAATTAAGCTTCAGAAAAACGTAGAAATGATCCTATCAGAGAGACTACTAAGCGAGGTACGAGACATCGCTAGAACTTTCGAAGAAGGCAGAAGAGCTATGGAGGCTCTCTATGAGGAAACCATGAAACGCGTAGCACCTTTCGTGATGAAGACGTGGGTTATTCAGGGATTGAATGGTATACTTGCTCATATAGAGGATATGATCACTAGAGCGAAAAGTATTCTCCTAATAGTTACGCCCGACATAAGCTTTATCCCCCTCCAGAAAATATTAGAATTAGGACCTATGGTACGTGTCCAAATAGCGGGGGGTATTGATCCAAAAAGAGCAGAGCATTATAACATAGTGTCTAGACTCAAATCACGACCAAGAACACTTGTTAGAAGATACACTAGAGGAATAGTATTAGGAGCCATAGTGGATGATAAAGAAGCTGTTTTTGCCTCATTACCCTCCGAGATAACAAATCCTGATGAAATACTAGGTGTTGCAACTACCTCTCACGAATGGGTAATGCTCGCGCATGATTTCCTAGCATATGCTTGGACTACAGCTGAGGAAGTTTAAAATATTTACACTCTCTTGCTCAATAATTTTTTTATTAAACAAATTAATATGACTATTAATAGTGATCCAGATATCATTACTATATAAACGGGCTTATCTCGTGCCTTAATTAAGCATTTTATCGCATTCATCTTTCTGAACTAATTGTGTTCTTGGGGTGTCAAATTATGCACGTGGGCTGGGACATTAGTCACCGAGGCTTCACAATAAGGGACTATTATTACTTCTCTAAACTAGCTTCTCTTCTCGAGTCTCTTAATATCAAAGTTCATGAGATAGACGAGTTAAGTAACCTTAATTCATACGACGTCTTGGTATTTAATTATCCTGAAGAACCTTTTGATGAGAAAGAGAAAAAATTGTTGCATGACTATTTACTGGATGGTGGAAGAATAATCTTATTAGGATATTTCCGGAACGAGGATCGCGTTGCGGATTCTGTTAACTCTCTCGCGAGAAGATACGGTATAGAATTGCTTCATGATGAAGTAATCGATAAAATCAATAGTTTAGATGAGGAAGGATACTTCATCACAACTACTAGGCTTAAGGAATATAACTGGGGAGTAAGAAAAGTCGTTCTCCCATGCTCTGCTTCGATAAAAGTAAAAGATGCAAGCTCGTACCCTATCGTTTATGCGGAGAACACGGCATTTTCCAAACTAAATGGTTATGGACCACCATTATTCGTGGCTAAAAAAGTGGGTAAGGGCGAAATAATCGTGGGCGGAACATGCGTATTCTGGGATAACTACTCAATCGATAAATTCGATAACGCAAAACTAGCTCTCAATATAATTGCGGGTAAAGACCTATCAATTTCCCGTATACCAATTAAAATTAAGTTGCCAGCTAATCATTGATTTTTTCATTCAAATACATCATCTCTAACTTCTCACTTAAATATTCAGCAGCAGACTTCGCTTCTATGATCTCGTCATTACTCATAAGCCTGACATATCCGTCAGTCGTCATTACCCAATATCTCTTTCTAATTTCTGTGAATCTTCGAATGATTTTTGAGTCATCACCTACCCACTTAAGCTTGTAATCTCTAATAAGGATCCCCCCAACTACGGAGTTCGTCGGTAAGTTTATCTCGTTACCGAAATAATCTAGAAGTTTTCTATTGCTTCCTAGTTTCACCCGGATAATGTTTTTCCCTCTAAGAATAAGTCTCCGTAATATATCATTCTCATCAAGGATCTTCGGCATTCCATAATATTTTATCTCTGGCTGTAATTTAGCTAGTGGAGACTCCAATTTAAGACCTAAAGCATCTAAATACTCACTGACTCTCTCTATCATCTCCTCAACAGCTTCGTAAGCACTTATCTCCTCATTACCGAATAAGAAGAAAGCATCAATTCCGTCTCTTATTGCACGATCCCTGTTCTCTATTAGATTACTTTTCTCCTTTATACGTTCCCCTCTAATCATTTTATGTAAACCTTCAAGCGCAAGAGCAAGTGTTATTTTTATTAAATCGATTAGAAATCTCTCATCTGATTGATTATCGAATACTCTTATCTCTATTCTTGTCTCTCTAATAGACTTCCTATAATCCTCAACAATATTTGTTATAGGTCCACGCGGCGTAATATCCAGTAATCTGCTACCCGTCTCATGTGCAACTAGTTTATATTCCTGTTTTTTAGGCTTGTTGAAAAGAATAATGTACTTAAAAGTAGTTCTCTTGCTTCTAGGTACAATAGAGAGAGGCATCCTTCTCAATTTTGCAAAACTCGACTTTTTCAATACTCTACTAAATCTCAGTCTAGAACTCATGAATCCAGAATATTCCCCAGCGCAAATTGGAGTATTAGCTGAGAGAGATATGAGTTCCGGTAAGTGATTCCTTATATTGTTATAGACGTATTGAAGAGTCCTTATCGGTAATTTCCTATTGTTTCTTCTCCAAACAGATATGTTGATGTGCGTACCATTTATGGGAAAAGGCGAGCTTTGAACAGGATGCATGCTTCCTACGTAAATCAGTAATCCCAATTTTTTTGCTGCCTTAGCGATCAATTCACGACCAAAAATAATCGCTTCGCGAATAGCCTCTATTGGCAATGGATGGGTAACATATTCTATTTGGCTAGGATTTGGTTCCCATTGTAACCCAAACAAAAACTTTCTAGCAATCTCTAAAAGCTCAGAGGACTCTCTTAACATATTAGCAAGTACTTTCGATACGGGCTCTGCTGCTTTTACGAGAAAACCTCTTGAATTAACGATGAATAGTTCTTCCTCGATACCTACTCTAAACTTGTATCGGGACAACAATGACTCCAAAGTACCTCTCCTCTACAAGTTTATCGAATTTATATACTCTATCAGGGCTTTCTCAGCCGCTCTCCTCTTTTTCGCTTTCACCAGATTCAAGAACTCCAATTGAATCGCATTTATGAATGGGGGGAGAGAGTGGTACCTTATTATGTCCCCACCAATGTACTTGCGCTCCAGAATAGGTCTCAAACCATGACTAGCTAACTTATCAAAAAGTTCAACTACAAGTGTTCTGGAAGAAGATAAACCACCAAAAACACCAATTTCTACATCATATTCCCCATTACTTCGCGGAGCACTGTGGATATCTAGAATAAGTCTTATCTTATTTTCCTCCAACGATAATTTTTCTATAATTCTCCTAAAAGGCGTTAACCTAGCTATTTTACGGTTATAATCTATAAATGTTCTTGATACCCTCGATATTAACGCATAAGCCCCCGTAGCTTTAGCTACTCTTCTTACAAGCTCTTCCACTCCCTCATCTCGCATTGGTGCTTGAGAATGGGGCGCGGTCAAAAGAACTGGTTTGTTCCCTCCTATAAACTCGACTCCTCTTGTCAGATCTTCCACGGGGAGAGGAAGATCAAAATGCTTAGCTACTTCAAACAATTCCTTCTTAGCAGAGCTCCATAAAGACCTAGTATTCTCCACAATAGTTTTCTCTAAAGCATCCCTTAGAATCCTAACGAAATTTACGCTTCTACCTATCTTTTTTCCAAACTTACCAAGGAAAATCTGTAACGGAAAAACCCATAGTAGCGTATAAGAAACATCTCTTTCAAGAAAATCAAAGTTCTTAATCCTCTGAACTGTTCTTTCTACAAGAGCTTTATCTATTTTATCTCTTCTTAAACTTTCCTCTAATCTATTTATGTTAGAGTATAGCCGTACTATGTTAAGGTATTTTAGCCTCTCTCTAAAATTCACATACACCCCCCTAATATTCTATATTACTGCGTAATGATTTATACCGCCTCACTAATGGCTTTAGAAAGTTCAAGAACTATTACTTCTAGTTTCTTCAGAAGCGATCCTCCGATTACTACTACATGATCATCAAGTTGAAAAGTCTTATCAGCGATCCTTAGAACTCCACCTCGACTCTTTACGACTCTGATACTCTCTTTACTCGTGGGATCAATTAGTGCTAGGATAGGTGAGCCCCCAGCGGATACATTACTTACCACATTTTCGTATCTGAGGCAACCATTATTGATAGGAGCTGGTGCACGGCGAAGGTGCACGCTTACGAGACGCCCCATGAAACCATACACCCTTATATCAAAAGCATAGTGGAGATTATTCGACAGTAAGACCGGCATTATGGGTACTAGCTCTTGTACAAGTAGGTATTTTCCATTCTGTATCTCCTTTTCTATCTCTCCTTTTTTCGCCTCGAGTTCCTCTCTTGAATTAATCACTATGATACCCTTACCTCCAGAACCACTAGCTGGCTTGATTATAGCTTTCTTACCCATTTCCAATAATTCCTCTACGTACCTCAGTATTTTGTTTCCCGATCTTGAATACCATGTCAATGGTATTCTTAAGTACTTAACCAACTCCTGATTAGAATTCAAGAGTTTTGTGACAACATTATATGTACGGATTTTGCTACCAGTGATATAGCCGACTTCGGATGGATTTACAACAACCTGTTTTAATCCCTTAGGGAAGTCAAAACTTCGCCTAATAATAAGATCTGGATATACTTCATTACCCGTTTCAGGGTCAATAAACCCAGCATAGCTATTCCTGGCCAAGATTTTTGACTTACCAACAATCCAGCTCTTAATACCTCTCCTCTTTAATGCATAGCTAATGGCTATCCTCTCTGGATTAAGAAAACTCTCCCTATGGGGAGGAACCGTTACCATAGCCGTTCGTGGCCATTCATTCCTCTCATAGTAATAGTGGAGAAGACACATCTCCACGAATCTATCAACCAGCTTAGCAACATCTTTTACTAAGTTCTTTTCATAGGGTGGTAGGAATCGTCCTTGTATTCTAGCAATGACTGAGACAACATATATTCCCGCTGGCACAGCATTCGCTTCAAGAAAGTATAAATACCCATCTCTTCCCAAGAGGAGATCATAGCCCTCATAAGGATAGTACTTAACACGTGCCCATTCCTCTCTCGTAGCAAAGAATTCGCGTAAAATCAACAATTTGTCCCACCAATTCGGGGAGGGGAGAAAATCGAATACCTTTAACAACCAAAGAATATATAAATTTTATTCCCACATTTTCCAAGGAAAAACAAAAGATTCAATGCAAATACGATTTAACTGATAATCATCATCATACATTCCGGATGGGTTATTATTTTGAAGTTAAAAGCTATGTATTCTGTCTAAGATACAGATTTAACATATATCTTTAAATTTCTAGAAACGAGAGTTGATAAGGGGTGATTTTTTAAGAAATCCTCTTTACACACATGGAAAGGGCTTTTATAAGTTATAATTATGTGATGGAAATATTTAGAAGAGAAGAGATGAGATATATGCCTGTTAGAGAAGTACAGGTAAAAATTGTTTTAATCGGGGACGGTGCTGTAGGCAAGACTTCTATTGCTCAAAGATTTCTCGGAAAAGAATTTACTCACGAGTACATCATGACCGTTGGGGTTGATTTCTACAAGAAAGAGACTAAGGTTGAGTTCCCAGAGTATGGAGAGGTAAGATTTATTTGGCATATATGGGATTTAGCAGGTCAGCCCCACTGGAAGCATGTAAGACCCGCATTCTATCTGGGTGCTAGAGGTGCTATCTTAGTATTCGATATAGCGAATAGAGATTCCTATCAAAACGCTATAGAGTGGGCGAAAGAATTTATAAGACACGCTGGAGGAAAATATCCACTGGTGTTAGTTGGTAATAAAATTGATCTGCGAGAAAATATTCCGGGTTGCATAACGCCTAAAGAAGGCAGAGAACTTGCTAAGGAGCTCTCCAATCTTTTCGGATTCGAAGTTCCGTATATAGAGACATCCGCTTTACTAAACATTAACATAGATAAGGCGTTCCAGGAACTTGGAAAACTTATAGTGAAGCGAACTGTGGAAGAACTCGAAAGAAAGAAATCATCTCTCGAAGACATTGGGTGATCTCCCTAAAGAACTTTTCATTTACATAATTCTTGAATACGAATCTTTTTGCTGATATATTTAACATCAATCTTTAAAAAGTGAGTAACATTTTTGTGACTTAGGTACCAATCTTAAAACTTGTGAAAAGGCTATCTATTTGCTTACTATACTACAGAACTGGGGTATATATCGGCTCTTCAGGGGAGAGTATTGGTAACAATTACTGATCCTTGGATACTGATCTTTTTCATAGGCATAGGTATATTTGCGACTTTCTTATTATTGCTTATCTTACTAATCCGGAGAGGGGCTGGAAGAAGAGCCCTTGAGCATCCAAAAATTCCCGCACCTCCAGAGAAGACTGTTGAAGTAGTTACAGAAGAAGAGAGAATTGCTTTAGAGGAAATGCTTGTCCCGGAGCAACCAAAGACTATGATTATTCATAGTGTGTCATCAGATATAAATTCTCTTGCTAAAGAGATACTTAGATGGTGTGAAGAAACCGATTTTTGCAGTGCTCTTGCAGATCATTTATTCAATAGCTTATCAGAAAGTGCGGTACGAAACCTATTGAAGATCTCCAGTAGTCAGTTGAAAAAAATTAGATTTGGAGAGTTTACAATTGACCAATTAACAACGATACTTGAGTATTTCAGGACAAACAGCCCCGGAACGTTAGATGAGTTAGCAAGCAAGTATTTGCCAGATTATCTCCAGAGAGCCGTGAAATCTTTCATAAGAAAGAAGAAGATAGAAGAATTCTCTGATATAATTGGTGCTTTGCGGAGAAATGGTCTAAAGTCCATAATAATAATCTCCGTTACCAAAGATTTTGGAGCTTGGCCAGGATACGTAATTGGAATGACGTCCTTAGGCTGGAAATTGCTCCGAACGCCTCCCTTGTCTTCAGAATTATTGATAACAGCCAAGTATGCCCGTTACATAGAGACAATATCAGGAGAAAATCTTATTCTTCGTGAAATAGTTAGGCCAGGAGAACAATTCTTGGTTATAGGGGAGATAAATGATCGCTCCAGAATTCATCAGGCCGAAGCGATTATTGAGAAAATCGCTAAGATTATTCAAGAAAATAAATTAAGGGAACCCGATTTCATCAATACTCTTAGGAGAATAATTACTGAATAGATGCGAGTAGCTCCAATACTTTTCTGGCTTCCTTTCTAAAGCCTCTCTTTTCGAGAATTTCAGTGGTTAATCGGAGTTTATGCTTGAAATGTTGAATGAGGAGAATTCTATCTTTAAGATGTGGGTATTTTCTAATAAACTCCGTTATTAAGGATCCCACAAGTATTGCTGAGTAATATAGTCTAGTTAAGTACTCTGGATCGCTTGCTATGACGTAATCTATCTCTTCTAGATCGTCTAAGAAATTCAAAATTTCTTGTTCATCGCAGTATTCTAGGAGTTTTTTGATAAGCCTTACGCAGAAATACAGAAATTCCAGAGACGTCATTCCTTTGTTAAAGGCTTGTTTAACCAGTCTACGATACATATTATAGATCCTTTTTAGTATGCTTAGTTTCACTGATTCGTCAGGAATAAAGCCTACTAATCGCCATAGAGTTGCTAATAGGTTATGCTCAAACCTTATTCTCCTCATAGAATCTAATTCCTTAAAGATAAGACGAAAATCTTCGAGAGATATTTTCTCTATAATTAGTAAAGGAACCCATAAGAATTCACTCGTAATCATTTTAAACTGTTCAGTTATGATGCCGTACTCATGCAGAATCGTAACTAATTGGCCTATGAATTCCCTCGGAGGTAATGCTCCTTTAAACCAATTAGTGAACAATACTTTCTCAAACTCGCTAACTAACATGCTTGATATTTGAAGGATCTCATCTCTATTCACGATCTCCCCGAGGAAACTAATGAGGAATGATAATATGTGAATAACTCCCTGAGCAATGTTGTAAAGAACTTCATGACCAATAAAGACCCCTTTTAACAACAAATCTTTCATATACCTCTTGATGATGTTCTCGTAGATATCTAGGACTATGGTTCTAAGATCATCAAAAGGGAGACCTCCAGATTCGAAAATCAATCCCATAATGATCGATAAGGAGGATAATGAAAACATTAACTGCCTAATATATTCCTCATTCGATAGTTTAAAGATTCTTAGCTTCTTCTCAGCGTTTTTCTCATATGCTAGAATACTCTCTATTATTTCCTTCCTATTAAAAATATAATAATCTCCGATCTCGTTCCACTTCTTATATAGATATAGCCTATATCGAATATCATGCATGACCCTTGTCGCTTTTAACCAGTTATAGAAGAAGAGGTAGCCTCCCTCCTTAAGCTTAAGTGTTATTACTTTACCAATCCTTGTTCTGAAGAGAGGAACCATGGAATAATAATTTGTTGGAGCGAGAAGAATGAGAATGATGTCTCTCTCTTTCTTAAAATCTTCTCCAAAAACCAAAGCAGCGATATCTTCTCCATTACCTTCTAGAAATTTCTCGAATCCTTCTGGAGATGATGCTATGTAAGCCCCTATTTCCTCGAGAATATATTTCGGCAATACTTGGTATCTCTGATCAAGGGAATTAGAAATATCTATGATTTTATTTTTTAGTTCCTCAAAACTTAACGTTTTATAATTAGCAGTTGATAACAGAATGAGCAGCTCTACCTTCGTAGCTAATAGTTTCAGCAATGGATTATCGGAAGCTTCTAGTGCTCCAATGTTTTGCCATGCCTTCTTCAAATCTCCTGTCTTAAGCGCTTCTCGGACTTCATCAAAAACCATCTTAATATTTTTTACTTTCTTCTGTCTAGGTCTACTTTTTATGCTAGAATGTACTTTCTCCTCGAATTGTTTTAACTCATTTTTAGCGCGTTTCAGTAAATCCTTAGGTAGATTGCTCAGTATATCTTTTAATAACGCGTAGTATTCTTCCTCAGTAATTTCTTCGATCCTCTCTTTTAGTGATTCATCCAAGATCCTATGGATCCGCTCCGATAGAACCTTTGTTACCAAGTCGATCTTTCCCGCTACCACTTTCTCGATCCTGTAAAGAACTTTTTTAAGTTGGGGAATAACGGCATCCTGAAATTCCTTACCAACAATGCCGATAAGAAGAAGATCTGGAGTGAAAAAACTTCTCATTACAATGATTGAGGACGTTGGGTCCTCTATTCTACGAATTCCTCCTAAACCAAAGGTGGTAGAGAGTAGGGATGCAGCAGAAATTAGAGGAGATGGGGCCTCTTTTTCCTCTGCTTTTTTCCACTTAGCGATCAGCATTCCCCCTTGTGTTATCACTAGTGCTGATCGTATCATTTCCGATCTACTCTGTCCTAGCTCTCCATCCAGATAATGCCTTTTTTTAAAAGCATACTTTTTGGATAAATAAAAAATATTGCTAATGTTTCTGTTTCCTAGAACAATAATTAATCACTGTTTCGCGAGTGATTCTATTAACTCCTCTATAGAATCCGGCACCTCATTTAGCACAACTTTGGAGTTATTCAGAATAACTACAGGGAACCCATCATATTCAAACTTTTCAAGCTCCTTGCCAGCCTCTAAAGCATCTATTATATTAATATTCAGTGAGAATACTTCATAGGCTAAGTGAATAAGCATTCTACCAAGTCTATAACACGCATGCCCAGGAAGAACATAGAGATCAATCTCTCCTCCGAATCCTTTTAACATCTCCCGCTGCGATTCACTAAGTTTGTAGGGGACTAGGCTCTCTCCACTTATACATACAGCCTCAATAACCAGTTTTTCTAGTTTCCCAATCATCCAGCCGACGAAGCGTAACCTATTCCCATAGCCTGTTTCAATAGATAATATCGGAGAACTCTGGAACCTGTTGGCTAGTGATTTAATAGCCTCTGGTATTTCATTCTTAACAACCACTCTATCGCTTGACATTTTTTTCAATGAGTGCAAAAGCTCTTCTACTCTTTCATAATAATAGGGATCCCCCCTCCTAACATAGCATATAGTGACCTCTCTACTCAGTCTCGATAAAGCATTTGTAAGAAAACTCATTTCTAATTCGATGCTAAAATCGATACTGGAAGACATTCCTTATCCCCAGGAGAATCATTTCTCATAATTGGGATATATCATAATGTTTGAAAAAGCATGAAGTATATTTCTGTACAATGTTTATGAAAAAATTGAAATTTTCCATAAGCTCCGTATTACGTAATTCACCGTATCATCTATTATCCTTGGCGATTAAGAATAAAATCACATTTAAAGACTCTATTGAAAAAATATGCTTAGAGACAGCTATGAACATCATTACCATTTCGATATAATATGAGTGGTAAGAAAAATGCCTCTATCAACAACGCTCTTTAAGATTTTTATCACACCCTTTATAGTGAGAACTTATAAAAAATGGTACGAAGAAACTGTTGATTGGAAAAAGAATGATTGGAGAAACTGGCAAGCTGAGAGATTTGAAGAAATAAAGAAATCTAAGTGGACATTAAGACATTTTCCATGGCTAAAAGAAATCACATACGATGATCTTACTAGCATTCCCGTGCAGGAACACTATGTTGAAGCACCATCAGACTTTCCGGCGTTTGTATCTTACCAGAGTACGGGAACTATTGAGAAAAAGACTGTCAAATTTACAAAACGCGACGTAATGATGTTTCTCAAAGCGATAGGTAGGTATATATTATGGCTAAAGGGAGAGACCCAAATGAAAAAAGGTGTTGTAATTGGGTATCCAGGATTAATAGTATGGGAATTCGGGAAACTATTTGATAAAGTATTTTGTAAGAAATGCTACTTAATGACCTACGAGGAATTCCTTAAGAAAAAGAAGGAAATAGCTAAAAGATCACCTCTTGACTCAGCTCTACTAACACTACCAGTCGCTATTCCATTTATAGAGAACCTAGAAAGGGGTCTATTTACCTCTCCTTCATTCTTCTTCGTGGGAGGAGATGTTGTAACTGACTATATACGCCTCTTATTGCATGAGAAAACCTTGGAACTGGACTTACTAGCATACTTGGTTGATATTTATGGAACCTCTGAGATAAGCTTAGGGGGTATGGAGATCCCCCCGCGAGTAACTAAGGCTAATGCTTATGTCCCTGAGACATTCATAGGCTTAATAAAGAAGACAGATGGATCATTAGTAAACATATTTGACGCGAAAAGAGGAGAAGAAGGGGAATTGATAGCTACTACTCTCGCTGAATATACGGTACCTAATTATAACCTGAGAGATGTAGTAAGAATAGTTAATGAAGAAACTCCTCTAGGTGTCCCAAGCTTCCAAGTTCTAGGAAAATCCTCCCGAAAAGTTCACTTGGCATTAAAAACATTAGGAGAGATAAGGGGGCTTAGTGCAGCATTTTTCCGAGTAAAAGGCATCTCCATAAATTCATTTGCTTTAGTGAATTTCATAGGAAAGAGCTTCGCTAGTGATTGTCTTATTCTTATAGAGGAAAAAGAGAAAAACGTTTACATGCGCATATTTGTAGAAAAACCCATAAATGAAGAAGAATTCTTTTCTAAACTGCAAGAGGATCCCGACATCGGTTATTTAATAGATGATATGAAAATAGGAATACTCAATATTGAAATTATTCATGACAATGAAGTTATTAACGATCTTAGAGAAGTTGTAAGAAGAAAATGGGGTCTGCAAGCAGAACATCCTAGAGTAATATTATTAAAGGATAAATAACTGCTGAGGAAGAAAAATGATGATAAAAATTAATTACTTACCAATATTTCTCGGTACATCAATTACTTCACTAGGTATTGGTATCTTTATTATAGGATTATTAAGATATAAATTACCTGAGAGTATTAGGTCTCAGACTATTATTAAAATCCTTATATTCGGTGTTATCTTCGGTTCTATTCTCTATCCTCTTTTAGAATTAATGGGAAGTTTCGCTCCTTCTGAAATTTCTGCTAAGATTTTTTTCATACTAGCAATAATGACTTTGAATATAACAACTTTTCTCCTTATTCTTTTCTTCGACATAATTCTATCCCCTAGTCCATCACGAGTTTTATATGGAATTGTAATACTAGCTATACTGATTAAGGGTGTTAGCCTACTTATTGAGCCAGTAAAAGTATACAGAATAGGAGCAATATGGATACGAGAAGGAGTCCTCTCTAATCTCGCTCTTTCTTCAGCTTCTATAATCCTTTTGTTACTTATTTATGAATTGTTGAAAGCTATTCGTTTAACATTATTAACGAAGAAAAAGACTCGAACAGTTCTTCTAGTCCTTTCTTGTATAGTCATTGTCTTTATTGGTATTCTTATAATCTTTGTTTTAGCCTCGATTAATTTCATACAAAAAACAATGATACCATTTACGCAAGAGATTCTTACCTCCTCTATCAGTCTATTATTAGCGTTTCTTGTCATTTCTAGGGTTTCTCACATATTGCTTCTTCCAATAATTGTTCATGGAATTATTATAATGACGTATGGTGGTGTTACTGTTTATCGTGAGGGCTTTACTGATCATGGGAAAAGAACGCTTCCTATGGTTTCTTCTCTGATGGCTTCTATCATCGGTTTGACTCGGGGTATAGAGGAGCGGGAGGCTGAGAATTTATTCCGTGTCTATGAATTTGTTGAGAAGATAATAACTGTGTATTTTGGTCGTTTTTCTGTGGGGTGTGTTTACTCTAATGGTTCAAATACTGCCTTGCGTGAGTTGCTTAGGACGATAGTGAACGAGTTTGAAGAGAAAGTTGGTGTGCTTGATGAAGGAATAGTTTTTGACACAGACACGCAAATCGCCAAGGATGTCATTGGTAAGTATCGAATATTCTTTGTCTAAAAATGTTCTGAAAATATACTTTTATTTCGTACAGAACTCTTTCTAGAAAAATTGTTTACCTAGGCCTGGTGAGTAACTTTGTCAGAGAGTACTTATCATGGTGTTCTTAGCTGTGATAAGGCACTGGAGCTATTTCTTTCAGAGCTGCGTACTCCATTTCTCGATGTTCTAGAAGTTAGTATTTTCGATTCTATTAATCATGTCTTGGCAGAAGATGTTTTATCCCCTGTGGATGTCCCACCTTTCGATAGAGCTGCAATGGATGGTTATGCTGTAAGAGCAGAGGATGTTTTCAGTGCCTCTGAAAGTAACCCTATTCCATTAAGAATTATTGGTCAGTCTATTATTGGTTCTCCATTCACTGATAGCGTTGGTCCCGGTGAAACTATCCAAATCGATACTGGAGCAAAAATGCCTGAAGGGACTAATGCTGTTGTGCCGAAAGAGTATGTAGAAAGAAGTGGAGATACGGCTCTCGTTCTTAGGAGTGTAGCTCCTTATGAAAACGTATCTAAGCGTGGGGAGGATATTAAGCGTGGAGATGTCATTTTGAGAAAGGGATTAAGAATCTCCTCATACGATGTTTCTATTCTAAAGAGTGCATTGGTTTCGCGAGTCAAAGTATATCGCTGGCCTCGAGTTGCTATTTTCTCTTGTGGGAATGAGTTAGTAGATGAGGCTCAAGAAGAGGAGTTAACTAGGTATGGTAAGGTTATAGATAGTAGTAGGACAATGATTCATAATCTGTTGAGAGAGAATTTCTGCGAGGTAATAGATTTAGGCATTGTTAGAGATGATCCGGAAGCTATAAAGAGGAAGATTCTGGAGGCTAAGGAAAGAGCTGATCTATTAGTAACGCTGGGCGGTACAAGTATTGGGGAGCGTGATTTTGTTCCTGAGGCTGTTAGGAGTATAGAGGGTGCAAGAATCGTTGTTAGAGGAGTAAGCATGAGACCGGGTAAACCGGTTGTTTTATCATTCATAAATGACTTTCCAATAATTTCTCTTCCAGGTCCACCAGTTGCGGCTTTTCTAGGATTCCTTTTCTTTGTTAAACCCGTTTTAGACAAACTCTCAGGTATTAGAGGCGTGTACGTTCCCCGGATCATCAGGGGTACTCTTACTAAAAGGCTCCCATCTCGTCCAGGTATAAAACATATCGCTAGAGTGAGAGTTGTTCGTCAAGATAATGAATACTTTGTGCATCCTATTAGGATTACTGGTGCTGGTGTACTATCAAGCATCGTTAAGGCCGATGGTCTTGTTATAGTTCCAGAAGATGTGGAAGGTTATGAGGTTGGAGATAGTGTAGAGGTTGTTCTTCTTAGGGATAGGATAGGTGTTTGGGATGAGGAAGATCTTTAGAAAATTGGTCTCTGTGGAAGAGGCTAAGGAAATTTTTCTAAAATTCTTTACTCCCCGTCCTGTTGGAGTAGAAGAAGTCGAGCTACTTAATTCTCTAAACCGAGTGTTGGCGGAGGACGTTATTGCTCAAATAGATGTTCCAGCATTCGATAGAACTATTGTTGATGGTTATGCTGTAAGAGCGGAGGACGTTTTCGCAGCCTCTGAAACTAACCCAGTCAAACTTCGTGTTATTGAAAGAGTTCGTACAGGGTTCAAACCGTCGAAACGTGTTGAGAGAGGATTAGCGTCAGAGGTGGATACCGGAGCCGAGATTCCTCCAGGAGCTAATGCTGTAGTCCCCATCGAGTACACCGAGGAGGAAGGAGAGTTTGTTCTTATCTACAGAAGAGTTTCTCCTGGGGCTAATATTCAGTACGCAGGCTCCGATATTGGCCGGGGAGAGGTACTATTGCGTAAAGGATACCTCCTGACCCCCCGGGATATAGGGGTATTAGCTGCTCTTGGCTATTCAAGAATTCGAGTTTATAGGAAACCTAGGGTGGGGATAATAAGTATTGGGGATGAATTACAGCTCCCAGGCACTAGTTTATCTCCAGGGAGAATATACGATGTTAATACTTATACGCTAGCTACTAGTGTGATGGAGAATGGTGGTGATCCTGTAATCATTGGAATTGCCAAAGATGATCCAGATGATATTAGGGAAAAAATCAAGAAAGCCCTAGAAACTTCTGACTTAGTTATTTCATCGGGAAGCTCTTCTGCTGGTTACTCTGATATGTTGTATAGAATTATCAATGAGTTTGGAGAGCCAGGAGTGTTAGTGCATGGTGTTAAGAGCAAACCCGGCAAACCAGTTATACTAGCTGTTGTTAATAACAAACCATTCTTTGGCCTACCCGGTTTCCCTACTTCATCCTTAACAGCATTTAGGACATTTGTAGAGCCCATACTTAGGAGAATGGCTGGTCTAAAAGAATTTACTAGAAAAGAATTATCAGCGAGGATTACTCGTAGAGCCCTAGGTGAGGCTGGTCGGAGGGTCTACAAAACGGTTTCCATTCACAAGGTTCATGGCGAGACAATTGCTTACCCACTTCCCACGATCTCAGGAGCGATAACAACATTAGCGAATGCTGAGGGATTTTTCGAGATTCCAGAGAATGAATCGTATTTACAGGAAAACTCGATCATTAAGGTAAAGATATTTGATGAAAAGACTCAAATTCCCGATCTAGTGATTATGGGGCCGAGATCTACTAGAGTAGAGAAAGCTATTAGTTTATTGATCAATGAGAATCCTGGTGTAAGAATAAAATATGTTAAGACGAATCCTTTATTAGCCGTGGATGCAGTACTACGAGGCGAGGCAGATATTGCTTGCGTTAATATCTTTGACCCTTCTAGCAATAGGTATAATGAGCATCTAGTCAGGAAAGATGAGCTCTCTCTAGTAAAAGGATTTACTCGCGAGATAAGTATTGTGACTGCTAGCGATAAAGAAGCTATTAACAATGTTGAGACTGCTGTGGAAAAAGGTCTTAGACTAGCAAATCGCGAGAAAGGAAGTAATTATCGTGTGTTATTGGATCTAGAACTTATGAAACTAGCTAATCAAAAGAACACCACTTTTAATGAACTTATCGAGAAAGTTCCAGGGTACTACGATGAGTACAGAACTGTTTCATCAGCAATAATCGCTGTTGAGACTGGGAAAGCTGATTACTGCATTGCTCCTACAGAGATAGCTGAAATGTATAACGTCAATACGGCTCCATTCGCAGAGGAGAGCTTCGATTTTATAGTAAGGAAGGATACTGGTAATCCCCTAGTAACTGAGTTTTTCAACATACTTAATGAGATTAGGTGAATCATAATGATTATACAAGTTGAGTATCCTGGGTTAAATGTCTCTTGGGCCATTATTAGGGGCGTTAAGGTTCTGCGAACGGAGCCTCCCGCAGTTCCAAGGGCTGAAGAGAAGATAAAACGGACTTGGAACCTTGATAAACTCTCTTTTAACCCCATTATTAGGGCGTATAGATCGTTTTTCTGGTCATTAGGCGTGGATCCTACAAAAACTAGACCATCCGCTGAAGCGTTGATTAGAAGAATACTCCGGAGAGGAAGATTACCTAGAATAAACAATGTCGTGGATGCTATGAATGCTGCTTCTGTAGAAACTTTGATTACTCTAAGTGTTTTCGATCTTAACAAGATTTCTTTGCCATTAAGAATAAGAGCCGCGAAAGGAGGAGAAAAAATGATCGCTATAGGTCCTGAGGAATTTGTATTTCCGAAAAATTTCCCATTGATGGAGGATGCTAAGGGAGCCATTGTTGCTGCAGTAATATTTAGAGACTCCGATAATACCAGGGTAACCGAGACTACTGAGAATATCCTTGTGGTAGGCTATGCTCCAGATACCGTGGAGAGCTATATTGTTCGAAAAGCCGTTAGAATTGCTTGTAATTATATAGTGGAAGGGGCTGGTGGAAGGCTTGAGCAGTAATGATTTTTTCTGCCGAAAACATATCTCAACAATCTATTTTCTTGATCACACGCATTATTTCATCAAACGAGATATCATGAATAATAGCAGCTGCTTCTTTACTCATTAATTTAGTGGAATCTCCTTCGCTAACTATAATGGCTTTCACATCTGCTCTCTTCGCTGCTTCCAAATCAACTGGGTGATCACCTATCATAACCGTTTGAGAAGTATCCACTTCAAGCTCCTTACATATCTTAAGGATACCGTCTGGGAAGGGTTTAGGTCTCTCAATATCATCTCTAGTGACTAGTTTATCCACTAGATCAGCTATACCGAATCTCTCAAGTACCTTTCTGGCATATTTTTTACTGTTAGAAGTTAAGATAGCCACTTTAAAACCCATTTTCTTTAGTGAAGTAAAGAGATCTCTGAGGCGTGTTTTTTCCTCAACATAGGGTAATGCTTCTAGCTCAATCCTCTCTATTATCCGAAAAACCTTTTCTCTTATCTTTCTCGGATCTACACCATGTTTCTCAGCTATTTCCTTAGAAATGTAGTAAATCTTTAAGAAAAAGGGTGGGGACGGAGATACCTTTACACCGTACTTCTCTTCTAGATATTTACTGGCTTCCTCCCTAGCTGCTCGTAGATTCTTAAAGTTTGTTTTCACCAAAGTTCCGTCGAGATCAAAGATTATCAATTTTATCATTCTTAATCACTGGAAGAAGCTCATTATTGAAAGTTGTTTATGTCTCTTGAAAACAAGATGCGCTCGTGGTCCCCTCACTTTGTATACGAGGATTTCTGTCGTAGAATTCCTCTCGATGATTTCTATTTTTACACCTCTTAAAGATCCTCCAAATAGTTCTCTCAGCCTATCCATCACATCCTTAGCACTATTTAGCTCCTCTTCCCCACTTTCTCCCCCCTGCTCATAGGTTAATCGATACGGCGGTGTTCCCTCTTTAACTATTTTTCTAAGCTCCCGTACACCAACCATATCTTTGGTTCACCCCACAATTATGTGAAAGCGTCAGTAGAATACTATTAACATACTTTTTGTACTTTATTAGTAACTTTTTCTATTACCGATAGTTAATGTTCGGAGAAATTGTTAGAGAAAACTCTTATTTGCGAATTACATTGCTTTCATAAGATATCCTGCTTGGTGTGGGGCCATGGATTATTTAAAAATGTTTGTGAATATTCTGTCCGAGATGATACGATATAAAAGCTTAGCAATTAATAAGGAGGGGTGCGAGAATACAGCGTATTATCTTAAAGAGATATTGGAAGAGATTGGCTTCCATGTGGAAATTCTTAAACATCCAGAGGGAAACCCGGTTGTGCTTGCTAGTATCAAGGGTTCTAGCCCTAAATACCTAATGTTCTACAATCACTACGATGTTCAACCAGTAGATCCATTAGAGGAGTGGGATAGTGATCCATTCAAACTCGTTGAAAGAGGGGGGTACCTCTATGGAAGAGGCGTCGGGGATAATAAGGGGAACATAGCTTCTCGAATAGTAGCAGTTAAGAAAGTTATTGACGAACTTGGCGAGTTACCAATTGGTGTGAAGTTCGTTATTGAGGGAGAGGAAGAGGCTGGCTCTCCTCATTTATTGGAGATGCTGCAGCAGAGAAGAGTTTTCTTTAATGATGTTGTGGGAGTAATCTGGGAGTTCGGAGGCTTTAACCGTGACAGCTCTATCTCTATTGTTTTGGGTTTGAAAGGTATTCTTTATGTCGAGTTTGAGGCCAAGAGATTAAGAAGAGATGCTCATTCCTCATTGGCTGTCCTGTTACCCAGCGCCGTCTGGAATCTCATAAACTTCCTAATCGATCTCAAAAGAAACAATCTGAGACAAATAAAGAGCTTTTGGAAAGGAATAGTGGACGTTGAAAATATTATTGAGGCTCTCGAGAAAACTGAATACGAAATAGCGTTTGACCCAAAGTCTCTAAAAGAGGAGTTTGGAATTAAACAATTCGTGAACAACTTAGAAGGCAGAGAGGCTCTCTTAGCATATTTTGGAAACCCAACCTTTAACATAGATGGTATACTAGCCGGCTATACTGGTCCAGGATCAAAAACTGTTCTCCCAGCAAAAGCGTTAGCAAAAATAGATTTCAGGCTCGTTCCTCACCAGAATCCAAAAGAAATCGCTGAAGAATTATGCGAATACGCAAGGAAATGGGGTATAGAGTGCCGGATTCACTCAATGACAGATCCCGCTTATACAGATTTTAAGCACCCATTTGTTCAGCGAATCTTGAATATACTAAAGAGAAAAGGCGAGCGTATAAAAGTTGCTCCTTGGTCCCCTGCTAGTGGTCCAATGCATGTATTTACTAAATACCTAGGTCTTCCCGTAGTTTCTGGAATTGGCGTAAGTTATTGGGGATCTAAGCATCACGCACCGAACGAGAATATAAGACTAAGCGATGTTCAAAGAGCCATAGAAATTCTGGAAACCATTCTAAAGAGCGAGGAACTTTCAGGGGAGGCTTAGAAATAATGCATTACTCACACCCCCATGTTCATGAGAAACTACCTCAAACAGTATCCTTTGCAATAATCACGGTGAGTACGTCTAGAGCTATTGCGAAGAAAAAAGGAGAGAAGATTGAGGATATAAGTGGTGATCTAGCCGAAGATATCATAAAGAAGGCTGGTTTTAAAGTGATTTATCGCGACTTGATTCCAGATGGCATAGAACCTGTAAGGAGCTGCTTAGAGAAGGCTTTGCAATCCGGTGCTGACATCATTATCTTTATAGGGGGTACCGGAATCACAAAAGATGATGTAACTGTAGAGGCATTAGAACCTCTTCTTGAAAAGAAACTGAATGGATTCGGTGAAATATTTAGATTCTTATCCTTCAAGGAAGTAGGATCTGCCGCAATGTTATCTCGAACACTCGCTGGATCCTACAGGAGTGCAATGATTTTTTGCCTCCCAGGTTCTCCAAACGCCGTTAAACTGGCTTTGAAAAAACTCATCTTACCAGAATCCCGCCACATAGTGTATTTATTAAGAAGAAATCAAGATAGGTGATTACACTATATCTTTATTTTGGGAGATACTAAGGCTTTAAGAATTCTTTCTATCACTTTCTCTCCATTATAATTAGTTTTACCTTAAGATCTCCTAGAAGAATGTTTGATACGCTTTTTACTTCCCAATGCTCCCTACTGACGCTAATCATTACCTCATCGTGTGGCGTGAAGCAGACGAATATTTCTGCTCCAGACTTGTAGGAATACTCTGATAATGCTTTGTAAAGCTTTTTAATAGCTCCAGGTCTTGCTGAACGGATTCCAAAAGGTGGATTTGTAATTATCATATCAGCATGAGGAGGATCTGAGAAAAGGATATCAGCTGAGAAGAATTTTACAAATCTTCTCGGCTCGATCCCCCATTCCCTCTTTAAAAAACTTCTATATGTTTGTAAATTATCCACTGCTAACGCAATATTCTTCTGTGATATATCGCTCCCCAAAATTTCGTACTTATCATGAAATTTCTTAGAGCGTTTCGCTAGGATCCTTGTTTCTTCTCCAAAATCACCGAGAATCCTTCTTACAAAGTCTTTTACTTTCTCTCGTCCAAGGTCGATTCCTATGGGGAATTGTTCTAGGATACTCAAGATTTCCAGTGGTATTGTACCGTATCCACACATAGGATCATATATCACTGCTCCCATTTTTCTAGAATATGCCATATAAAAAGCTGCTGAGGCCGCAGTCGGTCTAAGAGCCGCTGAATGAATATTCTTTCTCCAAGCCCGTTTTTTATTAAGGTCACCGAATAAGTCCCAAGCTAAGATAAGAATATCTCCTATTATTGCAACGAGGATCTCTATTGTTGGCTTTTTTAAGTCTACTTTAATGCTTGGATCTAATAATATTCGCGCTGATTCACGAGCCAAATCAACGCTACTGAAGTTATGCATATATGTTTTTGTACCCCTCAGAGGGTTTCGTGAGGCAAGCCGAAGCCCTCTGAAAGCTATTCTATCTCTTTCTCTATCGATAATTTCCTCTAAAAATTCTCTGAAAACATCTCTATGTTCTCTAACTTTAGCAAGTACGGTAGAGATATCGTGGGGATCCTCTACCTCCTCTATAATCACGGGAATGAGTACTCGTGAAGCAATACGCGAAGATAAAGCAATTCTAACCAAGTCTTCGAGAGAAGAAGTCTTGACTAATGCGAAGCATCCTAGGTTTAGAGGATTGGATAAAACTTTCTCATCTATTTCAAGTTTTAGGGTTCTCTCTAGACCAGGATTCGTCATAAATAAGAGAGTTGTGAGGTTTGCTGGGTCATTGATTAGACTCTCCAACAAAAATCCCTATATACATCATAGATCTATGGGGATTACCTCGCCAAGTTCTGGTGCTACTGCGTCAAAGCCATAGTTATCACGTAGCTCGTCAGCGAATGCAACGGCGTCGTTCTCTTCACCATGGACAACAATTATTTTTTCGGCATTTTTAAGTTTTGAAACGATTTCTAATAGTTCTTTTCTACCAGCGTGTGCTGATAGGTCAAAGTACATTACTTGAGCTTTTACGTCTTTTTCTTTTCCATCAATTCTTATCTTCTTCTCGTTTAAGAGCTTGTGACCAGGTGTTCCTGGTACTTGGTAAGATACGAATATTATTGCGTTTTCTTCTTTCTTGTACACTTTTTGGAGATACCACTCAGCCCATCCACCAGACAGCATTCCT
Source organism: uncultured Nitrososphaerota archaeon (assembly GCA_964518475.1). Taxonomy (GTDB): domain Archaea; phylum Asgardarchaeota; class Njordarchaeia; order Njordarchaeales; family Njordarchaeaceae; genus Njordarchaeum. The sequence continues at coordinate 37,948 of CAZFGR010000012.1, forward strand.
GCCGGAGATATTACGGCTGACGGCTTCTTTAGCATTTTTCTTCTTTCACTCTTCGTTCTCATCCATTTTACTCTCCTAACGCTCGCTTTCAATGCTTTGTAATCCTTTAGGTATTCTGGATATGACAAGAGAATCGAGGTAGCTGTCTGTGCCATACCATCTAGTGCTACTTTGCCTTTAAACCTATAATGTCTTAGAATACACATTACTTCCTGAGATCTACCAACGGAGAATGATGGGATCAATGCTACTCCTCCTTCTTTTACTACTCTCCTTACGGCTTTGACGAATCTCTTTTCTTCGCTTCTCCTCTCTGGGTGTTCTCTACTAGCATATGTACTCTCCATAATCACTATATCAGCGTCTGTTACTATGTCCGCTCCTTCCAGAAGATGCGTCTCTATCGTATTTATATCGCCCGTGTACCATATCTTCTTACCATTGATTTCCAGCAGTATTGATGCACTACCGGGAACGTGCCCTGCATTTAATAACGTAACAATAATGTCATCGTCTATTTCTATTGGTTCATTGTATCTTACTGGAATAGCTGCTTCGAGCATTTTCTCTAAATCATATATTGTGAAGGGTAATTTTCCATTGTTTATCTTCATCATATCTCTTATTAGTAGGTCTGAGTACTCTATAGTTAGTGGCGTTGCGAATAACATTGGTCCCCTAGCTTTCTTGTAAAGCAGTGGTAATGCTCCGCTATGATCAATGTGAGCATGCGTTAAAATCACAGCATAGATATCTAATGGATCAACAGGTAGCGGAAATTCGGGATTTTTCGAGGGTGTGCTACCATAATCAAGGAGAATCTTTTTCTGCCCCGTGTCCACTAGGATAGCTGATGCACCGACTTTACGAGCCCCACCAAGGATCTTTATTTTCACTCTGCTCATTTTTGTTCACCATTACGTACATTACTAAGTACCATATCAGGTTTTTTTACATAACTTTGATTAGGAAGAATAATTCTAAGTCTATAGAATGTATTTAAATATTTGGATCACTACCTATGAGCCTTTCCCTCCCTTGCTCTTGCGATAACTCTATAAACTATTACAATTAGATTTGGAATTTTAGCGAATATAAACCTACTCGCTAGGAGGTCTTCTTGGAATGGAAATAAAGGTGAGAAAAGACAAAGGATCTGAAATTCTTGAATTGAGTAGGCTAATCAATGAACGCATGAAAAAGATAAAATACAAAATAGCTATAATGTCGGGGAAAGGAGGAGTAGGGAAAACAACCATAGCTACGAATTTAGCCTATGCTCTAGCTTTAAAGAAGTATAAGGTCGGTCTCTTAGACGCTGATATCTATGGGCCAGATATTCCAATAGCCATTGGTGTTCAAGAAAAGTTTCCAATGGTTATAGACAATGCTATTGTGCCTTTCACTGGCCCACTCGGAATCAAAGTAATGTCTATTCAGTTTTTGCTTGAGAAGGAGGATCAGCCAGTCATATGGATGGGTCCCCTAGTTGCAAGAGCTATTCAACAGTTCATAGCTCAGGTGGCGTGGGGAGAGTTGGACTTTTTAATAATTGATCTCCCTCCAGGGACTGGTGATGAAGCTTTAACCGTGATGAAGTACATACCTAATTTAACTGGTGTTGTGATAGTTGTTACTCCACAGAAGATTGCTGTTCATGATGCTAGAAAGGCTGTAAGAATGGCTCAGATCGTGGGAGTACCCGTTTTAGGAATCATCGAAAATATGCATGGTTTTGTATGTCCTAAGTGTGGTGCTGTCTCTTACATATTTGGACGAGGAGGAGGAAAGAAAGCTGCCGAGGAACTTAATGTACCGTTTTTAGGAGAACTTCCATTAGATCCAAGGATTGCTGAATTTACGGATGAGGGAAAACCATTTATTACCAATGAGGAGGCATTAATCTCGAAAAAATTCATGAGTATAGTTGAGAGGTTGTTAGAGGGGATAAAGAAATTAGAAACTTCTAAGCCTCCTCAATAGAAAATTCATAACCCTTTTCTCTCAATTTTTTAAGCAATTTTTTAATAAGTTCTTCGCTAGGAGCTTCCACTACCAGCTCTACCTCTGCTTCAAACGGTAATATACGGGGATCATATCTCTCAGATGTGATATCTACAATGTTAATGTACGCTTCCGATAGAATAGATAGGACATTTCTTAAGGAACCAGGATAATCTGGTAGTTTCCCTCGCAACTTAATAAGCCTCTTTAGCCTCATTTGTTCGCGTCCAATGATTTTCATGAGTGTACTCATGCTTATATTGCCACCACTCACCACTGCTACTACCTTCTTATTTCTCGCATCTATTTTCCCAGATATTATAGCCGCTAGTGCCGTTGCTCCTGCCCCTTCTGCTAGGGTTTTTGCTCTTTCTAGCAGGAGAAATATTGCACGGGCTATTTCATCGTCATTAACAATAACTATATCATTAACTAATTCGCTCACAATCTTACTGGTTATTTCTCCAGGTTTTTTGACGGCAATACCATCGGCTATTGTATGGAGCGGCTTTTCTTTAACCCTTACTCCTTTAACTCGTGCAAACATTCCTGGATAAGCCTCTGATTGCACGCCTATTATTTTGACACTCCTCCCTAATTTCTTCCGTAATGCTATAGAGATCCCCGATATCAACCCTCCACCGCCGATTGGTACCACTACAATATCTGGTCTTGGAAGATCCTCTAGAATCTCTAAACCAATTGTTCCCTGACCAGCGATTATATATGGATCATCAAAAGCATGAATAAATGTCAGGTTTTCTTCTCTAGCTATTTCCACAGCTTTCGCATAAGCCTCATCAAAATTCACGCCATGTAGAATAACTTCGGCCCCATAAGACTTTGTGGCAAGTATCTTCGCTAATGGGGCAAAAATAGGCATCACAATTTTACACTTTACTCCCGCCATTTTAGCAGCGTATGCAACGCCCTGAGCATGATTCCCAGCTGACGCCGCAATTACTCCTCTTCTCTTCTCCTCTGTCGAAAGCTTTGATATCTTGTAGAACGCTCCTCTAACCTTAAACGATCCAGTCTTTTGCAGATTTTCAAGCTTTAAAAAGACCTCTCCTCCAGCCATTTCAGAAAACGTTCGAGATTTGTCCAGAGGAGTTCTATGCACGATTCCTTTGAGAATTTCTTTTGCTTCAAGAATTCCTTCATAGATCGTATCTATCAAGGCAGTGACTGATCCCAAACACTTCACCATTATTCCTAATATAATAAAGATAGATAAACTTTTTCAACGCAACTTTCCTAGTTAAATTCCCTTCAGATGATGACGGGTCTTCTCTCGGAACACTCGTGATGAAGAAAAGACCGAACACTGATCCTCTTTGTCTCAAGAATTCTTCAACCGTCTCGCATTTTTTAGTGCCATCTAGAATCTTCTCTAGGACAAGTTAATATGAGATATTTTTAAATAGTTGGTATATCCTAACATTGTTAGGATAGTCCATACTAGGTAAGGAAAATGTTAACCCCTATCGAGGCTCATTACCTCAAAATCATATATAAGCTAGAAGAAGAGGGTTGGAGCCTCGTGGGTGCTCAACAAGTGGCGAAGTTTCTGGGGGTAACGAGAGTAACTGCGCATGAAGTAATGATGCGGTTAGTGGGGAAGGAAATGCTAAGGCATTTTCCAAGAAAGGGTTTTGCTCTTACACCTAAGGGGAGACGATTAGTTAAGAGGCTCATCCGAACTCATAGGATTCTAGAAACAATGTTTGTAAAACTATTCAATATCCCCTTAGAAGAGGCGTGTAGATGTGCTACGAGGTTAGAACTTATTTTCTCTCCCAAAATTGCAGAGAGAATCTTTTCAGCTATTGGAGCGCCAAAGTGTTGTCCGCACGGAGAATTAATTCCTCCGCTAGAAGAATGTGATGAGGTGAAGTCAGATACGTGCTAGAACTCTCTTTATCCTAGCGGTTTTGCTCATAGGATTTCTTCATACTAATCCAGACGTAGCTTCGCAAGGAGGGAAGATAAGGATAGTGGCTTCGATGGAGACTTTCGCTAGTATAGCGAAATTCATAGGCGGCGATATGGTGTCTGTGGATTATATCTTACCGGAAGGTGCCGATCCTCACGACTATTCTCTGACCTTCTCGGATATAGAAAAGATAAGAAACGCGGATATACTGGTTTTGGCGAATTCAGAATTCTTTGCATTAGAGCAACAGATCTTAGAAAATGCTCTAGGAAAACCCTATATTGATTTCAAAGATTACGCGTTGTATAATGCTGCGATATTACCTATTCCAGGGATAGAGAAGAATTACCATGGATACTGGATATATCCTGATAACGCATTAGCGATAGCTCATGCAATTGCTGACGCGCTCATATCTTTTGACCCAGCAAATCACGAAATTTACGAAAACAATCTCCAGGAATTTAAAGAGAGAATCCAAAAACTCAAACACTTAATATCTGAAACCGCCATGAAAAAATCACTTAGAGGATTCGGAGCTGTAGTAGCTGTTCCAGGAGCTGCTTATATAGCGTATGCATTTGGTATGAATGTTGTTGCTAGCCTCCTTAAGGGTCCTGGAAGATTTGTTAATGCATCGGAGCTTGAGAAGATACGAGAAATCGCACAAAGCGGATTTATTAGGGTTATTCTATGTCCCTTAAGTCTCGCTAATGGAAAAGCTGGTGAAATCTCTAACGAGCTTTCTCGAAACATTAATGTCCCAGTGGTGTATGTAAGAGTTTTCTCGAGTGGTGGGCTAATGGATTATTTCGCTCTAATGATGTATAATATTGGGGCTTTATCAGGAATCTCTAATGTTGCCAGGGAATCATTGGGTCAGAACCTATTGATGCTACTATATACTGGGATTGGGATTCTTTTTGTGATCGCTATTACAGAGTTAGTAATTATTTATAATTACACGAGGAGAGCGGAGGAGGAGTGGTATGAGTGATATGAAAAAAGCGTTAGTTGTTAGTAACCTAACTACTGGATACGACAGTACGGCGGCGATAGAGGATGTTACTTTTGAAATGCCCCATCCCTCAATGATGGTAATTATAGGGCCTAATGGTGCTGGTAAAACAACTTTATTAAAAACTATTATTGGTTTGCTGAAACCATGGCGAGGAGAAGTATTTGTGTTTGGAATTAACGTTTATGAGAATCTCCCAAAAGTACGCCGATTAATAGGATATGTTCCCCAGAGAGAAAGACTGTCTGAAACAGTGCCTCTGCGTGTTAGGGATATAGTTTTAATGGGTAGAATGATTAGGAAAGGTCCGTTAAGCATTCCAACCAAAGAAGATATTAGAGCAGCAAAAGAAGCTTTAGAAAAAACTCTTGTTCCCCGTGAATTCTGGGACAAGAAATTCTCTGAACTTTCTGGTGGTCTTCAGCAAAAGGTTTTAATAGCTAGGGCTTTGGCAATAGACCCGAAAATATTATTGCTAGACGAACCTTTCTCCGCAGTCGATGCTCCTTCTCAACGAGAAATCACTGAGTTATTAGCTGAACTACGGAGAAAGGGTGTTTCTTCATTAATCGTGACGCACGACATAAACCCGTTAATAGAGTATACGGATTATCTTCTCTTGTTAAACAGAAAGGTTATCGCATTTGGAAAACCAGAAGAGGTTCTAACGGAGGAAAACCTCTCTAAAGCCTATGGGATTGATGTTAAGATTATCTCCCATGAAGGGACTTGCTACGCTATAATTGGTGATTACCATGCCTAGCGTCTTAGATCTATTATCGAACCCATTCGTGCTAAGAGCATTAATTGCGGTACTGTTAGCTTCCATGTTATCCGCTACAACTGGAAACTTAACAATCTTCAAGGGATTATCGTTTTTCGTAGCTACTATAGCCCATGCAGCTATGGCTGGAGCTGCTCTTGCAATCTTCTTAGCATCTTATGGCATCTATCCGCTGAATCCCATAATAGGTGGTTGTTTATTCGGTATTACTCTGAGCGTTCTTCTTGGAATCGCCAGTAAAGGAACTGTATCTAGTGAGAAATTAGACGCCATAACAGGTATATCGTTTGCTTTGTCTATGAGCTTAGCTATTCTTTTTATATCACTGATAAAGGAATATGCGGTGCAGGCATGGGGCCTAATTATGGGAGATCTCTTATTATTAACAATGAACGACATCCTCCTAATGATCATTACCTCTACAATAGTTGTTTTCCTGATAATTCTATTATTACGAGAATTCCTCTTTATCTCGTTTGATCCCGAGGGGGCAGAAGCTTTTGGATTAAAAACCTCTTTATATAATGTAGTAATGTTAACTCTCGTAGCGCTTTCTGTAGTAGTTATGATGAAGGCTGTGGGAGCAATTCTTGTTTATGTAATAATGATAATTCCAGCAGCTACAGCTAATAGAATAGCGAGAACACCATTCTCGACCGTTTACATCTCGTTTTTAGTATCGTTATTTAGTGGAGTGGTTGGCCTTATCCTAGCTCTTTATATAGATATAGCACCAAGCGCATTGATAGGAATTATTGCAACTCTTATCTACCTTCTGTCTCTCATTAAAGGTGGGAAGTAACGATTTCATCTCTGTTTACAAGTGAGCATATTTATATACCGTAGCTTTCAGAATTTTTCTACCTAGAATTAGACTATCCTAAAATTATTAAATAAACCAAATTTTAATGAGGGGGACGCAATGAGAATTACGAGGGATCTAAGTTCTCTCCCCACGGGTACTAGAGGACGAATCGTCTCTATTAACGGAGGGTGGGGCGCAAGACAACGACTATATGAAATGGGGGTTTATCCGGGTGTAGAAATCGTCGTTGTTGAAAATAGGGGGGTAGGTCCGATAATTGTCGAGAGTAAGGGTGGAAAAATAGCTATTGGAAGAGGATTGGCCCGAAAAATTCTTGTGGAGGTGCTCTCTTCATGAAAAATGACGAAGTGGATATAGTGGTTGCTGTCGCTGGTCCACCAAACGTTGGTAAATCCACCCTCTTAAATAAACTAGTTGGGGCATTATCACACGTAGGTAATTGGCCTGGAAAAACCGTTGAGATTATTACTGGCACTATCGAGTATAAGGGATATAGAATTCAAATAGTTGATCTCCCTGGAACTTATGGATTAAGTGGAGTTACAGAGGAAGAGGAAATAGCGAGAAAATATATTCTGGGAGAATATGGGGAACGTGTTCATAGACACCGTAGATTCATATGTGAATCTTGTCCTCTGTCACGGTATTGTGTTTTCTCGATTCTATGCCCAGCTAGGATATTTTCTAAAGTATTTCAGCATCGTACTCGCGGAAGCCGTATACTCTATACACCAGATATCGTAGTGGTTCTAGTCGATGCTACACTTCTTGAGAAAACCCTTTACTTAGCCATATCTGTTCTTGAACTTACACCTCATGTCGTAATAGCTCTAAACAAAGTGGATGAATTAGAGGAGCAGGGCATTAGTATTGATACTGAGACACTATCTAAACGACTTAAGGTCCCAGTGGTCCCGATTTCTGCATTAAAAGGAAAAAACATTGACAAACTATTAGACACAATCATACTCGAGTGGAAACGCATAGTTGCTAAAAAAGAAACATTGAAAATCGATTATGGCGTACTAGAACATTACATCCAGAGAATCATTAAATTGCTTGAAAAAATCGATCTACCACCTCATTACCCAAGACGCTGGGTCGCTATAAGGCTACTTGAGAAGGATAATGAGCTCTTTAATAAAGTAAGAGAGCTCAATGAGACTATTGCTTCCGAGATAGAGAATATAGTAAGAGAAGCTGAGGAACGGTTCCACGACGAATTAAGCGCCGTCATAACTCGGGTAAGATATAATTACATAGCAGAGATCACGCGAGATGTTATCACAAGAAAGGAGATTAGAGAACCAGAATTGAGACTAGTGGACAGGATATTTACTCATACGATCATCGGACCAGTACTGAGTATAGGTCTTCTCTTCTTAATATTCATCGCAGCATTTAGCATTAATATCGGCTTTCCTCTGAATATTCTTTTCAGTAGCTTCGGTTTAGAGAATCTAGCAGAAGCTGTAGAGGAGTATAGTCTCGTTACCTTAATGGAGAATATCATAGACCTAGGCATAGGCTTTGTTAGATCTCTCTTAGAGCCTTATTCAGAAGCCCTCGCCTCCTTCGTAGCTGATGGTATATTAGGTGGCCTTGGTCTAATTCTCACATTCTTCCCCCTGATAATGCTTGTTCTATTCATAATCTCTCTTCTAGAAGATAGCGGTCTAGCTGCTCGAATTACAGTAGCTTTGGATACTTTATTCTCCAGACTCGGATTAACTGGAAGAGCAGTTTTTCCACTAATAATCTCTCTAGGCTGTAACGTGCCAGGAGTAATGGCTTCTAGAACCTCGATGAGTAGAGGAGAAAGATTAGCGTTAATCCTCTCGGCACCCTTCGTTATTTGCCAAGCCCGTTTGATAGTGTTAATAGCAGTAGTATCAGCCGCCTTCGTTAACCCTCTTCAACAAACTCTCGCTTTCCTAGGAGTCTACCTAATCTCGATCCTCCTATACTTGATTTTCGCATTAATCTTTGTTCGCATCTTCGGAGAGAAAGGCGAGGTCAGGGCTCTTATAATGGATATCCCACCCCTTAGGAGACCTAGCATTCGAGTTGCTGGGTGGAATGCGTGGATTATGGGTAAGGAGTTTATAAAGAAAGCTGGTACGGTAATCGTCGCTCTTTCAGTGCTTACATGGTTCCTCCTAAACTATGGTCCTAACGGTTATACAGCAAACATTGAGCAGAGCTATGGGGCATTAATAGGTAAGTACCTGAGCCCATTAGCCTACGTATGGGGCATAACAAATATGGACGTTGCATGGAAAATAATGTTCGCCTTACTCTACGGATTCATAGCAAAAGAAGGGTTACTAATAGCGATCGCACAACTCGGGAAAACACAAGCGACCTTCCAAGAGGTATGGAGATCCTTCGGACTCACACCAATACAAAGCTTCGCACTCCTACTCTTCTTCATGACATATGTCCCCTGCATGGCCACAGTAGTAGCTATAAAGCATGAGACAAACTCTTGGAAACTCACAATATTCTCCATTCTCTTAATGGTGATAACAGCTATCGCACTTTCATCCTTCATAGTATTCCTCTTTAATATTATCTAGAAAGCTTCTTAGTCACAGCTAACCTCCTTGATTATATCCTTGAGAATTTTTGAGATAGAGTATTAGGAAAAGTCTTGTCTTGTTGAAGTTCTTATCATGGAATTTCAATGTCCGATGATTTTTTGCGTTTTCTCAGTTTTCTTTTTTAAGAGTTCTGGTGCACTGTCTCTTAGTCTTTTGCCGAGAAAAAGTGCGGAGAGGTCTATCATTATCATGCTGAATCCTAGGAATAGGAGGAAGGAGCTCATTATCATTAAGAAGCTTGGGAAAGATATCTTCTTTAGCGGTTTTATAGAGATCGAGAGGGCATAGTAGCCATATCCCAGCATTAGAAATGCTGTCATTGCGGCTAGGGTTGTGGCTTTATCTATTGTATACGATACCTCTATCGCTTTTTCTATATAATCGGGAAAAGTTGCCTGCGGGGTTGTTAACTTTATTCTTATGGCCTCTAGTAAGAGATCAATTTTTATCAATGTATACAGAGAGTTTACCAACCTGAGAAATGAGAAACAGAGAAGAGGTATGAAAGAATATTTTATCAACGTATTTCTTACCAAACCGCCTAATTTCTTCGATCTAAGGGCTAAAAAGATCAAAGCAAGCATCACGGGTACATCTACGCCTATAGATAAGATAGTGAAAGATTTCCAGAATGAGATAACTCCCTCCACTTCCCCATAACTAGGGAATAAAAAATACCGAACATACACTCTTAAAGCTACTGAGAAGAGCTCTAATGCAGAATAAATAATCAACATGATACCTGCTCTAGACACCGGCTCATCAATACGCACATCCTCTGGCTCTGTGGGAAATTCTAAGGGAATGATACTCAAAAAAGGCACCTCGTCCTTGTCAGAAAGAATAAAGGCTTAAAACTATTTATGAATATCCCGCATAAAGAAGCTCTCAGCAAGATTTGATAGATAATAAATATGTGTGAATGTACTGATTTGGCTTCCTCTCTGCACTAAAGTGCAGGAGCTTCTAAGATTCCCCTTGTAGGGAGAGAGTCAATTATTGTTGCATTTTTGTTTCTTTTGGGATTATTTTCTTTACCAGGAGTGTGTCGAGGCTTCCGCTTCTATAGCCTAGGAGATCGAGGGTCACGAATTTGTATCCTAGTTTCATGAGCTCGTAGGCTATTTTATCCATAAGTTCTTCGTTGAAGAGTTTTTGTCTTTCATCTCTTCCTACTTCGATTCGAGCTATATAGCCGTGGTCCCTTACCCTTAATTGTCTAATCCCTACGAGTTCCTTTATTGTTTTCTCCGCGAGAGCTATTCTTCTTAGTCTTTCAGGGGAGATGTACTCACCGTAGGGTATTCTTGAGGCGAGGCAGGCCATGGATGGTCTGTTGAAGTTGGGTAATCCTAGGATTCGTGCTATGGTTCTTGCCTCTTCTTTGGTTATTCCTGTTTCTGCGAGAGGACTTTTAACTCCCTCTTCTTTTAGGGCAAGAAATCCTGGTCTGTGTTCGTGGAGATCTGACGCATTGGTTCCTTCTACTATGGCCTCGGCGTTGTATTGTTTCGCGATGTTTTTTAGCTGTTTTATTAGGTTTTTCTTGCAGTAATAGCATCTTTCGGGAGGATTACGTACAAAATTTGGATCTGATAACTCATTGGTTCGTATAAGAATATGCTTAACATTCAACATACTTGCTATTTTCTTCGCCCATTCTAAATCTTCTTCTGGATGGATAGGAGAAGTGGAGGTAACTGCTATCACTTTATCAGAACCTAGAGCTAGGGCAGCGGTGGCTAGGATCACTGAACTATCCACTCCTCCCGAGAAGGCGACTATAACTGGTCCTTCAATCTCTTTATACCACTTAATCAGTTCTCTAAATTTCTCTCTTAAATGCTCGTCGAGGGATCTCATAACATCTTCTAAGTTTATCTTCCATTCCATTACTGATCCTCCTCCATTCCTATAGAAGTATTCTAATAACACTGTTTTAAATAATTAAGTAAGGAGGAAAAACTAGATCGTGGCTAAATGAGGGATAAGTATTCGTACTAAAGACTAGTCACTTTAGATTTCCCAGATTCGGGGAAGAAGGCAAGAGTTAATTACTTCATGGAGTTCTTCGAGTTCTTCTTAATTTAATAGAAAACGTGCATTTTGTTACGCTACACCAATTGCTTCTATATATTTTCGTCCCGGCAACACGGGTCCGTCTCTGCATACTATTATTCCTGAGCCTTTTAACTCACATGATCCACATAGGCCTATTCCACATTTCATGTACTCTTCTCCGATGATCCATACTTCTATATTGTTGCTGAGCGCCATTTTGGCCGTTTTAAGCATCATTTCTTCGGGTCCACACGCAATTATCGTGTCGAAAGATTCCCTAGCGAGAAGCTCTTTTACCAGGTCTGTTACGAATCCTTTAAAACCCATAGAGCCATCGTCTGTTGCCACATATACTTTCGCACGAAGTCTTCTTGCTTCTTCGACAAATAACAATTGATCTTTGGTTCTAGCCCCTATTGCTATTGAGATATCTGCTAGATTCGCCGCTTCCTGTGCGAAGAATATTAGGGGTGCGACCCCGTATCCACCTCCTACAAGTAAGTACCGCTTCCCTTTTTCTGGCTCGATATAGTTGCCTAATGGTCCTTTAAGACCTAGAAATTTTTCTCCACGCATTCTGTGCATTGCTTTTGTTGTCGCTCCCCTCGCAGCTACTGTGATTCTTACGAGACCCTCTTGGGGATACCATCCAGAAACACTTATGGGAATTTCCTCATGCCCAGGTACCCATACCATAAAGAATTGCCCCGGTTTAGGGGGTTTGAGAGGCTTAACTGGTTCTAAGTAGAAGGACTTCACAAAATTGTTTTCTTTCACTATCTTCTTTATTTTTGCCGCAATAATTTCTCCCAGGACACTCATTATCACTAGCCCCGGATAACGTAAATGATGTCGCCATTTGCTGTTTTTATTTTCTCGATCTTAACAATGTTTGAACCGTTTTTTATTAGGTCTTTAACGCTTAGGTATAGTTTCTTGTTCTTAGTGACTTTTTTAACTTCACTTTCTAAAGTGTTTCCTATAATTATTTTTGGCTCGACTAGTCCTCCATTATTGCTGATCAGTGATAGTAGGGTTCGTGATATTATTATTTTTTCCAGCTCTTTGGAGATTCTCTTCGCACTACTCATTAAGTACATTATTTCCTTAATTATAGTAATTATTTCCTTCAGTTTGGTTATGTCATCCGTGTAATTATTAGGAGAGACTGCGGATTCTGATTTATTTTCAATAGTTATTGATTCTAGACGAGGTCTGAGAGAAACCTTGCTTAGTTGCGCACTATTATTCGAGGCTGTATAGAGTTTTTCGATAACGTTTTTGAGCAGTTCTCGTAGGAATTTCTCATTAATGAAATCTTCTATGCTGTATTCGCTACCTAAGAGTGTTTTAAGCTTCCTGATTTGCTCCGAGATGTTAATAGCTTTTAGGTTCGGGGGTTGAGAATTGTCTGGTAAGTAGACGTAACAGTTCTCTAGGTCATTAGATATTAGTGAGAGACTTGGTAGACTGAGATAATCTATCCCAGTATCTGAGCAAAAGAATTTTCCTTTAGCATTGGGTAGCGTGATTATTGTGTAGGGTAACCAGCTTTCCCCGATCCCTATACTTGCTATGGATTCGTCTAGTGGGGTCGGTACCAGGGTATATTTTCTCCCGAAAAATTCTATTATGAGTGATCCGTAGTATTCTAGTGATAGTTCTCTGAAATTCTCTTGTAGGGTTGCTTGTGCATCTTTTATGAAGGAGAATATCTCTTTCAGAATGTTTTCCAGCTCTCTGATAGGCATTCTTGTATCTATGATACACGCGATGTGCACATCCTCTCCTTCTAAATTAATGGAGATATTTTTCTTATTGAAGTTATATCTTTTAGCTAAGTTTTCCACGATTTCGCGCGCTTTCTGGAAACGTCCAATCCCAAGCAGTGCGTTCAAGAACATTATTTGACTGCCGGATAGGAGTACTATGAATGGTCTTTTCCTAATCTTGCAAGCTGGGAATAGCGTAATGCTTATCTCTTCGTTATCTCTCTGGATATCTCTCAGTAATAGGGAAGGCATTGAAAATGTCTCAGCTGCTATCTTTTTGATGTTGTTAGCTAATCCTTGGAGAAGATCTAGTTGCATAAAGACTCATCCTTTTTAAAGAACCCTAGCCACTAGCTGGTTTAGGACAATATAATTATTTGTATCATAGGAATATTTCCTCGGAGGTAAATATTCTTGGATTTTGTAGAAATATTCGTCCTAGCGCTTATTCAAGGATTCTTGGAGTGGATACCAGTAAGTAGTGAAGCTTTCCTAATGATTGCTATGAGCATTTTTCGTTACCCCCTCTTGACCTCTTTTGAAATAGCCATCCTCCTGCACTTATCAACAGCGACTGCTGCTCTAATATACTATAGACACGAGTTCTGCGATGTTTTTAGAAAAATCGTAACGTTTCAAGCAGGAAATCACGCATTAACACGATTTCTTTTCTGGACAGTTCTTTTCACGGGCTTATCCGCGGTTCCAATCAGTTATATTCTAAGGAATATTTTCGCACAATTCGAGATGGATCTATTGGTGGCGAGCATTATTCTTTTCGCAATAATAGGTTTCGCAATGATATCAACTGGTATCTACATGTTCGTAACTAATCGTCGCGGAGGAGAAAAGACAGCTAGAGATCTTCGTTTCAGAGATTTCTTTATCATAGGCGTTTTACAGGGATTAGCGATTATTCCCGGAGTGAGTAGATCCGGTATTACTATAAGTACGCTCCTTTTTCTAGGAGTAGAGAAAGAAGAGTCTGTTCGATTATCATTCCTGTTGTCAGTACCAACCATTTACTTAGCTGTACTCTTCGAGATAATGACTCATCCAATTAGTTTTTCGATAAATCTTATTACCACTCAGGTTCTTCTAACCCTTTTTCTAACATTCCTCTTAGCGATTATTGGGTTGAGATTAATGATTAATTTAGCTAAGAAACTCGCATTTCACAAATTCTTACTAGCATTCGGTTCTCTGATGCTTCTGCTGAATATCATTCCCCTAATCAAGTTTTTGCAGTAATAAATCAGTCGTGGCGGGTTCGATCATCGCTAAAAAAAGCTCTCTCCCGCCATTCCTCATCATTACGAAAATCCATCAAAAATAAATCTAAAATTATGAATAAAAGCGTAAATACCTCCGTTTTGAATAAAAAAATAGGTAATAAGAAGCGAAGGCTTTGTTCATAGCTCAGATTTTGAACATGCCCACCCTTTCCTTCAGGAGTGTTAGAAATCTTATGTCCCCGTTCTCTATATATACCGGGACTCCGTACTTATCAATAATCATGAGGATCCTCACGATCAATGAGTATGGGGGACGATATTGGGGAAGATAACCTATGAAGTATATCCGAGAACCATTCCTAGTAATCGATACATTAAACATCCCGTAGTGATCCGCGAATCTCTCCAAAGCCTCAACCAGTCTCGTGGGATTGAATATAGGCACGAACGTGAACCCAGCGTGTGGGCAAAGAAATACTGCATACTTATATATTTTCATCTCGAACCAGTACCACTCGTCACTTAATTCAATGGTCTCATTAAACCTGTATAGATAGCTCCATCTCTCACTGTTTATCTCAGATGCTGTACCGTTGATCCACCATGTCTCATAGTAGACCTCATTATCCCGAATCTCCACAGAGAAACTGACTGTACCGTTGATCCATGTCCGCGACATATTCTCGAAAGGAGGTTTGCACCAAGCGTCCCTGATATCGTATACTAAGTAGTAGTTTCTAGGGATCCTATTACCGAGGTATGGTGAGAAGATGCTTAGCGAGGTGATTATGATCATTGTAAATGTTAGAGAGAGGAGAATTTTCCTACCAAACATCCCGACCGCCATTAAAACCTTAACACGAGATAGCCTAGATAGTCATCAATTAGATACCAGTTAGAGTCATGATTATAATTACTATACCAAGTCATTAATTACTTATAGTACATTTATCTTTAAAATTTTTCTAAAAAAAGAAGAATTGATTATTTTTGTGATTTTTTCAGAATTTTAGTTAATTTGCTATATTTTTAAAAACTTCTACCACGTATCAATCTTATAGAAAGATCATCTACAGTAACCCTAGTACTACAATTTCGCAAAATAAATAAGAAAATAAGTCTCACCAAAAATAAGAACAACAGCTTAAAGTATTACTACCAGAGATGCATCGACGCTCGAATAATGTTTTCGAGATCTTCCAGAGTGACCGGTCTTGGGTTGCCAACTAATAATCTATTCAATTTGAAAGCATCCGCCGCTATTTCTGGTATATCTTCCTCCTTTACACCAATTGCCGCTAAACCGTTAGGTAATCCTATATCCCTCTCTAAACTAATCACTGCTTCAACAGCAAGTTCTGCCGCTTCGAGAAATGATAAGCCCTCGATATTCTCTCCGAAGAAATAAGCGATGGTGGCTAATCTTTCAGGTGCTGCGGGGGTATTAAATCTCATCACTTCTGGGAGAAATAATCCGCAGGCAATTCCATGGGGAACATGGTATCTTCCTCCCAGAGCCATTGCTAATGCGTGATCAGCACCTAATCCTGCATTAGTAAACGCAACCCCTGCTAAGAATGATGCTAATAACATATTAGACCGCGCTTCCAAGTCCCTGCCATTATAAACTGCTCTTCTCAAGTACCTAGCTATCAATTCAATAGCCTTTTCAGCGAACATATCGGTTATCGGTGTTTTTCCCCCATACGGAGGCCTCTCCATCGGGGTTTTAGGGCGTTCTTTCCAGTCAAATCTCCTAGTAACATAAGCCTCTATAGCATGAGATAAAGCATCAATCCCCGTACTAGCGGTAAGTTTGGGAGGCAGTGTTATCGTGAGTTGTGGATCTAGAATCGCTAGATGGGGTCTACACTCATCATCAGAGATCCCGACTTTTATTCCTTGTGGCAAACCTATGACTGCGACTGGAGACGTCTCGCTTCCCGTCCCAGCCGTTGTTGGTACGGCTATCATAGGTCTTAATCTTCCCGGAACCTTCTTTCCTTTACCAGTGGGTGGAGATACGTAATCTATAATGTCTCCTCCATAAGTAGTAATCAGGTTTATCACTTTCATAGTATCTATTGAGCTGCCCCCACCTAGACCGACGAAACCGTCAATATCCCTGTTCTTGGCGAAGTCAATCCCATTTTTTATACTTTCAATCGAGGGCTCGGGCTCTACTCCCGCCCAAATCTCCGCTTTTATGCCCACTTCCTCAATAATACTCTTGACTTCCTCGGGCCATCCTGTTTTCATGAGCCCTTCATCGGTTACGATTAATGCCTTCTTAACGCCCATTCTAGCGAGATCGTATCCAATTTCATTTATGGCTCCTAAACCAAATTTTGCTCGTGTAATCCTTAGATCCCATACAGAATCTATAGTTGGGAGAAACATTATTCTTCCCTCCTGTGCCTTCAGAAAAACTGTTATTTCCTTAAATAAATATCTTCTTATACCTCAACACTTTCCAACACTAACTTTTAGTTGTAAGAATAAAATCCCTAAGACATATTGGAGAAGATCTTACGTCTTGTCTTGGAATCAGATTTTTCCCGCTTAGTTAAATATTTATGTGTTAGAATTCAAAGCTATTATCGGGATCGCAAGAAGTTTAGGGTTGTGATTTTTGTGGCTTGGAAAGGTTCTAAATTATTGGGAGAGGTTGTTGGCGCTGAAATTACTAGATTTAAGCATAGATGGTTTGGTATCCTAGAAGTAAAAATTGGCAAAGAGATCATTGAACTATACATGTCCGGTACCATTGCACAATGGTTCGTTACTGGTGATAAGGTAGAACTCCTTCCTATGAGAGAACCAAGGCGAAAAAATGGTAGATTATATTTCGCTTTTGATGATTACGTCTTGTACAAATATTATGAGAAAGAGAAAATCCCTGTATGGCCCGTGTTTGATAAGATAATGAAGTTACCTCGGAGAGATCCAGTTACTGGTAGGGAACTGTATAGGTATAAGCTTAGGGGTCGAGAAGCTGTTTTTGAATCAGATTATGAGGCGATTGCGGAGCTAGAGCAATTTCATTACGCATCTAAGAAAATAGTGATCGCAATCTGGCGCTGTGAGAAATGTGGCTTATTCATCAAGAGTAATACGAAGCCTATCTGTCCAAATTGTAGAACTGACGAGACTGTTCACATATTCGAGATAAGAGGGTCTACGCCAGCTTCTAGATTCTTAGTGATCGAGCTTGTTGATCGTGAACCTTATGAGCCTAAGATAGTGGCTTATGTGAGAGTAGATCCTCCGATCCCTCTAATGCATAGGAGACTACCAACGGGGGAAATAGTAAAAAATATTAGGGAGAGAGTGTTTCCTAAGGAATGGTTCCATCCAGTTTTCTGGCCCGAAGTCATTTATAGAAAGAAATTAAAAAAACTTAGGAGCCAATATGGTAGGGCAATAGCTTCTGCTAGATTGTGGGAAAGTGCTAAATGGGAGGCTCTTAGAACCTCTAATACCGCCGCAGCTAGGATTTCTAGAGTCGTTGTTCACCCAGATTATCGATCAGATGGGATAGGGCAAGCAGCAGTTAAATTCGCTATTGATTGGATAAACGAGAGAAGAATACCCGAGATGAGGAAGAGGAAACATTTAGTAGAGACTATCGCTATGATGGCTCGGTATAACCCATTCTTTGAAAAAGTGGGTTTCAAATATCTCTGGGATACAGCTAGTGGCCGACCAGTTCTATACTACCCCTTAACAGACGATGCTAAGCGAATTATTGAAGATTTCCTTACAAAGGACCCTTATGCTAGGGAGCATAAGGGGCGTTTGTGTGTATCGAGATACTCTAAGGTAGAGCGACTAAAGAGTAGTATAGTACTCAAAAACGTTACCAAGATCTTTGAGAATATCCTGACTCTGGAGAAACTAAAACCAGAGCTTAAAAAAGTGCTAATAGCTTTCGGTGTTCGTCAGAGAAAGCTTCAAAGACTAGTTCTCAGAAACGTTAACCTAGAAATAAAACCGGGAGAAATCGTAGTTGTTGTGGGTGCTTCCGGGGCTGGCAAAACGACACTATTACGCCTTATCTATGGAGCGATAAAGAAAATATCCGAAGAAAAATTTAAGCCGACACGAGGAGTAATACAAGTCCCACCCAATGCTAAAGCGTCGATACTGCTCCCGGGGGAAATCGAGCCATCTTTCGGTAACGAATCGCTACTTGAACATCTCTATGAGAAAACTAGAGATGAGGCATTAGCTGTTGAGATACTTAATAAAGTAGGACTCAGCGATGCCGTGCTTTACAGAGCTAGATTCTGGGAATTATCTACGGGGCAGAAAGAAAGAGCCAAGTTGGCAAGTTTATTAGCGGAGAGACCAAATTTGCTTCTAATAGACGAGTTCGCAGCTCATCTAGATACTTTAACAGCAATGCGTGTTGCCGCAAAATTATCCTCATTAGCTCGACAGGCAGGCATAACCCTTATACTCGTGACTCATCGATCAGAGATAATCAAAGTCATTAACCCTGATAAAGTGGTCTTCGTGGGTTATGGAACTGCTCGTGAAGCGAAGAAAGAAGAGTTGAAGGCTATCATAGGGGAAGAATAATCTTGAAGACGCCTTTGATCATTATTTAAGTGCTTTCGTAGAAAATTGCTTCGATTTTTTTCAGTATTCTCTCATCCCCCGCTAACAATTTTCCATGCTTTACTATTTCTTCCACAATTCTTCTCTTTTGCTGCGCCATTTTGAAGATTTCTTGCATAGTATATACTCTTGGTTGTATATCTATTGGTAATGTGGGATCCAAAAATAACTTGATCCTATCAAGAGGATTCTCCGGTGCATTATCCAATACAATAACTACGTCAGCATCAGAAAAAGCTGTGTAGTCGCCTCTTGCCAGCGATCCTATTAATACTACCAGCTTAGCGTTTTTCTCCAATGCTTTTTTTGCATAGATTTTTAGAGCCTCTAGTATTTCCGAATAATTAAGCTTGAATAATTTTATCTCTGCAGAAATTGATGATTTCTTCTGCATATTTAACAGCCCTTTCTGCTTCTTCTTTCGTATAATAATCTAACGGAGCCCCCTCAGAATGAAAATTTGGGTATCTAGTAGGTATATAATGTTTGTCGATTTCCTTAGCTTTGTCTATTAATTCTTGGGGAGGCTTATAGTCATTTGGCAGATTACTGAGCATGCGAGAAATAGAGTGGCCCCAGATCTCAATTCCGAGTTTTTGAAAAAGTGCTTTTACGGCTTTTTCGGCTGCTTGTTGCGCAGCAAAACATGCCCACTCATAATCTCCGATCTCTATCGATCTCTTAGCATGATTAAGATCCTTAAGCGCTTGTCTTAACCAATCTTCAGCACGAGACACCAATTACGGACCCTCACAATACCGTTAGCTGAGAGTCTTAGTTTATTTATGCTTTTTAATATTTCTACCTAAAATACTTAACGCTGTGAATCTAAATACTTTTGAACTATACTATTTTTCCAGCATTCTTAATCACTTTTTATAAAAATAAAATTCAGGGAATTATGGAGAAGTCGACGTTCAGTCGTTCACAAAATCCTCTCAGACTCAGCTAAGATCCTATATTTCTCCTCAGTCCTCAACTCATGCCCTACAACGACGACAAAATTGTAGCCATTATAGCCAAGCTCCGATGTTCAGCAGCTATTACCCCAACAGGATCAGCACCAAGAAGACCCCTTAGAAGTCGTGCAAATTCATCGACAGCTATTAACCACACTTTTGTCTGTCACTTTATTTTCTTTCTTACAAGATTGCCGTTTTCTTGTATCCCAACAGCACATTTCTACTTCTCACCAGAGATGTTTTGAAATAGAAAATCAGTTGGTGGGCAGTTCATCAGGCGTTCAGCACCGCAGCCCAGTCATCATCTCATCAAATCTTTAGAATAAATAACATTTATTAAAAATAGTGCTGTCGAATAGAAAGAGATAGAGTCGAAGTCTTTTGGGTTTCTTGCTGTATCCTTAATCTTAAAATTAAGCGCTGAGACCGCAGGTTTTTCAGGTTTTAAAGACTTTAAGTAGGTATACAAGTTTTTGTTTATCCAGAATCATGTGTGGTTTTATGTCGACCCAGATTACAGGTCCTGGAGGAATATTGATCGTTATAGGTTCTTTAAACTCTACTGGATTATCTAATCTCCAGGCATATAAGGGCTTGCCTCTCGATATTTTATTGAGCGTTTCCCTATCCGCCTTATGATACGGATAATACCTCATCAATTCATCTACACTAAATGGTCCCTTAACCCCTACTAATTCTACACTACCAAGAATTCTTTTCTTAGATACAATAGCAATTTGTCCTCTTATCTTAGTACGTTGAGAGCGAATCTCCCACTTCTTAACACCCTTTACGATCATTGAAGCATAGGGCTCTCGTACAATCAATCCCTTGGCAATCGCTGACATCTTCGTAACACCTTCTGATTCCCTAGTTAATTAAAGTCATAGAATTATTTTATCAGAAAGTCTTCAAGGAGTATAGTTTATTACGTCTTGATGATAGAAACTAAATTCTATTCTAGATTAAATACTCAATGAATTTTAAATTTTGGTCATTTTATCTAGAACGGAGAAAATGATTGATTAGTGACTTTTACTACCCACTCAGCAGTTCCGCGCTCCGCATCTATGATTCGGCATAAGCCCTCTTCATCATATCTACTCTAATGTAACTTATCTTATTATAGGGTAGTAATTTAAACAATGCGCAGGAGAAGCCTTCTGAATGATCAAATACCTCTGGTAATGGCTTTCTCGTAGGCCTCAGTGTTGCGAGATTCTGAAGCTAGGAAGAGATTCCGTCCCTCTTGACTTTTGACGAGTTCTGCGCGCCCTTCCTCTTTGAGAGAATTGCCAAGGTACTTGTCGACGTCTATGTTACAGAGATACTCGATGTCAAACGGTCTCCTTAGCGATTACTTACTTTCCAGAATAAATTTTCTTAGAGCTTATCCGCCTGCTCGATTCTTGCTTAGTTTTGGTTGCTTCGTATAATGAATGTCTAGACGAGCAAAACTCAAAAACCAACGAGCCAAGAGATTTTTAAAAAAAGACATAGTGAGCACGCTTCATCAATAGTTTGAATTAAATAGTAGTTATTAAGGATTGTTTTAAGTACCAATTAGCATGTTGAGGTGTCCCCTATCCCGTTTAGGAGAAAAGCTGGTAGCATTGACTATGAGCTACTGCTTGATGTTATAATAAAGATTGACATGTTACGAGACTTAAAGATAACTGATCCCGAGAGACTAGAACGCATGTTATTAAAGACAGGGGTTAGAGGCCTTAGAGAGGAACTAAGAATTATAAGGAGGGAGGGTGATCGACTGGTCTCTATTCTAGTTAGGGAGA
>CAZFGR010000013.1:0-54401 GCA_964518475.1 uncultured Nitrososphaerota archaeon
GCGAAGTACTTCGCTTTCATAGCAGCGGTTAGGGCTGGTTTAGCCACTGCTGCTCCGACTACATATGGTTTCTCGCAGTCTTCGAAACCGCTTAAAGCGATTGCCTTAAAGATCTGTGTCTCGTTGATTATTCCACCAGCAATCAGTATATCAGGCACATACTTGCCCTTCTTGTCAAGGATCCTAGCAGCCTTTATTACGAATGATAACATCCATAGCGTCGGCACTCCCATCTCCAGCATCATTGGCCATGGGCTCATTCCAGTACCGCCGCCCTGACCATCGTAAGTTACGTAATCGACCTTGGCCTCACTAGCTGCTTTGAGGGACCAAGCTATTGCAGCGGGTCTGTATTGACCCATCTTTAGGGATACTATCTTAGCACCCTGCTCTCTTAGCTTGTCAACATCTTCACAGAAGTCCTCGATCGTTGGCATTCCTAGTCTTGAGTGCCTCTCGAAGGACTCGACTGCTCCCATCTTGAAAGCTTCCTGAACAGCTGGATCCTCAGGATCTGGAAGGACGATGTATCCTCTTCTCTTTAGCTCAATAGCTCTCTGGAGATCTCTTACTCTTATCTCGCCACCTATTGACTTGGCTCCCTGTCCCCACTTCCTCTCGATACCATTTACCTCTAGTTTAGTTAATACATATACGTCAACGCCAAGTCTTTGGTCCTCTACGTTTGTCTGAACAATTATGTCTCCATATTCACCATCCCACCAGTCTCTGAAGCTCTTTATTCTGAATTCCATGTCGGGGCTCTTCTGAACTCTACCGTTGCTGATAACGGATTCAGGGTCAACACCGCATACGTTCTCTCCAACAGTTACGATTGTTCCAGAAATAGCAGCACCAGCAGCTAGGTGCTCCCAGTTGTTCTTAGCTACGAAGGTAGATCCCATAGCAGCAATTACCACTGGGACTCTTAGCTTTATCTTGTGCTTGTTACCTAGGGTGATCTCGACTTTTGCATTCTCAAAAATTGCTTTGTCTGGGTCTGGCTCAATTCCTTGGACTTTTTCGGCTCTTACCTCGCTCATGATTTGGATGTCGGCCCAGTCGAGACCATAGTATTTATTGCTGGCAATGACTGATTTTCCAAACAGGTCTGGGCGTGGGTATAGGGTCTCTCTTCCACGCAGAGCTGATTTTGATATCTCACATAGAATAGGACATTCCTCTACACAAACCGGACAGATACCAGTAGGCATTGGGTCAGTAGCGAATCTGATTCGAGTTCCAGTTGCAGAGGCATGACCTAGAGAAGATCTAGCACCAGACATTCAAAACACCAGTTTTTGCAGTATATATATTCGAGAACTTGTATAGATGAGTATGTTATCGAGTATTTTCTCTATGATATTTTAAAGGCTTGTGTAATTATGGAGTATAGACCTAAGAATTCACAAGAATAAAAGATTATCGTAATATCTATTTCGCTCATATAACTCTTTAGAAAAAAAATACGAATAGGCATAATAGTAATGCTTAAAATATTATTTTTCATTAGTCTATTATAGGACAAAGAGAATTAAAAAATAGGTGATTCCGTGAGCCTCTCTCTAGCATTAAGAATGATGCGGAGAAGAAGAGCATTATGGCTCGGTACTTCTATAGGGGTCTTGCTAGCGTTAGCATTGCTGACTGGGGCTTTAATGACAACTGATTATTTGGGCTACGCCACTATATACAAAAGCATAGAGGACGTTAAGGTTGATATGTTAGCTTATGGACACGAGGGGGATATTGAGAATTCATCAATTCACTATAAAGATGTCCAGAAAGAACTATTAAAGATCGAGCACGTAAAAATCGCTGAGCCAGTCATAATATATAATCTTTACTTTACAAATGTCACATCAGAGGATGGTAGAAGCTCAGGCGATATAATAGGATCCCAACATATACGAGTTTTAGGTATTCCCCCAGAGACTAATATCTCTGGACTCCATATTCTTCGAGGAAACTTTACCTTTAAGGAAGGAGAAATAGCTATTGGAGCAGGATTAGCTGATTACCTAGAAGTCGATGTGGGTGATAATATTACAATAGTTTCTATTATTGAAAATGTCTCTGGATCCGTTATTGTTAGGATTAATCTAAGAGTAGTTGCAATAGTAGAGTTTGAAGAGCCATGGATTTCTATAATGTCTGCTGGAGGATACATATTATTTTCCGTACCCGTAGGAGGAGCTCTACCCACGAGACCCATTGAGAAGAGTCTAGATCCTAATTATGGCCTCGTTGGTGATATAGATTACATCATATATAATTTCTCAAAAATAGTAACGCAGTACGAGATCCCTAGGTATATAGAGGATAGGTACGCTATTTTCGTTGATAGAGAAAAAATAATTAATCCATGGGCCTTGGATAGGACGCTACAGACACTTAACTCTATCGAGTATAAGGTTGAGTTTGTGCTGAGTAATTATTATTCTGAGTCCAGAGTAGATAATAACTTGGCATACGCGATTCAGTGGCATGTACTGATGGCTACTACAATAAAAGGTTCTCTTGCTTTTCAATTGTTGCCTCTAGTAGTCTTAGGAATTATACTTGGCTTGATAGCGAATTGGATTGCTGTGAATCAGAGGAGAAGGGAGATAGGGCTGTTGATGGTGAAGGGGGCTAAAGGTTCGCAAATCTTTTCGCTAATTTCCATAGAGTCTATCATTGCTGGTTCCTTTGGAGGGTTTGTCGGATCTTTATTAGGATACATAGCGGCTATATGGAGTGCAGACATTATCTTGCCAAAGCTTGCTGAGAAATATCCTCCAGCAGATTTTCTAATCCGGATAATGGATACGTACGTTATAGCGGGCATAATCGTTGGGGCAATAATTGGGATAATTGCTGCTTATTACCCAGCTAGGAAAGCTTCAAAGTTACGAGTTCTAGAGGCTATCTCAGAGTATTTAGAGGAGATAGAGGTTGGTAGGAAACTATCTAGATGGACAATACTATTCTTTGTTCTCGGCCTATACTCAATAATGGAACTAATACTTGGATTTCCAGTGTTAAGATTCATTATGAACATTATATTGGCATCACGGCTCTTTGTTTTGATTTTCCTAGTGGTTCCCATAATGATCCTAGATATAGTACTAATGTATATTGGTCCATTCATGTTCGCATTTAGTGGGAGTAGAGTTATATCCCATTTCTCTACCAAATTAGTGAGACTCTACGAGATACTCGTGAAACCATTAAGTGGAGCTATGAGTTATGTCGCTGTCAAAAATTTTACAAGAAAGCCTGCTAGAATAGCGAGAGTCCTCTTCTTGATCTCTCTAGCATTAGCTATGGGAGTATTTCATGCTATTAGTAGCGCAACAAATGAGCATCGTATAGTTATTGATACGCAAATTAGAGTAGGAGCGGATATTAGCATAGAGTTCTTAGATTTGGTAGATTATAATACTTCTGAGGAAATACTTAGGAACTTATCACAAGTAGAGGGTGTCATAGATAGTGCTAGGATTTGTTATATGGGTTCTCAGGAATATGCACAGACATGGTTAAATTTGTACCTTATAGACGCAGATTACTTCAGAGTCTCTTCCTTTAAGAACAGTTACTTCGAAGACATGGATATTGAGGATGCCCTAAACGACTTCGCGGCGGAAAATAATATCATATTATCAATAAGCGCTAAGAAATACTACAACATTAAAAGAGGGGATGAATTTATTGTAAGGCTTCAAGACAGACAAGGAATACTAATAAATTACACGGTATTGGGATTCATTAAATTTGCTCCAGGTATTGCTTTCTCTATATTCGATCTACAGTATAATTCTCCACTCTATGGATTTATAGCTCTAGAGAACTTAGTTAGGGCTCTAAACGATACGAGTAGAATTACCATAACAGAAATACTTGTCGATGTTGACGATAGTTATAACGTTTCATTGGTTGCGGAAAAAATCTTGCAAGTTCTAGAAAAAATGGGCCTGTCATCTCGAACAACTGTATATGAAAAAGCGCTTGAGGAGGCTAAAGAGTTCGGTTTTCAATCAATAGTAGCGTTTTTCACAAGGGTAGAATTTGGATTCGTGATGGCTATAGCATTTGCTGGGATGGCTCTAATAATGGTAATGGCGATTTTGGAGAGAAAGCGTGAAATAGCGTTACTCATAGCTAAGGGAGCTTCGTATAGGAATATTCTTGGAGAGGTGACGGGGGAAGCTTTCCTAATAGTGTTAATCGGATTTGGTCTAGGGATATTTATCGCTATAGCTTATAGTTATGGCTTGCTGGTCGGTTCGCTTAACTTTGCCGTTGTTTTTACACAACAAGTATTCGAGTTACCACCGGGATATGGAATGACTATTCCAGGATTTCTGCCGTATGTTCTTGGCTTATCTATCGTGTTATTTATCATATCCGCCCTAATACCCGCTCTGATAATTATGAGGAAACCAATTGTTAATGAGTTAAGAGTTCGTCACTAAGGAGGTGAAAAATAGTGAGTGAAGTTTTGTGTGAGAAAATAGTTAAGATTTATAGGACGGGAGACGTCGAGGTTGTTGCACTAAGAGACCTTAACTTGAGAGTAGATAAGGGCGAGCTTAGAGTAATTGTAGGCCCATCAGGGAGCGGGAAAACAACTTTACTGAATTTGATAGGGGGTATAGATCAGCCCAGTGCTGGAAAAGTAATCGTTGATGGAATCGTAGTAAGTAGGTTAACTGGAAAGCAACTAGTGGAGTATAGAAGGAGAAAAGTTGGCTTTGTCTTTCAGTTTTTCAATTTAATTCCTACTCTTACAGCATTAGAGAATGTTGAGTTACCAATGGTACTGACGGGGGTACCTAGGGAGCAGAGAAGAAGGAGAGCAATCGAACTTCTTAAACTAGTTGGGTTGGAAGAGAGAATGCATCATCGTCCTGATCAACTCTCTGGAGGCGAGCAACAGAGAGTAGCTATTGCATCAGCACTAGCTAATGACCCGCCTCTAATACTTGCGGACGAGCCTACGGGAGAGCTTGATACTGTTACTGGTAAGCAAATTGCTGAACTCTTTAGAAGACTTAGGGATGAGTTAGGAAAGACCATCATTATAGTTACGCATGATATATCCATAGCAATGATAGCGGATAGAATATCTAGGATAAGAGATGGTAGAATAGTATCCACAATAACCCCTGCAGAATTAGAAGTCGCGGAAACCGTCCCTAAAGAAGGATACGAAATTGTCAAGATCTTAGAGGAGCGAAGAGATCAACTAAGACGAGAAATAGCAAAATTAGAGGAGGAGTTCAGACAGAAGAAAATCACCGCTGACGAATTCGTAAATAGGTATACAAAACTAAAAGCAAAACTAGAAGAAGTAGAGGAAGAAATATCTAAGTACTCTATTTAAACTTTCCCACTTTTTCTCTTCATAAGCTTATAGCCATAGAGAATCATGTTACGAGCTGTCGACTATCCCGAGAACAACCTCATCGTAATAAGTCCGGAATAGCTTGCTCAGAAAAGCCTTGTCTTCACCCATAGACCAGTCATAGTCCTAAACATCTTTAATGGCTTAAGCCGATAAGTACTTCTTTCCATTTCAAACGCGATCTGAGTAACAGTGGTCATAATAGTAGTATAGTTGCGATCCAGTACTCGTTCACTTTGAGATAGACTAAGATACTCTCGTTTTTCGCTCTCGAATTCGCTATGGCATTTTCGTTTCGAGAAGATCTTTAGTTTCTTGTATCTTGTCTTGTGAGTAATTAGTCTTAGTCGATGCTTTAATCATCTCTAGTTGCATCTATTTAAAACTATTTAACCAAAAACTAATAGATAAGTGGAAAAATTAGCAGCTTATTCTTCCTCTTCGTGCATCCTAACAACAATACTTGTTAAACTAAGATACTTCTCAGTTCCTTCGCGAATTCTCTCTAACCGCTCTATGAGCAACTCCTTATAATGCTTCTTAATCGGCATATTGATAATCTCCCTAATATCCTAGTATGGGTCCTAAAACTTATCCTCTGCAAGATAATCAATCTTGGTATGAGGATTTGTATTAAGTATGTGTGAAAGTTTCTATATCAAAAAAGCTATTTAGGGACTCTTAATTAATGGGAAAATGTAGAGATTATGTGGGAGATATTCTTAGTAGAATTACTGCTTTTTTCTCCTCTCCTGGTAATAGGTGCCAACTCCATCTCGATTCTATAACTGGTGTGAAGTTTGTTAACTGTATAGCATTCACCGTTTTATTCTCACCATCAACTATTAACGAGACTTCTACTTTCTTATCTCGAATAAGACCCCAGACTCTCGTATCATGATTTATTGCTAGGATTTTTCCTCCTCTTATCTCTAAGTTCTCGCAACCCACTGCCGAGAAATTTTCATTAAAGAATACGCAGTGATGTATTGTAAGTTTTCTATCAAGTACTCCGTTGTTTCTTATCACGATCTCCTCCATTAACGCATTTTTGTCGAGCCCTAGATACTTTCTCTTTATTTCGAGGTCTTTAACACGTATCTCAAATGCTCCATTCCCTATATAACTCCATTTCTTGAGATGAAGATCTAGACTCTCTCCATCTTCCACTATATTGAGGACTATTCCTCCGTGAGTTACTGGAATTCTAAGAGGAGTTCTCAGCTTTTCCTCACCCCATAGGAGAAGCTCATCATTATTCATTTTAAGATCCTTTACTGAACCGCCTAAGTCGCTGAGCGATAATGTAAGATGTCCGTATATAGCCGTTTTATCCTCCCATTCTAATTCCTCAGGAATAACATATTGGAGCCTTCGCTTCTCTATTAACCCATTATTAATGTCCGTCAAGACATCAATACATCCTAGCCCCTTCCTATCAATAGGCATCGTCAATTCTTCGAGTGGTCCTAATTCCCGGCTTAACTCTTTGTTATCGAGGATAATCCTTAACTGAAGAGAATTGAACCAGTTATTCCTAATTATTAAGTGATCGCCTTCTATAGTAGTTTCCACTTCTCTTATAACTTTTCTACCATAAAGCTTCTCAGAAACTTCCGTGATTTCCAAATGAATTCTCCTATGAAGAACCTCTCCTTTCGCCAGCTTGAGTGGAAAATCTATTCTAGGGTTTAATGGAGAGCGCTCCATGGTATATAATCCATCTTCATCATATTCTATTAGCAACCTTCTATCCTTAAAATCAAATCCGATTACTGGGATATCCAGCTTCTTCTTTATAATAGCAAACGCCTTTGGGAATTTAGAATAAGCAACCAATCCCTTAACAACCCTCTCAGAATCTCTTGGAACTAAGAAAAAGTTCCTACTAGACGGAAGATCAACCCAAAACCGAATACTAAACCAACCTTCTACATCTCTCAATGCCCTCACAGTTATATCCAAGATAACCTCTCGATCAAATAATTCTGGCTTAACCTCCAGTAATAACTCCTCAAATTTTCCAAGAAATACTCGTCGCTCCTTATTAAATTCGAGAGAAAACTCTTCGCCATTTATCAATAAATCATACCAAATCTCTATTCCAGATATTTTACGTGAAACGATCTCGTCTCCTCCTACTCTCCAGAAACTTGATTCTAGACCATCCTCTAGTAACCTTATGTAGTCCTTCTTAAGAATGTAGAACGTTTCTTCTTTTGATCCTAGAACTACTTTTATGGCTCCCTCACCAATTACTCTGAGCTTAAAAATTCTCGAAGTCTTTGGTGGAATACTTACCCTTAATTTATTAGGTAATACCTTCACTACTCCATCAATTGGAATTACTAATAGTTCATCTTCGATGGGATCGTCCTTATTATTAATAATTATAAGGAATATTCTATCCCCATCTATTCTCGACATCCTTATTTCTAAAGGCTCCACCACTTTCAGTTTAAAACCGAACTCGTAATTATCTATTTTCAAGGATACCGTATCCTTTGCTTCTATGTTAAGTAGGTGCGTTCCTCTGGTTAAGAGATACTGCTTATTCTCCACTAGAGCTATTGATTCCTCAGATACTTCTATACCGATACTTACCTTTTCTCCCTTGAGATACTGCTTGTTCTCTGGCGGAGTTAACTTAATTAATTTTTTATCGATTTTTATCGCTAGAAGCTTTCTTGTTGCGTTGTCAAATATTGCTTCTATCTCCCTATCATCTATCCTCCACTTATACCTCCACGCGACGTGTCCCTTAACGCTTATTTTTTCGGGCGGAGAGAGAAGGCAATCTATTAGATTCTCGGGATCCTTGAAGATTTCTTTAATTTCCTCATACTTCATTAATTGCGGCGAAAAATTTACCATATAAACGTGGCTAGATGGTATCCAACAGAATCCAGTTCTCGCATACAGTCTCATTGCCCGATTATTCGCCCATGTATGTAAGCTAATTACGTTGAACTCTTTCTCAACAGCCCTCCGCAGGGACTCTTTTATCAATGCTGTTCCAGCCCCCCTACCTCTGTATTTAGGGTGCGCTATTAACCAGCCTATATAATAATTATCCTTCTCGTCCCAGTGTCGCCTATTAGTAGCAAGTGCAATAACTTTCCCGTCATACTCAGCCACCAATGTTGGATAGTCCTTCGGTCCTCTAATCCGTTCCCAAACAATTTCCTCGTCAAGCTTTTCGACATTATAATAGAGACCCCATGGAAAATCTAGTCGAGACTTCCTCATAATTTCGATAATATCTCTGACATCCTCACGCCTAATCTCCCGAACCCTTATACTAGTTCTCTGCAACTTACTACTCATAAAAACACCCATTAGAGAACAGATACCTTATATCTCTAGTGAAGATTCCGTGTAGAATTAAGAAGTTTAGCTATGTAGACTCATCCAATACATGATAAAGAACCAAGACATATAGCTATTTTAAACATCAAAAATACACATTTACTATGGTTAAATATAACCCCCTATACTTCATAAGAAAAAGCCATTATGAGTTTATATCATTGCTCTGGTACATTGAAATTATTTAAATAACTCCATTGTAATGTAATATAATGATATACCTCGGGGGAATCATAATTAACTCAACCATAGATAATGGTGAGTTAATTATGATTCCTCTTAAAAAAGAAATTATACTCCCTTTACTTTATATAACTCTCATAATCATTCCAATTGCAATTATTCCAGTATATGAAATGATTTCAGTTACCAAGTCTAATAATCTTTCTTTTGATAAAATAGTGACTCTTAGTGATTTCAGTTATATTGAAGGCGGCGATGGTTTTGATGAAACGGTTTTTGATTGGATTAATTTGAGAGAGTTCTATGATAAACTTCCATTTGGTCTAAGAACAGCAAATTATTTCTCTGAGAAGAAAGAAAAAATGGGTGCGTATGGATTAGACATTACTGAGACTATTTTGTGTATAATTGATGATGGGTTACATAATCAGGTATGGAGATATATTGAAGAGTATATTGGTAAAGAAGCAGCAGCAACAATAGATTATTGGTTTGTAGAAATAACTAGGAATTCTGCATCTAATAATTATAGTTTAAGCTATTGTCATTATTGGTATAATATGTATGGTAAGGGGGTTCCACCGTATAATGAGGCTCGGCATAACGGAGCCCATGTGCACGAATCAAGTATAGTCTATCTCATTAAAAGTTTAGTGCCAAGAATTCCACTATTAGTAATAGGATTAGACCAAATTATATGGGATTCAACTATACCTGTTGAAGAAAAAGATGATATACTCTCCAAAGTTCTAATAGAAATAATTGATGGTGACCAAACATTAAGTTATAGGGAAGATATACATAAAAAACCACATGTTATCTCTATTTCCTTTGAACTATCAAACCCTAGTGCCTATGATGATACTATTAAAGCTCTTGAAGAAGTTGTAGAAAAGGGCATTAAAGTTTTTGCCGCAGCTGGAAATTATGGTGAAAATAAAATAGTTTTTCCAGCTAATCTACCATACGTTTATGCAATAAATTCGGTTTATGATTTTGATCATCCATCAAATTATCTAGCGGGTCAGAAAACAGATTTCTCGAATTATGGAAAAGGATTATTTGGAACAGCACCCGGCTACAATATAGAAACAGTCGTCTATAAAGAGGATCCCAGTTCCCTTGAGAGCGGAGTCATTAAGGTCTTAGTCTCTGGAACAAGTTATTCCGCTCCGCTTGCAGCTTTGACATATGCAATCTTAAGGGAAGCATATTTAAAAATGTCAAAATGCCTTTCGATAGAGGGAATCGATTTTCTAGATATAGCTGATGAAATACTGAGAGCTTCCATGGAGAATTATCCAAATAACGATTTAGTGCCCGTGCCAACAATTAATTCCGATCCTTCGGAATCTTATGACATTTATAATGGATATGGGTGCGTAGACATATATGATGCTGTGAACTTTCTTGGTTATCTGTCAAAATATCCGTTAGATTCTATTAGTGGCACCTATCCAGGATTTACATCAGTTAAAATTAATTTGAGAATCAAGGTTATCTTATCAATAATTAGCGAGATAACTAGCGCTATAAGGAAAACTGGATATAAACTTTTCTACAGAGTTTATAGAACGGCTAATGGTGTTACCAAAGTTGTAGAACAAGGATATCTGTCCTTAACGGATTCTGGCTCATATTGGGATATATGGAAATTAAGTATTGAAATATATGGTCTACCTGGTGAGCATTATTCAATAGTTATAAACTGGTATGTCGAGAATGATGCTTTATGGAACATATGTTTCTCAGATCCAATAGTTTTTCATCTAAATTTTGAGGGAAATGGCGGAATTACACCATTTTAGATTTCTAATGAGGAGGATTCTTATGCTTAAGAGAAAGAAACTTTTATTTATTTTTTTCATAATTAGTGGCGTCCTTTTATCTTCTCTTACTATTAATTTTCTTAGAACTTCTTTTGATAATTGGAGCGGAAGAGAAAAAAACCAATTTAATATTATCTGGAAGTTTAAGACATCTAGTTTTATATCATATGGACCCGTTGTGGTTGATTTGGAGAATGATGGTTTTCCTGAAGTTGTCCTTTTAAATGTGGAGGGAGTTTATGTTCTAAATGGCTTTAATGGTTCCGTTAAATGGTTTAAGTGTATCGATCAGCCACATTCTGATTACGCTCTATACTCCTTTGCTTTGGGCGATGTTAGTGGTGATGGCGTTCTAGACATCGTTTTTATTGGTGATATTTATCCAGATTGGATAGGCTCCATCGGGGCTTTAGATGGGGTTAACGGATCCTTATTATGGGAAGTGAGACTGAAATATCTTCTTACTGATACACTTCTTGTTGGCTTGGGTGACTTGAACAGCGATGGTCATGCCGATGCTGTCACCTATGATGGGTTCGCCCGCTTATACGCTGTTGATGGATCTGATGGCTCCATTCTATGGGTCAGGAGTATTGGTAGGGTACCATACGTCTTCGCTTTGGGGGATTTGGATAATGACGATGGTGATGATGTGGTTGTTGGGGGTGGTGATCATTTGGTAGCTTTGGATGGAGAGACGGGAGAGATCATTTGGGTAAATAATGAGGCTAAGTATTATCCAATCATAGCCGACTTTAATAAAGATGGTTCATTGGAGGTTCTCGCCTTTGGCCAGAATAATGCTTACCTAATCAATGGTGAGAATGGTTCAATTATTTGGACCTCTCCAGATTTTGAAGAAGTAGCATCTTACCACACAATAGTCACTGACTTGGCACAACATTTACTCTCAGCTGTCGGTGATATAAATGGAGATGGTTTTTTGGACATAGTAGTGCTTCATGATTCTTGGAGGAAATTGTATATCATTAGTGGCTCTGATGGATCATTATTGCTGGAAAAGGATATTGGAGTTCTCTTTAAAGAGTTAAGAGGTGTCCACTATGCCAGCGATATCATTCTTGCTGATCTGGATAACGATATGCAATTAGACATTTTGTTTTACATACCATTTGATAACATTGCTCCAGGTAAGAAAATGATTTACGCGTTAGATGGTCAGAGTCTCACATTACTCTGGTACTTCGAAGCTCCAGCTTGGGCTGATCTAGTCGCGATTTCTCTAGGCGACTTGGATAATGATGAGTATTCCGAGATTGTCTATAGGGGGGAAAGCGTTGTTTATGCTTTAAAGTGTTCCTGTTTTGGTAAATTGGTTTATTGGGAGGGTTTTGGTGGCTCTCCCTCTAATAGCTTTAATGTTAGGAGGTTTGATCGGGATTTCGATGGTCTATCCGATAGAGATGAGGTCTTGCTCGGCACTAATCCGGTTTCGAGGGATAGTGACGGGGATGGGTATGGAGACTATGTTGAGGTGTATCATTATTCAGATCCGCTGGATCCGACAAGTATACCGAGACAAGAGACAGGTTGGCAAAGAATACTGTACTCAACTCCGCCAGCAGTAGCTATAGCTCTAGTCATAGTATATCTCTATAAGAAGAAATCGAGGAAAAAGAAAAAGAAAGAATAACGCAAAGGCTTTAGCGTCTTTTTTAATCTATTTCCTTCTTATTAGAATGATTCCTGCTATGATAGCAATGATTGCTGCTCCGGCCCATAGGTACGGGGATGTAACTATTTTAAGTACTCCTTGAGTGGGTGCTTCTTCTTTCTCTATTAGGATGCTTGGGTCGTGTTCGAGGGTTCCTTCGAAGTGTGGATATACTATGTATTGAGCTGCGCTACCGTGTCTGAAGTCGTCTGTTGCATTAACTTTTTCCTCGTATTCTGTACCGTTGTGGTATCTGACTCTTACGTTTTCACGGAACGTAAAGACTCCCTTAGCACCTACATTGTCTCCTCTCATCTCTACTCTATGCATGGCGTGCTCTTCCTCTCTTACATGGTGCATCTCTGGTGCTCTCTCTTCTTTCTCTCCTCTAAAGTGTCCAGCGAAGAGTATCATTAATGCTAATTTTGACTCATTATTGTGCCATGGCCAGTCACTAATTATTACATCAATTTTTAGTTCCGCACCACCCTTCACGACATAACCTTCGATGCTTACATCTTTGTCAAAGATGTGGTTAACGAATGTCACGTTTACTCTCTCTTCCTGCATTCCAGCTCTATGCGTTATTACTGCTACATAACCCTCCATAACCACTCTTAACTCCGTGCTATTCTCTGGACCTGGTAACACTGCCGCCGTAATGTTCCATTGATCATGCGCCGTTAATTCAGCCCTCGCTAGAATAGTGTCGCCCATGGGATCAAATTCCCCGTCCTCATCTACGTCGATAAACTCTATTATTTTAACGAACTTTACTATGTAAACTGCTGTATCGTTTTCTCCAGGTATCCAGAATTTGTATTGGGGTGTTCTTTGGTGGAACTGAACAATTATTCCGCTAGCTTCGATAGTAGCGGTATCGGAGTTCCATCTAGGTTTTGATTGAGCAAAAGCCTGAGATGGAGCAGCCATAAGAACTAGTCCTAGGAAGATCACTGGAAGTAATCTCTTTATCGTTAACATTTCATAATCACCACTAATTTATGGTTCAGAGAAAAAGTAATGATAAGAAGAAGTATATAAGGACTGCTAACAAATCGTATAGACAAATTGTGAAATATCTAAACTATTAAGTGAATAAGAAGAGGAACTATGGAGAAGATCGTTATTGCAAATAATACGAGCCCTTCCCCGCTCATTACGCCCGATAGGATAGCATTCCACTTTGATCTTTCCCGCATATAAGCTTTTTGATCTCCCCTATATTTTCTAGAAATCCAGTAGTCAATGAATGCTCCGATGGAAGCTATCCATAGATATGATGGTGGAATAATCATTCCTATAGCTATTAGTATTGGAGAGAGCCTCTTAAGACCTCTTTTCTGCAGAAAAACCCATATAATTATTGTCAGCAATACGCTGATTACTAAGAGACTTGGCTTTATCATTGGTGGGAGCTTCCTCTCTTTAATACCGATGTAGAACAGAAGAATGTATCCTCCTAATAATTTAGCCATCGGAGCCGGCCAATTACTGCTTCCTACACCTCCCTGATAATAGTGTATCGCTAGGAATAATGAGGGGCCCGTTATTATTCCAGTTAGTCCTCCTATAAGAACTGCTTCCAATGTTTTTCTAGCGTCCACACCGATTATGGAGCAGAACTTTACTCTCCTTATGAAGGAGATTGCTATTGATTCAAAAACACCTACTATCGCGAAAGCTAGAAGAATCGACTCAAAACTAGGCGCAAATATAAAAAGAACAATGATAAGGGTTGCATCAAGTGTTATACTTGTAGAAAAGCCAGTTTCTCCAGCCGCTCTTACAGCGAATATGGCAGAGATAAAGACTATTGGAAGTGCAACTAAGATGATCTCTACTACTTCCAATAATTTACTGAAGGGAAGCTCTCCCGTAAGCCAGAGAGATACAAAGGCTACACATGGAAGGAGAACTAATGAGAGAGCACTCATAATTTTAATTCTTCTAGATTCCTTATCAATTGAGGAGATAGATGATTTTATTCCTTTAGAATAGCTTATAAGTGATAGAATTGCAGTAGTGATCATCATTGGGACTGCTACACTATAGATGAATGGGTTGAAGAAATGTTGTTGAACACTAATTGCGGGATCACCACCCTCCACGAAAAACCAAACAAGCATAGAGTAAACAACTCCACCCATGAGAAAGAGATAGCCGAGATACGATATGAAAAAACCTAGACCTGCGTAGAGGGGACTAATAGTTACCCCAGTGAAACTTAGTCTGTTCTCCTTATCTCCTCTTCCACTAAGGTCTATCTGATAAAGTCCTGTAGCCATTAGAGACGAGCTAGCCAGGATCGAAAAGCCCATACCCTTCAAAGCATACCTTAATTCTTCTGAGCCTGTCTTCTCTAGAACCTTAACCATATAAGCCATCGGAGTTACTAAAGGCCATCTTAATTGAACAAACTCCCTATGCAGTGGGTATAATAGAAAAACTCCCAAGAATACCCCTGGGACAAGGAGAGAAATAATTAGTCTGAAAGTAATAGGAATTGAAAAAGAGATATAATCCTTGTAAACAAGTAAGGCTACGATAGGATCAATAAAACCCATGGCTGCGAGATTACACGCCCCAGCAATTGTTAAAATCATAGCATTTTCCCTAGCATCATAACCCCCCGTTAATGACAGAATCAGATAACCAATTATAAAGATCCCAGCAAGCGCTACGATACCAACCTTTAGATATAGGTAAATAGCGATAAATGTAAATACTACTCCGAGCATAACACCCGCGACGATAGCTCTTCTCGTCAATGGATAGCTTCCCATGATAGGACTCCCACTAAGTATCAATTAGAACATATGTCTCAAAACAAAATTAGTACTCTTTTAACCCTTTTCTAAATACCAAAAGCTTTCTCAAACACCGATTAATTCCTCTTATTTTTCTCTTCCATATTTTTGACAATACGGACTAATTCTGTATCTAGGGCTAGTAGTATTTACGAGAGAAAGAAAGGACGCCTAGAAGCAATTTTTAAAAACCCGTGTTTTTCTAAATAATACTATCTAGATGAGGACTAGAGGCCCCGGACTGAAGAGTTATGATGAGCTTCTACTCAACCGATAACATTTCTTGTCCGTCCCAGAATTCAGATCTACTCCGTTATATATTGTAAAGCTTGTTCAACAACTTTTCTTACATCTCCCTTATACGCCATTCCATGGCCGGGGCAGAGAATACTCGCTTGTATATCTTTTAACTTTTTCAGACTATTTATTAGTAGGGAAATATCTCCTGTCGGTAAATCTGTTCTTCCATAGGCTCCATTCTCAAAAATAGTATCACCCGTGATGAGGGCATAGATCTCTGGAACATATATTGATATGCTCCCTATTGTATGTCCGGGCGTGTGGATTATTCTGAGAGTGACGCCACCGAGATCTATAATGTCACCATCTTTTAATGCTGTATCACATTTTATCGGTTCTAACCTGGATACGCCGAAGAATAGTGCTACAGTAGCATAAGTGTCTCCGTTTTCCAAATATTCTTTTTCGTTTTCGTGTATAAGTAGTTTCCCATCCAGTCTTTCTTTAACTAGTTTAGCTCCACCAATATGATCATAGTGCATATGAGTGCAGATAATATAGCATTCCCCTTCTCTAATTCCCCAATTCTCTAACGCAGAGAGAACTTTCTCAACGTGCTCTGGTAACCCAGGATCAATAATCGCGAACGCCTTTTCCCCCACAACGATATAAGTATTTGAGGAGTATCCCTGAGCTTCGACCATATATAGTTTCTCTGTAAGTCTCATTTATTCGCCCCTTTTAGAATAGACAAAATTATATGTCCTATTGGCTTCTTATCATTACCTTACAATAATAGTTATTAATATGAATCCTCACACGGTCTTGCATGCATATGTGTAAAAAAATTATATATGTAACTTTGTGTTCATACTTCATTATATCTTGTCGTACTAGTGATGCTTATGCAACAAAAACACCTAGTAGTGCTCGGTACCTCATTAGTAATTGCGGGAGAGACACTATCGTTCCTAGGTTTTCCAGTTTCTTTCAGCGTTTTCTTGGGCTATGAAGCTCCGCTGCTCCTAATTTTGCTGGGTCTTGTATCATTGATTGCTTATTTATGGGCTAGAAGAGTTTTCTTCGTAAAGGTCTTTTATCTCACATTACTCTTTTTGTCAATAATTTTCTTGGTTTTATTATTCAGTGTAGAGGCTACATTCACATACGTGCTTAATGCGTTAGCATACATGGGCTTATCTTGGATAGTTTATAGAGCTGTATCAGAAGAAGGAAGCCAAGTAGAAAATAGCAGCAGCAAGATCATGGCTATGGATAAGAGTAAATCTTCTGAGTACGTTGTAGAGCTTATTGATGTGAAGAAGGATTATGTGGTGGGACCAATAATTGTGCACGCGCTTCGAGGAATTAATATGAAGATTCGCAGAGGAGAGTTCGTGGCAATAATGGGTCCATCAGGTTCTGGAAAATCAACTTTACTGAATCTTATAGGTGCTTTGGATAGACCGACCTCTGGTAAAATAATCATTGACGGTGTGGATATCTCACAACTATCCGAGGATGAGTTAGCTGAGTTCAGAAATAAGAAGATAGGTTTTATTTTTCAACAGTTTAACCTAATAACTAGAACAACAGTCCTTAGAAATATAGAATTACCCGCTATCGTTGCTGGAGTTCCTCCAGAAGAGCGCCGAAGACGGGCCTTAGAACTCTTAAGGCTTGTTGGATTGACGAAGGAAGAGGCTATTCGTAGACCGGTTTATCTGAGTGGAGGGCAACAACAGAGAGTAGCTATTGTTAGAGCTCTAATGAATAATCCCTCCATAATCTTAGCAGATGAACCTACTGGTAATCTCGATTCTAAAACTGGCGCTGAGATAGTTAAGCTTTTGAGGGAAATGAACGAAAAATTCGGGACAACAATAATTCTTGTTACTCATGATAAGGAGGTAGCCCGAGCAGCTGATAGGATATTATATATTAGGGATGGAAAAATTGTAGGAGAGGAAATTTTGAGGAGGGAAAAATATGTCAACTCGAGTTAAGGCATCGATAATTTTGTTCTGCCTATTATTTTATGTAACTTTTTATGCAGGAGTTTCTGGCTCTGGATACTCTATAGCTAGAGTCTCGGCGAGTAGTGTTGAGTTTCGAGTAGAAGATGTTTTTTGGGGTACTCTTGGTAATAGGATTACTCCCAGCGCAGGAATGATTAATGTTCCCTTAACAATAGTGGTTAGGAATTACTCTAACAATACTCTTAGAGGCGTAATAGGTACACTAAACCTAACCTATCCCTTCACTGATTACCAGACGGGATCAAATCAATCAAGAGCACGAGCAGAGCCTATTGAACAGGAGAGCGTGTTTAACCAAACTGGAGATATTCTACCCATGGGCTCGTTCGCGTTAACCTTCTACCTCAATATAGATGATAACGCTACTAAGGGAGAGTACTTATGTCTCCTTAAAATAGAGTATTCCATCAAGAATGGTTCCTTCTTCATAATTGGTCAGCCAAAGATTATCGAAGTATCAATAAGTCTTCCTAATCACCCCCCAACTGTGGAATCCTACTCACCTTCCCAGACTACTCTAACACTGAGTATTGGTAGCTCGGTTAATTTCACTGTCGAAGCATCTGATCAGGATAATGATTCTCTGACGTATGAATGGGAATTGAATGGGGAAATCGTTGCTAAGGGCACAAATTATACCTTCGTAGCTACTGAGAACTATACTGGATCTAATACTTTAGTATGCACTATTGATGATGGCGAAGCAACAACAAGTATAACATGGACCATCATTGTCCAGAGCATATCCTCCACCAAGCTCTGGGTATCTACCCAATACATCGTTGCTGGTATGGAGAATAAGTTAACTATTAAGATTAGGAATGACGAGTGGACGGGTACTGTGACCGCTACCTTTATGGCCATGCAACCTCTTGTAATAATGGGTAATAATACATTCACTTTCGAAAATATCAATCCTGGAGATACAGTATCCTTCAATATTACTCTCTATGCACCAGATACTGCTCTAGGAGCGACGACTCAATGCACGGTATCTATCACTTACAATAATGAGAATGGAGAATTATTCACGGAGAATCTGGCTATTGGTCTTATAATAAGGGGAATGATAACTATTATGATCTATGACATAGAGATAGATCCGCAACCAGTGAGCCCTGGAGAAAAAATAACAATCACGGGAGTCATTCTCAATCGCGGAAATGTCAAAGCACAATTCGTTAATGTATCTATAGTACCAAGTTCCCTACTCTCATTATTCGCTGGCAGTTTTGAGTATATTGGCGATCTAGACCCCAACTCTCCTACACCATTTACGATATACGCGTACTTGAGAGAGGATGTTAAGAACGGTACATACTCCATTAGAATCACCGTGGATTACTTAGACGATATCTACGAGCCTCACACCTATGTAAAAGAGCTATCATTTACAGTTATTGAGAAATCTACGGAATCGTCTCAAACCGAGGGGCAGCAATCATTTACTATTGTCCAGTATGGCTGGGTTATTGTGTTATTGGTGGCTGTAACAGCAATGAGTATTCTCTACCTAAGAGGGAGAAAACATGTTTAAAGAGTTCCTAATACTTGCATTTGAAGCTCTTAAGGAAAGGAAACTGAGAGCCTCTCTGACAATACTCATGGTGTTGATAGGATGTAGCTTATTAATAGCCGTGGACGGTATAAGCGCTGGAACACTATACTATATCAATGAACAATTTGAGAAACTTGGAACCAATGTTTTGATAGTTACACCGCGGAGTACAACTGTTAAAATAGATAGGTACATGGTAGACTATATCAAAAACATAGAAGGAGTAAAAGATGCTGTTCCAGTGTATTCGCAAACAGTAACCGCGAATATACGCGGAGAAGAGATCACTGTGACACTAATAGGGGTCGATAATTCTAAACTTCCACTTATATTTCCCGGCTTACAACTCCGCGAAGGATCCTACGTGCCAGAAGGTGATACTATTGGGGCATTAGTTGGTTATCAGTTAGCTTATCCAGCCCCAGGAGAAATCCTCGCAGAGATCGGGC
The DNA here is from genome assembly GCA_964518475.1 of uncultured Nitrososphaerota archaeon. Lineage (GTDB taxonomy): Archaea > Asgardarchaeota > Njordarchaeia > Njordarchaeales > Njordarchaeaceae > Njordarchaeum. Next base: position 19,545 of record CAZFGR010000013.1, read on the forward strand.
ACGCTATAAAGCTTTCTTGGATGGAAGTCGTCGGTGAGGAAGTAATAAAGCATGAGAGAAGCTTTATAGTCCGAGGCATTCTTGATCACTTCGGTGCCATGTTTCTACCAGTAGATCGTTCAATATTTATATCAACGACAGCCGCTAAGAGTTTTCTGAATAGAGGCGATTCTTATGATCTATTATTCATAGTGGCGAAGGATCCATCTTATCATGAGCATATAAGCGAGGCCATTTCTTCTAAATATGATGTAGACGTAATTTCCATGCAGTTAATAATAAATGTTGTCAACAATGTTTTATCAGCCATAACATTCTTCGTCAATAGTATAGCGCTTGTTTCATTAATAGTCGCTGGTGTTGGCATAATCACCACTCTATGGACATCTGTTATGGAGAGAATCCGAGAAATTGGTGTTCTAAAAGCTATTGGTTTTAAGAACCATCACGTTCTCATACTGTTCCTAAACGAGGCTATAATCATTGGACTATTAGGGTCCTCACTAGGCTCAATTACTGGAGTAGTCCTCTCCCATGTTATGAAGAATGTTTTATTACCAGAGTTCACGTGGATCAAACCAACATTCACTATCTTCTCGTTCATAAAAACATGGGCACTCTCAATAGTCCTCAGTATTATCTCTGGTTTATATCCAGCATGGAGGGCCTCTAAGTGGGATCCAGTTATAGCGCTCAGGTACGAATAGTGCGCTATTACTAAACACTATTAATTTTTATAGGATTTCCTTGGTTTATACTTTGGCACTATTGTAATGTATGTTGAGGTATACTTATTGATACTCGGTTATATCCTTCTTAGTAGTGGCGGAGTACCCATTATTACGGATATTCTGATACCATTTGGTGCTAAAGAAAAAAGAGAATTCCTACCAATGATTCTAGGTAGCATCAGCGACTTGTTCAATACTATGCTTAAATCTCGAATCAAAGCTATATCCCTCCAGAATTATCGCTTATACATGGATTACAGCGAGAAATACTCAGTAATAATAATTAGTGATACTATAGATCCTAGGCTAGAGACTATTAGTGGGAAAATAGTAAAAATGTTAGAGGAAGCGGATATTGATCCCTTAGAGCTTCAGATTCTACCAACAATGTTAGAGGATCTAAAAAATAAGGTAAGGGAGCTCCTCCTAGGCTCACCTCCTTCTCTACAATTCATCCGAGATATTTTAGGTGAAATAAGCGAGAAACCGATTAGTGAATCGGAGAAAACTCCGGCTAAAGAATTTCCAAATGAAGCAAAAATAACTGGGAAAGGTATTAAGTTAGTTACCCAATTAAGAAATGTCACTATCAGTGACTTATTGAAAATGTTTTATAAGGGAGACTTATCGAAGATACTTGAAAGTGCTCCATCTCTCTTCGGATCAAGTGATAATGATCTCGCAAGAATACTATACGCGAAAGCAGGTCTCTTTCTGCACATGTCTACTGCTCAGACGGATGAGTCATTGTTATACGCCATAAAAGGTGTTGTATCTAGAATCAAGGATTCTTTCGCTAAAAGGTACTTGGAGGCTGAAATTCTTTCATTTCATAGTGTTACGGGTTATCGAGAAATCTTCCAGATAATCTCCGATAACAGTTCAAGAATAAATAATATGCTTTCGAGGAATGATATTTTGGGAGACGTCTATAAATTACTCCTTATTCCCGTCCCCATAATGTCGATACTGGAGAAACTCCAGAACCACTACGAAAAAACCTCTCCCTATCTCTACAGCATAATATATGAGGCAAAATCGTTACTAGTTCTGGATAAAGGAATGGAAGATCTCGAAACCCGAGCTTACTCAATATTGGGCACATCAAAAGAAAAATTAAATAAGTTCATGAAAATAAAAGCTCCATCAATAACTAGTTACTACCTTACTTTGCTGAGTAGTCTATTACACATCATTTTATTATCCAACATGACATATGAGGAAGGATCAAATATTATCCTAGAAACGCTAAACTTATTCGACAAAAGATGGAGAAAAACTATTGATAAGCTTAAAAATCAGCCGATTGCCACAAAGTTTGCTAATATTTACCTAGCCTATGGAATACTCTACAGGTTTCTCATAGAAAGCAAAGATGAAAGAGCTAGAAAAAAACTTAATCGAGTCGAAAGTGTTTTACAAAGCAGTTTGACAGAACTTATGCAGTTCTATGCTCAAAAGAAAATTTTCAGAGTTTCCTATCTTTACCTATTAGCTGGTATATTGTCGGCACTCTCTAGAATATTCATTGAAAAGAGCAAGGTCTCCAATCAGTTAGAATCCATAGTGGCGAGAGCTCTTGATTTTAATGCAGAACAATTATGGACATACGACAGAACACTTTACCTCTCCTACTACATAAATTTGCTCGACACCATTGGTAACATAGTAATAATAAAAAACCGTGAAGAACTTAGTGAAAAACATAAGAATCTTCTCAATACGATTGCTGATCGCTTAGCTATGATAAGTAACACTTATACGGGATCACTCTTGATCTCTTGCTTATCCGCATTAAGAGCAGTTAGATTCTATGGAGTGATAGGATCTGAAGCGGCTCTAGAAAAAAGTAAGAATCTCTGTCAATCCATAATGAAGAGGAGCTCACCATTCATCACAAGTATAATCACAAAACTACTTCAAAAAAGAAATGTAAAAAATGTTTAATGAAATGTGTTGATTATAGGCGTGCAAGGATCTCCTCGTATTTTTTCTTGGCTTGAGACATGACGTCCAGATATATGTTGTTCCCATGAGAATCTATCGCAACAACAAGAGGACCAAAATTCTCTACTTCCAAAACCCATAGAGCTTCTGGAATTCCGAGATCTAACCAATGTACCTCCCTCACTCTTTTAATCGCCCTAGCTGCTAGTGCTGCCGCTCCACCAGTGAAGGCTCCATAGAATGCGCCAAATCTCTTCATAGCCTCAGTAGTTTTTGGCCCCATTCCTCCCTTGCCAATCACCGCCCTAACTTTGAATACTTCTATGAAATCGCTCTCTATAGCCTCCATCCTAGTGCTTGTTGTGGGTCCTGCAGCAATTACTTCCCAAGTTTCTCCAACTTTCCTAACAACGGGACCACAATGATAAACAGCTAATCCCTCGAAGTCGATGGGTATTTCATCTTTTTTCCCGGCTCTAGCAAGGTCTAGAGCACGCCTATGAGCCCCATCTCGGGCTGTAATGATTAATCCGCTTATATAAACTACATCTCCGACTTTCAGCTTTCTAACATCTTCTTCCTTGATAGGGGTTGTTAAATAATACTCAGCCATTATAGCTTCACCCCATGACTAATTATTTCTGCAGAACCATCTTTTTTAATAACTAGTGTGCCTCTCCTCATTGCCCAACACCCAATAGCTACGCCCGTTAATAATGTTGCAGGATGCCTATGTGCCCACTCAACATTCACGCCCAGAACAGTTATTTTTCCACCGAATCCCATGGCACCAATACCTAACTCATTTAATAGATTCATTAGCTCCTCCTCAAAAGAAGCTACTGCCTCGTCACTACTTCGACTGGTTACTGGTCTCAACAATGCTTTCTTAGCTAGCATCATTGCTAGATCCTCCGTACCTCCTACTCCGACACCCACTATTATTGGAGGACATGGTTTAGGTCCGGCCTCGTATACTGCATTAAGAACCGCTTTTTTGACACCTTTGATTTTCTCGGCTGGCGGTACTGAATAGAGTTTCGCTACATAACTTGAACCCCCTCCTTTGGGCATCACAGATATTTCAAGAGTGTCCCCAGGAACAAGCTCGTAGTGTATGAAAGGAATATTCCTTCCCGTATTATCGCCAGAGTTCTTGTTAGTCCAGGGATCTACAGCATTAGGTCTTAAAGGAACTTCTTCTGTAGCTTTTCTAACGGCCTCCAATAATAGAGAATTCAGTTTTGATCTTATTGGAAAATCATCACCGAGTTTTACGTAGAAGGTTATTAATCCAGTATCCTGGCATATCGGTAGGCTCTTCTCCATAGCATATTTTACGTTATCTAATATCGCTTTCAACTGGGTTTTCGCAAGTTCATTGGTTTCCTTATTATAGGCATCTTCTAGAGCATTAATAATATCTTGGGGCAACCTCGTTTCAGAAACTCTTAGAAGCTCAACAACACTCTCCACGATTCTTTGTTCTAGGGAAATAATCATCACCCCCGCATAAGAACTACTAGAATAAAGTGTTGAAGCTCCAATTCTTACTCAACAATATCTTTTTTAAAATATTTTTGCTAGGTGAAGAATACTCTTGCATGCTTCCATAGTGAACTTATAAGGTGCCACTATGGCGAGTACGACCGTGGAGAAACTTGATTGGAAATTAACATTTATTATAGGTCTCGGATTCTTCACAACAGGTATTACCTGGTCTCTATACAACTCCTACGTTCCAATATTCTTGAGAAACATAATTAATAATGATCCATTCTGGTACGCGATTTTCGGATCATGGATTAATACGTTCATAGGTATAGTAATGATCTTGGATAACGTAGCAGCGGTTACGCTTCAGCCATGGATAGGTGCTCGGTCGGATAATACTTGGACAAGATTTGGAAGAAGAATGCCCTACATAATGATAGGGATTCCGTTAGCTGCCTTCTTTTTCATCTTCATACCAGTGATAAAGGAACTCATGATATTACTCATCATAATTACGCTATTTAATATCGCGATGGCGATCTATAGGGCTCCAGTCGTAGCTTTAATGCCCGATCTCATACCTTCAAAATTCAGGAGCAAGGCTAATGGCGTGATAAATTTCATGGGAGGTATCGGAGCAGTATACGCTTTCTTTATCGGCTCTTACCTATACGAACTATACAGCCCCTTCATAGCATTCCTAACAACATCCATAATAATGATCATAGCATTGCTAGTCTTAATCATCTTCATTAAAGAGCCGGAAAAACCCATGAATCTCGATGAGAAAATCGGAATTATTGAAGCGTTTAAAGAGGTGCTTACGGACGAGGAACTGAGTGGCTTATCAATGCTCTTAGCTATTATGATGTGGTTTTTTGGATACTATATCATAGAGACATGGTTCACTACCTACGGCGTCATCGTCCTAAATATTTCCGAGGCTCTTGCTTCACGCATGCTGACTGGTTTTGCCTTAATGTTCATATTATTCGCAATCCCAGCAGGATTCATCGCCAGTAAAATAGGTAGGAGAAGAACGATAATCATTGGCTTAATTGGTTTGATAATTCTCATGATCGTGCTCGCTAATCTACGCGACATTGTTTTGATCGCCATCCTACTTACCATTGGTGGAGTTTTCTGGGCATTAATAAACATAAATAGCATAGTCATTGTTTGGGAAATTGGTGGAGAAGCTAAACTAGGAGCATATACGGGGCTCTATTACTTCTTCTCCTCCCTCGCCGCGATAATAGGTCCAGTTGTCGCTGGTAGTATATTTGATAGAGTTGGTCACTGGGTAATGTTCTGGATCTCTGCCATCTTTATGGCTATAGCATTATTCTTCATGCTTATGGTTAAGAAAGGGGAGGGAGAAGCATGATTGATGAAAAAAGGAAGCCTTGGTGTATAGCTCATAGAGGAGCTAGTAAGTTAGCTCCAGAAAACACATTAAAGAGTTTTAAGAAAGCGATAGAGCTGGGCGCTGACATGATAGAGCTCGATGTACGGTTAACAAAGGATAGAAAAGTAGTCGTTATTCACGACGCTGATATCAGTAGAACAAGTAATGGTTCTGGCCCCGTTAGATCATACACATTAGAAGAACTCAGAAAATTTGATTTCGGAGATGGGGAAAGAATACCAACGCTTGAAGAAGCACTGGAGCTGGCTAGAGACAAAGTGTTAGTTAATGTAGAAATAAAGGAGCCAGACATGGTTCGGGAAGTCGTGGAGGTGATAAAGAAAACTGGGATGGTTAATCAAGTGATAGTAAGTTCGTTTATTCACCCAATACTTCCTATGATAAAGAAGCTTGAGCCAAGCATAAAGACGGCCATACTATTTGTTTGTTATCCAGTCAATGTGGTAAGATTAGCACGTGATGCTATGGCTGACTTCATTAATCCCTACCATGAAGCAGTTGAGGAAATGATGGTGAATGCCGCTAGATCCGCTGGTCTTGGAATATTACCATGGACTGTTGATGATGAAGAATCCATGAAAAAATTGATAAGACTGGGAGTTGATGGAGTAATAACAAACGATCCAGCATTATTTCTTAGAGTCAGGAAAGAAATTCTTGGTTTCTAATCCTCTTTTTCTCTCTAAGAGATACGAATTCTCGTTAGAGGAGATACGTGGCATAATTAGAGAGTCAAGATGATTGCTAATTCTGAGATTTAGTAGCATTATGTTTTTATCAAGGGTTTAATTCGTCATTTCTTAAGAGACAGAATCATGCGGGGCTTCTTCCTTGCTTAGCACTCGGGAACTCACTTTCACAATGGCTATTCGCGATCCTATTCATGGTGTTATACCAATAACAAGATTGGAGTACGAAGTTACTGTCACCAGTTTATTCGAGAGGCTTAGATATATCAGAAAGGCGGGCGGTGCTTACCTTATCTATCCAGGCGAAAATGATAATAGGTATGCTCATAGTATAGGAACTTGTCACATCGCATATAGTATCCTTAAGAACGCTTTTGACCACTATCTAAGGAAGATTGACGAGAAGCTTTGGAAGGATCTCTGGAGCCCAGAATATGGAGTTGATGATATTTTACAAATAGTGAGACTTGCTGGGTTACTACACGATATTGGTCATGGACCTTTTTCCCACACGACAGAGGATATTCTCCATTACGTACTCAGGAATTTCTATAGTAAAGACTATGAGGAGTTTTTATCAAAGGGCTTTGGAAATGTTCATGAATTCTTTAGTTATAAGATGGTGCTAGAGAATAAGGAGATAAAAGAGATCCTAGGGAAATACGGTTTGAATCCCCTAGATATCGCAATATTGTTTAGCAAGGAAGAGGTTTCTGAGAGAAAAAGTCTTCTAACCCCTGTAAGCATTAATGTTCTTAGAAAAATAATAAGTAGTCAGATAGATGCTGACAGACTTGATAATCTTCTTCGAGATAGTCATGCAATTGGTGTTCCTTATGGTGTAATAGACGTAGACTCTATTGTCAAGAATATGTTTATTTATCAATCCAAGCAGGATGATTTAAAACTTGTTCACCACATAAGATCCCTAGGCTCTATAGAAGATTTGCTAGATGCTCGTTATAAGATGTATAGATGGCTTTATTACCATCAGAGAGTAGTTTTGGTAGATACGATATTGAAGAGATTAATATTAATGCTTGTCGAAGACGGAATAATCGAGCCTCATCACTTCCATTATAGTGGGTACGTAAGGGACGATTACTTCTTTGCGGATGATTATTGGTTATGGAGAAAAATTATTGAGGCTTATAGAGATAGGCCAGATGATTACTACTTAGCGAAAACTCTAATTAATCAGGATTATCTTCCCTTAGCTTTGTGGAGAACTTATGAAGAATTTGCCGAGATAGTGAGAAGAAGTATTAAAACAGATTCTGTCTCAGATATCGTAAAGAAAGTACTTCGTCTAAGGAAAGAAGGTATTCTGAATGATGATCAATTATCTTCCCTTGTGGCTGAGAAGACCAAGATTCCTGATATAAGATTATTAATGATATGGGAGAAACCTACAACACCTTATGATTGGCGTAGCGGCGAGGAAGTTCTAATTTATATCTCGCCTCGCAGAATAGTGCGTATGACGGAGATCTCCATATATATTCGTAAACTGATAGAGGTGGGAGAAGAGTACTATCCCCTATACGTTTATTATTACGTGTATAAGAAGAGGAGAAGCCATTTTATACAATACATGTATAAAGTGAGAAGTTCCTTCATTAGCATTCTGAAGCAGTACTTGGAGATGGGTGAGAAGTAGCTCTCTATATATAATTTAGATTTCTTCTAGGGCTTCTTTATACACTTTCATAATTAATTTGATTACTCTACGCCAGTCGTACCTTTTGATAAATTTCTGTCCTCTTATACTCATTTTTCTTAATTTTTCTGGGTTTTTTAGTAATGCTATTATCGCTCCCGCTAGCGACCCAGGATCCATTTTTCCGAGGAATATTCCCGCTCCACTATTTGAGAAGACTCTCTTTAATTCTCCACCCACTGTGGATACTATCGGAACCCCTAGTGCCAACGCCTCTAAGAAAATCATAGGGAAGCTTTCTCCTCCGTAACTAGTATTTACCAGGATGTCTGACCGCATATAAACTCTGAAAAGTTCTTTTCTTGGGAGATATCCGAGGAATTCTATTTTATCCTCTATATCTAATATATTAGCTAGTTTTCTCAGATAGCTATGGGTAAAGCCGGTCGGCCCTACTACCAACATTTTAGCTGCTGGATAATATTTTAGAACTTGTTTAAATGCGAGAAAAGCTAGCTCAAAACCTTTTCGTGGAGACCCTCTTCCTATTAGGAGAAGAGTGGGTTTTTCTGGATCGATATCCTTTTTCTCAACAAATTTTTGTATCTCTTTCAAATAGATGGCATTTGGTATATAGTAGACCTTCTTCCTATACACATAAGAGAAGAACCTAGCACCTATAGGGTTTACAGAAATAGCCTTCGTATACATTTTAAGAGCATTCGTTGGAGGAATCTTTGACAATATTCTCGCGCTACCATACCACCAAAAATGTATCTGTCTAAAGAATGGAGGCGTGAAATGATTGGTTATGACTGTTGGTATTCCCAACTCTGCCCCTATCCTAGGAGTAGCTATTCCAAGGGGAGAAAAGGGGTGGTGAGCATGCATTAAATCTGGATCTATAACCTTTACCAAAGGCTTTATTCTTTTTCTGAAAGCTCTTATTCCAAAGGTGGCTGGAGCAAAAATTCTCGATTTTCTCCTAAAAACGGGTATCCCGTCATGAAAATCAAAATCTTTTGTCTCTCCAGCTGTCGTTAATATATAAACATTATGTCCTAGATCTCTAAGAGTCTTAGCTAATTCTTCAACATGTGTCGCTATACCGCCAAATCTTGGATAGAAAAAGTCTGTCAATAAAAGAATCCTCAACGATAATAGCACCTCTCGAATTTCCTAGGGAACAGTTGCTCATCACCTATATAAGAAGTAATTCTTGCTATGTATAGGAAATTAATATTTTTAAAACATACTTTGCCGGGAGCTAATAATGTAGATTTTTATACTTGAATTACTCTCCCTGTCTCTTTACTAATGCCTTCTTCCATGTGTTAACAACCTCGATAAGATCTAGTGAGGATCATGGGAGAGTACTACCCAGTATTTGACAACGGAGAAGTAAAGGCTTTTATTAACGCTGGGGGCGACGTAATTAGCATGCTGGACAGCCATGGAGAAAAGTTTTTCTTATGGATTTCGCGGAGCGAAGGAGTTAATATTAGCACGTTGCTTAGGGGGAGGTATTTAGTAGTTGATGATAGGAAACTTTGGATCGCTCGACTCTTGGATCCCGCTCCTACTCTCTATGGATATGTTGCCTATAATTTAGATGCTTATGTCGATTTCTTAGCCAGTAAAGTAAGGGAGAAACTGCGCTACAAGAAGGTCTTACTATCTTTTAGTGGAGGCAAGGATAGTATCGCTAGCCTCGTTGTTTTGTTAAAATTACAAGAACACATTCCTTTTGACCTCTTTGTCGTATACTCCTACGTACCTTATCTCGAATCATTGCGAAATGACCGATTTATCGATTATATTGAGAGAAAGCTAAATATTGACATTGAGAGAGTAGAGGCTCCCAGGGATATCATGAAACGAGTATTGTTTGACTCTGGCCTACCCTTCAGAGGCTATCGATGGTGTACGTATCTCAAGATTAAACCTATTAGAAAGCTTAAGCGGGAGAAAAGGATTGATTTTGAAGTATCTAATGAGAGACTATTTGAGGCTTCAAAGAGATTTAAAAGTCTGCTCAGTTATGCTCGTCAAGGGATATTTATTAGTGGTGGTCAGTTTAAACCCATGTATCCCTTAACAATTCTTGATGTGATAAAACTAAATAGGGAAATAAACCTCGTTCACCCAGATTACCTTAATGGTTGCTCTAGAATATCTTGTGCTTTATGCCCCTACCGAATGATCTATGAAATAAAGGAAGGTTACAAGGATGTTGAGGACCCTGGAGTGATTGAGAAGGCCTTGCAGATCGGTTATGAAAAATTCTACAAAGCGAGAATTGATTGGGATACTTATTTAGAACATGAATTATGGCGGTTTCATCCCGAGCAAGCAGAGTTATTAAGTAGGATAATTAAGAAACTCAAAAAGAGGGAATATGAGGAAAAAATCTCGGAAGAAACTATAAGAGAATTGATTAGTAACCCTTGGATGGTTGATCTCCCCTCCCACCCAATCATATCTTTAGACACTATTTTTGTAAAAGCTAGAGAATGGAGCAGGAAACCTATTTATTCAGTCATTAATCCACCTTGGAAAAAATAAATTCTATAAAAACATTTGATTTTAAAAGATAAATTTTTAAGCATACACTTCATTATTATTATTTTAATAATGACTTTCGCTTCTATTGGAGGTTTTTGAATGCCTAATGGACGTGGTGCTGGAATACTAACTGGTTGGTTTTTCCTGATATTTGCTGGTTTGATGTTATACATGATTAGTCCTGGAAACATTGCTATACCCATTATTACAGCTATGTTAGCGGTGATAATATATATAGTATCAGGAATCTACATTATTCGTGAATGGGAACGAATCCCGGTTCTGCGACTTGGAAGATTTCAAGGAATTAGAGGGCCTGGAATAACATTTGTTTGGCCCATTATAGAGACTGTTCCCCGAAAGGTCTCTCTACGAATTATGCCATACATGTTCTCAGCAGAATCAACACTTACAAAGGATAACATACCAGTCACTGTCGATGCTGTGGTTTACTATAGAGTTATAGATCCCGAAAAAGCGATTCTTAACGTCGAAGATTATGAAGTCGCGACTCAATACGCTTCACAAACATCCTTGCGAGAAGTTATTGGTATGGTGGAGCTCGATGAATTATTGGCTCATAGAGAGAAAATCGCTAAGCATTTACAGGAGATAATTGATGAGAAGACAGAAAACTGGGGAATAAAGGTAACTTCTGTAGAGTTGAGAGATATAAAGATTCCAAAGGAGTTACAGGATGCAATTGCTTTGCAAGCCCAAGCTGAGAGGGAGAGAAGAGCTAGAGTAACTCTAGCTCAAGCAGAGGTTGAGGCTGCACAAAAAATGCTCGAAGCGGCTAAAACCTACACCCAAAATCCTGTGGCTTTCGAACTGCGATGGATGAATATTTTGTATGAAATAGGTAGGGAAAACAATACATTAATGCTTATTCCAACGAAGTTGCCTATGGTATTAGAACCCGGTAAAGAACTAGAGAGCTTATTTAAGAAACTATTAGAAAAGACTCGTGAGGAATAAACTATGTATCCAATTTTATTAATTTTTTCTTACTATAGAAATATATATGGTGTAAATCATGGCGGATTTCGCTAGGTTTGCTGCAGCTATAGCATTCCTCATCATAATTTCTTTTGCCACGAATATCATTATCTATGATCCTCTACTAGGTCTCACCCTAATCCTTATGGGGATTCTCATCCTCTCCCTAGCCGTGGATCCCGCGTCCGCCAAGGCTTTAATGAAAGTCTTCGCCCCCGTAATATTTGCCCTCTTAATTCTCCCAGTAGTATTTAGCATTACCGGAACATTAAATAGGGAAATAGCCATAGTAGCCGTAATTTTCCTAATCCTCCTGTTTATCACATCAGGAGCACTTATGGGAGGTGTAGAGGCGAAATCATCCCTAGTTTTGACTCCCTTAGTAGCCATTCCGACACTATTGGCTCTTCTATATGACCCTACGGGGACTCTAGCAATATTGATCTCGACCTCTCTAATCTTCGGTTTTCTCTTCGTCACTTGGTACTTAGTTAGGCGCATTCCTCCCGTTAGGGAAATGACATTACCTTCCCGAGTAGGTGTTGCAATAGAAGACTTGACTCCACGAGGTAGAGTGAAGCTCGATGGGGAGATCTGGTGGGCCATGGCTAGGGGTTGGAAAATAGAGAAGAATACGAGGGTGTATGTGATAGGGAAGAGAGATCTTGAACTGATCGTTGTCCCATTGATCGAGTGTCCGAATTGTGGTATGGAATATCCTATTACGAATGTCCCAGAGAGGTGTTCTAACTGCGGATTTGATTTATCTGCTATAGTGTTACAGGCTCTCAAGAAGTATATGGTGAATAAATAAACAATTTGCAGCGAGCCAATACCGATGCTCTAGAAAAACTATAGTAGACCGGCCTCTCTAAACATTTTCTTTCTTTCCTCAATTTTTTTATTATGCTGCTTAATAATTTGTATGAATCTCTGAGCAGCTTCTGAGTAATCTTTTACACTTATCACTATCGGGAACTTTATTGCCTCACCATAGACTAAAACTTCTCTATTTCTCAACAAGGGGATAAGCTTTTTGAAAAGCTTCACTTGAGGCGCTCCCATGAGGGCTGCTTCGATATCTGATTTTTCCGTTAGAGAGAAGACAAAGTTTGTCCATAACATACTTATTACATCGGAATCTAATTCGCTGGGTCTTTGATCGATTACACAGAGAATAACTCCACGCTTCCTCATTTCTCTAGCGATATCACCAAACGGAGAGAGTCTATATGTTGTTCTACCTAGAAAGTTATGAGCCTCTTCTAAGAAGATTATGATCTTTGTGTCTGGTTCTCCCTTCTCCAGGATTTTCTTATTTATCATGTCACGCAATCTTCTTGCAATGAGGTTCGCTACAAGCATGTACAGGGGTAGCTCCTTTTCATACTTACCTAGACTTATTGTTACGTGGGCCCCGTCCTTTTCTGTTAAATAATTAACGATTTCACCAACATGATCCTCTGTAATTGTTACTGGATATGAAAGAATTTTTCTGAGTTTAGGTGCTTGAGAAATAAAGGATTGAAGTGCGGAGAAACCCAGCTTCTCTTTTACAGCTTTCTCAAAGCTTCTCCTAAGGCGTGCTATAGAAGTTACTGATTGGAGTCCTTTTCTCTCCTGAATAAACTCTAGAAGCCTTTCTATGATCTCCTGCCCTTCAGGACTACGGGAGAATCTTTCTTCAGTTTCTTCATCCATTAGGAGGATCCATAGCCAATACTTACCTAATCCGAATAATTCATCGATCAATTTTCTATATTCTCCCAGCAGTGTGAGAAAAGTCTCGCTTACTCCAAAGATTGGTCCTATTAATCGAATATCGTCTGGGGTTAGCTGAGATAGATTTATCTTGAATAGTCTTAGGTTCCGTTTCTCAGCTAATTCTGGATCTAAAGTGTATCTAACATAGTAATTACTGAATATCTTTGCCACACCATCAGCTATCGGTCTTCCAAGATTATCTTTTAACTCAAGAGCATATTCAGAGTGCATATCAAATATTAATAATCTGTAAGGTTTATCCCCTCGCGCAATCAAATCGTAAAGAGTTATGTAACCAGCCAAGAGATTTCCTAGGAATGTCTTGCCTGTACCAGATTTTCCAAAAATTCCAAAACTAAGATTTGCCAGTTTTTCCACATCGATCGGCACTTCAACCAGTAATGTTTTTGGAGTTTTGGGTTGACCCAGACTCCATAAATTCCGCTCATTTTCTTTTCCGAAGAACGCAGATATCTCCTCCACATTTGTTTCTACAAGAGCCGATGCGAAGCTTGGCATCGTGTCAGCTGACATGGGTTCGGTTCCATCATTACTAGCTTGAGCTATTAGGGCTATTTCTACCCACTGAGTTCTCAGCAAATCACTACACACTTTTAATAAATTCTCCTTAATACGTGGAGATGTATTCGGATTGATTATCTCGTAAGCCGTTTTATCAGTGGACGATAATCCAGCATCTGTTATTATTCCTAAATATTTATGATTAATACCATTTATCGTGACAAGAGACCCAAGAGGATAATTCTCTATATTTTCGGAGTTCTCCAGTATAATCTTTACACCAGAATCAACGCTTCCCGAAACAACTTTCCCAAGAACTTTCATAAGAATCACCACCCAAGAATCTCACTTATCTCTTCAAGCAACGCGCTTAATAGTTCCGGCTTTGCCCTAGAAATCGCCCTAATGAGCGTCTGAAGGATGTTGTCTTTCTCATTTTCGAATCGCTTGAAGAAATCCCTATAAAGGAGGAGAAAATCCCTAAATTCCCATTTAGTAGCCCCCTCCGCGAAGAAGTATCCTAGGAAGGTAAAGTCCCACTTATTATTGGGTCTGAAAAATGAGAGAAGTGCGTCGAAGTCAGAGCTTTTAATTAGGTATACCAAGTCATGCAGTTTTGGTGGCCCAGCTCTTCCGTGTCTCACAATATTTGCATCGTCGAGATAGCTGGTATATGCTATTGTGGATACGAATAAGTGGTAACGCTCTATATCTGGATAAGCATTAGAAATCTCCGTCCTAGTCATTTTCATTGGAGTAAAGGTACCGTAACGCGATGAGTGAGCCAACTTGAGAACAAGCCCCATCGGTTTTTGGTTCTCCGAATCTATGATAAGTATAGAACCTACTCGTATTTTGCTGAAATGTTCTGGATAGACGAAGATCTCTATAATACCTCCTTCCGTACCAGCTACTTCTCCTATTGCTTGATCTTTCTTACCAAGAATATTCTCCCAGACACTCATGCTAGAGGCCACCTCTTCGAAGATGCTTTCTTAGATAAAATATACTCAACAGAAGGTCTTTTTAGGAAGTTCGCAATAAGATCCTCGATGACTACTCTTTCATCTTTACTTATAACAGCCGCTTCATGCGCTCTTTGAAGGGCTAGAGGATACCCTCCACCGAGGACTGCTTGAGCATATATGATCGCTTGTATATCGCTGGCCAAATCTTTGTATTCTTCAGGGAATTCTACGCGGACAACGTTTCTGTCACCGATCTTTAGGTAGAAACTAACGAGTTCTAACTCTTTGTAATCAGCTATTGCCCGCGAAAATACTTCGAAAACAGGGGATCTTGACCCCCTATTCTTTAAGTAGATATTCATAAGCGTCCTATCAGAGACTGGAGGAAGAACATCATGAGGAATATTGTTTATCTCTGCTAAACCTTTGGTAATGTCTCTCGCATTGGTATAAAAAATGCCCACTGGTATTACATCCTCTTCAATACATGTCCTTATTATAGCGTTCGTCTTCATGACCATTTCTTTCCTCATACTAGAGGCCCAGGCCAGAGTATATGACATATTCAGGGATTCATCTAGCAACAAAACCTTTACGTCTCCATCTAATCTACCAATGACCGCTTCCACAACTTCTTTCTCCAGATCTCGCGTTCTTAATTGAAGCTTTATCCTATTTTCTACAATAGGTTCCGCATCCGCTTTGATACCAAACCCATTTTTCCCCGAAACATAATTATGATACCAGAAACCGACACTAATGACGGTGATAGGAACCAGTACGTGTGGTCCAGGATTGAAGAAACTTGAATCTATAGCACCAATAGATACGTTTGATTTTCTAAGATACTCGACAGCCTCTGGTATATCCTTAAAAGGTTTTATCAATGGATATTCTCTAGGAACCTCGAGCGGGAAGAGAGCAGAAGAACTACTAACAACTCCCTTTCTAACGGGTATTGTGACTTTCTCAAAAAGATTTATTATTCTCTCCACTTCACCAACTTTAGTGTTTTCCATGTACTCTTTGAGCGCTTTCTTTATGGCCGATGAAATCTCGTTAACTTTGTCAATTTTATAGTCCCATGCCATGACTTCTACCTAGTCCACACCTATTATTCTTATTCCTCGCTTAGAAAGCTCTGAAATAATTAATTGGAACACATCCATATTTCTTCCTAAGTATTCTGGAGGTATTACCCCCTTCTCCCTTATTATACCCTGAGCTAGTAACTGGGCAATAATGGATGCTGTGAATCCCGTTGTCCGACCCATAGCCGTTATACCTGTTTTATCATCATAATAATCTATTAGCTCAAATACTTTCTCCAGTTCCTTACCCTCCCTAGTTCCCCTTACCAGTACTCTCAAAATAACTAAGTCTTTCACGTCTTTGCAAGCAAATCTCTGCTCGAGCAACCTTGCTGTGAAACGCTTGATAATGATTCTTTGTCCATCAATATTCAATTCCTCATCATCAAAAAGCCCCAGTTGCTTCATAAGTAGTATTTTATCCACGTGTCCTGGGTAGCGTAGAGTTTTCTCTTCCATGTTCTCCGCCTTAATGGTATACAGAAGAGTTCTGAGCCCATCGGTGTAGAAAGCTTCTAATTCACCAACCTCCCCCATACTTATTTTCTCTAATCCACTAAGAGCCTCTACCTCCACTATTTTGCCATTCTTGATTATCCTTGCTGGTCTCGTATACTCCTCTATTAGATCTTCCGCAGACCATGTTAGGCAGTAATTAAGAGGAGGTATCTTTTCCTGCGGGAGTCCTCCAACATAGATTCGAACTAGTGAAAGTTTATCAAAGAGTAATGATGCGTAGCCGATGAGAATATTACTTATTCCTGGTGCAAAACCAGCATCAGGGATAATTGTGATATTCCTTTCCTTTGCTACCTGATCCAGACTTAGCGGGTTTTCGGGCATATAGGAAACATCTACTAGGTTAACACCAATGGATATGGCGTTTTTCATCACTTTATACCCTATGGATCCTGGAAGAGCATTTATGATAACATCAATCCCTCTCGAAAAATCCTTTAAAGTATCAGGATTCGTTGCGTCACCAATCATATAATCCAATCTCTCATCACGTATATCTCTAGCAACCCTCTTTACCTTCTCCTCCGAAAGATCCACTATAGTGACTCGGTAACTAGGACTGCTCTTAATAAGATCCCTTGCAATAACGGATCCTATATTACCGCATCCTAAAACCAAGAAACGCATAATTCACTCACCCGAAGTCCCATAACGATGCTTGCCTAGTACCAACTGGTACTATATCTTCAAAATTCAATCCTAATAATTTGATAAATTGTGAAGCATTTCTAGGTGCATAAGCCCTAAAGTGATTATTGAAATAAATGAAGATCTCTTTAACACTAGGTTCAATCTCTTTCTTTATCTTTTCCGCCCAAGGTTTTAACTCATCTTCAGAGTAGAGATAGAAGTACCATACTTTTCTTCCCCTACCATGGAACCGAATATATGCGAAGTCCGCCGTTATTCTAACTATTGGAGGGAGATGTGGTTCATCAACTATTACGTATGCAATATTGTACTTATCCAGTAACTGGAAGGTATCGTCAGTTAACCAACTATGATGACGAAACTCGATCGCGTATTTAAAACCCTTGGGCAACTCATTAATAAATGATTCAAGCTTCTGGAGATTCTTCCCAATACTAGCTGGGAGCTGAATAAGAAAGACGGCTACCTTACCCCTGATTATGAGGGGTTGAAGAACATTAAGAAATTTATCAATAACTGGCCTAGTGTGGTATAGTTTACGTTCATGTGTAATTCCTTGATAAAACTTGATTGAATACCTAAAATAAGGCGGTGCACGAGCAGCCCAATGACTCACAATCCTCCTATCTGGAATTTGATAGAACGTAGAATTTATCTCCACAGTGTTAAACTTCTTCACGTAATACTCTAAAATGTCTTTCTTCTCAATATTGGATGGGTAAAAACGTCCAATCCAATCATCGTAACTATAACCACTACACCCAATCCAGTATTTAACCCCCAAAGCAATCACGGCCTAAGCCTTATTCATTAACATCCTACGTAATAATATCCTTAACATTTTTTTATACATTTTTTATATTAATTTGTGAGGATTAAGACATAAACTGTAATACCTCAGCATTTTCTTAAATAAAGTCTTAAGCGGATGACTCTATCTTGGTAAAGAGTGCCAAAAAAGAAGCCTCTAGTTATTAAACAGGCATCCTCTCGTCAATTACCTTTCTTTTAAATACTCCACTTAAACCGAGAAATCATGTCGTGCAAGGGAAGAAAAAACCAAGTTAGAAATAATCGGATGAAGAAATTTTAGGGAAAATTTGTTAAAAATATCCAAGATCTTTAAGAAAACTGCCTAATTTTTATTCTGTTATCCCGAATCTCAGAATAGCTCTTATTAAATCTTTCTCTTTAGGTACGCCTACTGCAAATACGTTGCCGCTATAGGGTTCTTCGACTGAGAGTATTACTGTTGGCACTGCGGTGATTCCCCACTTATCTGCTATCTCTGGAAACTCATAAGCCTCTATTGTATCACTAATAACCTTTCCTCTGGAGGCTATTGCTATTCTATTAGCTATCAATACCGCATAGGGGCAGTAAGGGCAGGTAGGTGTTACAACGGTTTCTATCCTAACCTTCCTATCTAAGGATCTCAAGTCGTCAACATACTCGTCTAATCCATGCTTATCGTTTGACGCTATCGCTATGGTCTCAATGAAGGCCCATCCTTCTTCCCCGAGGGGCGCTCCAGTGTACCTTACTTCTCCCTTCGAACCTATCAGGACAATTGGTCCCCTGTTTACTCTTAGTATCTTAGAGAGAGTTGGGTTCATTTCAGAAACTTTCACAAGTATTTTTCCGCTTGAAACCTCCGCTAGCTCTTTTAGTAGTTCTTCTACTGGATCACAATAATTGCAGTTGTCGCTTTTTACTAAGCTAATGGGTACAGGATTAACCATTTCCTTCTCAAATTTCTCTGCAAGTACTTTCTTATCGTCTTCGCTAAGGATTCCCAAGTCTACCACCAAATTTTTATATATTGTATTCAACTTGAATATATTACTAGATATTTTCTTACAATATATCAATAATATATTTAAATTTATTCGTCAATTTGAAGGTGTGAGAAGTGGTTAAGAAGTGTCCAGATGGCATAGATATTATCATAATAAAAACTCTTATCCAGGATGGAAGAATCCCTATTACAGAACTAGCGAGAAAACTGAATATGAGTCACTCAAGCGTAAGGGAACGGATAAATGACTTGATTTCCTCAGGCGTGCTAAGAGTACAGGCTAATGTCAACATTTCTTTACTCGGCTATAAGGTGGCGTTTATTAATCTTGAAATAAAGGATTATAACGAGGTTGTCCGAATATTATCCAGGTGTGATGTCTGTCCTCGAGTATTGTTGGCGGGAGTAGGTACCGGAGAATATAATGTATTCATCGTAATGGCGGCGAAGAATATTGATACTCTCAGGGAAATTATCGAGAAAGCCTTTAGGTCGAGTCCTTATGTCTCAAGAATAAATGTGGCTTTTGGAGAATTAAAGATTCCAAAATATGTTCCTTTGAGACTTAATTGTGAAGAGAACTGCTTCGATGGAGAAAAAATTTGCGATAAGTGTTTATTCCTATTAGAAGAAAAATAGTATTCTTTATCTTCGCAATCTGGGATTATAGAACATTGAGAGATCAGTCTTTGTTAGTTTAACAGGCGTCTTTCCTTTTCTAAGTTCTTTGTAGATGCGATCTAGTCTTTCGTTTATGTCGTCATAGAATCGTAGTGTGGTTGCGAAGAGTATTAGCGAGTGCCAGAGTCTTTCATCATTAATCTTTGTTTTGATTTCCCATTCCCCACCTATATCTAGAATCTTTCCATCCACCTCAGCGATTTCTTTGTCAGTCCTCATATCTACTACTTTCCAATCACTGCCCAGAGTAAATCTTTTGCTCTTTATGACTAATGGGTGTAGAACTCTTTCTCTATCAATAAATGTAAACAAGAATGCATCTGTTTCTAGGAACCTTGGACGTATCCTCTCTATGTAATAGACTACTCTCTGCCCACTATGAGTTATGATGAATGCGGGGGATGGTTCATCGTTTGCCAGCGTTAAGAGTACTTCTCGGCCAAAGTTTTCGTCTATGCTTGCTATCCATTCAATGTCTTTGCTGAAAAGTCTGGCTGCAAGTCTTCTTTCGAAAATAGATTCCTTATTCCATGGAATTGTTCTATAGGCTATGTAGCCGTATTCCTCATTGTCAATTTCTACTTTGCCTATAATATCTGTATCCTCTGTAAATCTTCGTGACTTAGACATTAATTCTTCTTTCTTTTTTATTCCTATCTCGACCCCGTGTAATCCAGTTCTCCACAAATCTACTACAATTTTGACCAATTAAATCACCAGCAATAGTTTTCAAAAACAAATATTTTAATAAAATCGAAGAAAAATGTTTCATAATTTGCAAGATATCCTCCCACAAGGATAGCTTCATTAATAAGCCTAATTGATACTTGGCCTTACCTAAGTGGAGTAAAATAAGAGTGCCGAGTTGCATAGATGCAAGATTATAGAATGCAATTTGAGGATTTCAGTATAGGTATGACTTGATAAATACTAGAATACGTCTTATAGATTCTCCTCCCTCTGACTTCGAAATCAGTATTCATAGCTATCTTTATTATCTATATCTTATCTTCCCATTATTTTGATAGATTACGTCAGGAATATCACATTCAATCCTCTAAAATGTTCATCTCCTGTGACTACGCGAGCCTTCTCAGCCAAAGCTGTGGCGTATATTATTATGTCAGCTAAACTTGGTTTTTGTTTCAACTTCAAACGTTTTGTGTTTTTTGTAAGAATTTTGCGAGCTTCTCCGAGTATTTCTAATACGTCATTATCAATCTCTCTTACAAATGAAACTTCCTTAATCACCGATATTCTGTTCACGACGATTTCTTTACTAAGACCTTCTCTATAGTACTTATTTGCTATTTCTGCTAAGACAATTGTGGGGGTTACGATCTCTTCTCCATTCTCTATGAATTCCTTAACTTTCTCTCCTAGTTTAGATCCTGTGAAAAATTCTATCCATGCATAGCTATCAAATACGAGTGTCAAGCCTGTCCTCCTCTTTAAACCTACTTATTTTCCCTTTATCTACTCCGAAGTACTCTCTAGCTATTTTCTTTCTTCGTTCGTTAATCAGCCTAATAATTACTTCCTCGATGGATTTTGCATTCATGCTTCGCTTCAAGTTCTCAAGTTTCTTAGCAGTTTCGACAGAGACTCTAATTGTTGTAGACATTCTATACCACCAATTATCATTCTTAGATATACACTATCATTGTAGCTAAGTATATAAGTATATCAGTAGATAATTTTTGTGACCGGATAATATACGCGTAACCAACTAAAAGACTCATTAACTAAACTATCGTTAGCTTATAATGCAGAGAACTAGTTTTTCTCGAAACGAACTATTCGCCATTATAGAGCATAAGAGCACTCCTACTCTTGTTGCTCTAAATATTATTTTAGCTATTAAGAAAGATTTGTTTCCCCACGAATTCTCCTAATATCTTAAGAACTTTTAACTAGATTAATGAAGATTATATTTAGTCTTTCTGGCTAATTATCTTAGCATCTTGTTTTGCATTAATTTTTGGAGAAGATGTTCTATGGATCCGAGGAATAAAGTTGCTCTAATAACTGGCGCGAGTAGAGGGATTGGGAAAGCTATAGCTCTTCGACTCGCTAAGGAGGGAACCCATGTAGCAGTAAACTATGTTAAAAACAAGGATCTCGCCGAAGAAGTCGCCAGACAGGCATCAAGCTACGGGGTAAAAGCTAGGATTTACCAAGCAGATGTTTCTAGTCCCTCTCAGGTAAAGGCTATGGTTGATAGGATCGTCGAAGATTTTGGAGGCATTGATATTCTTATCAACAATGCAGGGATTATGGCTACTCATCACTCTATATTGGGCATACCCCTAGAAGAATGGGAAAAGATACTAAGAGTGAATCTGACGGGAGCATTTATCGTAACAAAAGCCGTTGTCCCCGTAATGATAAAGAGGGGTGGTGGAAAGGTCATTTTCATGTCCTCTGTAGCGGGTAAGAGTGGAGGAACCGTTGGTCCTCACTACGCGGCTTCTAAAGCTGGATTAATTGGAATGACATTCTTTCTCGCGCAAGAATTATTAAAATATAACATAACAGTCAACGCAATAGCACCTGGACCAATAGAGACAGAGTTAATAGCTAATCTACCCGAAGATGTTAAGGAAAGGATTCTCCAAAAAGTCCCTATGAGAAGATTTGGTAAACCGGAGGAAGTGGCTGAAGCAGTAATATTCCTGATAAGGTGTGACTATGTTACTGGCGAGGTAATAGATGTTAATGGCGGGTACTACATGGATTAGAACTCATTATACCTAGAATAATCGATGATTGAGATTTTGATCTTTAACCAATGTCTTTAAAGTATGAATGAGTTGATAAGAATGGAAGGTTTTATAGATACTTTATCGGGGATGAGTCTTTTTCAGAGAGTAATTATCATAGCGTTAATTCCTGCCATACTTACAACGATTGGAGCGGCACCAGCGCTTTTCTATAGGTTTAAGACTGAGAAGTATCGCTCAATAGGTCTAGGCTTTTCTGCGGGTATTATGTTGGTAGCGTCTTTTACTAGCTTATTAATCCCAGCTATAGAGGTGAGTAGTGCTTTTCTAGGAATTCTGGGTTTTGTCTTAGGTCTTTTCGTAGTAAAAGGATTAGATATAGTGATTCCTCATGAACACTTTGAAAAGGGTTATGAGGGTCTATCGATAAGCGGAAAGGAACTAAAGAAATTATGGTTACTGGCTCTAGCCATGATTATTCATAATATTCCAGAAGGAATGGCGGTAGGAGCGAGCACCGTATATAGTATTGAAGACGGTTTGCTTTTAGCTATCGCTATAGGCTTACAAGATATGCCAGAAGGCTTAGCAGTTTCTATGCCGTTAGCCTCTATGGAGAAGGGGAGAGTGAAAGGATTCTTAGTAGGAGCTCTAAGCGGTTTTTCAGAGACCTTAGCTGCTCTAATTCCTCTAATCATAGTAACGTATATAACCACAGCTCTGCCTCTTTTAATGGCTTTAGCGGCAGGCGCCATGGTTTATGTAGTTATTCACGAAATAGTGCCAGATATTATGAATAAGGAGCATAGTGAGGAGGCTTCTATAGGCTTTTTCTTAGGTTTTATAGTTATGCTTTTCTTAGATTCCATCTTTTAGTAAGTAGTCACGAATAATCGTTCAAATATTTCAATATCATTTATCTTTACTGGTTCATGCTCATAGGTAAAGTGTAATACCCTCATAGGCTCCCAAATCACACTAAATAGCTTAGAAACTTTCCTAGATATTCTTGGTTTGGGAAGGACGGAATTTCTATATACAAAGAAGCAGTATAGGAGAGGTATAGCAAATTGTGTAACATCAATAATATCTTCACGCGGAACCTTTGGCAAGATAGGATAAAACATTCTCAGGATTCTCTCAACTTTCTTACTTTGATAAAGGATTTCGGGAATCTTATAACTTTCTAGTGCTCTGAAAGAGACCCACACACAAAACTCCTCCTCTTCATCCCTCTTAATGGGAGAATACTTTGCCTTCTTTATCCCCTCTAAGTATGTAGAAATATCTTCGATAATATGGTGAGTCAATGCATGAAAATAAGAAAACACTGCAAAAACTACGAAGAAAGATGCAATAAAAGCATTTAGATTTCTCAGAAGCTGCCTAAGCATCAGCCATCTATCAGGAAATTTCTTTCCCAAGAAAGCAAGTTTATCCTTGTCAATCGCAAGGTATGAAAGAGCAGCAAACTCCAAAAAATCCTCAATAATGTTCTTTGCACGAAAATAGATACCATAGCTACGTAAGTCTAGGTGATAGGGATAATAAAAGGTGTAAGGATCAACAATGATGCTCTTACCATATTTCTTCACATCAACTCTCTTAACTCTAGCAAAGGTTTTCAAGTCCTTTAGATTACGCAAGTATAGTATTCGAGATTCTAAATCAATAGTTTCTGGCAGAATAACCTTTTCCATCTCCTTCTTCTTAGGCTCAGTATCGGCATCTATAATAAAACTTAGGAAAGATTCGGGGAGCCAAGGAGTTAATTCGTATTCACCAACAGGAAGAATAAGCTGGGAAAGCACATGTTTATCCTTTTCACGCCACATTCAAAGAACCCAGCTCGATAGAGTCTTAACATGAAACACGGAAAAACTAGTATTTAAGTTATTAACCTAAGGGATGTGAAGACGATAGGTAGTCATTTTATTTTACTCATACTGGGATTTCCCAGGTAGTGATATTTAGGAATCAAATGTTGCGTCTTAATTACTTTTGGTAATTTATTGGATTTTAGTAAAGGCGCTTAGGGCTCTGGATATTCTTAGTATTGTATCATTATTTTTATTAATATACATCCTAATGATGCAGAAAGTAGTAGTGGGGGTTTAACTTCTTTATCTGGGGTCTCTTTTGAGTACACCGTTTCGAGAGCTTGCAGAGCTTTGTGAAAAACTTGAGAAATTGACCGAGAGAATTCCCAAGATAAGTATGATTAGTGCTTTTCTCAAGAAACTTTCTAAGGATGAATTAGCACCAGCTGTGAGATTAATTATTGGGAAAATTTTTCCTGACTGGAGTCAGTATACGCTAGAGATTTCTTGGGCAACTATAATAAAAATTGTTCAGGAACTAACAAAGGCTTCTCCCAAGGAATTATTAGAAGCTTTTAATAAGACTGGCGACCCCGGCGAAATGGTTGAATTAATAATGAAAAACAAAAAAGTTATTCGCCAAGCCACGCTTTTCGAAGAACCTTTAACGATATTAAATGTTTACCGGACTTTGGAGTCTATAGCTAAAATTAGAGGCAGTGGTAGTCGAGTGAGAAAAGAAGCCATCGTAAAGTCATTGCTTAGTAGGGCATCCCCCCTAGAAGCAAAGTACTTAGTGAAAATTATGCTAGGAGAGATGCGTCACGGCGTCTCTGAGGGATTAATGGAGGAGGCCATAGCTAAGGCGGCTGATGTATCCCTTGAGCTTGTTGAAAGAGCACACATGTTTCTTGGGGATATTGGGGAGGTAGCGTACATCGCTCTTACGCAGGGGGCTAAAGGGCTTGAAAATGTGCATTTGCAACTTTTTCGTCCACTAAAACCTATGTTAGCGCAGCAAGCAGAGAGAGTTCAAGAGGCTTTAAGAGAGCATGGCGGCAAAACCGCATTTGAGTACAAATTTGATGGAGCGAGAGTTCAGATACATGTTAAGGACGGTGAGGTGAAAATATTTAGTAGACGATTAACGGATGTCACAAAAAGTCTTCCTGACGTTGTAGAAATTGTTAAGAAGGGTCTAAGAGCTAGAGAGGCTGTTGTAGAAGGAGAAGTAGTTGCGATAGGGGAAAATGATAAGCCTTTGCCTTTTCAGCATTTGATGAGAAGGTTCAGGAGAGTACGGGAGATTAGTAAAATGATACATGAGATCCCTGTGAAATTGTATCTCTTCGATATACTGTATCTTGATGGTGAATTACTTATAGATAGTCCTTATGTAAAGAGACGCGAAATCTTATCTAAGGTAGTGAATGGAATTCCATTAACGCCCCAGATCATAACCGATGATCCTAGAATTGCTGAAAACTTTCTCGAAAAAGCTATAAATGAAGGGCACGAAGGGCTGATGGCGAAGAAACTAGATAGCAAATATACACCTGGCATAAGAGGAAAGCTCTGGCTAAAAATTAAGCCTGTTCTCACAACATTAGATCTCGTTATAGTAGCTGCTGATTGGGGTTATGGTAGAAGAAAAAATTGGTTATCCGACTATTACCTAGCGGCTAGAGATGAAAAGACAGGAAAATTCTTGGTCGTTGGGAAGACGTTTAAGGGGTTAACAGATGAAGAATTCGAGGAAATGACGAGGCGTTTACTACAGCTTAAAATAGGGGAAAGAGGTCGTACAGTCTATGTTCGACCAGAAATAGTTGTAGAAGTGGCTTTTAACGAGATCCAGAAATCTCCTAAGTATAAATCGGGCTATGCTCTAAGATTCGCAAGAATTGTACGAATAAGAGATGATAAGTCTCCAGAAGAAGCCGATACTATCCAGAGAATAGAAGAACTTTACAAGAAGCAATTTCTGGCAAAAGCTGAAGTGAGGAGAGATGAAAATCTCTTGCAGAGGAATAATTACCAGAAGTAATTATTATTCATAATTAAGTCTTGTCTTTCCATAGTCTAATCAATATCTCGATCTCGCATTTGACAAAATATTTCTCCCTGGTGAGTGTATAGGATCTCTAAGCAATATCTCTTTTGATCTGTGAACTCTTTGAGGAATTCTTCTGGTGATAAAAAGCATTATTAATGAATGTCTTCATGAAATTGTTTATAGGAGAAACGGGAACAATTGTTGAGAAAAGAGATATAGTGGTGGGAGAAACATAATGGGTAGTGATTCAGTGAGAATAGTACATACAGCAGATTTCCACCTAGGAGTATCTTTCAGGAATATTACTGGATACAACGTTAGTGAGGTAAGAAGAGAGGATTTCAAAAAGAATATTGCGAGAATTTTTAGCGAGGCGATTAATCGCGACGCTGACATGATTCTCATTTCGGGAGATGTTTTCCATAGATCGGACCCCTCTAATAGAGATTTCGTATTCATAGCAAATCAAGTAGGTAGAGCGGCTGAGAACGGCATTTACGTGATCATAATAGCAGGGAACCATGATAAACCAAAAACCACTTATGCACAAAGTCCCTTGCAAGGACTTGTGGAAGCTCATGCACCATACTTCTATTACTTCCAGTCAATCCCCAATGGACCATTAATAATTAATATTAATAAGGAAAGTAAGCGAGCAAAAGTTGCTGTAGTGCCTATACCCTACGTTGATCCACGCATAGTAAATGAGATTAGCGAAGGAAGCATAAGTTATGGGAAATTTATCAATGAGGAAATCTCTAGACTAATAGATAGCATACCTCCCGATGTTGATTACAAGATTCTAATGGCTCATGTCACTGTTAAGGGGGCGGAGTTGAAAAATATATGGTCCGTATACATCAACGAGCCAACCGTTGCTCGAAGCGACCTCATAGAACACTTCTTTGACTACATAGCGTTAGGTCATATACATACTCCCCAAGAAATCTCTAAAAAAGTGGTTTATGCTGGTTCTATTGAGAGAATTGATTTTTCAGAGCTCGGTGAAGAAAAAAGCTTTGTGCTTGCTGAATTATCGGAGGACGGAGTAAGTATTAATCGAGCGCCCCTAGAATGCAGGCCAATGCTATCAACTGATACTATAAAGATTAAGAATGCTCTTATGCCTGATAAGGCTCTCTCAGATATACTAGAAAGCCTAGCAATCCCATCTGGAAGCATACTTAGGATTATTCTTGAAGCCGACGAGATAACGTGGAAAAAACTCATGAAGGGAAAAGAAATTTTGGAGGATTTCCTTTTCAACAAAAAGAAGATCCTTGGATATTATCTCAAGCACATTAATCCTCACTCACCTATGCCAGAAAACATTGATACTGAATTACGGAGAATCTCGTTGCGAGAAAAAATAATAGAGTATATCAAGAATCTAGACATCGATAACAGGGTTAAGGAAAGAGCTCTTGAATTAGTGAAAGATATTCTAGAGGAGGCCAGAGTGCCATGAAGCTAGTAAGACTACGTATAGAGAACATAGCTACCTACGAAAAAGCCGAGATCGTATTTGACAATATAGAGTACCCCCTATTCGTAACAGGAAAAACTGGTGCTGGCAAGACAACGTTATTCGTAGATGCTTTAACGGCTGCATTGTTTGGTGGTGCATACGGAGCTAAGACGGGGTATAGAAATCTTGTAATGGAGGGTAAGAATAGGGGTCTTGTCGAGCTGGAGTTCGAGATAGGTGATACAATTTATTTCGTGAGACGCGTCTTTTTCAGGGATAAATCTCCTTCAGCAATTCTCTATGTCAGAGATAAAAGTAGCGGAAATAGTCTGAGAATAATGGCTCAGAGCGCTCGTATAGTTGATGAGAGAATAAGAAAATTAACTGGTCTTGATTATGAAGTACTTCTAAACTCTGTTATAGTGAGGCAAGGCGATGTTTATGAGTTCTTGAGAAAAAGACCCAGCGAAAGACGAGATTTGCTAGTGGATATCTTGCGAATCCGCATGGATAATTTGAGAGACCTAGTCAAAAAGAAGACAGATAATCTGGAGAAAGAAAAGGCAAAGCTTGAGAAAGAAAAAGAGATCTTAGAAAGAGAAGTTTCCAAAAAAGAAGAGATTCAGAAGGAGATAGAGAACATAGAAAAAGAACTGCCAGTTTTGAGCAAAAAAGAATCCGGATTAAGAAGAGTAGAGGAAGAACTAGAGGCACAGAAAAGAGACTTGGATAACCGATTAGGCGAGATAAAGTCACAACTCGATAAAATGCTTGAGAGCGAAAAAAACCTTAAGACGCTTCGAGAAAAACTGCAAAACATCGAAGAGGAGATTTCTCGCATTAAGGAAGCCATTAATAGGTTTGGCGTCGAGAAGCTCCAATCAGTTAATGAATACATGAAATATGTCAGGGAACTAAACTCATTAAAAATGAGGATAAAGGAACTCCAGATGCAGAAAGAAAAATACGAGAACCTCTTGAAAATGAAAAAAGAGATAGAGAACCTAAAGAAAGAATTAATGGAACTTGGAAACGTTGAAGAAAAAGAGAATGAACTACTGGTTATGCGAGATAATCTCAGTAAAGAACGAGGAGTAATAGAGGGAAAAATCCAGACGGTTAAGGATGTTCTAAAGAAACTGGATGAGGCTGAGGCTTACTGCCCAGTATGCGGCTCATTGTTACCCCCCAATAAAAAGGTTGAGAGGAAGAAGCATTTAAAGAATGAGTTATCTGGACTAGAAAATAAGCTACGAGATGTCCTCAAAGAACTAAAACGGATCGAGACTGAGGCAACACTTATTCGGGAAAAAGTCAAGCGTAAAAGAGATTTGCAGTCAAGACTTATTGTTCTCCGGAGAAATATTGAAAAAGAAGATGTTAGCGAAGTTAGCGAGGAGAACTTTCAAAGGATATGTTTCGAGCTGGAGGAGCTAGAAAGAAAATATGATGAAAAATTAAAATTACTCCAAGAGTTTTCCGGTGAAGAGGAGTTAGAGAAAATAGAGGAAGTTTTGCAGCAAATGCTTGATGCTTCTTATAAACTGGATAGTTTAAGGGATAAGGAGGCTCTTAGGGATCATCTCTTAGGACAGATTCGTTCATTAGAGGCAGCATTAGAAGATAAAAAGAAGCTAATTCTAGAACAGGAAAGACTAGAAAAAGAACGCGAGAGTATCGAAAATAAAATAGCTACAATTAGGAAAGAGTTGGAGAATACTATTGGACGAAGAAATAGGCTTGAAGAGAAACTAAAAACGCTCAGAGAAGAATTAGAGAAGATTCTGAAAAAAGAAAAGAGGTTGGATCAGGTAAAGAATGAAATTGCGAAGCTTCTACTCGATATTCAGGCGTATAAAGTTTTGGATGAAAAGGTTTTTGCTCCAGGAGCTCTTCCGACAAGGCTGCTAAAAGATTATGTGGAGCTACTCCAAGAATACACGAATGACTATCTCAGAATCTTTGGGCAACCAATAGAGGTGGAGTTCATTTTTAGTCAGAGAGGCTCTTCTCAATCCATAGATATGAACATATATTCCAACGGTTTTAAACGGGAAATCCGAACATTCAGCGGTGGAGAACAAACATTAATTGGATTCGCTATTAGATTAGCTATTGGAAAATTGCTTGCACAGCTTTACTCACGAAAACATCGACCAAGATTCTTGATAATAGATGAAGGATTCGGACCGCTTGATGAAGAGCTTAGATTAGAAGTAGCTGAGGCGCTCTCTAGACTTCAAACTAGTGGAGAGTATGATCAGATAATAGTCATTTCTCATCATCAGGAATTGAGGAATAATCCAGCATTCAAGACAATACTAGAAGTTGTGAAGGATAATAGAAATATCAGTCAGTTAAGAAAGGTTACATAAAAGCCCTTCTAATAATTTTCACAAATATTAGAAAAAGGATTTTTGTGGAGAATTAGACTACAGCAACGAACATTATATCATTCACGTTACTTCCAGTGGGACCCGTAAATATAACGTCACCAACAGCTTTGAGAAACGTATAGGAATCATTATTAGCCAAATACTCCAAGACATCGAGACCTTTTCCTTTACCTCTATCTACTGTTGTACTATCTACTAATCCTCCTGCCGCATCAGTTATACCATCAATACCATCAGTGCCTACGGAGGCTATAGCTGTTCCTTCAAGTCCCCGAATTCTTAATGAGGCTGATAAGGATAGCTCCTGGTTTCTACCACCTTTTCCAGTTCCAGTAACCGTCACTGTTGTTTCCCCTCCCATAATTATCAGTGCTGGTCGTTTCAGAGGCTTGTCATATTTGTGAATTTCCCTCGCTATCCCCGCTAGAACAGTACCTACGTGGCGAGCTTCTCCCTCTATATGAGTCGAGAGAATGAGTGTATTTACGCCCATTTCTCTAGCTTTAGCTTCTGCAGCTTCGCAAGCTATTCGATTATTAGCTATGATTATGTTATGAACTTTTTCAAATATCTTATCACCAGGCTTTGGAGTTTCGGGAATTTCACCTTTTAGTCCCTTCTCAATTCTTTTTCTTACGTTTTCAGGCACCTTATCGAGGATACCATAGAATTTCAAAACTCTGTAAGCATCCTCGAAGGTTGTAGTATCAGGAGCTGTTGGTCCCGAGGCTATCGTATCCAATGGATCACCAACCACATCAGATATCACAAGAGCTACTGTAGTGGCCGGATAACAAGCTCTAGCTAGTTGCCCACCTTTAAAAGCAGAAATATGTTTCCTCACAGCATTAATTTCATTAATAGTGGCTCCGCATTTGAGCAACAAATCAGTAGTGATCTTCATTTCCTCTAATGTAATAGGTTCTGCTGGTTTAGGCATTAAAGCTGATCCGCCTCCAGATATAAGCACTATTACCAAGTCATCCTCGTCCGCTCTTTTTGCGATTTCCAACATTTCTTCAACGCCATGCATTCCGTTCTCATCAGGAATCGGATGCGATGCCCCCACTAACTTTATCCTTTGAACCCTAAAGTTCTTTTCAGTACCTTTCAGCACATTAACGACTCCTCCAGATATTCTATCTCCAAGGACCTCCTCCATTGCTTCAGCCATTGCCCCACTAGCTTTACCGCCGCCTATCACATAGATATTTCGTATTTTATCTAAATCGAATTCCTTTCCAGCTATCACGAGTTTATTATCGCTGATCATAACATTTCTTTTCACTGTGTGCCTAGGATCAACCGCTATTAACGCGGCCTCTAATGCTTGGAGAATTATTTCTCTTGCTTGTTTATCTTTGTCGTTTCTGGCGGAGGCTAACAGTTCCTCGTAATTTTTAACAAACAAGTTTCAGCACCTTGCGAATATTCCCGCCTAAAAAAGAATATTTTTATGGGATTCTCCAAATAGCACCTTTGCTGGCTGATTCCGCTATATGGGCATATAATCTAAGATAGCCCTTTTTCACTTTCGGTTTGGGTGGTTTCCATCTTTTTCTGCGCTCCTCAAGCTCTTCTGGAGGAACTTCAAGCTCTAATTTTCTACTAGGAATATCTATAGATATTATATCTCCATCCTTAACTAGTGCTATTGGTCCACCATCCATAGCTTCTGGGGAAACATGACCTATGCACGGGCCTCTAGTGGCTCCAGAGAACCTACCATCTGTAACGAGTGCAACGCTTTTTTCTAGTCCTGCTCCTACTACTGCTGATGTTGCTGCTAGCATTTCTCTCATTCCGGGACCTCCCTTCGGTCCTTCATATCTGATTACAATTACTTGTCCCTTCTCTATCTCCCCATCTATAATAGCTTTTACCGCGTCCTCTTCCCTGTCAAATACTCTTGCCTCGCCCTTGAATTTGAGCATTTCTGGTGCAACTGCTGACTGTTTAACCACAGCACCTTCTGGAGCTAAAGAGCCCCAAAGAATAGCGATACCTCCTTCTTTGCTATAGGGTCTCTCCCTTGGTCGAATAACATCGTGATCTCTAACAACGGTATTCTTCAACAGATCCTTTAGTTTCTTTCCAGTAACTGTTAATACATCAGTATTGAGTAGAGGCTCAAGCTCCTTCATAACTCCCAAAACTCCACCTGCCCTGTGAAGATCCTCCATGAAGTGAGGCCCTGCCGGATTTATCTTTGCTAGTACTGGTGTTGTCTTACTTATTTCATCAAAATCGTTAAGATCCAGCTTTATTCCAGCCTCGTTAGCGATCGCCATTAAGTGAAGAACAGAGTTTGTAGAACCACCTAAAGCCATATCTACTCTCATAGCATTCTCGATAGATTCCCTAGTCACAATGTCTTTCGGCTTTATATCATGCTCCAATAGGTACATTATCTGCCTACCAGCTTCACGAGCAATTCGATACCTCTCCGCAGAAACTGCTGGAGCAGTACCTGATCCCGGAAGAGACATTCCAAGGGCTTCTATTAGAACAGCCATAGTATTTGCCGTGTATAGTCCAGCACATGATCCAGGCCCTGGAAGTGCATTATTTTCTAGCTCTTTCACGTCCTCCTCACTTAATTCGCCTCTTTTTATCTTGGGAATAGCCTCGAACAAATGATTTATCGCTACTCTCTGCCCCTTCCAGTAACCCGCTAACATGCATCCTCCAGTAACTATTATTGAGGGTATGCTTAATCGAAGGGCCGCCATTAACATTCCCGGTTCTATCTTGTCGCACGAAGCTATGAGAACCATCGCATCAAATTGGTGAGCCTCTATCATCAATTCTATCGATGCAGCAATAATTTCTCGACTAGGAAGTGGAGTCCTCATTCCCTCGTGACCCATTGCTATACCATCACATATAGCAATTGTGTTAAACTCTAGGGGTGTTCCTCCAGCTTCCTTGATACCTAATTTCACAGCTTGCGCGATTTTGTCCAAATGAACATGGCCTGGAACAATTTCATTCCAAGAATTAACCACAGCTACTAATGGCCTCTCTAAATCATCATCCGTTAATCCAGCAGCCTTAAAAAGGGCTCTATGTGGAAGACGATCAATTCCTTTTTTTACTTTATCACTACGCATTTTTCTCAACTCAAATTAGTTAAAAAGTTACCAACTCCCCATAAAATTATAAAAAATACTGACCCAAATTGTAATGGAGTTATTATGTTAAAAGCTTTAATCCTCTGCGTCTCACTTTACGCTTCGCTACTCATCTCCTCTCCCAAAGACTCATGCTTTATCTTGCTTATTATGAAAGACACTACGAAGGACAGTATTAGGATTGTGAAGACTATCGCTAAAGAAAGCACTATTGGGATTTCGAAACCTAGGAAAGAGAGAATCATTTTAACGCCTAAGTACGCTAATAAAATGCCAAGACCCACGTGGAGATATTCTAGGCGTCTTATGAGAAGAGCTATAAACATATAGAGAGCTCTCAATCCCAGAATCGCTAAGATATTAGAGGTATATGCTATGAAGAAATCAGTGGTTATAGCTAGAACCGCTGGAACAGAGTCTACTGCAAATATAACGTCCGTAGTTTCTATAGCTAAGAGAACAACTATTAAAGGTGTAAATCGGATAGCACCGTTTTCTCTAACAATGAAATGCGAGCCATAATACCTCGGAGTAATAGGCAGAATTCTGCGAGCAAGTCTAACGATGGGATTTCTCTCTGGATCTACATTTTCTTCTCCCTTTCTGATACTTAACCTGATACCAGAAATTATAAGGATGATACCGAAAACCACGATAGTCCAGTGGATTCTTTCGATTAAGTAAATACCCCCAAGAATAAATGCTGCCCTAAAGAGTGCTGCACTTAGAATCCCTATCAAGAGTACTTTGTGCTGATACCTATACTCAACTCCAAAGTAACTGAAGATCGCGTAGAATACGAACATGTTATCCATACTTAATGACTTTTCTACCAGGAACGCTGCGTAATAAAGAAGCGCCGGTAAACTACCGTATGCGTATAGGATATAGACTCCGAATAATACTCCTGTTAGAATCCATATGATTGTCATTATTAGTGTTTCCTTGATTGTCGGATCTCTATCCTCGTGCTCTAGCGTTAGAATATCAATGATGATCATTATGATTATGATTACATGAAACACTATCCAGAACCATAGGGGCGGATGAGGTATCGAAGCATCAGTGCCATGAGCCAACATCGTCACCAACATTCTTTTTAATGAAAAATGTAGTTAAGTCTAAATTCTTCAAACACATACTTAAAGCCTTTACTCGTTATTCTAATTTCTTATACTCTACCCATATACCTTCTTTATTTCTCATCAATTCGTAATAAATAAATTCTTTTGAAAGTAGCCGATGAAACTCTCTTATACAAGGAATTAAAGGTCTCTTAAAGACATACTCAGTATTTGAAGGCAACTCTCAGTTTTTAACTCCTATTAATCTTTAATGAAAAGATGGCTTTGTTTCAAATTTATCTCTTCTCTCAGCCTAGTTCTTGCCAGTTAACGCCTTTCTCGTGACTTTGTGGCGGGGGCGCCTTTATAGGTATTATAGCCGTATTACTTGCGACCCCATGAAAAAGGAGCCCCCCGATGCAAATATGTTGGCTCGGCAAGTTTATAATTGTTAAGGCCATTTATAAGCTGGCTAAGAAGAGTTTGCCGAGCCAAGGAAGGAAGAGAGGGCCGAAGATGTATATTACGGCCTCAAAGATAGCCGTTCTGGCATGGGTAGTCCTCAGCCACCAGAGCTGTAGACGAGCACTAGACGACCTTAAAGGACTCAGCATGTACAGGAGAATCTGTCTAGAAAGAGTGCCGAGCCCGGCCTCGGTGAGTAGGTGGAAGGAGACTCTCCTGGCAA
>CAZFGR010000014.1:0-46034 GCA_964518475.1 uncultured Nitrososphaerota archaeon
TAGGCAGGCTTTTCCTAGCCAGTTTATAAATAGCCTTAACAATTATAAACTTGCCGAGCCAGCATATCTTCATCGGGGGCGCCTCTTTTCTGGTGTGGTCGCAAGTAATACGACTATAATACCTATAAAGGCGCCCCCACCACAAAGCCACTAAGAAGCCATTAACTGGCGAGAACTGGGCTGAGAAAAGAGATAAATTTGAAACAAAGCCGTCCAACTAGTGTATTTTCTTGGAGATGCTTTTTCTCTGACATTATCGCAAGTAGTACAAGATATTACTTATAAAAGACGCCTTTATACAGAACTATGGGAAAGGCGTTAACTGACAAAAACTAGGCTAAAAAGAAATGAATCTGAAACAAAGCCAAAAATCTTAATAAGGTGATAATAAAGAGTAAATAATATTGAGTAGTGTATCATATGGAGAAATAAAAATAAATCGAAGGGCGATAAGCTATGAAGAAGCATGAGAAGCATTTAATTGCAATTTGTTTTTTTTTAAATCTATTATTAGTGGCTTTAGAAGCAGCTTATGAAGTAGGCTCAATGATTTCAGAAGGAGATTATGTTTTGAGTTCTAATGAAGAAATCTATGTAAGATGGCATTATCCCACAAGTTCTTATTCGTACGCGTCTACACCACCTTCCCAGAATTTCGCACATTGGGTAATCAATGGATACTTGTTTATATGGAGTCCTCATGGAACGACGGGTTCTATAGTAGTGTCAGGAAAAATCACATGGGGTAAATTAGGAAGCGTGTATATCGGTGGACCGTATCCAGGTAGATATTATTTCTATTTCCAAGACATAGTTACTGAAAATATAAGTCTAGAAATCTCAGTATAATTGAGGTGATATCTTTGTCCGAATTGAGAAGAAAAGTTATTCCAGCAGTCATCGTTATACTTCTTCTATCTACTTCCTATATATCTATTTTATTTTTTTCCTCTAGAAAGCAACATTTCATTATTAAATGGCACTACAAGTCTGACTATTCTGATTGGTTTTCTTGGGAGACTCTCAGCATTTGGCCTGCCATTGGGGACATTAGTGGAGATAGTATTAATGACATAGTTGCTGTAACTGATTTCACAAGCAACAAGGTGGTGATTAAAGGTTTTAATGGTGCTACTGGAAAAATTCTCTGGACGTATAACGCATCAACGGTATATTCGATCAGAACCCGTCCAGGGAATGGTGGAGTAGGTTACTTGGGATATATGTACATTTATGATCTAGACTCAGATGATAGGGGCGAATGTATTGTCTTGTTGCGCGGCCACTTCCTAATAATTATTGATGATGATGGGTCGCTACTGCTTAGAAAGAATTTACCAGACAGCCAAGAATCGACTTTCTTCACAATAATTGACGCAAATGAGGATAATTTGGAGGATATTGTTCTCTACTACCAAGGAACCTTCTTGGTGTATAATTATTCCAATCTAGCTCTTATCAGGAATATATCTGTAGAAAAATGGAGTTGTTCGAACTGTTTCCTTGGATGGTGTGCATATTATGTGGATAAGAAGCCTTTCATATTCTTCCTGGGAAATAATGGGCACTCGTTTATTGCTATCAACTTACTGAACATAACTAATAGTTGGTACTATTATAACTCATCCTTATTATTTGACTATGTCTTAGGCGTAACAAGTGTTGGTGATGACGTCTATGTTTTCGTCAGAGCAATTACTAAGAAGGAACAAGAAGAGGAATGGTTATTATTAGCAATAAGTGTAAAGCAACGTAAGATTGCTTGGTGGGTCAAGAATAGATATTTCTTTGGACCAGCTGTCATCATGGATATTAACAATGACGGTACGCACGAAATAGTCTTTATCGAATTTGGTAAGAAGCAAACATTTTTTGGCGTTAAGGACTATACCTGGATTATAGCAGTATCAGTTTTAAACGGAAGCACCGTTTTCCAGGAGCCTTTTAATAAAGGATTATGGGCCTTCTTAACCCCCTTAAACACCTTAGATGAGGAATATCCCGAGGTAATTCTTGTTAAGACGACCACAGGATTATGGGATTACGAAGCTAAATTCGCTGTTTACTCGTTTAAGGAGAGAAAAATCCTCTATATTGAAGATCTCTCAAACATTTTCAGTGAGGGTTTACATGAGCCTGGATTCATGATCAATATAGCCGATGTTGACGGAGATTATAAAAACGAGCTAGTAATATGGGATAACCAGGGAGATGTATTCGTATTCGAATACGAAGATGCCAAGAGAGGTTTCTCATGGCCCTACATGTGGCATGATCCCAAGAGAACATCACAAACTAATCTTTAATAAATATTTTAGCTCTTAGTTTGATCCATAGGCAGTGTCGGAAATATCACTCTACACTCTTCTCCCTTTATCTCAATATAATCTCCATTAATATATGCGTAACCAGTTATAGCGCATATGATTGCATCAAATATGTCTGGTAATAGTCTGGCCGGATACCTCTTTATATTTAGAGCAAAGATGCGCATTAATTCTTTAACAATCCTCAAACGCTCAGCAATGGATTTTGGTTTTTTCTCGTAACCTAAAAATCTTAGTGCTCCCGCTGGGAAAACCTCGATATAGTCTATGTCCCTATTCTTAAGCTCCTTAACAAGCCACATGGCTCTATTAACGAGCATTCTCATACCAGGGAGCATTGGTGGTAATGGATTTAGATTTATCTGCTTCATTAAGAGATCACAATCTCTTAAATTACCTTTTTTTGGAAAATTCAGAGGAGCGTCAATCGCTACGAGCTTGGGTCTCCATTTATTCACGAGAGACATTATTTCCTGGTTTGAGAAAACTGCACCAAAATCCTCTATAACATCATTAAGTATCACACAATAACCAGTAGTATTTTTCTCGCTTCCTGCCAGATCCAATCCTAGAACTATGGTCGTAAACATCAGAAAATAACCCAAATAAAGTTATACAGCTCTAAAACCAAGATAAATTGATAATAAATTTAAGTTGTTAAAAAATGTAACTCTAAATCGCTTAAAAGATCTAGCTATTTTCCAGAGTATCCACTGGTCTTAATCTCTTTTTGGCTCCATAGTGTATTCTGAAGTTAAACTCGACTCTCTTACCGTCATTCCATGTTCTTATCGGTCTGTAATACCCAACAATTCTGCTCCATATGTCCATTCTGCGGCTATTACATTTGGGACACTTATAGTGTATTCCCACTCCTCTCCAACCACACTCTTTACAAACGCTAATCGATGGAGTTATACTGAAATAAACTATCTTCGTGCGTGTGACTATGTTATAGACAAGTTTCTTTAGAGCTTTAGGATCGATTGCCTCGTGCATAAATAGATGAAGCATTACTCCTCCAGTAAATTCTCGTTGAACCTCTGCTTCTAACTCTACTCTACGAGTAAGGGGTATGTCTGCATAGTAAGGCACAATGCTATTGCTGTAGAACGGTTTACCCATGAATATCGGAATAATTGCTTTACCAGCCTTCACTAAATCGCTAAACCTATTATAATCGGAAAGAGCTAATCTAAAACCAGCACTTTCTCCAGGGACCTCCTCAACATTGTATAGGTAACCATCTTCTTCCTCATACTCCTCAGCAATTTTTCGAATCGTTCTCACAATATTTTTCGTCACAGAGATTGCCTCACGTGCTCTTCTTTTAGAACTCCATGGATCTGGCTCACCTAAAATGTTCATAGATGCTTCTGGCAAACCTATTACACCAAAGGTATTAAAGTGTCCTACGAGACTACCTATGTAAATTTTGGTTAGTGGTAGTAATCCATTCTCAATACTCTTTTGGTACTTTTCTCTCCAATATAACAATACATTTCGTGCTATCTCTAGCTTTTCATAAAGAAGATCATAAAAGTTATCCAAATCACCTTCTGACTCAATGGCTAATCTTGGTAGATTTATTGTCACAACACCAATGCTTCCCGTAGCGTCAGGAAGAGCCCATATACCCCAACCTCGTCGTGACTTCTTCAAAGCGTCATAGACTTCTTCTTCCGTTTCTTTGATAAGTTTGAAACCATTGAACATTGATGCTTTTTTGGCATCGATCGTTAATCTGCAGCACATAGCATATAATCCTGAAACATCTGTTGAGTAACCGTTTAGAAGATAGAAAGAACCTCTCCTAGATAAAACCTCGAAGAATAGATCCGTTAAACCGTCCCACCGAGAACCATTCCAATCAAAATTTTTGGTCAGCATCATTGTGATTATGGGAAATGTAAATGGTTGGCCTCGAGCATCTCCTTCAAGAT
This sequence comes from uncultured Nitrososphaerota archaeon, assembly GCA_964518475.1. Classification (GTDB taxonomy): domain Archaea; phylum Asgardarchaeota; class Njordarchaeia; order Njordarchaeales; family Njordarchaeaceae; genus Njordarchaeum. The sequence continues at coordinate 4,271 of CAZFGR010000014.1, forward strand.
ATAGATTAAACAATTCTCGCGATAACATTATGGCTTCGTTAAGATAGTCCCCTAACGATCCAACTCTCTTTCCTCCAACGTAGGCATCTCCTTCCAAGAATTCAGGCACTGTATCAAGCACTATTGTGATGTTCGTGAACGGGCTTTGATACCCTATTCTACTTGGGTAATTAAGCTCGAAGACCATTCGCTGAAGTGCTTGTTTTATAGCTTTCCCATCCACTTTATCATGACTAACAAAAGGTGCCATGTAAAGATCAAAAGCAGTTACTGCTTGCGCCCCAGTCCACTCCTGGGCTGCTAGGAAAAAGAAATTCACTAGATGAGACACTGCTGTATCAAGATGTTTTGCCGGATTAGATATGACTGTAGGTGTATCAAGTCCTTTTTTCAATATTTTGGATAGAGACCATCCAGCACAATAGGGAATGAATAATGAATGCGGTAATTTATGAATATGGATACTGCCTTCAAAATGCTCAGATACGGCCTCGCTAGGTAGGTACGTAGACAATATTAGAGGATTCTTCAAAATTTTATCAAACAAATATCCGATAAAAGCACCGTATGACCTATTCACATTAGCATTTTCTTTAACTTCCCAATCAGTAGTTGTTAGGTAAGCACTCTCCAGATCCTTAATGATTCTTGCTTTTAGTTTTATTTCAGCCTCTTCTTTTATCTTATACTTGAGCTTTTTTAACATCTCAAGCTCTTCATGTAATTCGCCAGTGTTCTTCTGTGAAGCTTTTGAGTCCCCATTCTTAACAATAGGCACACGTAAGCCTCCCTTAGAAATCTCCTATATCTAGCAAAAATAGATTGTAGTTCCTTTGTTGTTAAAAATAGAGAAGAAGACGGATAAATCGAAATATAGTAGAGGGAAATAACTATCAGTAACTTCCATCTAAGTGGATTTTAATTATTTTTCAACATTTATTGAAAAAGTATTACCACGAAGACGTAATTAGCTTTAAGAAGGCTTAAGAACGAAGAAGATTATACTTTTCATAAACGTATTATTGTTTTTGATACACTCTAGGTACAATAATGTCTATTCATATCCACTCGAAAAGATGACTAATTAACAAATTAGCCAACAACTTGCACAAAGTTATCGATCGATTAATACGGAAGAGCAATAATCTATTTAAAGCCAGAAATATCTCTACTTACTAAGCTTGTCAAAGCTTAATTGCACAAAGCTAGAGGCTGATAATAAATGACACGTGTCTTCTTAGGGGTTTTTAAGATAGTTCTAATGGGAGACGGAGCCGTTGGGAAAACATCGCTAATAAAAGGATATCTCGGAAAAGGTTTCTCCACAGATTACATCCAGACCCTAGGCGTGGACTTTTATATTGCTAAGGAAAAATTACAAACAAAGTCAGGAGATATCGTATCAGTGACTTGGCAAGTTTGGGATCTTGCCGGCCAGCCTAAATGGAGCCAGGTTAGAGCTAGATTCTATAGAGGTGCTAGAGGGGGATTGCTAGTTTTTGATGTTAGTAGACGCGAGACATTTGAAAATATTCCCCAATGGGCGAATGAGTTCGTTAAGAATGCTCCTGGGGCTCATCCCCTCGTTTTAGTAGGGAATAAAATTGATTTACGGAAGGACGCTCCAAACTGCATAAGCACTGAAGAGGGAGAAAAAATGGCTAAGATGTTATCGGAGGCTTTGGGTATTGAAATTCCGTACATAGAGACTTCGGCCCTGATGGGAGTGAACGTTAGAGAGGCTTTTCATAAGCTATTTCATAATATAGTTGAGAAGTATCTATGACTCCTTACTTTTATTTAGGTAATCAAGGAACCCTTCTAAACTCCGCTTTAATGCGTCTTTCATAAATTTATTATTCGAGACCGCTTCTTGGAAAGCTTTTGCTTCGGAATCTATTTTCATGAGTATTTCCTCAAGTTCATCCCTTTTCCAGCCTTCTTCCAAGAGTTTTTTAAGACAATCTCTCCATAAAACTAGTTGACCATAGTATTGTAAGAGAAGCTTGGGAGCGTCACTATGGACCCCAAAATGCGCAAACGCCACTTTTTTGGGCTTAAGTAAAAGCATTTTTTGCAATGATTCGAGAGCGGGCTCTAGTCTGAAAGGTGGTGGAGTCGTAGGTGCTAGATGACCTCCTATGAATAATCCCGCGGAATCTCCCGCGAATATTATCTCACCGCGATCTATAAAGTAGGAAACATGATGAGAAGCATGTCCAGGCGTATTTATCGCAAGGACACATAAGTCTTTATTTTCTGAAACAGTGATTATTTGATAGTCTTTTATCGTAATTATCTTGTTCTGAGGAATGGGTTCTGGTCTCCCCAGTTCCTCAGCTACTTCTTTCAACACTTTTTTTGTGCCTTCCCACAAAGCCGTAGGGTCGATGAGGTGTTTCTCTCCTAGTGGGTGAACGAGTACTTTAGCATTAGGAAGTTCTTTTAGGAGTGTTCCTGCTGATCCTCCGTGATCGATATGAATATGTGTTAGTGCGATGTATTTAACATCTTTTTTGTCTACACCAATTATCTCTAATGCTTCGATGAGATTATTCACAAAATGGGCTGGGCCGGGATCGATCACAAGTGTGTTTTCCCCTACCAATATATAGCTAGCATAAGTTTGCGCAGCTTCTGTGTATGCTACATCGACTAGATAAACATCCTCTTCAATTTTTTCTACAAAGCCACCCATAACCACACCCTGGGACACTTGTTACTAAACACATTATTGATAAAACTTCTTTTGAAGTATTTTTTAGAACTTCTTGTACTGGTAAGGAGACGATATATTGCGTATCGCGTATTATTCGTTAAAAAAGTCTAGGTATATCTTGGACGGTATTGGTCCTTTCTGACGATAATATTTGCTTGTTTTTCTCCTACCGTAGGGTGTTTGAGATGGTTTATCCTGCAGTATAAAAGCTAGTTGTGCAATTCTCATGCCAGGATATAATTTTATTGGGACTTGATTAAGGTTACTCATTTCCAATGTTAATTGCCCTTCGAATCCAGCATCAACGAAGCCTCCTGTGCTATGTACTATGATTCCTAATCTTGCGAGAGAAGATCTTCCCTCTATTCTAGCTGCGATGTAGTCTGGCAGTTTAATATACTCTAATGTTGTAGCTAATACAAATTCCCCAGGATGAATAATGAAAGCTTCCTTATCCCTTATCCTTATTAGTTTCGTAAATTCTTCGATTGGTTTTTTGGGATCTATAGCATCAATACGTGTCCGTTCAAAGACTCGGAATTCGTTACCTAGTCTTAAATCAATTGATGAGGGACCGATTAAACTTTCGTCGAAAGGTTCTATGCTAATTTCTCTTCTCTCTATTAATTCTTTTATTGTTCTGTCAGAGAGAATCAAAGCTCGACCCTCCAAAGCTTAGTACTTGGGTAATCATTCTTATGGCAATAAGAAATAGTTAATCACTTACTTAGATGCTCCCTTATTGAAACAAAATAACAATTTTACTAAAGCTTTTAAGTTGTTGGTTTTTATGCATAATCTGGCAGCTTTTACGGCTTCGGGGTGCTTAGGATTTATTGCGATCGAGAAACCAACTGCCCGAAACACTGGAACATCGTTCAACCAATCCCCTATATGGATGCATTCTCTTAGTGATATCCCTAAATCCTTAATATAGCTCTGAAGACCGGTTAATTTATTACTTAATAGTTTCCTAATTCCCATTATTACACCGTCTCTGACGAGCATTTCGGTAGCTACATATCCAGAAAAGCCCAATCGTTTCACGAGGGGTCTGCAGAAGATATCTGGATTATCCGTTAATAATATGACGTGATAGCCAAGATTACGAAGAGTCCTAATAGCCTCTTCAGCCCCAGGATACAGAGGCATGTCATGTATGACGTTTTCTACATCCTCTATTCTCAAACCTCGCAGGAGATTGAAACTTTCTAGGCAGGCCGTAACATAATCCATTTTGTCATTAAAAAGTTTCTGATCAATTTCATCGCAGTAAGGAACAAGTTCTGGTTTTAATCGTTTTAAAACGTATCTGAGAGTCGTAGGCGGCGTTAATGTGCCATCCAGATCAAAAGAGATCAGTTTGAAAGAAGGCATTACAAGGGTCAACTCCCTATTTAATCCATACATAGCTACCCTTTTCAACATAGACTATCCTAGATCCCGTCTTTGCTACAATATCTCCAATCCTCTCAATGTGTCTTAAGATAAGTGCAAGACTAATTGCTTCGCGAGCCTTCAACAATCCCTTCTCAACATATTCTGAAATAGTATTAATAGCTTGCTGAAACATGGAATCTATTTCATTATCTATCGATTCTAAACTAGACTTTAGATCCCTAATGTTTTCACGCCTAAGAGAATCTTCATTTATCTCAATCATGGTTATTACTCTCTTCACCATCCAGATAATTACTCTCTCAATCTCGTCTAGTTTATGATCTTTGAGTTTATCACCAAGTTCAGCTTTGCCTAACTCGCAAACCTCTAGAGATATATCACAGATTCGCTCATAGAAGGAGGAGATATTGAAAGCCATCAAAACAAATCGAAGATCCTTCGCTACTGGTTGCTGTCTAGCAATTATTGCTACACATTTCTCAAAAACATCAAGATTCAAGAAATCGCTTTTTTTCTCAAATTCTCTGACTTGCTCTAGGTAGTTATCAGAACCTGTCCTGAGATATTCTATTGCTGCTACAATACTCTCTTTCGCATAGCGTGAGATTTCAAAAAGCATATTTTTTAAAGCTTCTAGTTCTTTTTGAAGCATTATCCGCACTACCCTAGCCTCCCCTCTAAATATTGCTCTGTTAACTTATTCTTGGGTTTTGTGAATAGTATATCAGTTTTATCGTACTCTATTAGCTCACCATAGTATAAAAATGCTGTATAATCTCCAATTCTAGCTGCTTGTTGAACATTGTGAGTAACAAGTACTATCGTATAATCTTTCTTCAACTTTACGAGGAGATCTTCTATTACGAGTGTAGAGACAGGGTCGAGAGCCGAGGTTGGCTCATCTAGGAGAAGTACTTCAGGGTTTACGGCTAACGCACGAGCAATACATAAACGTTGTTGCTGACCTCCGGAGAGCTCCGTTCCAGGTCTATCGAGTTTATCCTTTACTTCGTCCCATAAACCCACTTTCATCAAGGATTCTTTGACAATCTTATCTAAGATATCCTTATCCTTCATACCTCGAAGTTTAAGTCCAATGACTACGTTGTCGTAAATGCTTAAGTGAGGAAAGGGGTTTGGCTTCTGGAAGACCATACCAACTCTTGCTCTTATCTCTGTGGGGTCAACATCGTCATCATAAATATTTTTACCATCCAGATACACTTTACCCTCCACTTTTGCACCATCTACCAACTCAATTAATCTATTAAGAGCCCGCAAAAAAGTGCTCTTCCCACAACCGCTTGGGCCCATGATTACAGTGATTGTGTTCTCATAAATATCAATATTAATATTCTTTAATGCTGGTTTATCCCAGTACCAAACCCACAAATTCTCGGTCCGAATCTTAGTCTTCAACGCCGATCCCCGGCTACAGAATCCCTATTGTCTTAGCAAGTTTCGATAGGGAGATTACTTGTATGTAACACCATTAGGCTTCTTCATAATGCATAAATTCTTCGAAGAATTTAATAATTTAGATTTAGATTCAAATTCTAATTTCTTTTCCGCAATTAATGATTAAGGAATATGTAAGTCGAATTTTAAGCAATAGCTTTAAAGAGCTAATATTTTTCTTAGTGTTAAGAATTACTTCATGGAGCTATTGGCGGGGTTATAGATTGACAGTAGGTCTTCTAGCACTGAACGATAAAGGAGAAGCTATCCTACGCATGTTTCCAAGGGATTTAATGAGAAAGATTAATCTCGAAAAACTGGAGAATTACGTTTTTCAGATGTTCTCAAATGCTATGAAGGAAGTCATAAATATAGTGAGTTACGAAGGATTCTCGATTTATGGAATAAGGTCTGAGAAGAGTATAATTGCACTAATTTCCGAAGGCAGGCGGAAGGGACTTAAAGCAACAGTAATGTACATTGCTGAACTTATTAAGCAATTTGAGCATGGAAAAAGAACGCTGAATAGTATAAAGAAAGAAATAAACAGGAAAATGTTTCTGAGAAAAATTCCCAATGTCAAATTACTTTACAAAGTGATTAAAAAAACTATTAGAACTAGTGAAGAAAAAGAACAAAAGACCTATCCTGAAAGAATCAAGCCTTATAGTGTTGTGGATTTTAGGGATGGTTTAAAAAGAGGACTTGTAGCATGTTACGCGGGGGACTTAATCGAAGCATATAAGTTAGTCCTAGGTGCTTTAGAGAGAGGTGATATTTCAATAGGGAGACTTTTCGCAGCTTATCTTGGGCTTCAATTAATAAGTCTCCCTCCGAATTATCCAGCACCTAGGTTGGATGAGGTAAAAGAATTAATCAAAAAAGTGAAAGTCGAGAATATTTTAGAATCGATTTTTCTCTCATATCTTCGACTCTTACTAGGATCCTTCACCTCTTTCAAAAAGCATATCGAATCTCGAAACTACATAATTTCCGAAATGGATTCATTATTTAAAATCCTGCAAGAAGAAAAGGACATCTTAGTAAAGGATATTATCGCCTACCTACTAGCTACTAGCGAGCCATACTTCCTTTCTAGAAAGAAAGCGGATTTCTTATTGAAATACGTGAGGGAGCGTTCTCCGATAATTGGTTCATATGTTTGGGCTTCTCTTTCGAGATCCCGCACGATTGGATCACTATATACTGGAAAGATACCATTAGAAGATATCTTGGGTATGCTTAGAGAATTAAGATCAAGATTTTTTACAGCAAAGAATGAGTTCCAGAAAGTTATAGGCGATTCTAAAGCAGAAAAAAGAGCATTGATAAGGCTCGCTTTTGTAACTGAAGAGTTCGCTAGAGCACTATATTGGTTTTTAACATTAGAAGGTCTTCGAATTGACGTAGTGAAAGATGTTGTAGAACAATTAATATTTTTGCAAATGGATGGGTTACAGATAATTATCGAAAAGAAGCCTCCAGTGCCGCTTAGAGTTTTGTTTGACACATTTTATACGGTTTTCCTAAATTATCACTATGCCAAGTATGTTATGAATCTGGAGGAAATCGGAACCTTAGAATATGGCCTATTGACTATCGGAGAAAAAATCTATGAAACACTCCTCAAAACCATTAAAACTGGACGATTCTCAGCAGATATGTCTCTCAAAATAGCAACATTAGCTTGGATAATTTCTTATCTCTCCATGAAAACTAGACGAGAATCTCCTATACTGCATAGATTACTGGGTCTTCTCACAGAACTAAACAGTAGAAAAGTGCGTGAAATCAGTAGGGTAAGCTTTGAGAACTATCTAGTTTACTTGGGCTCGGTGGGAATGGCCTTACTTAATGTTTTAATAGAGAATCCCAAACTGCGTGAAAGAGATTTAAGAAAAGTTCTTAATTTCGTAACAGAGGTTGCTGAGTATATACTACTTAGAGGACTCTACGCACCAATATTCACGATTTCCATACTCAAATCTATTCAGAACGTGTTGGAAAAAGTTGAAACGGGTAGCGATATTAAAGAACGTTTAAGAATATTGAAAAAAGCTCTTAGTAACGAGGATCTCAACGAACTTGAGTGGAAAGCATTAGAGGATATAATGATCATATAATGAGGTAGAGAGGGATATGGATTGAGAGAACTAGAAATTCGTCTAAAAACAATTGTTGTAGGTGAATATGGCGTAGGAAAAACATCCTTATGCCGAAGATTCGCCACTGGTGCGTTTGAGGAGGATTATAAACCAACAATTGGTGTTGACGTTTATACAAGAACTATTGAAGTACCAGAACTAGGATTGGTGCATCTTCAGATATGGGATACCGCGGGAGAAGAAAGGTTTAAGAAGATCTACCCAAAATATTGGCTAGGTGCTAAAATAGCCCTAGTAGTCTTCGATATTACATCAAGAAAAACATTTGAAGCTGTAGAGGAGTGGACTCGCAGTCTCAGAGAACATGTGGGTAACATCTCAATGATCTTAATTGGCAATAAGATAGATCTAGAACCCTTTAGGGAAGTAGAGTCTTCCGAAGGTGTGGAAAAAGCCAAAAGGCTAGGATTTCTAGATTATATCGAGACCTCAGCCAAAACTGGTGAAAATGTTTCAAAAGGTTTTATGGTGCCAATAGAGCACTATCTCAAGAAGCGTCTGGAGAAGTAAGGATATTTCTGGGATAGGATATGGTGAAATACAAAGCGCCACGACCAGTAATTCTGCTACCAAAAAAGCTACCACTAGAACTACTTAGGAAAGTGATTAATTATTTCCATGATCGAGAAATTAAGGATATCTGTATTATATCGAGAAAACTACTCTCTTCAGGTTTTCCATTTGGAAGCATCATTGTGAGTGATGAAAAATTAGTGTATGAAAGAGTTACAGAGGAAGAACTAATTATAAATTGTTCAATAGTCTTCGTTGATGGGGAAATGTTAGAGGTTCTTAACAAAATAAGAGGTCCCAAAATAGCTTTATCTTCCCTAGAAAATACAGAAGTTCTCAAAAAGGTAGAGAAGTTAGCAAAAATAGCTACTCACTACAACAAGCTTCCGCGCCTAGATTGCGGTCGATGCAAGTATGGCACTTGTGTAGGATTAGCCAGAGCAGTCGTAGAAGGAAAAGGAAACTTGCAAGAGTGCGTCGTTATAACATCTAAAACCGGCTTAGTCATAAAGATTGGTAATAAGGTGGTATCTTTAAATCCTTGGGTAGAAAGGTTGTATAGAAGAATTATCCAGGATCTGCTTGAAGCTTTAAAAGGTGTAGAGATAGAGGACTCAGACATTATCGAAGTATCAGTCATTAAGAAAAAATCATAATGAGACATAATATATTCCTCGATTACTAAGGTTTGTTGTTAAAATCCTGCTAGTAGTATAGAGCTGATAGTTTTGCTCTCCGTACTTTATTCTAATAGCCTCTATAATCGCTTTTGTTATTGGAGTTTTTCCTCTATTCAATCCTCTGCAGAAGGGATCCACGTAGACATAAAATACCTGATTCTTGTACTCAAACTCCGCTAATAATCGATCACGATCCTTTAACGGTTTCTTACTAATGAAAAATGGCCATAATCTACATGCAAGAGGTTTTTCTCTCTGAATACTACACAAATTCCCAACTTGGAAAATACATGTCCCATTGATCTTTCTAATAAAATATCTCTTCCCCTTAAGAATAACTGTATGTTTACCGTATTTTTTAATAAGCCGCAAAGCTTCCTCTTTCGAAAGCCCAACTATATATTTTTTACAGCAAACTCCGCAAGAAATACACTCCCAAGTTCTAAAGAATTTCCAAGGAATGAGTTTCATAAGCCCCACCATGAAACTTATGGTGGGGCTTCTACTCAATTCAATTTCAAATACCTAGAGAATTTTCATAAATATCTTTTCAGGTTTCGTGATTAAATATAGGTATAACATTGTTTATTTGAGGGAAGATAAAAATTGCTTATGGATTGAAAAGTGGGAGATAAGATGTGTTTGGGAGTTCCAGCGAAAGTATTAGAGGTCAGAGATAACCAAGCAATAGTCGATTATGGTGGCGGAGTTAAGAAAACGGTGGATGCTTTCTTAGTACCAGATGTAAAGCCTGGGGATTACGTAATTGTTCATGCCGGAGCTATAATCTCCAAAATAAGTGAGGAGGATTACAGAGAAATGATAGAGATTCTCTCTCAAATACTAACGATTGAGGAGGAAGGATAATGGAAAGGATAACCTTGGCGCACGGTGCTGGCGGAAAAGAGATGGAGGATCTCGTCAAAAAATTGTTTCAAAAGATAAAAGTGGTTAAGATTCCAGATTCAATAGGATTAGATAATTTCGATGATGGATCCTCAGTAAACGTCCCAACTAGTAGTGTGGTAATTTCAATTGATTCATACACCGTAGATCCTATATTCTTCCCAGGCGGAGATATCGGCAAACTTGCTGCTACGGGATCTATTAACGATGTAGCAGTTATGGGGGCAACACCTATTGCAGCCTTAGACTCTATTGTGGTAGAAGAGGGGTTCTCGATTAAAGATCTTGAAACTATTCTGAAGTCTCTCGCAAATGTTTTTGAATCCGAGAATGTTGCTTTACTAGGAGGAGACTTTAAGGTAATGCCAAAGGGTAAGATAGATAAAATCGTTATAACAACGACCGTAATTGGTTATCTACCACCTAATCATAAGCTTATTCTAGATTCTGGAGCAAAACCGGGAGATAAAATAATAGTTTCTGGCACAATAGGAGAGCATGGAGCTGTGATAACAGCTCTCAGAATGGGTATCGAGACGGAACTTGGCAATTTAAAATCAGACTGTATGCCCGTGACAAAAGTGATGAAGATAGCTATTAAAAACGGTGATATTCATGCGGCCAAGGATCCCACTAGGGGCGGTCTGGCTATGGCTCTTAATGAAATAGCGGAGAAATCTAAGGTATCTATTATCGTTGATGAAGAAGAGATCCCTATAAGAGAGGAGGTAATTGCGTTAAGCGAAATGCTTGGGATAGATCCTCTAGCATTAGCATGTGAGGGAAGAGTAGTAATGAGTGTTTCCCCAGATACTGCAGAAGATATTCTCACGGCTCTTCACGATGCTGGGTATCGAGACGCTCGCATCATAGGAGAAGTTCAAGAAAAAGAAGAAGGGCTCGTTTTATTACGTACAAAGGCTGGAGGGCTTCGAATCCTTGAGAAACCTACTGGTGAACTCACTCCAAGGATCTGTTAGAAAGGGGATTTTTAATGAGTAATATTCAACAAATGTTTAGTTTTCTGCATAATAGGAAAATAAGTATCAGCATCGCCAAGAAAATTCACAAAATAGCGGATGAGCTCAGGAAACGAGGGTACGAAAAAATCACTATTATGCATGTGTGTGGTACTCACGAGCATACTATAACGTATTATGGACTCAGGGCCCTTTTACCCGAGAATCTCAACGTCATAGCAGGGCCTGGTTGCCCTGTTTGTATAGTGCCAGCTCGTGAAATTGATGAAGCGATAAAACTGGCTAAAGATGGAATAAGAGTACTCTCTTATGGAGACATGTATAGAGTCCCTGGTTCTAGAGAAAGTCTTGCGCAAGCAAGGGCTAAGGGTGCTAATGTTATGGTTGTGTATAGTTTCATGGATGCGGTTAGAATAGCTGGAAATGATAATATTGAGAGCGTTTTTTTCGGCGTTGGTTTCGAGACCACAGCTCCGACAGTCGCGTCCTTTTTTGTGAGAAAGAAAGTTCCCAAGAACCTGTATCTCTTGCCTTCATATAGAATCACGGTGCCTGCTGTTAGGTATATTCTTCAGGGGGATCATAACCTGGACGGAATTATTGCACCTGGTCATGTATCAACGATTATTGGTGCAAGTGCTTGGAGTTTTATTGCAGAGGATTATGGTCTCCCAGTAGTAGTGGCTGGTTTTGAGCCGGTTGATGTATTATTAGCAATTCTGGAGATTCTGAAATGCATTCGAGACAATAAGGCTGAAACAATTAATGAGTATAGAAGAGTAGTGAAGTGGGAAGGAAATTTAGTGGCTAAGAGAATTATTAACGAGGTTTTCTATACAGCGGATGGAGATTGGAGGGGGATAGGAGTAATTCCAGAGAGTAGATGGTTGTTAAGAGAGGAATTCTCCGATTTTGATGCTCGAAAAATCTTTAATATAAAGGTTCAGGGATCAATTGATATAAAACCTGGATGCAAGTGCGCCGACATAATTCTTGGAAAAGCCCTACCTACGGATTGTCCCTATTATTTAAAGGCCTGTACACCACAACATCCCATTGGTCCATGTATGGTATCAAGCGAGGGTACATGTAGTATCTGGGCCAGATTTGGAGGTCATAAAGTCTTAGAGCTTAGAGATAAGATAAGAGAAGAGGTATTTAAAGAATGATAAAAGCAGTCAAGATCTGGGTTAGTGGTATCGTACAGGGAGTAGGATTTAGACCATTCATCTACAGATTAGCAAAAGGACTAGGACTGCACGGCTTCGTAAGAAATTTAGGTGGGTCGGAAGTCCTAATTCATATTCAAGGAGATCCCAAGAAGATTAGGGAATTCATTGAGCGATTAGAGAAAGAAAAGCCACCGACAGCAAAAATCGAAGAAAAAGTAATCGAGGAAACAGAGCCATTAGAAATAAATGATTTCAAAATACTCAGGAGCGAGAAAGGTGCTAAGCTGTACTCTATGATACCGCCTGATTTCAGTATTTGCAATGACTGCATTAGGGAAGTCCTTGATCCCAGTTCTCGCTTCTATAGATATCCCTTCCATTCATGCGCATGGTGTGGGCCAAGATTCTCAATGATCTATAGATTACCGTATGATAGAGAGAATACTGCGATGAGAGACTTTCCTCTCTGTGACATTTGTGAGAGCGAGTACGAGGATCCCCAGAACTTGAGAAGATTTCATGCTCAAGGGATTAGTTGCCCTAAATGTGGTCCTAGAATATGGCTCGCTGATAAATATGGAGAGGAGATACCCGTTGATGATCCCATCAAAGAAGCCGCTAAACTAATTGACGAAGGATACATAGTAGCTGTAAAAGGTGTTGGTGGCTTCCACATAGCTGCTCTCGCCACTGATGATGAGGTCGTTCTAAAAATCAGGACACGAAAGAAGAGACCTGAAAAACCATTTGCATTAATGGCTCTTGATACTCAAGTAGCTAGTCGGATTGTCTGTATCAATGATGAAGCCAAGAGAGTTTTAGAGAGTGTGGAGCGACCAATAGTTCTTCTTCCAGAGCGGGAGGATAGCCCAGTCTCGAAATATGTTGCTCCGGGACTGGATAAGCAAGGGATAATGCTTCCGTATACAGCATTGCACCTGTTGTTGCTGATGGAGACAAGGGATAAGTTCCTCATAATGACTAGCGGGAATGAGCATGGAAAACCCATGTGTACTGATGAGGAAAGCGCATTCAACAGATTAAAAGGCATCGTAGACTTCTTTCTTTTACATAATAGAAGAATTGTTAACAGAGTTGATGATAGCGTTGTTAGATTCACGGACGGAGAATTAACCCTAATTCGTAGAAGTAGAGGCTTTGCGCCCGCTTGGATAAAAATACCCTTCAACCTTCCAAGAAAAATAATTGCTTTTGGTGCTGAGCTGCAAAATACTGGAGCGGTAGGGTTCAACAATAAAGTTGTTGTTACGCAATTTATAGGAGATACTGATGAGTACGAGAATCTTCAATATCTAGAGAGAGCCCTCTCCTTTTTCTCACAAGTGTATGAAATAGATCCGAGAGAAGCGATTTTAGTAGCGGATATGCATCCTCTATATTCATCAAGAAAACTTGCTGAGAGATGGGCAAGCAAGTTTTCATCAGAACTCCTTCTAGTACAACATCATCATGCCCACATAGCTTCAGTAATGGCTGAGAAAGGCGTCAAAGCTGGGGAAAAAGTTGTGGGAATCGCTATTGATGGCGTGGGTTATGGAATAGATAAAAACATTTGGGGAGGAGAAGTCCTATTATGCGATTACGCAGAATTTGAGCGAATAGGTCATCTAGAGTATCATCCATTACCAGGAGGAGATTTGGCAGTTATCTATCCGGTCAGAACACTAATTGGTATTCTCACAAAGTTTATGAATGAGGAGGAAATTCTTGCATTCCTAAGAGAGAAACAATTATTAAAAGGGCTTAGAAGAGGAGAACTAGAAGCCATAGTGGCTATAAAACAAGCTAAGAACGCTGTAAAGACGTCCAGCATGGGACGTATTCTCGATGCTTTCTCGGCATTACTGCATATTTGCTATAAGAGAACATATGAAGGGGAACCAGCTATCAAACTTGAAGCCGCAGCTAGAAATGGAAGATTAGTGGATGATCTGAAAGTTAGCTTATCATGGAGAAACAATGTAATGATTGTGAATACCACCGAATTGATGCAGAGTGTTATAGATCATCTTAATGATGCATCACTAAATGATCTAGCTTTCTCTATTCAGTATCTTTTAGGAAGAGCGCTTGGAGAAATAGCGATAAAGAACGTAAAAAGAAGCGATTTTAATGCTATCTTTGTTAGTGGGGGCGCAGCTGTTAATACATATATAATAGGAGGTATAAAATCAATAGCAAAAAAAGAAGACGTAAAAGTGCTTCTCCCAAACAAACTCCCAGCCGGAGATGGCGGGATATCTCTCGGTCAAACAGTCATCGTAGGAGCTAGACTCTTAGAGAACGTGTAAGCCCCATCCAAACAAGTCTAAAATTTTTATAAATGGTCGAGATGGCTTAATAGAGGGTGAGCCTGTTTGCATGAATGGGCTCTTGCTGAAGCAGTTGTTACCACGGTATTAAAAACCGCAGAAGAGGAAAATGCTAGGGAAGTTCTTGAAATTAAAGTTGTCTTAGGAGAACTGCAACAGATAGATATTGAGGTTTTTAAATTCGCGTTGACGAATCTCGTAAAGGATACGATTGCAGAGAAGGCTCAAATAATTTTAGAAATCGAGCCAGCTATCCTCAAATGTAACTCCTGTGGATATAAGTGGAAGTTTTCAGAAGTTCTTGAAAAACTCGATGAAGAAGTTAGAGAGGCGATCCATTTTCTACCCGAGGTATCGCATGCTTACATAAAGTGTCCCAATTGCGGAAGCGTGGATTTCGACGTGATCAAGGGCAGAGGAGTTTATTTAAAATCCATTAAAGTTAGGTGAGATCCCTTGATAGATCCCAGAATTAGTGTCATTGAGAAAAGATTTTCTGAGATTAAAAGGATTATTTCAGTGGTTAGTGGTAAAGGAGGGGTGGGGAAAACAGTAATAGCATCGACGTTAGCCCTATCTCTTGCTAAGAACAATTACAGAACAGGACTATTTGACTTAGATTTCTATGGTCCTGGATGCCACATAGTTTTAGGCGTGGGAAAGGTGTTTCTTGAAGAGGAGAAGGGAATTATTCCTCCAAAGTTTCATGGAGTCTCACTAATGTCTATAGAGTTCTTTGCCAAGGATGAACCAGTAGCGATGCGAGGCACGGAAGTAACGGATGCTCTCATAGAACTTATGGCAATAACCCGGTGGGGACCCCTAGACTTTCTAATAATTGATCTACCTCCGGGTCTTGGAGAAGAGGTGCTTGATGTTATTAGATTGCTTAGGAATACAGAATTTCTTGTAGTGACAACACCTTCTAAATTATCAATGATGGTGGCTGAGAAACTCCTGAAACTTCTAAAAAGGGTGGGGGCGAATATTCTAGGACTGGTGGAGAATATGGCGTTAACACACAACATGGGAAGCACAAAGCCGCTAGCCGAGAAGTACCAAGTAGAATTTCTAGGCTCTATAAGATTAGATGAAAAACTGGAAGCGGCAATAGGTGTTCCGGAAAAAATATTTGAAACTATCTTCTTTAAAGATATTCAGAAAATCTTTGAAAAATTGTGTAAGGGCATAAATACTGATAGGTAGAAAGGATATACGCGATTAATCGAATATACCTCATAAATACATTATATTTTTTCATATAGTTGTACTTCTCGCTATTAGCCTATCTAATAATGCTATACTGTGCTTAGTAGATTTATACATCCTAGCGAAGTTGATAGACACAAGAAATAATATGTGTAGTTTTTGTTTGTTGATTCGAACCCCTTAGAGGTGTTTTAAGAATGATACTTGCTGATCAACTAATCCTATTAGGGCTCTCTACAATTACTCTTATAGCCTTGTTCTTCATAGCCCTAATTCTATGGAAGCTCATAGCTACTGGTGGATTACTAGAGATTTTCGAGAAAAGGGCTACGACTCCAGAGCCTTACAAGTTTATCAATTACGAGTGTGGCGATTTCCCAATAGGTGATGCAAGATTCAGATTCAGGGTAGAGTATTATGTTTTCCCGCTAATCTTTCTCCTAATCGACGTATTTATGCCGATACTCTACCTTTGGGGAATACAATTACCATTAACAGGTATTCCCCTAATAATTCCTCTAATATCTTTAATAATAATCATGATAGGTGTCTATGTAGTATTTTCGCATGAGGGATCAAAGCTTCTCACGCCACTAGCCAACAAGCCTGAACGAATGGAGCTTGTGGAGAAAGCTGCAGAGGGGGATCCAGAAGCTTTAGAGGAATTTCTAAGAGTAGAGCCGATGAGAGTATATGGTAAGGGTACTGTTGTGAAAGTTAAACCGAGGACGAGAAATGAAAAAATGTACAAGATTCTCGCTCCTCTTCGCAATCTTCTTAGAAAATTATTGGGCTGGCTCTTTAGGTGGGGAGTAGCTAAATCACCGTGGATCCCTCACTTCGGAATAAAGTGTTGTGCAATGGAAGTACCAATGTCTGTAGGTGCGTCCAGATTCGATATGGAGCGATGGGGCGTGATACCTCCAGCTAGTCCGAGACAAGCGGATCTTCTTTTGGTTAATGGACCCGTATCGCTAAAACTAGCTCCAAGATTAAAAGCCATTTATGATCAAATGCCAGAGCCAAAATTTGTCATTGCTGTGGGGGAGTGTGCAATTGTTGGAGGTCCATTTAAGGGTTCCTATAGCCTGATTGAGGGAGTGAATAAGATTATTCCCGTAGATTACTATTTGCCTGGATGCCCGCCTAGGCCGGAGATGTTCCTAGATGTAATTATGGATTATCGAAAAGAGGTGCAGAAGGATCTTCTATATAGACTTAGAAAAGCATGAAAACGGGAGGTGTTATCTTTGAGTGTAAATGAATGGAGTCGAGAGATTAAGGAAAGTTTCGGAGACTTAGTAGATATTCTCGAAATGAAATGGAAAAATCACCTAGGTATTCGAGTAAGGGAACCTGATAAATTACCTGAAGTAGCTAAAAAATTGAAAGAACTTGGTTTTTCCCAGAATCTTCTCATAACAGCTATAGATTGGATAGATGAGAACAGGATAGAACTTGTTTATCACTTCAACAGAATGGATTCCAGAGCAATAGCATGGGTAAGAACTAGTGTCCCACGAGACAATCCAGAAGTACCGTCCATTTGGAAGATTTTCCGATCATCAGTGATCCATGAAATAGAAACCTTTGATCTAATGGGAGTGACTTTTAAGGGGCATCCAGATCTTAGAAGAATGTTTCTTCCACCCGACTGGAATCTTCCCCCGCCCCAAAGAAAGGATTTTGATCCAAAAATGGCTAGGAACTATGATTGGAGAAGTAAAGTCTACGAGGCTTATAACCCGTACCAAGAAGTGATAGCGAAAGAAAATGACACAATATATTACCTAAGCGTGGGACCTCAACACCCAGCTATGCATGGTTGTTGGCGTCTTCTCCTAAAGTGTGAGGGAGATACGATTCTAGAGGCCTGGCCAGAATTCGGTTTCGTTCATAGAGGAATAGAAAAGCTTGCAGAGTATCGAACATATGAACAGATATCGATTTTCACAGATAGGTTCGACTACATTGCTTCATTGGCATGGAACCTAACTTATGCGATGGCTGTCGAGGATCTCTTAGGTATAGAAGTTCCCGAGCCTGCTAAGTGGTTGAGAGTAGCTCTCGCGGAGATGCAAAGGATTATATCTCACCTAACGTGGTTAGCGGCAGCATGTGCGGATATAGGAACGTTCCACTCAATGTTTCTCTACACGATTAGGGAGCGTGAAAAGTTATTTGATCTGGTAGAAATGCTTAGTGGTGCTAGATTAACATATACTCTCACGAGAATAGGTGGAGTTGGAATCTTTAAACACGCCGATACAATTCCTGATGGATGGTTCAACAGGGTCTTGGACTTTGTTAAGGAATTTAGGAAAAGGATGAAGGAGTACGAAGAAATAGTATTCTCTAATGAAACATTTTATGTGAGGACTCGGGGAATTGGAGTAATTAGAGGAAAGGCAGCAATAGAGGCAGGAGCCACCGGACCCGTTTTAAGAGCAGCTGGGATAAGATATGATGTGCGCAAGATTGCTCCGTACATGGTCTACGAAGAAGTAGATTTTGAGATCCCTACGGGAACTAAAGGTGATGTTTTCGATCGCTGGTATGTTAGATTTAGGGAGATGCAGGAGAGTGCTAGGATTATTGAGCAGGTTATAGAGCAGATGCCTAAGAGTGGACCCTTGAGAATAAAAGTGCCTCCACCTAAATTCAAGGTTAGTGGAGAAGGCTTTGCGCGTACGGAGAATCCAAGAGGCGAGGCTATGCTCTATATCATCGGTAGGGGCGGTGATAAACCATATAGAATGAGAGTTAGGAGTCCGACTCTTTGCAACCTCTATCTCACGCATTATCTCTTAAGAGGAGCTCGGATAGCTGATTTACCAGCTATTGTTGGTTCTCTAGATCCTAGTATGGGTGAGGTGGATAGGTAAGGAGGGGATATTTGCATGACCGATTTAATAACAAATTTTGTAGTTCAGCTACGTAATTGGATAGCCTCGCTCATTGAATATTATGGGGAACTATTGGGTATTCCTTCCTGGATGTGGGGATACTTAGTAGGATTAACAATGTTCCTAATAGGATTCTTAGCGTTTGGACTTGATATATTATTCGTTGTTTGGATGGAGCGAAAAGTAATAGGAAGGATACATCATAGAAGATCAGTAACAGAGACTGGACCTATTGGTTTCTTCCAAAACATAGCTGATGTAGTAAAGCTTCTGGTGAAAGAAGATATAGTTCCGATAGGAGCAGATAGATTCTTCCATAATATTCTACCTCCAATCGCTGCGGCTGCAACCCTAATTCCCCTAATAGTAATTCCATTTGCTCCACAGCTATATGTCGTTAGATTGAGCACTAGCTTATTATTAGCCTTCGGAGTAATGGCACTAGTTCCCGGCCTCATATTGTTAATAGGATGGGCCGGCGGAAGCAAATATACTTTAATTGGCGGTTTTAGATCGGGACTACAGTTAGTAGCATATGAGATTCCATTAGGTCTCCTGCTCCTAAGCATCGTCGTCGTCACAAAGTCATTGGATCTAGTAGCTATTGTAGAATCGCAAGCACAACTTTGGAACATCGTCAAGTTACCCCTAGGAGCGTTGCTTTTCTTCATAGTAGGTACGATGGAGCTAGAGAGATCTCCATTCGACATTCCCGAGGCTGAAGGCGAGATCGTGGTTGGCTGGAGAACAGAGTACAGCGGAATAAAGTTTGGCCTGTTCTATGGTACCGAGTATTTCCACTTCTTCGTAATGGCTAGCCTATACGTTACTCTATTCTTAGGTGGTTGGTACGGACCTATTCTCCCACCCTTAGTATGGTTCCTTATAAAGGTACACTTAGTGATGCTGATGTGGATATGGGTTAGACTCACGTTCTTTAGACCAAGGCCCGATCAATTGCTTCGCATCTGCTTCAAATACATGATCCCATTAGCATTCCTAAACCTTCTCTGGGCAATAGGTTATGTCATCTTCTTCAGCTAGGGGGGTGCTAAATGAGTATCATTAAAAAATTCTTATCCCCACTTAAGGAAACGGGCAAATATCTGTTAAAGAAACCATTCACTGTTATGTATCCCAGAGAACCAGCTGTGGTTAAGGAACGTTGGAGAGGAATTCATCAACTTGATTGGAACAAATGCATAGGATGTGGAATGTGTGCAAGGACCTGCCCCAACGCGACGATTGATTATATTTTTGAATGGGGCGTGGATCCGAGGCAACCAAAGAATATGAAAATGAGACGCCCCACCATAGATTATGGGCACTGCGCATTCTGTGGCTTATGCGTAGAGGCCTGTCCCACGGGGGCATTAAAGTTTACTCCCAATTATAGATTATTCGTCACAGGCAATGATCGTATAGGATTAATCAAATTACCATATGAAATCTCTCAGAATGCACCGAACAAAAATATTGCAGAGAAAGAAAAGATCCAGTATCTTCTACAAACGGACTTAATCGCTAGAGCTGTTGGTGGAGAGCAGGAGGATAAAATAAGGGAACTTCAGAAGCAGTGGTTGTCGATCTACTATGATTACTTGGATAAAAAGATTACTGAAGATGAGTTTAGGAAGCGCACTGATGAGATAACTAAGCGGGTCCTTGACCTAGTTCGTGAAGGAACATTACCTGTTGTGAGGTGACGAATTTATGGAGTTATACCTCATCTCTCTCCTAGCAATTTTATCTCTTGTGGTATTATCGGCTATACTCTCTATTGAGGCGAAAGAATTAATGCATAGTGTCTTTTTCCTCGGGGTATTCTTAGTAACTATAGGTGCTCTCTACATCCTATTAGGGGCGGAATTCATTGGAGTAATCCAAATTCTTCTCTACGCTGGTGGCGTTGCAGTATTAATGTTATTCTCTCTAATGTTGCTACCTAGAAGAGGCGAAAAGGAAGTATCCTATCGCATACCAGCTATCGCTGTAGTTATGATATTCATAGCTATGCTTTTCCTTATGATAGGTAAGGCTTCTCCACCCCAAGGAGCAGCGCAAGTATCGACAGAGTCTCTCGCTTTAACTCTGTTGTCTCAATACCCCTTGCTAATAATCCTCCTCGCACTTCTCATCGTAGTAATTATGGTTTCTGCATCTTATCTTGTGGGAGGTGAGAGATAAATGAACGAGACTATGATAATTCTTTATTCCTCTATTATTATCTTCGTGATCGGTCTCTATGGACTTATTGCTCATCGAAACGCGATAAGAATGTTGATTAGCATCGAACTATTACTAAACGCTGCTAATCTTAATCTGGTCAACTTTGCTCACAGAACGGCTTTAGAAAATGCTTTGCAGGCACAGATCCTTACTCTTTTCTCGATAGCATTAGCCGCTGTAGAGGCCGCGATCGGTATTGCCATTTTCATTAACCTGTACAGGATATATGGAAGAGCGGAAGTGGACCTTGCTAGGGAACTAAAGGAGGTGTAAAATGTTGTTCGTAGAATATGCGTGGTTAGTTCCTCTAATCCCGATACTCCTATCGGCCATAACTCTCCTAATAGGCAAGAGGACTCCCAGAGAAGGGGGCTACTTTGGGGTCGCGGGGGCGGCCTTTTCCCTGATACTCTCCGTACTAATTGCCTACGAAGTCGCGACAAATAATCTATATGGATACAAAAGCGTTTTCACATGGCTCACAATCGGGGATGCTAAGCTTTACTTCTCTATAATCATTGACCAGCTCTCGATAATAATGATGCTGATAGTATCACTCATAGCGACACTCATCATGGTGTACTCGTTCGGATACATGCACGGGGAGGAGGGACTGCCAAGATATTTCGCGGAGATGCTACTCTTCGTTGGTAGCATGCTTATACTAGTAATGGCGGCAGACTTTCTTTTCTTATTCGTTGGCTGGGAGCTGGTCGGTGTTTGTTCTTATCTATTGATAGGTTTCTGGTATAAAAGACCACCGGCTGCCAGTGCTGCAAAGAAGGCGTTTTTGACCACGAGAATGGGAGATATTTTTATGCTTGCTGGTATTGCGTACCTCTACTACAAATTTGGAACCCTTGATATACTAGAGTTGAACTCTCTAGCACCTGGCCTTGATCTGAAAATGCTTACTCTTGTCGGTGTATTTATCTTCATTGGAGCTATGGGTAAGTCAGCACAATTCCCTCTAATGGCTTGGTTGTGGGATGCTATGGAGGGGCCAACAACAGTTTCCGCTATTTTGCATAGCTCCACGATGGTTAAAGCAGGAGTATACCTTGTTTTGAGAGCGTACCCAATAATTTCTGCCTCGCCAGATACATTATTATTTGTAGCTTACATCGGGTCATTCACGGCATTTATAGCAGCTACAATGGCTCTTGTTGAATGGGATATTAAGAGGGTACTAGCTTACTCAACAATCTCGCAAATAGGATACATGATGGCCGCTCTTGGAGTTGGGGGATACGCTCCTGGATACCTCCACTTAATCAGCCACGCATTCTTTAAGGCACTACTCTTCC
The DNA here is from genome assembly GCA_964518475.1 of uncultured Nitrososphaerota archaeon. Classification (GTDB taxonomy): domain Archaea; phylum Asgardarchaeota; class Njordarchaeia; order Njordarchaeales; family Njordarchaeaceae; genus Njordarchaeum. The sequence goes on from CAZFGR010000014.1 coordinate 26,249, forward strand.
TCTGTGCCGGAAGCGTTGTTCATATGATGCATGAAATTGTTCATGATCCCTGGCTTTCACGAGATATGAGATATATGGGTGGTCTCTACAGACCAATGAAAATTACTGCTCTCACAATGCTTATAGCCTCTTTAGCACTAGCTGGAATATTCCCCTTATCAGGTTTTTGGAGCAAGGATGCCATAATAGAGGCTGCGCTAGAAGCAGGAGATGCAGTAGTCTATTGGTTGTTAGTAATAACAGCATTTCTCACAGCGTTTTATATAATGAGGTTGTGGTTTAATACGTTCTGGGGTGAGCTTAGAGCACCAGAAATGCTTAAGGAGGAGCACCACCATACAGAGAAAGAATACCACTTGCATGAATCCCCACCAGTAATGACTGTTCCATTAATCATCCTCGCTGGTATGACAATAATTCTTGGAGGCATAATACCTCTCTTTAAGAAATCCTTCGCAGAGTTCCTAGCCGGTTATCTGGAGCATTACGGTATATCGCTAGAACACGGAGGAATGGCGCACGTGGAATTCCATCCCTTAGTTAAAGGATTTGCCTTCGAGATAGTACCTGTATGGGCGATATCTTCTCTCTTCGCACTATTAGGAATATACGTTGCCTATGAAGCGTATGCCACAAAGAGACTCGCCATTGACAAACTAGTTTCAAGCGGTGTTGGAAGGATTCTCTACAAGATATTGAGCGAGAAGTATGGACTAGACAAACTATATCTCTTGCTTTCAGAGACCCTTGCTTGGAAGATTATCTCCAGAGCCGCTAGTTGGTTCGATTTGAACGTGGTGGATGGAATAGTCAACGGTATCGCTAAACTAGGGGTTCTTACTGCGAAGGTTTCTGATCTCTTTGATCGTTACATAATTGACGGCATCGTTAATGGTATCGGCACTACATTAAAGAGCTTCGGTGGGTGGTTGAGAAGAATTGAGGTTGGTATAGTCCAAATATACATAATGCTAATTGTGATCGGGGCTATTTTCTTCCTCGTTTTAGGATTTTTTGCCCCTGGTTATATCTCATCGATTATTAAATGGTTAGGTATTAGTGCATAGGGGGTGGAAGAATAATGCTACAACCTATTCCGTATGAATTAACAATAATACTCTTCCTTCCAATACTGTCTGCTCCAATAGCATATTTGCTAGGCATGATAAAGGGAAGATATGCACGATATTTTGCCATATTAGTGGCTCTTGTGGAATTCCTCCTAACTATTCACCTAGCATTAGCCTTTGACATCACCAAGGCAAACGAACTACAATTTGTGGAGTTCTATGAGTGGGTACCGAGATTCGGTATCTATTACTTAGTGGGTGTTGACGGGCTTAGCTTAGTAATGGTTATACTTACCTCACTATTATCACTAGCAGCTGTAATAGGCAGTAATCACATAGAGGAAAGGGAGAGCTTCTACTACTTCCTATTCCTCCTCATGGAGACCTCCATAATAGGCGTCTTCATATCATTTAACCTATTCCTATTCTACATATTCTGGGAACTCGTCCTAGTCCCAATGTACTTCCTAATAGCGATATGGGGAGGACCTAGAAGGAAATACGCAGCCATAAAGTTTTTCATATACACCCATGTCGGCGGAGTAGTGATGCTAATATCATTCTTCTACGCTTACTGGGTATACTACCTCAACACAGGAGTCTTTACATTTAACCTTTACCAGTTAATAGGACTAGAACCCGTTAACGGCACATATGCCGCTGTAGCAACATTCCTGCCGAGAAACATTGGTTTAATACTTTTCGGAGCACTATTCTTTGGCTTTGCAATAAAGGTTCCAGTAGTACCGCTTCACACATGGTTGCCCGACGCACACGTAGAGGCACCGTCCCCAATATCCGTTATCTTGGCTGGATTATTGCTTAAGATGGGAGGGTACGGAATAATTAGGATCGCGATACCATTGATACCATTCGCAGCAAAAGAACTTGCATGGCCAATAACGATCCTAGCCCTACTAAACATATTCTATGCGGGCTTCGTAGCTTTGTGGCAAGCGGATTTCAAGAGATTAGTGGCTTATAGCAGTATTTCCCACATGGGAATAGTTGTTCTAGGAAGCATAGTTGGCAACGTTGAAGCATTAACTGGTGCAATATTCATGATGTTCGCACACGGATTAATAAACGGCTTACTATTCCTTATAGCAGGGGTCTATAAGCATCACTTACACACCAGAATAATCGAGGAAATTGGAGGATACACACCATACATACCATTAACATCGGCGTTCTTAGTAATTGGTGGTCTAGCAGGACTAGGACTCCCCGGACTGGCTGCCTTCGTCGCTGAATTTCTCACAATTCTTGGAGCCTTTAAGACATGGGGTCTTAGAGTGGCAATAGTGGTATTCGGGCCGGTATTGAGCGCAGGCTACATGTTGTGGGCTATTCAGCGAATAGTGTTTGGGCCTCCGAAGAAACCACATGGAGAGGTTAAGGATTTGTGCCTCCCCGAGATCATCTCGTTCACAATTCTGACTTTCTTAATAATCCTCCTCGGCGTTTACCCAAGAATACTAACAGATATTACGGCACAATTCACCCAATTCTTCATCTCTAGATATTTTTAGAACGGTGAAAACAAGATGATAATAACGCAACTTTCCATTGACTACCTCTTATATCTATTTATAGGGACAATAACCTTAACTCTTGTTCTAGATTTTCTCAAGGAGAAAGCTAGACCCCTGAACTTTGTTTTATCAATACTGGCTACTGTGGGTGGTATAGCCTTCCTAATGATTGGTGTCGATGGTAACTTATTAGTCCTTGATACCTACGCCAAAGTTTTTGCAGGAATCTTCCTGTTCTCGGTACTAATTATCTTACCAGCACTGTATAGTGAGCTATGGGACGTGACGAGAAGTGGGGTGTTCACTGGTCTAATACTAGCATCGGTTCTAGGAACGATAATAGCAGTCACTTCAAGGAATCTAATCTTAATAGTAGTTGGATGGGAACTGGCAAGCATATCATCTTATGCTCTTGTAGGAATCCGTAGAAGAGATAAAATATCCACGGAAGCCGCTATGAAGTACTTCTTAGTAGGAGCTGTAGGTTCTGGTCTAATATTCTTTGGTCTCTCATTAATATTCGGTGCAACAGCCTCGTTAGATCTATTAAAAATAGCGGAAGTAATAACAAGTGGAACCTACGATCAAGTCCTAGCTAGAGTAGGTATCCTAATATTCTCAGCGGGTATCGGCTTTAAACTAGCAATAGTCCCCTTCCATGTATGGATACCAGACGTTTACGAAGGAGCCCCCAATTCTGTTACATCGTATCTCGCAGCTGTTTCCAAAGGAATGGCCTTTGCAGTAGCTATTAGAGTATTCTACCAAGCGTTTCTCCCAATTAAAGAATTCTGGGCCCCAATCTTCGCTATCTTAGCAATAATCACGATGACCTATGGAAACCTCGCAGCGCTTGTCCAAGAAAAAATGAAAAGAATGTTGGCTTGGAGCAGCATTGCTCACGCTGGATACATGCTTATAGCTCTAGGAGCTCCAGGTACTTCACCAGTCGTGATAATAGGGGCAATATTTCATGTACTAACACATGCTTTCATGAAGATTACGAGCTTTGTAGCAGCGAGAGGAGTCACTGACATAACTGGTACAGATCTCATCGATGATTATATGGGGTTAAGAAGGATAGCTCCTGGGACAAGCGCATCATTGACTATTATGATGCTTTCCTTAGCAGGTATACCTCCGTTAGCTGGATTCTGGAGCAAGTATTACATATTTCTAGGTGCAGTCGAGAATGGATATCCGCTCCTAGCACTCATAGGAGTAATAAACAGCGTAATATCCCTATTCTATTATGCCAGAGTGATAAAGAATATCTATGTTGAGGAATCTCCAAAAGAAGGAGTGACTAGAGGTATAAAGATCGGATACGCGGCACCAATAGCGATTCTAACAATTCTTGTACTAGTATTGGGTATTTACCCAACTCCATTATTCGAAATTCTTGAAAAAAGTGTAGCGATTTTCTAATTTCTTTTTTGTTTTTTATTTTCTCGAGAACTGACATACGTCAATGAATATGGGAATCCATAATGGGAAAAAGAAAATCTATGTTTCATTGAAAACGATGAATGTGCTCTGCTTAAAGAATGGGCTTAAGGAATGAATAATTTCGAAAAAGTAGTGCGGAGTACCTAATATGAGGCCAGTAATCATTGCCATTCTTGGTCATAAAAACTCTGGAAAAACTACCCTCATAGAGTATTTAACTCGGGAACTCGTTAATAAAGGATTAAAAGTAGTTACAATGAAGCATATTCACCATGATTTCTTTGAAGTAGATAAGGAAGGAAAAGATACATGGCGTCACAAGAGGGCAGGAGCTACGATTGTGAGTGGAGTCTCGAAAAAGAGACTTGTAATTATTAGTGATGAAGTCTCGGAATTAAACGATGCTTTCGAGGAAGTAATGAACTATCTAAAAGCAAAGAATCCAGACGTTATATTGCTTGAGGGTTTCTTACCAATAGTAGGCTCGCGTAAAGATATTATGAAAGTAGTGATTGCTAGGAGTGTTGACGAAGCTAAATTCTTTCTCCAGAATATAAGGGAAGGTCTTCTCGGAATCATAAAGAGAGAATCCTTTACTACAAACGATTTAAATATACCAATTCTTACGGAGCAAAAATTGCTTGAAACTATACTGAAAATTTGGGAGGCTTAATTATGCATGACATAGTTTTTCTTCACCCCCCAGCGTTTCCAAACTTCAGAAACAAGAGCATAGACTTTGGACCAATTAGCGATGTAATTCCTTCCTACCCAATTTTCGACACGTATCCCCTTGGACTTACGTCCCTTCTCGTATATCTGGAGAAGCATGGATTCAAAGCTAGAATCGTCAATATAGCTGCTAGAATGATTCTTTCAAAACGTTTCAATCTTATCAAGGTTCTAAAGAATATTAAGGCTAAAGTCTATGCTATTGATCTACACTGGTTAGTTCATCTAAATGGAACTCTCTCATTAGCAAGTCTTATAAAGAAGATTCATGACGCTCCAATCTTACTAGGTGGACTTTCAGCAACCTACTTCTGGAAGAAACTGATAAAGTTACCATTTATAGACTTTATAATCCGGGGAGACACAACTGAAGAGCCCCTAAGAATTTTTCTAGATCTTCTCGATAAAGGATGTAACGATCTAAGCAAAGTACCGAACCTAGTCTGGAAAAGAGACGAGAAAATAATGGTTAACGATTTTAACTACGTACCAGACACATTCGATGCCATAGATTACACTATTTTTGTCAGATGCGCAGCAAGAGACGGCTGGCTAGACTACCTACCCTTCGCCAACTTTATTACAGCCCCCATCACGGGCATTTTCACAGTAAAGGGATGCACAATGAATTGTGCAGCATGTGGTGGATCCCAATTCTCTTACAAGAAATATTTTAGAAGAAACAAACTAGCCATTAAACAGCCAGAAAAGATCATAGAGGAAGCTTTGTCTTTGGAAGAAAAAATTAAAGCCCCTATATTCTTCGTAGGAGATCTCCAACAAACGAGAAAAACAAAGACGATTCTAAGAGCTTTAAGAAGAGAGAAAATAGATTCTCCTTTGATATTCGAATTTTTCCGACCACCAAATAAGGAGCTATTAGAGGAGTACCGAAAAGCAGGGGATCAAGTTTATCTACAGATCTCTCCAGAGTCGCATGATGATAGAATAAGGCTAACCTATGGGAGACCATTTACAACGAATCAATTATTAAAATTTGTCAAAAATGTTGTGAGGCTAGATTTTGATAGACTGGATATCTATTTCATGATAGGGCTCCCCTTACAGGATATATCATCTGCCCTAGATACAGCAAAATTTGCTAGCAAGCTTCTTTATCCGGGAAAAATAGAGAGTTTTATAGCTCCATTAGCACCATTTATAGATCCTGGAAGCTTAGCTTATGAGTATCCAGAGAGATTTGGCTACAAAATACTCTTTAGAAGATTATCTGAGTACTCCCAAGCGCTAAATAGAGAAGTCTGGTTCCAAATGTTAAATTATGAAAGCGATAAGATGGGACGAAAGGAAATAGCTCTAGCAACATATAAAGCAACCAAACTCCTTATACAAGAAAAGGTAAGAAAAAACATTATCCCAGAAGAACAGGCGAGAATCCTTATCAAAAAAATAAAACTAAGAGAGAAAATTATTTCAGAAAACACTACTCTGGAAAATGGTAAGATAGGATTAGAAAGAATAACATGCGATCTCAAAGAATTATACCCATCAAAGAACTTCTTGTTATCACTGAAGCCAAGACTAATTTGCGACGCAATAATAGGCTATTTGTGCAGACTATAAAACCTCAGACACGTTGAAAAATGCTAAAGAGTTTAAGAGACTACCTAACCTGACTATATTCCTACTAGTCTCAATTGAGGAGAGATATTTTTATTTCCCGTTAATAATTCTTCTCACCATGTTAATGAAAAATATTTCCTAGGAGATGTTTTTCATGGATTTTTTCTGGTTAATCCCGAATAAACTGGCTGGGGCGAGCGTTCCTAAGGACATTAACGATATAATGATTTGGAAGAGGAACAAGATAAGAGCCGTTGTATCACTAATTGAAGACCATGAATTCCACATAGACATTGATGAATTCCGAAAAAACGGTTTCGAAGTACTGTGGGTTCCTGTCAGAGACATGACGGCTCCAGCGCTCACAGATCTACTAAGAATTGTGAAATGGATTGATGAGAAAATTAATGAGGGAAAGCCCGTTGTTGTCCACTGCTATGGAGGATACGGTAGGACAGGGACTGTTCTAGCAGCGTATCTTGTATACAAAGGATGGGAGCCCTTTAAAGCAATAGAGCACGTGAGAGCAGTAAGACCTGGAGCAATAGTTACACCATATCAAGTCTACTCAATACTAGCCTTTAAGGATTATCTCAAAAAGACTCAGTGATAAAAAGGGGTTATTGATCGTCCAATAATTCGCGCTACAATAGGTTTTTCTTCGAAGGGGGAGTTTTTCGACGAGAACTTATGAATATTATTCGTTAATAAGAATTTAATAAAACCAAAATTCTCGTGAACTGATCTAAACATAATATGGGATAGTCTCGATAACGTAGATCAGGGAGTCCTCATCTTTATAACGAAGAAGCTCTCGACAGAATTCGCTAGAAAACTTTCTTGACTCCCTCAGTGAGACATCCATTGTTTATTCCGTAGTGATTGTCAGTACTAATAAATACAGCGTTAGAGTAAATGCCTTAAGAACAATTGTTAGAACATGCTTGCCAGCCGAGGTCAAACATACACAATATAGAGGACTTGGAGAAACCGCTAAAGATCCTCGTAACCAGTTTCGAAGATATGATTTGGAGAACCTGTTAAGAGTTCTGAGAGTTCCCTATTAACTCCTAGGACTTTGTCATAGATGATACGTAAAAGCATTAGGTCTCGCCTGATGATTTAAGTATGCTTTGAAGTAGTCTTCTTCCCTCGCTGGTTAATCTCTCGTTTACGGGTTCTATGAGCAGTCTTAAAGCATTTATTCTATATGGTTTAAGTTTTGGATCCAAGTAATCAACCTTTTTAGCATAAGTGAGATTATTACTCTCGATTGAGGCGTTTTTAAGAGGATTAAATCCTAGTTCCTCATCAGCTAATGAGCCAATATCATTGAGTAATCTTTTTGTAATTCTGATGATCTCTTGGATACTATAACCAGCGCTTAATGGATAATCAACCTTATTAAAAAATATGACCTTTTTAGAAACTTTTAGCGCCTGGATGTACTCTACTCCACTCTCATTAATTTTATTAAAGAGATCTCTGTAGAAATGCTTGTTTATCTTTATGATACCGGAGACGAGATCTTGTTCACCAAGCTCGAAAGATGTTCCAATGTCAATCACGAACCCTATTACGCTTGGTTGCATCCCTAAAGCATATTGAAAATCTTTGAGGGAAAAGTCTTCCTTTGGATCCCCAGAGGGCGCTATCCAGCTCACACTTCCAACATATCTAGATAAGGTTAAATAGTCTAGGTGAAATGTTTCTGTAGGCTCCGCGTATTTGCAAGCATCTACCGCTGATCGAAATTCCCCATTGGGAAAGTTTGCCCTTAGTATATTTCTCCATCTGGAAACTTTTTCGAGTTTCGCTAGGATACACGCTAATTGAATCAATAATGATGTTTTTCCAGAATATGTTGGACCGAGTAAGACATAGGGATTGCTCCACAGCATAAGTAGTTACCTCATAATTGTTTCTAATAACCTCATAAGCTTTTTTTCTAGTCAAGAGTTCTATTTCATAACTTAGGATTCCTATCACAGATACTAATAAATCGGGATTTAAGTTTACTAGATTTTACACATCTACTTAACTAATCACTACTTTTTCAGCAATTTTACGTCTTCCTAGCAACAATTATTTTAAAACCTGCTTGAGGGACTAAACCGTTAACTGGTTCTTCATAGGTGGGGGTTTGAAGAGGCGATCTGAAGAGTGTGCTAACGAGTTTATGAATGCGGAAATCTAGATCTTTGAGTATTTCCTCTATTTCTTCAACTGAGTAAAATTTTGCAACTTTATAGAATGGATGCTTCCTCTCCTTCTTTCTCAAGTAGAACCGGCCCCATGGGCTATTTCTATCTATGAAGCCAATGATTAAGTAACCTCCCCTCTTAAGGATTCTTCTTATCTCTAATAAAGCCTTCAAAGGCTCTCTTAGGAAACAAATCGTCACTATTAGAAATGCCGCATCAAACAATGTGGATTTGAAAGGTAAATTCTCCGCTACTCCTTGCACTACTTTTATTCCTCTCTGTCTGGCTAATAATAAAGGTTTCCAAGCAGGGTCAATGCCATATTCTATATTTAGTGCCTTTGCAAACATCCCAGTACCGACTCCAATTTCTACGCTTTTCCTGACGTTTATACCCTCTAACGCGTATTTTATCGCTTTTACCTCGTTTCTAAACAGTACGGCTCCTTTCTCCGAGAAAAACCATTTATCGTACCGTTCAACAAGTTCATTGAAAATTCGGACCTCTTCAGCACTCTCTAATTCTCTACTCGGAAGCATCACGGGGATATCGTTCACTATTTTGTATTCTTGGTTACAGTTAAGACATATTAGGGATTTGTTGTCGCGGAGGGTTAAATCGCCATGACATCTTATACAGCGTAATAGCTTTGTCATCCAGCTCAAGAATGGAATTCCTCCCTAACAGCTTTTTTCAACTCTTCAAGGAAGTTAATAATTGCTCTTATTTTGATATCGAACAAGTATTTAAACTCATCCTCATCCATTATCCTGGCACCGAGAACGTCATAGAGCCATTCCATGAAAAGTTTTTTGAAGCTATCTATTAACTCAGAACCGTTTACAATATGCAGTCTTGTTCTTTTAAGAGCCATTATTATCCTATCAGATAATTGCTCCATTTTACCAAGGGCAATAAATATTGCTTTAATATCGTAATCAGGCAAGGCTTCTTTAAGTGCTAAAAGTTTCGTTATAACGCTGTAGATATCTATCTTAAAGTTTTGCGCAGCTCTTCTTCCTATCCTAACTTTTGTCTCTAATATATAAACTAGATCATCCCGAACAATTATGCCATCGATCTCACCGAAATTTACGCCAAGGATCTCCTCGTACTTCTGTGAATCAAAGTCTGCGTAATCAACTTTTCCAAGTTCTCGGGCAATAATGCTCGTTAGCATGGCATTTATTAGAAAGTCGGATCTCCCTTCCAGGGTCACTAACGGATACTTAGATAACTCATTGAGGAGATCAATATTAGGTTTACTAACTATTACGGAAGGGATAACTCCGTAAACAGAGCTAGCAAGATAAGCGTTAGGAAAACTATCAGATAAGTACGAATCTAATTCTTCGCGACTAATATTGTGTCGGCCCGCTCTCCAGCGCATTAAAGAGTATGAGAGCTCATCTGATGGATCTTTCACAGTCCACGTATTTGTAAGCCCTATCAACCAACCATCTGCGATTTTTATTGGAAACATATCAGCATTTAGAAAGGATTCCCAAAAAAGTACGAGTTTTTCTCCAGTCAGCATTCTTCCTAGGATCGTCCCATCTATAATAGGTGCGATAAGCTTTTCTGAGTCAGGCTCTGTCTCTAAGGCCTTCATGATAATATTCATCAAATCAGATCTAATATCCTCGAACATTTCCTTCATCACAACAAAAGTCCTCTAGAATCCCTTTCCTCCTAATATAATTGGTTTTAAAAGGAGTAAGAAAGACGTTCTTGGGATAAAACTTTTCTTCTTTAGTTCCTTACCCAGTATTGTCCAACTTCTTCATTCTGCTCATCTGAACCATTTTTGACCATTTCTCTGCTAGAAGATCTCGTAATGGCTTATAAACCTTTTCATAGAATTGTCTCTGTGAAAGAAGTATGGACACGTCGAATTCCTTCACAATCTTAATAGCCTCTTCCCATATTTTATCAAAAATTGGTTCAAAACGCTCCTCTATCTGCTTTCTGAAATCCTCCTCCGTCTGGGCTTGACCTCCAATTGTGAAATATATTTTTCCATTCTTTTTCGTTATGTACGCTCCCTCATCACCAAGAAACCACATATTTTTTAAACGCTCGATAGGTTTCTTTTTCAATTCCTCGGGAGCAGCTACATATCTAGTAGGGATTCTTTTCCTCTTGAAACCTTTCTTAGCTGCCGCGTAGAATATAGCACGGTTCAGCCCCCAGCTCTTAGCCAGGTATAGGGGCATGCCCAAAACATAAGCTCGTGCAGCTTGAAGAACAGCCATTACTTGAAAACGACCAATCGACATTAGAGAGCCAGCCTCGATGTAATCTCTTATTCATTGACCTAAAATAATTGAAGATTATAAAGTGTAGATATATCCTAAGCATATCATTCTCGTAAACTGGTTCAATTAGATTGTGAAATTTTTACGGGTTAATAAGGTCATTTTTTATAGAAACAAAAAAATCATGTTTTCTGAAGTATTCTGAGGTGTTTCTAAAATGAATGTGGAGCGGATTAAAAAAGTTGCTGTGATTGGAGCCGGAACGATGGGTCATGGTATTGCTCAAGTTTTTGCCATGGCTGGCTACGAGGTTTGGATGAGAGATATTGCAAGGGAGGTTCTCGATAGGGCGATTAATAGGATTAGTTCTAGTCTAAAGAAACTGTATTCCAAGGGAGTACTAAAGGAAGCTCCAGAAGATGTTCTGAAACGCATACATACAACGTTAGATGTTAATGAAGCATGCAAAGACGCGGATTTAGTAATAGAGGCTGTTCCAGAGATTCTCGATCTAAAGAAAAAGGTATTTGGAGAAATAGACGCGGTTGCTCCTCCTCACGCAATACTTGCCACGAATACTAGCTCGTTATCAATCACCGAAATAGCTTCCGCAACAAAGAGACCAGAGAAAGTTGTTGGGATGCATTTCTTTAACCCACCAGTGATTATGAAGCTTGTCGAGGTTGTTAAGGGCGATAAAACGAGTGAAGATGTCGTGAAAATAATTATGGATCTGGCAAAGAGGCTTGGTAAAGAGCCTGTTTTAGTAAAGAAGGATTCTCCAGGATTCATAGTTAATAGAATCCTCTTCGCCTTATTCCACGAGGCTTTATGGAGCTTAGAAACTGGAGAATACACGATTGAGGAAATAGACTCCGCTGTGAGATTCAAAGCTGGTTTTCCTATGGGTGTTTTCGAGTTAATAGATTATATCGGGATAGACATAACCTATCAAATATTCAAAGCAATGATAGAGAGAGGGGTAAAATTCTCTATCCCGCCATCATTCGAGAAAAAAGCGAATTCAAAAGAACTAGGAGTAAAATCCGGGAAAGGTTATTACAAGTATCCAGCCCCTGGAGTTTTCTCTAAGCCCAGCGTCTCTGTTAAAGCAGGAGAGAAAGTAGACGTGATTCGTCTCATAGCACCAGCTATAAATGAAGCGGCAACGTTGTTAGAAGAGGATGTTGCGTCAAAGGAGGATATTGATAAAGCTGTGAAACTGGGACTAAATTGGCCACTAGGAGTTTTTGAATACGCCGATCTATTCGGAATAGATATTGTTGTCAGTGCGCTTAATGAGTTAAAAGAGATTAGAAAGCTAGAAATTTTTGAGCCAAGGAAATTACTCAGGGACATGGTAGAGAGAGAAGAATTGGGAAGAAAGACGGGGAAGGGATTCTATACCTATAGGGTTGAGGAAGAGAAATTAGAGACATTATTGGTAAAGTATGAGTACCCGATAGCCTGGATAATACTCAACAGACCAGATAAGCTTAATGCTATGAGTACTAAGATGCTTGATGAGCTTCGAGAGGTTCTTCAGAAAATAGATAAGAACAAGGATATAAGAGCGGTAATACTCCTAGGAAATGGTAAGGCATTTTGTGCTGGAGCGGATGTATCAGAATTTAAGGACATGACTGGTGTGGAGGCTCTACTATATTCTAGAAAGATCCAAGGAGTCTTCGAGTTAATAGAAAACTTGACAAAACCGGTGATTGCAGCTATACATGGATATGCTCTGGGTGGAGGGTTAGAGCTAGCTCTAGCATGTGATCTGAGGATAGCAGCGGCAGGATCCCTACTGGGCCAACCAGAGATTAATCTCGGAATAATTCCTGGAGCAGCAGCTACCCAGAAATTAGTGAGATTGATAGGAGAGGGAAAAGCTAAGGAGATGATATTCCTTGGTGACCAAATATCAGCAGAAGACGCACTAGAGCTAGGACTAGTGAATAAAGTGGTTCCAAAAAGAGAGCTAGAGTTAGAGGCTAGAAGGATAGCTCTGAAACTTGCTGAGAAACCCCCATTGACCATCTTCATAGCTAAGTACGTCATTAATTACGGAAAAGATGTCGCGGAAACTATTGGTAAAGCAATAGAATCACTGGGTTTCGGACTCGCAAGAACAACTAAAGATGCTGAGGAGGGAATCAAAGCATTCCTAGAAAAAAGAAAACCAGTCTTCAAGGGAGAGTAGCTTATAAATGCAGAAAGACACTAAGATTAAATTATGTCAAAAGAGATCTTTGAAGAGTTGCGAAAGAAGACCTTCATCTCATACCGTACAGGACAAGAAGAATATGTGAGAGAATCGTTAAACAATTTTTTCTATTTTATTGATGAAGAGTTTCAGAGGAATGGAGCTCTTCTCCCTGTACTAGATTTTCTTGCTAGCGATATTCTGAGCGTAAAAGGGATTTGGATTGCTCTCCCCATGAGTCCTCTGCATTTCTTTCTCGCCTATAATTTATCCGCCGGGTATCGAGACATTGAAAAAGATGAAGTAATTGTTTACTATTCCAACAACCCACTAAAGAGCTGGGTTCTAATTCTTCATGAGCTCGCACATAGACATTTAGGCACAATAAAGACTTCAGATGATTTTCTAAAGACTATTTTTGAAGAAACCTTCGCATATTTAGTCACCTTTATTGCAGGATATGAATCCATTTATAAGGAAAATATTCTAGTCCTAATTGACTTATTATCTAGAAGAAGGCTCGTTAATAACTCGAATGAAATGTTGTTGCTTAATATTATTATCCCTAGATTGCTGGCTTTTGGACTATCTAAAACATTCTCTTCACAAGCGATTAAAAACATTCCAAAACAGATGAGAAACGATCCGTTAGAAATAGTAAAGAAACATTATCAGGAGTTTGACGAAAAGTTACGGAAAGCTCTCTCTAATGCTTTTTACTCTTTGGGGTTCACTGAATTAGCAAGAATTTTCTGGGATAAGGATGATTTCTCATCAAGAATCAGCACTGATGCTATAGGAAAGATTATAAGAGACGAGTTTATTGATGAGGAGTTCGTGAAGCCATTAACAATCATGGCAGAAATAGCAAACGATATTTTAGAGAAAGGACTTGGTTACGTCTTAGATCGCTATAGTGATTTAATAAGGGATATATCACGCGAGCCAAGAGTGATGGAGAAATTAAAGTTACTGCTTTACTATCCAACAGTCTTCATGCTTGAACTAAGCAAGAGCTAAGCAAGACTTTAGTAGCGAATATCAGTATATGAGTTAGAGGGCTTTACCCAGTATCCTATATAGTCTATATAGTCATTGGTTTGATATATATAGAATTTTTTACCGTTATCATAGCGATTGTAACATATTGGGATAGTCTTAACGGATAGATTACTTCTAGAGGTGGAGGGAAGACTTTTGGAGCGTAAAACACTCATAGGAATCGCGTTAGTGGCTCTGATTCTCGTTAGTGGAATCATTTACATGATGCTGCCGAAGCAAGAAAAAGTTTCTCTAGTTGGTCAGGGATCCACATTTGTTTATCCGTTAATGAGTGTCTGGATCGATGAATACGGAAGGATGTACCGAAATATAACAATTAATTATCAACCAACAGGAAGTGGTGCTGGAATAAAAGCTATAATTGATGGGACAGTAGACTTTGCTTGTAGCGACGCGCCTATGAATAGAGAGGAGTGGTTAACAGCTAGGCAGAAAGGAACTATTCTTCAGTTCCCTATCACCATAGGTGCTGTAGTGATAGCCTATAACATTCCAGATCTTGGTGGTCGCTTAAGACTTAATGGCACAGTACTGGCTGATATTTATCTGGGGAAGATTTCTAAGTGGAATGATCCAGCCATAAAGCAACTTAACCCAGATCTGAATCTTCCAGATCAAGAAATTATTGTTGTTAAGCGAGCTGAGGGTAGCGGGACCACATACGTTTTCACGGACTATTTATCTCAGGTCAGCGAGGAGTGGGCTGAAAAATATGGTCGAACAAAAATATTCCAATTTGACGAGCGAATTGGTGACAGGGGTATAGCAGCACAAGGAAACCCTGGTGTTGCTCAGGCAATTCTTCAGAATCCATACTCAATAGGTTATGTGGAGCTGGCTTATGCGATTCAGCTAGACATGACTTATGCTCTTCTCCAAAACCGCGACGGATACTTTGTTAATGCAAACATAACAACAATCTCGGCCGCTGCTGAGAGTGCTTACGCTGGACTTCCCCGACCAGATGAATCTTGGGAAAATGTTACTATGGTAAATCAGCCTGGAAAGAATTCCTATCCGATAGCTAGTTTCGTTTACATGCTGGTATACAAAGAGCAACAGGATATAAAAAAGCTACAAGCTCTAAAGAAATGGATCTCCTGGATTCTAACTGAGGGACAAGAGTATGCCGATGATTTATTCTACGTCCCATTACCTGAGGTTATAAGAAACATAGGTTTAGAAGCTGTTAACATGATGACTTACACAGGAGCTTCAAGTCTAGCAATGGTAATCTGCGAGTTCTTAAGGAGTACACTATCCTTGACATACATAACCCCTCCAGTCGCTTTAAGGCTCTTAGTTTTCTAGAAATTACTCAAATTATTTAAGGAATAAAGAGGGGTTTAGGAGTTGGTGAAAAGTAATCAAGAAAAGTTTTTTGAAACTATCTTTTTGTCTGCAGCTTTTTTTATTGTAGCTATCGTTATTGTAGTGATCATTGAGCTCTTCATAAGAGCTCTTCCTGCCTTAAGAACCTTCGGAGTCGACTTTTTTACTAGGGATGTATGGGATCCCGTTAGGAGAGAGTTTTCAGCACTACCTTTTATCTATGGTACCTTCTTTACAGCTACACTCTCTCTCGTGATTTCATATTTATTGAGCGTCATGATTGCGTATGCACTCACAGAGCTTATACCTAAGTGGTTATCCGAGTACATATCATCGCTCGTAGATTTGATAGCAGCAATACCGAGTGTAGTAATCGGACTTTGGGGAATATTCTATCTGATACCGGTCATAAGAAACATTATTCAGCCAATTCTGAGACCACTTAGTTTTATACCCCTGTTCTCAGGAACGACGTTTGGTTTTAGTTATCTAGCAGCGGATCTAGTACTTATCTTCATGATTACTCCAATACAAGTATCGATCTTCAAGGAAGCCTTCCTTAGTGTCCCACAAGATCTTAAGGAAGCCATGTATGCTTTGGGGGCCACAAAGTACGAAGTTGCTAGACACGTTATTATTCCAGTTTCTCGCAGAGCGATGATCGCGGGTGTAATACTTGCTTATGGCAGAGCATTAGGAGAAACACTTGCAGTAACAATGGTTATTGGGAATAAACCAAACATTACTCTCTCCTTACTAGCGCCTGGTTATACACTTGCTTCGGTGATAGCTAACGAGTTCCTAGAAGCTACAGACCCTCTCTACACCTCATCACTAATAGCCCTAGGTCTTATCCTCATGATAATCTCATTGATCGTTAACATAGTTGGATACTTCATATCCAGGGGGCTCAAGAGATGAAAACACGAATTATAATTGATAAGATATTCGCATTTTTAGCTCTGATATCTCTCGGAATCATCCTTCTCCCACTAGCTCATATCGTGGCGATGGTCATTATAAATGGGGCTAGAGTGGTAAATTTCGATTTCCTGATAAAAACCCCTAGACCAGCTGGTTTTCCTGGTGGGGGGATAGCAAACGCGATCGAGGGATCATTAGTCCTAGTAGCCTTGACTATGGGGTTTAGTTTTCCCATCGGATTACTAGCAGGAATATACCTGGCTGAGTATGGTAGGGGATCATTAGCAGAATTTATCAGAACTCTCGTAAATGCATTGGCTGGAATGCCCTCAATAGTCGCTGGCCTAATGGCTTATATATTGATAGTGCTCTATTTCGGTTTCTCAGCCGTTGCTGGAGCATTCGCTCTTAGTCTCCTAGCAATTCCTTATATAGTTCGTACCTCTGAAGAAGCGTTACGGGGAGTACCTAATGATATTAGAGAAGCAGGACTAGCTCTAGGACTGCCTAAATGGAAAGTAACTATTTATATAGTTCTGGGAGCCGCTAAAGGACGAATAATAATCGGTGCCCTCCTAGCAATGGCAAGAGTGTTTGGAGAAGCAGCCCCCTTACTTTTCACAGCATTCGGAAATCCCCATCATGTCTCGTCCATATTTGAACCAGTAGATGCGTTACCACTTCTAATATTTCGATATGCATTATCTCCATACCCAGATTGGCACATGAAAGCTTGGGGAGCAGCACTTCTTCTTATGATAATCGTCTTAACAATAAACCTCGTCATCAGAATAACTATCAGAAAAAGATATGCTGTAAGATTCTAATTTACCTATTCATATTCTTTCATGT
Source organism: uncultured Nitrososphaerota archaeon (assembly GCA_964518475.1). Taxonomy (GTDB): domain Archaea; phylum Asgardarchaeota; class Njordarchaeia; order Njordarchaeales; family Njordarchaeaceae; genus Njordarchaeum. Next base: position 43,457 of record CAZFGR010000014.1, read on the forward strand.
CGAAATACTTGGAAAAATTAAGAACAACTTAACTAAAAACACTAAAAGCATTAAAAGGAGAGCTCTTTATTTAGTAGAATTCTAGAGTACATTTGCTAAGATTATTATACTCCAAAACAAAATAATGAAAAGAAAATAAGAAAAAACATAAACTGGGAATATGCATTGAGGGGATTCGTTACTTGCCGTTAATTATGTGGTAAAATCTTTCGCGGTCATTTCGGGATAATAAAATATCATATCTTAGCCAAAGCTCCGTCTCTAATTCTTCCAGAAGGCGTAAAGGTTCCCTTATATTTTTGAATTTTTTTGTTAATAGCTCGAGAGCTATTTCCTGCGCATGTTTTCTTCTCAGGTTTTCGGAGTTAAGGTCTTCTAGTTTTTGACTTATTGTTTCTGAGACTACCTTCAATAATTCCGCAACATCAATACTCAAAAATTTTCACCAATTTCTTAGCCACCACCAGAAAGCTACCGACCGGCGTAATACAAATACTTCGAAAAGTTGGGACACTTAAAGACAAGAAATGTCTTAGAATAGTGTAGTATTGACAAACATATATAAAGTTTATTTATCTTTAAACGATTCTAAAAGTTGAAAACTAAATGTTTTACGAATTTGTGCCAATGAAAAACAACCCTTAGGGATAATCACTCATATTTTGGGAAAATTCGTCAGAAATTTTTTATACGTACAAACATTTTCTTAGAATGCTATCTAATTTCTCGGGTTTTTAGTATGAGAAATGTTGCCATCGTTGGTATCGGTCACTCCAAATTTGGTAGACGCCTTGACGTCTCTCTTCCCGAACTTGCTTGGGAAGCTATTCGAGAAGCTATTGAAGATGCAGGGCTAGATACTAAAGATATAGAGTTTGTTTCTTTAGCGAATATCGGTGTTTGGAGCTCTGAGGTCTCTCCCGGATCCGTCATAATGGAGTACGCGGGATTGAATCCATCCGAAACCATTAGGGTAGAGACCGCTTGTGCCTCTGGGAGCGCTGCTGTTAAAACTGCTTACATGGCAGTTGCCAGTGGACAAGCAGATGTGGCTATGGCTCTTGGTATTGAAAGAATGAATGAGATGACTACTCCAGAAGTTGTAGAGATTCTGGCTAGAATCGGGAATTATTTCTGGGAATTTCATAATTTTGGCCCCACATTCGTTGGATACTACGCTCTTTTCGCCACCCAATATATGCATAAGTATGGAGCAACTGAGGAGGATCTTGCAAAAGTCGCTGTGAAGAATCATTATTACGCTTCCTACAATCCTAAGGCGCATTTCCCTAAGAAAATAACGCTTGAGGATGCGTTAAATTCTCCATATATTGCATGGCCCCTGAAACTTTATGATTGTTCCCCCATTTCTGATGGTGCTGCCGCAGTCATTTTGGCTTCGGAAGAAGTGGCTAAAAAAATAACTGATTCTCCCGTCTGGATAAGGGCTATCGAGGGGGCTACAGCTACTTCAAACCATAGCAAGAGAGAAAACCTGCTCAGTATACCTTCTGCGAGGATCGCTGCTGAAAAAGCTTATAGAAGAGCTAAGATTGACAAAGAAGATCCCACAAAATACTTAGATTTGGCAGAAGTACATGACTGTTTCACCATAGCAGAGATAATGGCATATGAGGACCTAGGATTTGCTAAAAGAGGAGAAGGATATAAGCTCATAAGAGATGAACAAACATACATCGGAGGAAAAATCCCAGTGAATCTAAGTGGCGGATTGAAGGCTAAGGGTCACCCAATAGGAGCAACTGGTGTGAGCATGATTGTAGAACTCACTAAACAATTACAACAAAGGGTTGAGCCTCAGAGACAAGCACCAATAGAGAAGGGGCTAGCATTGGCTCATAATGTGGGAGGGACAGGGCATTATGTATTCGTTTCTATTTTATCCCTTGAGAAGCCGTGGTGATGGATATGAGCGAGACCGAAGAATTTAAGGAATCACCTATTATAAGAGACAAGAAAACAGCCCTACCACTATGGACTGATCAGCGACCATTCCAGCTCAGATATTATATTCCAGTTAAAAGAATTGAAGAATTCTTCCGTGGTTTGGAAGAGGGGAAAATTCTGGCCACTCAGTGTAAGTCATGTGGACAAATATTCTTTCCTCCACAAATGGATTGTCCAAAGTGTAAATCCAGCGACATGAAGTGGATACAATTAAGTGATGAAGCAGAGTTAGTGACGTACACAATTATTAGGGTAAAACCGAAAACGTTCGAGCATTACAATGATTATGTCATAGCAGTAGGTAGACTACTAAAAGAAAAAATAAACGTCTTTGCATGGTTAAAGGTAGATGATCCCTCAAAGATAAGAATAGGAATGAAACTCAAACTAATTGTAACAAAAAGAGAGCCAGAAAATTATTTAGTTTACGAATTCATTCCAATGAAAAATAATAAGTCTTAGGAATAATCACTCATATTCTTCAGAAACGTTTAGTTTTTTTTCAAAATTAAGTCGCCAAAATAAAAATGGAAGAAAATGAAAGCAGAACGCCTCTACTTTTAGAATCCTGGTGTTATCAGGTCACCTCCGCCTCCACCTCCGGTATCTC
>CAZFGR010000015.1:0-42335 GCA_964518475.1 uncultured Nitrososphaerota archaeon
TCACGGGAATGTATATTACTTGGATAAAATAGAGCTTGACCCCACCGCAAAAGTAGAGGGAGAAACAATAAAGATCTCTGGAAACTAGTACCCCTGAATTTTGAGATTTGGTTCAAAACCATAGATGCGATTATTCAAGGAGTTTCAAATATTTTTTAAATATACGTGTACTCACATAATTATGTGAAGCACTATGGTGATTAATATGCCTAACATTACATTATCTCTGCCCGAGGAATTATACAAAAAGATGAAGAAGTATCCTGAGATAAAGTGGAGTGTTGTGATTAGGAAGTACCTTGAGGAGTATATTAGAAAGCTTGAATATGCTGAGGAGGCAAGAACGGAGGAGATCCTCCAGGATCTAAAACCACTCGAGAAGGAATTAAGAGAAATCAGTGATGAGGCCGCAATAAGTTTCGCTATCGGGGCGGTGAGAAAGAGGTGGAGGAGAAGCTCTACGACACAAGTGTCCTCATAGATCTCTGGAGTTCAAATATTAGAAGGTTAGAAGCCTATACAACAATATTCAACATAATTGAGTTCCCCAAGGCGTTACTTATTAAGAATCTAGTCGTGCTTTATCCTACTAGGGAAGATTTTAACGCAGCTATATTAATTGCGAAGGATTTGCTTAAGATAGGGAAACCAGTAGGTGCCATAGATATCGTGATAGCAAGCATAGCGTTAAGAAAAAACCTAGCAATAGTTACGAGCGATTCGGATTTCAAATATATAAAGAAGGTTCGACCAGATCTCAAAATAGAGCTAAAACAGTTATGAACCTAGCATATTGAATAAGTATTTTGAGCTTGAAGATACTTATTTTGTTAAGGAGATCTAATGCCAAGGAGACTAGTTTGGCAAATTAGAGTTTTAGAGAGGAGTAAATTAGGAGATTTTATAGGCGTATTCATCTTTAATGACTTTGAAGATTTTAAGTTATCTCCTTTCTCAGCCTAGCTTTCTAGTTAACGCCTTCTTCGTGACTTTGTGATAATATCAAAAAGAACTAAAGCCGTGCAAACCTTCCAGTTAATCAGTATGTATGGAGAAGTGTGGAAAGAGAGTGATTGTCGAATAGTTATCTCTTTCTTAATAATCCATAGTGATATGTATCTATAGCTATATTAATGAAATATTTATATATGCTTATGTCGCTATATTGATATTGTAGGGAAAGCATTCTGAGCCTGGTGTATGAGATGTCAACAACTGTGTTGATTAAGAAGGATACTTTAAAACTTCTAGAGAAGGCAAAAAAGATCTTTGGAATGAAAACATATGATGAAGTGATTAGATTAGCTGTCGAGAAACTATTTGATGTTCCAGAGGATATGTTCGGAGTAGATAAGGGAAAAATTAGTAGTTTTAAAGAAGAGGATAGATTGTTCATAGATGAGGAAGAATGATAATTATAATGGATTCGTGGGCTTGGATCGAGTATTTCCTAGGTAGTGAATACGGCAAAGTCGTAAGAAAATACCTCTCCAGTAACCAGTATATCGTTACACCAAATATAGTTCTCCTAGAAATCGCAAGTAAATACACCCGAGAAGGATTTAGTAAAGAAGAAATTCTTAAGAGACTCATGTTCATAGTGAAGAAAAGCGATATCGCTGAATTCGATTACAAAATTGCCGCAGAAGCCGCAAAATGCATGATCGAATTACGCACCCACTCTAAAAAACTAGGAACCAAAAAGAAACCGGGAATAGCCGATGGCTTAATTCTCGCCATAGCAAGAAAAATTGGTGGAAAAATCCTTACAGGAGACGATCACTTTAAAGGTTTACCTGAGACAATATTTATCAAATCAAGCAACACCTCAGACTGATGAAGAAGCTCGCCAAGGTTAAAGGCGAACTGTACTCCGAGATAGGTAGGAGAGGGAGAAGACTCAGCTACGACCAATAATCATCGTAATAATCATATACAAGACCGTCTTGAACATCGGCTATTCAAGACTATAAAAATAGAAAAGAGCTAGGCTAAGAAAAGAGATAAATTTGAAAAGAATACCTATGATCGCTGTGGATTTAAATATCTGAGATCTTATAGTAATTAGTGTGGTGTTGCATCAGTTGTTTAAGAAGGGGATATATTGCTGTATCTAAAACTACGAGAAATCCTTTCTATTCTTGTAGATAGACTCAAAAAGCTGCCGGGGGTACAGGAAATTGTTCTGTTTGGATCTGTCGCAGAGGACAGGTATAGGCCAGATAGCGATGTCGATGTTTTGGTTATTCTTGATAAGGAAATAAGTAGGAAATTTTTCCATGATATTGCTGGAGATATTTACATTAATTATGATATTCCTGTAACAATAATTCCGGTGACTATAGAGCGATTAAGAGAAGGTAAGGATCCTTGGCTTCGGAGAATTGTTGAGGAAGGGAAGGTTTTATGGAGAAGAAAGATAGAATAGAAGTGGCTAGGGTAATGATTAAAAAGCCAAGGATAAGCTAGAGAGTGCGTGGATCCTATTCCGGAATTCTAAGTTCGAGGATGCAGTTAGTAGAGCATACTATGCCGTGTTTTTCGCTGCTTCTGCCGTATTATACTTGCTAGGTGAAGTACCAAAATCTCATGACGGACTAATACATTTATTCGGCTTGAAAGTAGTTAAGGAAGGATTAGTGGATAAGAAATATGGCCGGATACTAAGTAGGTTAAGGGAGGCCAGGGAGAGCAGCGATTACAGCCTATACACCTTCTTTGAATAAGGAAGAAGTCCTTTCCCTACTAAACGATGCAGAAGCATTCATTAAGAAGATGGAACAGCTAATAAACTCAATGGATTCGTGACGATTTTTTAAAAATGCCTTCTCTGGTATTTCTAATGAATTATTCAAATATACAAGTGACCCAGAAATAGACGTCTAGACAAGGAAATTGAAGAATTCCAGGGGACATTTCAGAGCGGTTCTAAATCGTTTCGATCCTCTGGTTCCTTCTTAGACGGCTCCTCCTTGATCAGTATTTTTCCTAAATCAGCATAAAGGACGAACCTTTTCTCTCCTTTCTCGATGATTACTCGGTCAACGCTTGCTGTATCCCCTCGCATATGGAGGTTCTCGACACCTACCACAATTCCTCCGATGATGCTAGGCTCTTTCCTTTTCTCCTTTATCTGGTGGTACTCGTATAATCGTTGCGTTATCATAATCCACACAAAGAAACTTATTAGTGCAAAGAAGGAACCAATAATGAAAAATGCTATGACATCATAGTGAACCATGATGATCACCAAGAAGAAAATTCCAATAGTAAGAATTTAGCGTAAATCAAATTATAATATTAACTATTGTACAATATCAATTAATAATCAAATGATAAAAGAAGTCAAAAAAATGATATCGAATTGAAAAAAACTTCAGATAAGGGAAATGAGGTTATTTTATGATTATTTCATCTCCGGTGTGTAGTTCTAAGTATTTTTCTTGTTTTGTAGTCGCTATTTTTGAGATAAATTCTGTTCCTGAGCAATGCATTGGGGCTATTTTCTCTATCTCTAGTTCGTTAATGATCTCTAGAGTCTTATTTATTCTTATCCTATCCGCGTTTATTAGGTGAAAACCGCCTATTGCAAGTTTTATTCTATTTTGTTTAGAGATTTTTGTTGCGTAGTTTATCATGTTTATTATCCCACTATGGCCGCAACCACTGAGAATTATGACTCCGTTGGGCATTTTAATAACGACTCCCTGATCATCTAACATCTCGTCCTTTTCCACGTTTCCGTTCCTGACAATATAGAATCCGCTAATTATTTCGAAATCTGTTTCTCTCGGTATTTCTCCTAGAACATATATGTTAGGCGCGATTTCTAATGGTTTTCTATTCTTTATAATGATTCCTCCTGCTTTCTCTATTTCTTCTCTACGAAATGGTATACCGTTGTACCTTATCTTGGGTTTCAGCACGAGCTTTTTTAGCAGTGCGTCTGGGTGCAGAATTATGGGAGTTCTCCTCCCGATTAGCTCTAGAGCTTTTAAGAGTCCCCCAGTATGGTCGTAGTGACCATGACTAATAACTATAGCGTTTACGTCTCTCAGAGTTTTTCCTAATGCCTTTACATTATTTTCGAGAATGTTAGGATCGCTTCCAGTATCGAAAAGGAAAACGAATTGTGAAGAGTCTTCATAGCGGACATGAACCATTAGTGAGAGACCGTGTGCTGCAATTATACCAGGTCTATATGTCGAGTTCTCAAATAAGACAGAGAGCTTAACGTGCGAAATCTCCAAATCCATCACCATAAAACTAGTTAAGGAGCTCTAATTCACTTAAACGTCATTAACTTTTCAAAAGTTTGTCGTAGCCGTAATAGTGAGAAGAAGGAGAGTAGAAGTATTCTGATACACTATAGGGATTATTATTCTTCTTCGAAGCAATAGAGAACAAATTCTTTATATGTTTTCTCTTTTTTCCCTCCCATGCCTTCATAGAATGCTACCGCCTCTAAGTTTGGAAACGTAACAACACAGGGCTTTTTCCCAAGCTCTCTTAGTCGTTGTACGGCTCTTCTGAACAATGTTTTTCCGATTCCCCTTCCTCTATACGCTGGATCTACTGCAAAGAGTTCTATAAAACCCACATCGTTCCTCGCAAGGTACTCCTCTGGTATCCAAGGAATCTTCTTTCCCTTTAAGTTATGGTTAAGCGCTATTATTCCGACAAGCTTCTTTTCAATAAAGGCAAGGAATATTTCATCAAGCTCCTGGATTAGTCTCCATTTCAGAAACGGTCCATATTTCTTCTTGAAATCGTCTAGGAAATCTTCTCTTGTTGGGTCTGGTTTTTCCTCTGGGGGAAGCCATTCCATCGCGGGGTATTTACGGTTTGTTGAGACGTAAATCCTAGCCATGAACATTAGTAATTCTTCGTAAAGATCAAGGAATTCATTTTTATCTAGTAGATGTTTTATCACGAGATTTTCCAACTTCTTCACCCTAAACAGAGATCCCCCATAACTATATTTGCTTTTCCTCAGACTGGTTTCATACTTAGATTTCTCAAAATCGGATTATGCAAGTATAGTGATTAGATATTTATCCGTGGTATTCTAAACTCACCATATTGAAACCCCGTTGCATCTTTTTGTAACATTTTGGAAGGGTTGCTACCTTGGTTAGGAATTTTTACAAAATCAGCGAAGAAAATCTATATATTTTACTGGATAGATTAGGAAAAGAGTATAAAATAGTAGGACCAGTAAAGCGTGACGACGCCATTTTCTTCGAATATGTTAACGATGCTTCAGAGCTAGTGCTACGTTACAATGGGAGATCTTTATTGCCTATAAAGAAGTTTTTTCTACCCCCGAGAGAGATCCTATTCGAGTACGAAATCATAGATAACGATGTAGTTATTCGAGACAAACTAGAGGAGCTTCAAAAAAGTAGGACAGTGATCTTCGGTGCAAGGGCTTGTGATATAACGAGTCTAGAAATATTGAAAAAGACTTTTAGCAAAGATTTCGAGGATCCCTACGTTCTCACCAGGACAAGAACAACGATCATCATCGGAGTCATGTGTGAGGATGTTTCCCCTACATGCTTCTGTTATCAAGCGGGCAGCGGGCCGGTTCCTAAAGAATCATTTGATATTTTCCTTTATAGGCTTGGGGATCACTACCTCGTTCAAGTAGGAAGTGAAAAAGGCGAAGAGATAGTATCAAGTAACGCTGATCTTTTCTCTAAAGCATCTCCAGAAGATATCTCTAAGAAAGATATTATGGCTGAGAAATTAATCGAGAAAATGAAGAAGCTGGATATTCCAGAGCTCCAATCCCTATACAGTACTCTCACGAGTATTTACGAAGCTACACTATGGGACGAGTATGCCAAGAAATGCCTGTCTTGCGGGAAATGTAATTTTGCATGCCCAACTTGTTACTGCTTCGACATTCACGATGAGGTAGACCTTGGTCTTAGATACGGGGCAAGGATTAGAGAATGGGACTCGTGTCACTTCCTCAGCTTCACTAGAGTAGCTAGTGGGGAAGTATTTCGGAAGGACAGAAGCTCCAGAATCAAGCAAAGAATCTATCACAAACTCGTCTATTCGGTAAACGATATAGGCATAACCTCCTGTGTCGGTTGCGGAAGATGCATAGAAGTCTGCCCCGCATCCATAGATCTTAGAGAAATTATAAAGAGAGTTATGGAGGAGAGAGGGATATGAAGAACGTGTATATTCCCCAGAAAGCAGTGATAGAAAATATCAGAGAAGAGGCACCAGATACACGAACCTTCAGAATAAAACTAGTTTCAAAAACAAGCAAGTTCCATTTCTTACCCGGACAATTCATAGAATTAACCGTTTTTGGCTACGGAGAAGCTCCCTTCTCTATCTCTGGTAAGGCGGTAAACAATTCTTTTGAAATAACAGTTAGAGAAATCGGAACGGTGACTAGGGCTCTTTTTAGGAAAAATATTGGAGATATTATAGGAATAAGAGGGCCCTTCGGAAGAGGATGGCCTCTCGAGACCTTGACTGGGAAAAACGTATTAATAATAGCTGGGGGACTAGGCCTAGCGCCTCTAAGAGCACTGATTCAACATATAATAGAGAATAGATCCTCCTTCGGGGAAGTAATCCTCTTGTACGGGGCTAGAACTCCTCAACACATATTGTACAAGAATGAAATTCCTGAGTGGCAAGACCATATCGAGGTACACCTAACAGTGGATAAGGGAGATTCCACATGGCGTGGAAAAGTTGGGGTAGTGACCGTGCTACTAGATGATGTGAGAATCGATCCACAGGATACCATAGCCCTACAATGCGGCCCACCAATAATGATGCATTTCGTGTCAAAGAAACTGAAACAACTCGGTTTCCCAGATGAGAATATTTATCTCTCATTGGAGAGACTGATGAAGTGCGGTATGGGTTTCTGCGGAAAATGCACAATTAGCGGCACCTATGTCTGTCTTCGAGGACCCGTCTTCTGCTACAGCGAGATTCGTGGATTTATAGAGAAAATACCAGAAGCGGGAGTGTGAAGGATATGAGAACGTTTAGAATTGGTATCTACTGCTTATCGTCCTGCGAAGGATGTGTAGTCCAGATACTGAATCTTGAAGAAAAGATACTTGAACTACTTAACTATGCAGAAATCGTCGATTGTAGAGTGCTGGGAATTCAAAAAAACGAGAAAGTTGACGTAGCTTTAGTAGAGGGCTTTGTATCAAATGATGAGGAAGAAGAAAAACTGCGTAAAATTAGGGAAAAAGCAGAAATACTTATAGCGTTGGGGGATTGCGCGTGTTCAGGGGGAAGATTCCTAATCAAAGACTTCAACAACTCAGGAATAAGAGCAGATCCCATCGACAAAATTGTTAAAGTTAATTATTACTTATGGGGATGCCCAATAGATAAGGAAGAATTCTTACACTTACTAAAGGATGTACTTCACGGAAAAAAGCCAAGAGAAGTAAGTAAGACAGTATGTTCAGAATGTATTCTCTATGAAAGAGAATGTCTGCTTGATAAAGGTATCCTCTGCTTAGGACCCATTACAAGAGGCGGCTGCCATGCTCTCTGTATCCAAAATGGCAGGAACTGCTTCGGTTGCAGAGGCCTAAGCGATGATGCCAACATCGAGGCCTTTATAGAGATTCTACGCGAGAAAGGGATCACCCCACCAGAATACTTATTCAAAATGATGGAGTTGAGGAGGTATGAGAGGGAAAACCGTTAAGGCTAAAGAAATCACGAGAATTGAGGGACATCTCGACCTAGAAGTAATAATCTCGGAAGACAAGGTAAGGGCTAAAGCAATGGCTAGAGAAGGTACCAGAATCCTAGAAAAAGTACTCATAGGTAGGGACTATTGGGAGATTCCAGAAATTGCCTCTAGAATGTGTGGAGTTTGCAATGCCATTCACAAGGTAACAGCTGTTATGGCTATAGAAAACGCTTTGGGCATAGAGCCATCCCCAGATATACAGCTCATCCGCGAATTAATAGTTATTGGAGGGCATATACAGAGCCATATTCTGCATTTGTTCTACTTCGTACTTCCAGACTACTTGGGAACCAGTAGTATAATTAATAATATTATGAGGAATAATTTAGAAATAGTCCGCGATGCTATGCGTGTAAAGAAGTGGGCAAATGAACTTGTCGAGAGATTCGGAGGGAGGGCTGTTCATCCCGTTACTCCTGTGGTTGGTGGGTTGAGCAAGTTACCTACTCGTGAAGATGTTCTCAAGGTGCTTAAAAAGCTAAAAGATGTTAAAAATGTTGCTAATAGGCTCGTTGAATGCTTGTTAGAGAGGAGTTTTCTCGATTTTCCAGCCGAGAAAAACTTTGTATCTCTTAGAGAAAGCAACGATGTGCCATTACTTCGTGGCTTTGTAAGCATTTGTGGTGAGAATGTGGTTTCTGAGAATTATCTTAGTTATGTAAAGTGTGTTATTGAGGAATACTCTACAGCACCGCACTTCGTTCTACGGACCAATGAATCATTTATGGTGGGGGCTCTAGCGAGACTGAATCATAATCATGAAAACTTGACGGAGTTAGTGAAAGAGCTGTGCGCGAGATACAATATTGGATTCCCGAACCAAGCTGTTTTCGCAAATAACCAGGCACAAGCTTTAGAAATTATGCACTTTATCGAGAAGGCAGAAGAAATCCTGACTAGATTTGCAGAGAAGAATAGTATTGGGGCATATTCAAGAAGTGTAGAGGGAAAACAAATCGGTATCGCTGTCACTGAGGCACCCAGAGGATTACTAATCCATCAATACGGTATCAACGAAGAAGGAAAAATAACTCTAGCTAATATAATTACCCCAACAGCTCAGAATCTCAAAAGCATTGAAAGAAGGACTGAAGATCTCGTTAAAGAATTCCTAACCAAGGGAATAGATATAGAAAATCTAAGAAAAGAAATTGAAAAACTTGTCAGATCCTACGATCCATGCCTATCATGCGCTGCACGATTTAAGAAAATACAGCAATAGACATAAAAATTTGCACATTTTTTCCAACACTTTTCTCCATAAGATGCTTCTGTATCAATAGTTTTGAGTATTTAGTACTTCCTTATGGATGCATGACCTTGCCAACTTCATAGTGTCTCGGAGGGATAAGTATTGTTTTCTAAGAGAGTAAAGGAGATGAAATTCCCCTCCCTTTATGACATAGCAGAACTAGCGCGTGGGTTAGAGGATGTTATTTACCTAAATGTTGGGGAACCGGATTTCACAACTCCTTCTCATATAATAGAGGCCGCTAAAGAAGCTATGGATAGGGGATTTACCCACTACACATCGGATGAGGGGATCCCAGAGCTGAGGGAAGCTGTAGCTGAGTACTACAACGAGAGGTATGGATCCGATTATACGAAAGAGAATGTATTAATTACTGTGGGAGCGACGCAAGCGATCTTTGCGGCAATAATGGCGCTAGTTAATGAGGGAGAAGAAGTAATCGTGCCCGATCCTTGGTATCCAGGATACTTGAGATCGATAATATTGGCTGGTGGAAAATTTCTCACGGTTAAGCAGGATGAGAAAAATGAGTACCAGCTTGATGTTGACGAGTTAAACGAGAAGATCTCAGAAAAAACTAAGGCTCTAATCCTTATAAACCCTAATAACCCCACAGGATCATTGCTGAGCAAAGAACAATTAAAAAGTATTGTCGAGATTGTCAGCGATCATAAGCTATTCCTAATAGTTGATGAGATTTATGATAGATTCGTTTACGAAGATCGTTTCCACAGCATTGCGGAATTTCCAGAGATTCAGGAGAGAGCGATAATCATAAATGGTTTCTCGAAAGCCTATGCCATGACTGGGTGGAGAATAGGTTACGCCATCGCAGAGAAGGAAGTTATAAAAGAAATGCTCAAAGTAACCTTAGCTTCTGCTTTATGTCCCATATCCATAGCCCAGTACGCAGCATTAGCAGCTTTGAAAGGTCCTCAAGAAGTTGTTGACGAATTTGTTAAAGAATTTGACAAGCGTAGAAGAGTCACAATGGATGAGTTATCAAAGATAAAGGGGATAAAGTTTGTGAAGCCTAGGGGAGCATTCTACATCTTCCCAAACGTGGGAGAATATAAAATGGATGAAGTTGAGCTAGTCAAGTACTTGGTCAAAGAAGCTAGAGTTGTTGTATCGCCAGGATACCCATTCTTCGGACCAGGCGGGAAGAATCATATAAGAATAGCTTATACCTTAGACACAGAGAAGTTAAGAGAGGCTGGGAGAAGATTGAGAGAAGCGTTCCATAAACTCCTAGAGAAAACCTCATGACCTTCCAGCTATTCTTCTCTCTTCTCTTCTTTTCTACTATGGGAATCATTAAGAGATTCACTGGATTTCTAGAGAGAAAAATAATATAAACAAAATTTTTGTCAAATACTGTGCTTTTCTCAGTTATTGTAGCGGTGCATTGATATGACTAAATACGTGTTATCTCTCGATGAAGGTACCACGAGTGCTCGCGCTATTGTATGGGATCACGAATCAAGAATTCTTGGTCTTGGTCAATACGAGTTTCCTCAGCACTATCCAAGACCTGGGTGGGTAGAGCATAATCCAGAGGAAATCTGGGAAGCACAGTTAAGAGCTATAAAGACTGCACTTGATAGAGCCAATGTGGTTCCCGAGGATATCGCCGCTATTGGGGTGACTAATCAACGTGAGACAACGATTTTATGGAAAAAGAGTAGCGGTAAGCCGATCTATAACGCGATTGTGTGGCAATGTAGAAGAACGGCGGAGATCGTGGATTGGTTGAGAAAAGAGTATGAGGACTTAATAATTGATAAGACTGGCCTTGTTCCCGATTCCTATTTCTCCGGCCCAAAGATAAAGTGGTTACTTGATAATGTTTCAGGAGCCAAAGAAAAGGCTAAGAAGGGAGAAATATTATTCGGTACAATAGATACTTTCTTGATATGGCGATTAACTGGAGGAAAAGCCCACGTTATAGACTATAGTAACGCATCCCGAACAATGATTTTTAACATACATAAGCTTGATTGGGATCAAGACATACTCGAGATCCTAGGTATCCCAGAGGAAATCTTACCGGAGCCTCGTCCATCTAGCGATGAAGAAGCTTATGGGTATACTGAGAAATCCATTATCGGAGCAAGCATACCAGTTACTGGTGATGCAGGCGATCAACAAGCAGCATTGTTTGGGCAAGCATGTTACGAAGAGGGAATGGTCAAGAATACTTATGGCACAGGAAACTTCATATTATTGAATACGGGGTCAAAACCAAGAAAATCCAAGCACGGATTATTAACCACAATCGCTTGGGGATTATCGAAGAAAAACGTGACATATGCTTTAGAGGGAAGCATCTTCATAACTGGAGCGGCTATTCAGTGGCTGAGGGACAACTTAAGGATAATAAGGCGTGCTAGTGAAACAGAGGATCTCGCTAAAAAACTAGAAAGTAATGAAGGAGTGTACTTTGTACCCGCTTTTGTTGGATTAGGAGCACCGTACTGGGATCAATACGCACGGGGCTTAATTATAGGAATCACCCGTAGAACCGGTATCGAACATATCGCACGAGCAGCTCTGGAATCCATAGCGTACCAGACACGAGACGTGATCGAGGCGATGGAGCGTGACGCTGGTATTGAGATAAAAGAGTTGAGAGTTGATGGAGGAGCCGCTAAAAACGACTGGTTAATGCAGTTCCAAGCAGACATCCTCGGTAAGAGGATAATCAGACCAGTAATATTCGAGACAACAGCATTAGGAGCAGCGTACTTAGCAGGTTTAGCTGTGGATTATTGGGAAAGTGTAGAAGAAATAAAGAAGCTGTGGAGAGTAGAAAAAATATTTGAGCCAAAGATGTCTGCAGAGGATAGGGAGAAACTATACAGAGCATGGAGAATAGCCGTTGAAAAAGCCCAGAAGTGGGCTCTAATACTTAAAGAAATTGGTTTTTCTCTCTAAGGAAAAGCTTAAAAAAGTGTTATGAATTGTGAAAACTTATCATGCCTCTATACTTTTTTACTCTCTAAAATCATACTATCAACTAGAGCTGAAGGGTTAAACAAACCTAAGTTACTTTAGTGGTTGTTTAGCCACTCAACGATTTTTCTTAGTGCTTCTTCTTTTTTAATATCGTTTAGGACTTCGTGCTTGATGCCCTCCATTAGGATAAGTTCCTTGTCCTGGCTAGCTATTCTTTCGTAGAGCTCTTGTGAGGCTGTTGGCGGCACTATTTTATCCTCTTTTCCATGCAGTATCAGTACTGGCACAGTTATTTTATGGGCGTTTTCAAGGGCATAGTTCATTGCTTTGAGCATTTCATCTAGTAAGCGTATCGTACCTCTCTTAAACACTAATGGATCTTTGACGTATGCCTCATTCACTTTAGGATCGTTAGTTAGGAGAGACGGATCTATCACAATCTCTGGTCTATACTTAGGTCTGATTTTGGCTAAGAGCTTTAAAAGGGCTAATCTAGGCCCCTTTATTTCTATGCTAGTGGCCAATGCTGGTCCAGATAAGATGAGGCCGCGAAGAATATCACCATGCTCTATAGCGAATATCGTAGCTATTAACCCACCCATGCTATGCCCGAATAGAAATACTTTATCTACATTGTTTTCTTTCATAACCATTTCTGTGAACTCCAAAACATCGTCTACAAAATCCGAGAATTTATCTATGTATCCTCTCTCCCCTTCAGACTTACCATGTCCCCTTAAATCCTGCATGTAGAAAGCATAGCCATTGGATGCTAGGAATTCTCCAACATGGCTATATCTTCCTGAGTGTTCAGCATAGCCGTGAATACCTACTATTACTCCTTTAAGAGCCCCTATAGGTGCCCATAATCTATAGTAAAATTTGATCCCTCTCTGTGAGGAGTACGTCTTCTCCGCTATCTTAATGTCACTACTCATTCTGATCCCTCTAGAAGCGATGCAAAATGATGATTAATAATGAATCAATTATAAAAATTAACTCCGAAAATTTTCCTCTAGATACGGAATCTGTAAGTCATTAGAACCTTACTGAGTAACAGGGATAAAAATTTATATTACCGTTAAAGGTATGTATATTTTAGTTAAGGTTAGTCAAAGTCTTCATCTATCTGACCTTCCAGATTTTTGGCTCTTCTACATACATTTCTTGTAGTCCTCTGAACTATAGACCTTCTAAGCGAGAGAAGAAATAATTTGAAGAAAGGTGTTTTAGATGCTAGCTAGTCCTCGAGAGGCTGTAATTCTCGCAGCGGGCTTTAGTACTAGGCTTCGAGACTATATTAAGGAGATATCTAAGGTTCTCCATCCAATAATGAATAGGCCTTTGATCTGTTTCCCACTGGAAGTTTTGATGAGTATTGGGATAAGAGATTTCAAAATAGTTGCTAATTCTATGAATTATTTCTATCTCAAGAGTGTTCTAAAGAGCTTTACTGGTGCTATTAGATACGAGTTGATTATTAATAATAAGCCGGAGCTTGGGAATGGATATAGTGCACTGTTAGGTGCCAGCTATATAAAATCGAGATACTTCATTCTCTCGATGGCTGATCATATCTACGCTCCCTCTGTTGTCAAGAAGCTCTTAATCGCTACTAAGGAAGAGTTCGATGTAATAGTTGGGGGTGATAGTTCTCCACAGTTTATAGATATTAAAGAAGCAACAAAGATCTACGTTAAGGGAGATAAAGTAGTTAGGATAGGAAAAAACCTGGAAGAGTATACCCATGTGGATATAGGATTATTTATCGTGAAAAGAAAGGTACTGGATATCTTTGATCATAAATCCTTGTATCAAAAACTTAGCTGGTCTGATATAATTAATCGATTAGTTAAGGAGGGTTATATCGTCAGAGTTGCAGATATTAGAGGAGATTATTGGACGGAAATCGATACACCTCACGATCTAATGCAGATTCTGAACGGTGATAGACGAGTAGTTGTTAAGAGAGTGTTGGAACAGTTAGAAACGAAATGGCGGTATGAGGTGCCTAGAGAAGATGTAGCTAGATCTAGACTTCTTTTGAAATAATTCTCCTTATTTCTGCCTTCTCCTCATATATAACTCCTTAAGCAACGGGATTTCTTCCAAATCTTTCTCGGTTAGGAGTTCCCAGAAGACTCCTCTCGGCTTCTTATAGGGAGTATTTGTTCTAATGACTTTCGTAGGAGTGAGTATTATATCGACGGGCATATCGTGATTTGTCATCGGTATATGATCAACTATTTGAATATCATGCACAGTTGTTATTATCGGGGCATCCTCATCTATTGCTCCGTATTCTCTCAATATGCCGTATTCTATATCAGAGTAGCCATGTCCCTTACCGACTCGCCCTCCCACAGTATCCACGGCTACAGAACCAGTTATTTTTATATCTACATGAATCTGCGATGGATGAATTATTCTTCCATATCTAAAAGCTCCCTTGATAGTTGTGGCTCTCCAGAAATCTCTAGTAGGTATCTTCTCTGGGTCAAGAAGAATAAAACCCCTCTTTATCCTAGGGCTGGCCATTATGACCTTCTTTCCTTCGAGTAGTGAGAGAGCTCGTACTGGGTGTTGTGGGGAATCGGGATTTACAAAAACGACCTCTGCCTTCCTGAACTCTGGTAACTTAGTTAGTCTTTTGGCTGCTTCTTCTGCACCGACGAAGTTTGGTACTCTACCGTACACTGGTCGGGGGAACCTTGCAATATTTTTCTCTTCCATTATCCGCCATACATACTCTCTAATTTTTTGTTTCTTTTCCTCAACATTCAATTGGTTTCTCCCCTTAGCGAGGGCTTTGATAAAACAATATTATCCCAGCTAAAAAATTTAATTTGTTATTTCGTAATAACACTAGTAAGTAATGGGAGATGAAAGTGAATGGCCCCCCAAATCATAGTTAATCCCGAAGTTTTCAAGAGTGATGAGATCTTTCACAAAAGCGACTTATGGCACGATATAATAGAAGAAATCATCAGCGATTTAGTATCTTTCTTTGAGAACGGGGAATCC
This sequence comes from uncultured Nitrososphaerota archaeon, assembly GCA_964518475.1. GTDB lineage: Archaea > Asgardarchaeota > Njordarchaeia > Njordarchaeales > Njordarchaeaceae > Njordarchaeum. The sequence continues at coordinate 14,994 of CAZFGR010000015.1, forward strand.
TTCACGTCATGGATAATTGTCTATGAAACCAGATTACTTAAGGATCTATTCTTAAAACTCCTTATGGAGAAGAGCAGGAAGAGAATAGAAGACAAAGCCATTGAGATATACATCAATTGTAGAAGAGCTAGGAGAGTATATAATACGGTTCTGAGTATCGTAAAGGGTGTCGATGCTTCACTACCAACTAGGGGGTTATCCTTAGAGGAACTCATGGATGAGACTATTAGAAGACTTAAGCGTCTAAAGAAAGGGTTATTGATCTACCTAGATCATCTAGGAGAACTCTTCTCTGAGGAAGAATTCGATAAAGCAAGGGATTTATTATACATTCTCTCACGCCTAAATGAAAGAGCAGAGAGCGAAAAAATAGTAAGCTTAGCTACTGTAGCAACAATAGATTCTAGAAAGTATGACGAGATTTTCAATCAGATTGATGGATCGACAAGAGCCTCTTTCTTCAGAAAGGTGATTGAGTTAAGAATGCCCACTCCTGAAGAAATCAAGATTCTGTTATCAAACGTTGCGAAGAAGGGGTTACGAGAAAACGCCGTCTCCGAAGAAACTCTTGAAAAGATTTCTCACTGGGTGCTTGATAAGTATGAAGGCGATCCTAAAAAAGCTGTCGAGTTATTACTAGAGGCGGCACTCATTGCCGAGAAACTAAATGATGATACCATAGACATTAAGCACGTAAATCTCGCCATAAAAACCGCTAGAATAAGGAGCACTGATCTCGACTATGTTTTACAACCTCTTAGGAAACATTTTCTTGTCCTATTATTAGCCATTGTTAGAGCCTTGAAAGAGAAGCAGAGAGAATTCGTTACACGAGTAGAGATAGAACCCTATTACAACGAATTATGCAGACAGTTTAACGAGAGACCTAGAAAAACCACGCAACTACTGAGGTATATCAAGGAACTGGCGAAGGATCTCGAAAGCATTGTTAAGGTAGAGGTAAGCGGTGTAGACCAGCGTGGAAGATCAACAAGAATCTATGTAAACGCCCCATTAAACGATCTTGAAAGAGCAATATTAGAAAGACTAACTAATCAATAACAGAGTTCTAGAGAATGAGTCGCTGGAGTCTGAGATTTAATGAGACTCCTCCTCAAACCTGTGAAGTTTAAATAACTTTCTCTCAGAACAGAGACGAATAGAGCAATGCAGGGTATTGGTTAACCATTCAGATCTGCACATTCAGAAAAGGTATCTTGAAAAAGTTAAAGGAGAGCCCCAAGAAACTAGAGGAGAAGATATTCTTCGTTGTAGAGAATTATGTAGTTCCTTGGCTATTTCCGCATAAGAGATCTTTCCTCTTTCTCTTAGAATACAAATTTTTATGTTCAGAAAAATATATTATTTTGAAAAATGTAAATATACACTATTTTGTTGGATAATTGGCTTTGAATAGCTTGGTGTTACTATGATTCATGGGGTCTCAGTAATTTTAAAGACTGGGATTGCTATAGTGAATAAGGGTTTTGAGGAAGGAAAGGATCTTCTTCCTAAATTCCTGTCCGTATTAACGAGAATGGCTGAGAATCTCGGTTTGAGCAGAGTGAAAAAATCTAGTTTTATGAATTATGAAATATACGTGGTTACTAGTGAGAAAAATCCTAACATAGCGTTGGGAATACTGTGTGATAAATCGGATAACGCCGCTTTTCAAAGAGCTAAAATTCTCGCTTATAAACTTGATCAAATAATTCCCGCACAAATCGATGCGATTACCGATGATCTAAGAAGCAAAATAGAGGAGATTGTAGATGGATTCTTTAAAGAGCAGGTAGATCTTCCAGATTTTAAAATAGTTACTGATTTGGCAAAAGTAATTTATGGAGGGATTCCTGGAAAGAAATTAAAAGTATTCGAGAAGAGATTTGAAGAATTCTATAAAAAGGAGAAAGAACGTGGAGAAAAAATGATATATGTTCCAGAAACTGTTCAAATTAATGATGAGCGCAAGGCCTTGAAAGAAGCCTTATCGTTAGTTTCTCAATGGAATCTTTATAAAGCTACTGATTTTCTCTCTTCGTTATACGAGGCATCAACCGATTTTAAAGAGTTAGCAGCTTTTCTTTTAGTGAGGTTGAGTTTGTTATCAAGGACTTTTCCACGGCAGTACCCAGTAATATCAGCAACGGATGTCGCTGAAATTATTAAGGCTGATAAATTCCCTGGAAACATGTCTTTGCCATGCAAATTTGTGAAAATGGAGTTTGCTGGGGAAAGCGTTGACAAGATAATAGATTTTCTTAAGAAGTCTTCTCGGGAAATAATTTCTGATTTCAATAAGATTGATGATGATGTTTTAAAGCAAGCGTATTTAATACTTCTCTTCACGATTAATGATGAAATAGTTAATTCAACGCTCCTCGGCAATTTCCTAGCTAATGAGCTCAAGGATCGATCCGAGATCATGTATGAGCAAATAAGATGTTTGAAAGAGTTGAGGAAGTTATATCAATTCTCACCTATTACATCATGGTTCGATATTCAGAAAGTATTTTCTGATAGTAAATTACTCTTTATGAGAACTGATGAATCAATGCCTAGAATGATTTATCATAAATCACTGCCAACGAAATTATTAGCAACGATACTTAAAACTAAAAAAGTAGGAACCGCGGATAAAGTTTCTACTCTCTCAATGCTTAGGGCTATACCACTACTGCTTTCAGCTATCTTAGTTATTGAGTCTCCAGATGTAACAATTAAGGATAAACATGCAATAATTCGTGAAGCATATGAACTATTATCTGAACGATTGATCGATATTCCCACGAGTCGTCCATTATTAGATGTAATATTCTACTTTAATTATTACCAACTAGCTCTTCACCTGCTTTATTACTTATTATATCTTGAAGAAGGGGAAGCCAAGAAAGAGATATTAATGAAGGGTTATGAGCTTGGATTGGATGGTGTTCGATATTTCATTAGGATGCTTATTAATAAGAGAATATCTATGCGAGATTTCCTAGTATATATCTCGCCAATAATATTTGTCTTATCAAGAATATCAATCGAATTAGATAAGATTCCAGATGAAATAATCGAATTCGCTAGACTTTTAACACTTATGGATGAGAACTATGTTGAAGAATTGAGCAAGAAGAAAGATTTGGATTACTTCGCGGTTCTCATTAATGCCTTAATGGCTTTAATCGCGACTTTAAAAATGATAGAGATTCCTAAGATAATTAAGGAAGTTTTAGCTCAAATTATCAATGTCCTGGATAGTATTTCTAGATGGGCTATCTATAACGGAGTTTTCTCTAGGGAGATCGCTGATATAATATATAGTGCTGCTAAATTAGCTATTAGCACTAATAATAAGGAATTAGCGTGGAATTTGATCCAAATGTTGGTAAAGTATGGCAAGGTTTTGTGCTGGGATATTCAAGAAAATACTTTCGACGCCGTGATTACTCTCGAGAAAATTGGAGAATTAATGATCTCGTTAATTGAGAGATTCGGAGAAACACCAGAGATTGTAGTGCTCATTCAAGACTCCTTAACCAAGGCTAAGCATATATGGGTTAGTGAGGAATATATTGCCAAAGTCGCAAAGATTAATGATCTTCTTTCAAAGGTTCTTTCTCATGCAAAGCATTAAGGTTCCTTTGTTTTTCTTTAATTAATTCATCAGCAACGGCTAATACGATGACGCTATCGAGTACATCATCAATCGATGGGTTCGGTGATTCAACGACTTCTCCTCCGCCTTCAACAGTTTTTAATTCAGGAAGTTCTAAAGGTTCTAAAGGTTTTGGTTGGGATGGCCTCGGTGCTACTGGGGCTTTCGCATGAGGAGAACTTACCAATGATCCTATTCTTTGAGCATTCTCAAGGCTCGAGGAAAGTCTATTAATTAAGTCATTTAATGTTTGTATTATTCTGGAGAAGTCCTCTGATACACTAACACTCTTTTCTTCATCCTTACTGAGCTCCTCTTTGTAATGTTTTATAGCTCTCAGGAAAAGTTCGTTCAAATCAATGTTAAGAGCTTTAGATAATTCGGCCGCTGAATCAAATATCTTTCTTGGTAATCTTACTACTACCTCTATGGTTTCTTCTGATGACTTATTTTCTTTCTTAACCTTCTTAATTAACATTCTCTACGCACCAAGCCATCGTATATAACCCGTAACAAATATATCTGAAAAGTATTCTATGAAAATTTGATTCTTATTTTTGGTAACCGAATTTTTTAAACATATCTTTCAGAAAAAACATTTATATGATTATTTCGAATTATTCTTTTATTCCGCATTGAATAGAAGAATAGTGTGTTAGACGAAAGAGATTGAAAAATAATTTAAAAGCACTCGTTAGTCAGATAACCTTCTAAGGTGTCTTTTCATGAAAGTAGGAATCATTAGAGACAAAAAATATGATTTTTCTAAACTTCTCCAAGGATTAAAATCCTCCGAAAACATTTGGAAATGTGGTGCTATAGTCTCCTTTATCGGAATGGTTAGGGGAGTAGGAAGAGACGGATCTAAGGTAAAGAAATTAGTTTACGAGGCCGCGGATGAAATAGTTATTAAAGAGCTTAATGAGATAAGAAGAGAAATTCTAGAGAAGTATGAGGGCGTGCATGAAGTTCTCATATACCACTTCGTCGGAGAAAGAGAAGTAGGGGAAGACACAATATACATTTTAGTCGCAAGTGAGCATAGAGAGGAAGGATTTAAAGCAGCGAGAGAAACACTCGAACTCGTGAAAGAAAGAGTCCATATATGGAAAAAAGAAATCACAGAGAAAGGAGCTTACTGGATAATGGGCGAAGAACAGGTAAAGGTAGAGAATTCCAAATCATGATCCTATTCATAGAATTAGTCCTAGCATATTTTAGTTGTCTGGGAAATTTTTAAGAGAATCTTCGCAGGTTTAGGTCTAATATTGTAGCTTAGAACATTGAGTTTTAATAGATTTTTCTCTTCCCAAAAATGGTCCTTTGGTCTTGTTATCTGCTTTTTTGTAGTTTTGTGGTGCGGAAATTTTTATATAATTTTTTTCATGTACGGTTATATGACAGTTGTCATATAGGTGTGTTATAGAATGCTGGCTTACGTCACGTTGATTGCTGCTCTCATATACTTTATAGCCGCGATATACGGCTATACCAGAAAACAAGGGGTTGATTACTTCTTCTGGATAATCTCAAGCCTGAGCTTCCTTATAGTAGCTGGAGCATTGGCGGTAATGGGTCTAGCTGCTCTAGAACAACCATACACACCATTCATAGGTGCTTTATACCCAGCATTCCTAGCAATCGGGATCCTATATAGGCTACGAGATACTTGGTGGAAGTACTATTTGGGTTTCGTAGTGGTAATGATGATCCTAATGGCTGCGGGTTACAGTGTAGTATACCCAAGTCTTAGTGTTGGAGCCGAGGTGTTACTTCATACATTATCAGGACTCATAATTGTGTTCTTACCAATAATTAAGGTTCTGACTAAAGAGTGGAGCTATGAGTATCTGGTAATTACTATAGGAGGAATAGTTATTGGTATTGGCGGCTTAGCTCTAGCAAGTATAGTCGCGGGCGCACCCATCCTACCTCTAGAATTAGTGATTGCTCTCTTGCATCCCATATTAGCTCTCTCCGCCCTACTCATAGCTATTGGAGTATATTTAATAATAGAGAAATAACGACCTATTCTCATTTATGACTCCAAAATTTTTCCATTTTATTTTAAAAATTTATGTGAAATAGGTGATCATTTTGAAGAGGATAAAATTACACATTCTTATTGTAGCAACAATTTTCGCTCTCACAGTAGGTTTCTACATTCTCTTGTCTCCACCAATGACACAGATAAGATCGGCTCTAGGTCTTCCAAAAGAGCTCCCAGGAGCTAGATATAATGCCACTGTCGGGGGTGCGGAGATCATTAATCCGTATGAAGGAGAGACCTACTTAGGCAGAATAACCTTTGTTTACCACAGCGTCTTCATAATTCTCTTATACGCTACATTGATAATATTCGCTGGCAAATATCTGGACGAGAAAATAGGGAATCTAGTCCTCGATTTAGCGGCTATCTCAACCATAATAGTGGTTGCTAGTGCTATTCTTTACGGATATGTGTCCAAAAATTTCTTCTGGCACGGCACTTTCATAGCTGGTTTAGCAATGTTCTTCCTTATAGGTCTCATAATCATGCTTAATTTCAAACCAAGAGATCTGCTTGAGTGGAACATCTGGATAGCAGGGATCTTTCTCCTAATAGGGGGGATCTGGGGTGCTTGGTTAGGTTCAAGTTTTATGCATCATAGATCTGAGTTCTTGGAAGCATTGATAGCTTCTAGATTCAACCCAGATCTCGCAGAAGAAGACTTGTACTGGAGGGCGCTAACATCTCATGAACATGCAATGATAGCGATAGCATTAGCTCTAGTATTCTTCCTAGCCCTTTCCATAAATAGGCCTAAGGAAAATGCAAAAATGCTTCTTGTATTTACGCCTCAGAGACTTTATCTCCTAGGTATCCCGGCCCAGATATTCATGGCAGCTGCTTGCTACAGTGTTACATTCTTTGGAGGAAAAACCCACCTCGTAATCACACCTGCGGCACTTATACTCATATCAGTTACTCTACTTCTAAGCCTCTCAATGGAGAGAAATGATCTATTGAAAATTGGGGCAGTGATATCAAACCTAGCAGTATGGCTTGGAGTAGCTATACCAGGAGCTATCGCAGCAATGAATCTCCGAGAAGCACGCTTTATCTACTCATTGCCCATCAGACATCCTAGCTACGACTGGCTGGAACTGGCCTATAATATCGGGCACTGGCACCTACTCCTATTAACGTGGGGCATAGCTCTCTTGATAATCTATATCGTATGGCCAGAAAACATTACAGAGAAGAATAAGCTGTATTTTTGGATAGGAATAATTGGGCTCATCGGCTACTTAATAGCTATGCTGGGAACCAATCTCTACATGCTAGCTAATCCTCCCCAACCCTACACCCCAAACCCATACAATAACAGATGGGTAACTCTACTAGTAGAGCCAGGGCTAACGCTCCTAACAATAGCTGTAGGGTTAGTTTACTTATACTACCTCCTAGATTTTCTAAAGTCTTACAGAACTTAATATTGCTTTACTATTTTTTATTTACTCTTTTTTTAGCTATGTCATGATTTGCTAATTTTTGTTCCTTTCTTCCAGTCCGAGGAGATAAGATCCAAAAAGTTCGCGACATAGAGTGCATGTTTTAGGGTCGATATTCTCTATCTGACTATGGAATTGGCAGATCTCTCCACGGCCCATGGCTTTGAAGACTATCGTGGCTAACCGATACTCCAGTTCCTCTGGTTCGAGGTCACTCTTTGCGATGATTTCGGCAAGTTCTTTGAGTTCTTTCATTGTTTCCGTGGCTTTTGTGATATCTAAGTATCGCCCTCGACTCCCTCTAATATATCGGGAAACAGCTGACTGGGTAATATACAATTTTCTTGCAATTTCTTTTTGCTTGAATTTCTTCTCGTAATATAATATCTCGACAAGCTTTTTCCTTATTGAAGGATAAACGTAGTTAGATATAATGTTGAGTAATTTCATATCAATCCTCAAATGACTCGATTTGTTCATATATATTCCCGAAGTCTTCCTTTATAATTCTCTTTTGCATAGACCCTAGCTCATTATTGTTAACGTCTCCTTAGCTAGGTTCTAAACAGATTATATAGAGCTATTTGTAGAACTCTTATATACTATATAAACCCGATATTCTGTCTTGGCTCATATATAATATGGGCGAGATGATAGAAATGTCAAAAGATAAGAAGTATGTCTATGATTTCGAGGAAGGAGGAGAACATCTCCGCCATTTATTAGGAGGAAAAGGAGCTGGTTTGGCGGAAATGACCCGAGCAGGCCTACCAGTCCCTCCAGGATTCACTATCACAACAGAAGCTTGTAGGGAGTATTACCGTAGAGGTCCTAAATTCATCGATGAGATCTGGCCAGAGATTATGGAACATTTCCACAAATTAGAGGAGAAAACTGGTAAAAAGTTTGGGGATAAGAATAATCCATTACTAGTCTCTGTAAGATCTGGTGCTCCAATTTCTATGCCTGGGATGATGGATACAATCCTGAACGTTGGTCTAAACGATGAAACCGTCGAGGCTCTAGCAAGATTAACTAATAATCCAAGATTCGCCTATGATAGCTACCGACGACTCATCCAGATGTTTGGATCCATTGTTATGGGAATCGATAGAAGAAAGTTCGAGGAGGCACTAGAAGAGATTAAGAAGAAGTATGGAGTCAAGCATGATGCAGAGCTACCCGCGGAAGCTATGAAGGAGGTTGTGGAGAAGTTTAAAGAGATTTACAAACGAGAAACAGGTGAAGACTTTCCCCAAGACCCATTTGTCCAGTTAAGAAGAGCTATCGAGACAGTGTTTAAGTCCTGGAACAATCCCAGAGCTATAAAGTATAGAGAAATCCATAAGATCCCCCATGATATGGGCACAGCGGTTAATGTCCAGATGATGGTTTTCGGAAACTTTGGATGGGATTCTGGAACTGGTGTATGCTTCACAAGAAATCCCTCAACGGGCGAAAAAGAGCTATATGGAGAGTTCCTACCCAATGCACAGGGAGAAGATGTAGTGGCAGGGATTAGAACACCAATGTCTATCAAAGAGCTGAAGGAAAGATTACCTAAAATATATGAACAACTAGTTAAGGTTGCTGAACTATTAGAGAGACACTATAAGGATATGCAAGACATTGAGTTCACTGTAGAAAGAGGAAAACTCTGGCTACTACAGACAAGAACCGGTAAGAGAACAGCATTAGCAGCTATAAAAATCGCAGTAGATATGGCTAAGGAAGGAATAATCACGAAAGAAGAGGCTATCCTACGTATAACGCCCGAACAGCTTCAGCAATTATTGCACAGACAGATCGATCCAAAAGCGAAGGAGACTCATAAACCGATTGCTAGGGGATTACCAGCATCTCCCGGAGCAGCTGTTGGAAAAGCAGTGTTCACATCTGAGGAAGCTGAGGAACTCGGTAAGAAGGGTGAAAAAGTAATACTTGTACGACCAGAAACTACGCCAGACGATATTGGCGGTATGGCTGCTGCTCAGGGAATCCTCACAGCTAGGGGTGGGATGACTTCCCACGCCGCCGTAGTTGCTAGAGCTATGGGTAAACCGGCAGTTGTAGGGGCTGAGATGATTCAAATAGACCTTGAGAAGGAAGAGTTTAGAGTCGGAGACATTGTTGTTAAGAAAGGTGACATCATTACAATTGATGGAACAGCTGGAGAAGTTTATGTGGGTGAGTTACCTACTATTGAGCCTAAGTTGACTCCGGAGGCTTTAGAGCTTCTCTCCTGGTGCGATGAATTCAGAAAGCTTGGTGTAAGAGCAAACGCTGACACTCCCGAGGAGATGAAAAGAGCTCTAGAATTCGGTGCGGAGGGTGTAGGACTAGCAAGAACCGAGAACATGTTCGTCAAGGGTGGTCGTACGGATATTGTGTACGAGATCCTACTGGCCGAAACTACTGAGGAAAGAAGAAAAGCACTGGAGAAGCTGATTCCATTGCAGAAACAAGACTTCAAAGAAATGTTAGAGGTAATGGATGGTAAACCAGTTATTATAAGATTACTAGACGTACAGTTCTACGCGCTCGTGTTTGCTGATCCAGAACAGCTCATCGAACAATACTACAAGAAGAAGTATGAGGAGAAAGCCAGTCCAGAAGAACTTGCTAGGCTAGCGAGAGTAATCCAGAGAGTAAGAGCAATAAGAGATGCAGACCCCCAGATGGGATTCAGAGCTTGCCGATTAGGAATCGTTTACCCAGAGGTCTATGAGGCACAGATGAGAGCAGCTATGGAGGCAGCAGCGGAACTAAAGAAGGAAGGCAAGAATCCAATACTTGAGATAATGGTTCCAGGCACTGCAGAGCCAAATGAGCTAAGATTTATCAAAGAGATTTTCGAGAAGGTAAAGAAGGAGGTCTCAGAGAAATATGGAATAGAACTCAATGTGTTATATGGTACAATGGTTGAGTCCCCGAGAGCAGCTATTCTAGCAGACGAGCTCGCCGAAGTATGCGACTTTTTCTCATTCGGTACAAACGACCTGACGCAGTTCACATTCGGTTGGTCCAGAGATGATGCTGAGAGGGCATTTATCCACGCATACATTAACAAGAAGATCTTACCGTACAACCCATTCCAGACATTAGACGATAAAGGAGTCGCCAGATTAATGGAGTGGGCTGTTCAAAACGCAAGAAAGGTCAAGCCAAATATTGAGCTAGGCATCTGTGGAGAGCATGGTGGAGATCCAAGAAGCATAGAGATATGCCACAAGGTAGGACTAGATTATGTCTCAGCATCCCCATGGAGAATACCAGTAGCGAGACTAGTAGCAGCCCAAGTCGCTATAAAAGAGAAGCAACAGAAACAATAAAATCCTCTTTTCTTCTCTATGTTCTTCTCAAAATTCTTTTTTAACTTGTGATTGGTTTATTATCTCAGCACGTTAAGTGTAGGGCCGCAACTACTTTTCTTCCTTCTCGTAGATATCTATTATAGATCTCTACAGCCTCCCTTGTATGAGCTACAATTACTCTTATTCCTTTTTTCTCAAGCTCCAGTATCACTTCCCTCGGAACATCCATTCTACCATAGTAACCAGTCCCAATTACGAGAATTTCTGGCTTATACTCTATTACTTCCCATAAATCCTCGATATGAAGATTATGCCCCTCGATTCTCCACCAATCCTCAGAAACCTTATCAGGAAAAACAATTACGTCGCTACGATATTTTTGGCCTCCAATCTTGATTTCTCCAAATTCATAATCCTCTATAATAGGCATAGGCACCACCTATCTTAATGAATAATATTATTAGCTAGCTCATTTAAAATAATTCAAAATTTTAATGCACAGAAATATCCTTTATTCATGTCATAATTTCTAGGAATCCCGAAAAGAATACTGGTGATGGATATTAACTTTATCGAGAGGGCTTATTTTTATTCATGTGCTTCCGTGATATCCTAGTTCTCGTCAGTGATTATCCATATAAAATATAGTTATCTATCTAGAATATATATTTGGCTTATATATTTTAAATCTTGTATTGGCGGAATGAAGAAAAGAATAAAATTGTTCAGCTATATAAATCTCTACTCAGAAGATTCCTTCTTCAAAAAGACCAGTTAAGGAATGTTCAGAAATGTTCCTTGTGAGATGGTGAGGAATGCAGCCAGCAGTGTATGCTGTGATTATAGGGATTATTGGACTAGTTTTCGTTCTTTGGCTAAGAAAGTGGGTTCTGAGCCAAGAAGCGGGTACTGGAAAAATCCATGAAGTGCATTCTTGGATTAAGAGCGGTGCGAGAGCTTTTCTTGAGCGTGAATTTATAACAATAAGCTATTTCATCATCGCAATAGTTGTTGGCTTATGTATCATATCCTACGCGGGCATCATCGCTTGGGAGATTCCAATCGGTTTCGTGATCGGTTCTTTATCATCTTTGCTAATGGCATGGCTGGGAATGGAGACAGCAACAGACGCGAATGTTAGAACAGCACAAGCCGCTAGAAAATCTCCTGATAAAGCATTAATGATAGCTATCAGAGGCGGAGCAGTCACTGGTCTCTCCTTAATGTCTATAGCCATAATCGGTATTGGCATCTTATATCTGTTATTCGGTGATCCTGCATTAGTTGTTGGCTTTGGCTTCGGTGCTTCTCTAGCGGCTCTCTTTGCTCAGTTAGGTGGAGGGATCTACACAAAGTCAGCCGACGTTGGAGCTGATTTAGTGGGGAAAGTAGAGAAAAAACTTGAGGAAGATGACCCAAGGAATGCTGCAGTGATTGCTGATCTTGTAGGAGATAATGTGGGAGACTGTGCTGGCAGGGCTAGCGACTTGTTCGAAAGCTTCTCAGATAATATAATAACTATGATGATTGTTGGAGCCTTTCTAGCTTCGATAATGTTTCCAGAATATAGCATAATTATCATAGACCTAGCGTTAGTGCTTCAAGCAATGGGATTAATAGCTAGTATCGTGGGAGTCTTAGCGATTAGAGGAAAAGAACCCATCAAGGCTATCTATCAAGGCTTCTTCCTAACAGGAATCCTACTCGTTATCGGATTCTACATTATACTGAGAATAATGATTCCGCCAGAAGTATTTGCTCTAGTAGGAGATCCTGGGCTGGGCACTAGGTTATGGATAGCGACGATGCTTGGAATGCTTGGAAGCTTGTTAACAGCGATAATCGTATGGTATTATACTGGGCCCACCAACAAGCCCGTGAAGAATATTGCTGAGATGGCTAAGGGTGGTCCGGCAATCGATATCCTCTCTGGATTATCATGGGGTATGGAGAGCGTAGTTCCAGCAGCTATAGTGGTAGCGTTTATCACGGTAGCTGCATTTTACTTAGTAGCTGGCGAGTTTAATCTCAGCGGATTAGCTGGTATTAAAGGATTATTCGGTGTAGCAGTAGCTACTCTAGGACTACAAACAATGGCTGGTATAATCCAGACCTCAGATACCTTCGGGCCAATCGTAGATAATGCTGATGGTATAGCCACCATGGGTGGTATATCTGAAGAAGTAGGTACATCGCTCGAAAAACTTGACTCTGTCGGTAACATGACGAAGGCCTTAACAAAGGCTTACGGAATGGTCTCCGCCCTACTAACATCCCTATCGATACTTTTCGCATTAATAGCTGATTATATTGACACAGCGTTGGAGCTTGGCATAATTCCAACTCCTCAAGGAAAAATAACCTTCGAGTACATACTACAGATAGCAAATGTAAACATGCTGATTCCAGAACTGATAGCTGGTCTAATAATGGGTATTGCTGTTCCCTACGTCTTCACAGCATGGGCGATAGGCGGAGCGGTCAGAGGGGCTTTCGAAATGGTTAATGAGGTACGAAGACAGTTTAGAGAGAATCCTGCGATCCTGGAGGGCAAAGCATTACCAGATTATAGAAGAGCTGTTGATATTGCGACAAGATATGCATTATCAGAAATGATTATGCCCACCACTCTCGGTCTCTTCACGCCTATACTGATCGGTACTCTATTCAACATATGGGTACTAGTGGCTTACTTAATAGGTCTGAAGATATCCTCAGCATTATTAGCTATGTTCCAATTCAATACAGGAGGCCAATTAGATAATGCGAAGAAGCTAATTGAGATTGCAGGTAAGAAAGGTACCGAAGAACACGCCGCAGCCGTGGTCGGTGATACTTTCGGGGATCCATTAAAGGATACCTCAGGCCCCTCGCTCCACATACTGATAAAACTCTCCAACATATTCAGCATAACCATGATCCCCTACTTCATATGGCTTGAGAGAATAGGAGATCTCTCACTAAGAATGCTACTAGCGATAGGTATTGCAATTATATGGATAATCGTAGCCATAATCGCCAGATACTTGAGAAAAAGAACTCAAGTATCCCTCTAAAACCCTATCCCTATACAATAGATCCTAGAGTAACCAATCCCTTATTTTTCTCCAAAAATTCTCCTCTCGAAAACAGAAATGATAGCTCAAATTCTGAGAAAGATGAATATATCTTATTCGATGATAAATTAGGATTAGCCAGAAGATTAAAATATAGTTATGTTATTTTTATTTTCTCTGCGAAGTTAATTTTCGGGTGTATTTGTTTGGTTAAAAAGGTTTTATTAGAGAAGTTTGAGGGTAATCCTATCCTTAAGCCTAGAAGTGGTTGGGAGAAGGAAGCTGTTTTCAATCCTGCAGCCTTCTTTTTCGATGGAAAGGTCTTCCTTTTCTACAGAGCTAATGGAGATTGGAGTGAAGCTATATCTCGCCTAGGAATTGCTTGGAGTCGGGATGGTTATCATTTCGAACGGTTCGGAGAACCTATTTTCGAGCCAAAACTGGATTTTGAGAAATGGGGTATCCAAGATCCTAGGACTACGATAATTGGGGACACCCTGTATATGACGTATGTTGGTTGTCCTGGGAGATGCGATCCGCCTTTATCGATCCTTGAAAAAATGGGTTTGCCGAGAGAGGAATTTGAGAGGATCGTGGCTGAGAAGAAGGGTACTATTCCGCGTATAGGTCTAGCATCCCTGAAACTAGAATTCTTAAAAGAACCAACAAAAATTAAAAACAAGTTCATTAGGTATGGTCCTATAACTCCTCCTGACGTTCATCAAAGAGATGCGGCCTTATTTTCTGAGAAAATTAACGGTCTCTACGCTATGGTTCATAGACCAAGAAATTGGGTAGGGCCCGAATATGGTACGCATGCACCCAGCATATGGATAGGCTACTCTAGAGACTTAATTAACTGGGGTAATCATCGAATAGTAATGAGGCCTAGGGAGAATTGGGAGAGCGAAAAAATAGGCGCTGGCCCTCCTCCCATAAAGACGGAGAGGGGTTGGTTACTAATTTATCATGGAGTTGATGATAAGCATGTTTACAGAGCAGGAGCGGCCCTACTAGACCTAGATGATCCCTTAAGGGTTATCGGTAGGCTGAGTTATCCGATTCTTGAGCCTAAAGAAGATTATGAGAGAATAGGTGTTGTACCTAATGTCGTTTTTCCAGAAGGAGCCGTTGTACTCAATGGCGAGTTATTTGTATATTATGGAGCTGCTGATAAGTACTGTTGCGTAGCTACATGTGATCTCGAGGAATTATTAGATGCGTTAGAAGAATCTGGAGAATAGAATTTATATGACGAGTAGAGGTAGGAGATTATTGCAATTTTTTATATCTATTTCTCGTTAATTTTCTAGAGAGATCTGGGAAAGATGAATTCTTATGAAGATTGGAATAATGTCTACTTGGAATGATGCTTGCGGAATAGCTCTTCATGCCGAGCTTTTAAGTAATGCCTTTCTTAAACTGGGTCATAAAGTGGTTATTTTTGCTGCCAAGGATGAGAGAGTAAAAGGCAGAATTCCCCTAGATAAGGAGGATGAGGATTTCGTTTACAGGAATTGGGAAATGTATAGATATGGTTGGAGGATAGGGGACGATAACGCTTTAGATCTTTATTTTGATCCTAAGCCTATGCTTGAGGAAGACTTTGATGCGCTGCTTATAGAGAAACCCACTACTACTCCTCTAGGTAAACTCCTCTCTATAATGAATGAGTTAAAGAAGAAGGGTCCTATTATCGCTGTTATGCATGAAGGAGAACCAATAATCAACGTTAATTTCATGAGGATGGATTTTGATGCCTATACAATTTTCGATGAGAGATTCTTGAGAGTCCTAGGGAATGTATTACCTAAAGAGAAAACATTCATAATTCCTTATCCATGCCATCCTATAAAAGAAGGGGATAAGAGTAAGGCTCGGGAAAAGGTGAATCTTCCCAGCACTTCTCAAATTGCTTTCGCATATGGTTTAAGACTAAAGAACATTGGGGATATCCTACCAGTTCTAGAAGAGCTGGCTAGGAAATACGACTTCTTCTTGTTAACGATGGGTAAGGAGTCCGAGAACGTTCAAGCTGCTAAAGAATTAGCGAAAAAGTATGGATGGGTCTTGTTTAGGTATGGTGCACCACCTACTGAAGAGCTCTATGATTATCTCCACGCATCAGACGCCATTCTACTGCATAGACCAGCACCAAATTATGTAGCAGTATCCTCAGCTGTTCACCAAGTCTTAGGAGCTTTGAGACCAGTGCTTTGTCCAGATAACGGATTCTTCGAAATGCTTCATAGGGAGGTTCTTAAGTATCGGACTTCCGAGGAGTTGCGTCAATTATTGATAAAAGTCTTCGAGAAAGATCCAATAATTCAAGAAACCTTGAGATATGCTCGAAAATATGTTGAGGAGAACTCAGTCCTGAATATAGCCAAAAAATATCTTAGACTGATAAGGGAGCTCACATAGTATCTCAATAAATGCTTCATTTTCTATTCCCGAACATGCATGCATCACCAGATATTGAGTAAGTATTTTAAGATGTTTTTCTGACTTAATGTTTTTGTGTCACAACTCGGGGACTTTTAGGTATTCATATACGGTTCCTAAGACGGTGGTTCTTGCCTTATTCATATGGTGGTTAGGGAGGTAGAGTAGTGATCATTGATTTTCACGTGCATACCAGTAGGTCTGATGGATTACATAGTCCTAAAGAGATTGTTAATGCGGCCATTAAGAAGGGTTTAGATGGTCTTGCGATAACTGATCACGATATTCCCTCGCCTTCGATAAAATCGCGGGATATCCTAATTATTCCTGGTATAGAGGTTAGTAGTGATCTTGGCCATATACTAGTACTTGGTGGCTCTCCATCTTTCAGAAAAGGCACTCCTATTGTAGAGATTCTTGAATATGCGAGAGAAAACGCGCTACTAGTTGCTCCAGCTCATCCATTCTTCCTACATAACAGTATCGGCAAAGCTATTTTAAACTATAGATTTGACGCGATTGAGGTCTTGAACGGTTCTATGGTTCCAGGATTCTTGAATACGTATGCTATAAGAGTGGCTGAGATGCTTAATATCCCTATGATAGCTGGTAGCGACGCGCATTGCATCGATGTTCTCGGATCTTGTTACACTATTCTAGACATCAACACCCATGATGTTGACGATGTTATAGAAGCTGTGAAAAAGGGGGAAACTAGAGTAGCTGGATCACCAAATTTTCTCAAGAATATAAAATGTTCAATAAAGAGGCTCCCAATATCTATTAGGAGGTTCCTCCTCGGCTACTCTCCTTATAAGTAATGCTCCCAGGAATAAAAGCTATTTACTCTTTATGCTTCTTCCAATTACTACTTTTACTGCTCCATAAACAGTTGTTATTACCGCAAAAACGAAACCTATGAACGCTATTGTAAATATTATTTCTGGAACCACTCCTTTTGACACTCCCATGAACACGATAAGGAGATGGGGGATATACGTCATCAGGCCCATTAGTGAGAGAGCGAAACCTATTTTATATTTCTTTATTCCATGAAGAATCCCTGCTAGAAAAACAATGTTGCCCGAAAAGATTATTACCCATAGTAATCTGATAGTGTTCGGGGTGGGCTCCAGTATTCCGAAACTCGCTAAGAAAGCTATTAAGATCTTGGATTCTATCAAAGAGCTAGAGATATTTGTCAGGAAACCTGCTATGAATCCTAGAGAAAAACCTATTGTGTCTCGTATCATTGCTAGGAACGCTAATACGGTTCCTAGTGTTAGGAGGATATAGTTTGTTCCGATACTGGATGCATTCTCCACATATTGACGGAGAAGTATTAGCTTAACCGTAGGTGCCGAAAAAATCATAAATGAAATCAGATCGAGAAGACTAGCTCCAGAGCCAATAGATATAAAGAAATTGGCGAGAAAAGATGCTTTACGTGTGACGAGAATCAAACTCCCTAGGATGACTAGTAAACCACCAAATAGACCTATAAGAAAAAAGAACCTCACAACCGCTCTTGCTATTTCTGGTGGAAGGAGTCCTCTCTCGACAAGTTCTCTAATCACTACGAGGAGTCCAGATAAATCTGCATGTACTTTCGCTACCAATAGAATTACTCCCGCTAAGAACCCGAAAAAAGCTCTCCTAGCATATTCTATTTTCTCGCCAATAGATTTTGAATCCATTAGAAATCCCCTATAAAGGCTATCTATGATGACATGTTTGAAGATAGATCAGGAGATAAAGAGAT
The DNA here is from genome assembly GCA_964518475.1 of uncultured Nitrososphaerota archaeon. Lineage (GTDB taxonomy): Archaea > Asgardarchaeota > Njordarchaeia > Njordarchaeales > Njordarchaeaceae > Njordarchaeum. The sequence continues at coordinate 32,712 of CAZFGR010000015.1, forward strand.
ATCTCAAATATAAATTTCTCTAGTCCCACAAATAGTAAGAGTTATAGTTATAATATTCATTCATCTTCGATGAGTAATAAAAAATATGAGAAAAGAATCGCTATGTATGCATTATTTGACTTTGTGAATACCTTCTTTCTTAAATAGATTTAGAATTGATTCGGCTCTTTCTTCAGAAAATGTCCATTCTATCGTAAATTCGCAGTACTCATCCCCAACAGCTATGCATTTGGTCTCGTCCACTCTTACACTTTGTGCTCCAAACACGTCTTTTCTTAACTCTGTCAAAATCCATTCTAGAGTTCCCGCCAGAGTTGCTGAGAATCTTATCCTTGGGTCAGGGGAAATCATATCCTTGCATATTGGGTTATTTTTAATTCGTAGAACTAAGAGAACTTTTCTTCCTCCTTCCCTCACATCATAGAATATTTCATCAAATTCCTTACCGAGAAATATTTTTATTCCCAGGTTTGCTGCTTTCCAATAGTCTTTGACTGTCTCAGCTACTGGTTTTGTTTTCTCGAGATAATGCATTATGATCCATTTTCCGCCTTTCCTGCCGAGCTCTTTTAAGACCTCGTACGTATTCTCTACCCCCTCGTTCTCCACAATATACCCAGTTACAGAGTGCAAAAGAGCTTTAAAAACTACTAAATTTATCTTCTCTGTCATGAGATACCAAGCAATAGATCCTTTAATCCCCATTTTTAAAATCACCAATTTACCTGATTTTGGCAAAATTCGCAAAAACTTAACAAAAATATCACAAATAACGCATAAATTTATATTCTTCCAAAACGGTGTTGTTCTAAAATTTTTCACATTTCGTCTTCGGAGTTTCGTCTTTATATAATTTGTAACTATTAATTAACAGACATGCGTATATAGGGGGCTAATTTTGCTGAAAAAACTTATTGTAAGACACGCTGTTAATAAATGGATAAAAAAGACTAAGGATTGGGATAAAAACGATTGGATAAACTACTTAAATAATGTCTTCGATAAATATAAAGGATCAAAGTGGACAAAGCAATACTTCCCAGAACTAGAGAAGATGAAGTATCGCGATTTAATAAACTATAAAATTGTTCATGATTACCCATCCGCCCCACCAGATTATCCGAAATATATTGAATGGACTAGTAGTGGAACCGTGGAGAGGAAAGTCATACGGATTAGCAGAAGCGACGCTATGCGGATGATGTATGGAATTGGTCGTTACTTAGCTGATACTGGCATACTTTCTAGAGTAAATAGTGTATTGGCTATTTATAGTCGTGAGGAATTCGCGACATCGAAAGTATTTATGGTGACAACCGAGATCTTTGCTAGGAAGCGACTCCTAGTTGCTCTTCCTAGGATTAGGGAAGAAACCCGTAAGATCATTAAAAAAGGGCCATATGATACAATTGCTGGCTTGCTAGGATTTCTAATGTATCTCTTCGATCAAGTAATTGCCGAGCATGACGTTTTGGACGATGTCATTGATATTGTCACGACCGGTGAGTCCTTAACTAGATCCGTAGTGAATTATTTCGAAAACATCATCAAGCGATGGAATAAAGAGTTTAGGATATACAATATTTACGGTTGTGCTGAAGTTGGGCTAATCGCGGGTTCCTTAAAGGATTACTCCAGACTCACCTATTATCCAGAAAGCGCTGGTCTAATGATACTCACTGAGAATAACGAACTAATAGATGTCTTTGAGGCTAAACCTGGTACTGTAGGAGAGGCTATAATAACTATGCTGAAAGAGATGATTATTCCAAACTACGCCCTCGGAGACATAATAGAGATCGTAGGTATTGATCGTAAAGGCATGCCCATAATTAAGGTACTGGGCAGAAAAGCCAAAAAAATAAGAGTAAAAATACCAGAATTTGGAGAAGTTGAGGGGTATGTCGGGGGTATTCTTAGATTCGCTAGCGTTGAGCTGAATACCTATGCATGGGAGGAAGCTCTCGGTAATCTAGGTATCAACTATTTTGTACTAGTAAGAGACTACAGAACATATGCAAAAATGATCATATACACGGATAAGGAAATTGATGAAGAGGAATTCTTCAGGGAGCTCCAAAAGGATCCTGTACAAAACTTCGTCGGAAAAATGATTCAGCAAGGCATAATAAAACTAGAAATCGTAAGAGACCCCGAAATCCTCAAGAAAATACTATTCGCTATAGAGCAAGCAGCTCAAGAAGAAAGGAGCCCAAAAATCCCCAGAATCATACTTCTTAGGGAAGAATCTTAGAAAACTGGGGATAGATCATCTTCTCCAATCTAATATGTATTGGTTTAGGAGATTATTTGGTATACCTCATTAATTTGTTGAGAAGGGCGATCGCTGCTAGGAGGTTCCTCTATTTAAAGATCAGCTTGTAACCCACTTTATACTTGATTTTACCCTTATTAACATAGGGTTTTATTTCCAGCATGACACGATCTAATGGCAACGATACTATCCTTGCTATTTCTTCGATATCTCTGTTACCGTTGCATTGAGATAAGATAAGCCTCTTTATGGGATTTCTCTCCTTTTCGACCAATGATTTATCGACAAGAATGGGGAATAAGGCTTCTTTAATGTACGGTTTTAGTTTCTCGGGAACCACCCTAGTTTTCTCTAGGATACTTCTGAATAGGTCTTGAGCTATTCTCCTTAGAGTCTCATCGGGTAGTTTCGCTGGTGATACGAGTTCTTTGATTATCCTTACTAAGGATTGTTCCAGTTCTTCGTCAACAATAAAAATTTCTCCACCAGGAAGTACCTCATCAAGATTCTTGGCTAGATTGGATAAGAGTAAAAAGACTTTATCGCTTTCCATTTTTTCACGCAACATAAGAACATAGAAGGCTTTTCTACCGCGAAGTATGTAGAAAGAGCCTTCACTACTTTCAATGGTGATTCTATCACCGATCTTGCCTAATGCTTCCCTATTCAATGCAATAATAGATGATACAAGGGCTGATAAGAGGCCCTCCTTATATTTCTCAATAACTGTTCTGGGGAAACTATATATGGGAACGCCCCCCTCACTCATTATCAATAATAAACTCGCGACACTTGATATAGAGGCCAATCTCTACCCCCTAATAGTCTTGGTGATTAAACGGTTAAAATATTGTGAAGAAACACTCACATGTTTAATTTTCATAAAAGACAGTATTTAAAGGTGTCTTATTCTCCGTCATCAAGTCTTTAACGAAAAACCATTCATCGATACGAAAACAACTACATTGAGAATTCGTACAGTTCTCATATTAACGTTACGCTTTTAAGAATCCTTAGGTGAAAAGTTTTGTCATTACGGTTATGATAATGTGCTAAGAAGTCCACAAAATCCCAGATTTATTTAGAGATCGTTGATGCCTTATGAGGGAAGATGACTCTAACGATTTGAGGGACAGTATTATATGGAGTAACGTTCTAGGATTATTAGCGAGTTGGATCGTTTGGAATCCTTTCCAGGATGCTGTATATACCTACTGGCAAATCTTTCTATATGCTCTCGGAGCTACACCAGCAATAATAACTCTCATAGCCGCAGTTTCTGAGCTAACCCTCTCATTAGCAAGAATACCAGGTGGATATTTAGCGGATAAAATTGGCCGAAGAACATTAATTGTTACGATGACTTATGTAATAGCGGTTAGCTATCTCCTTATGTTTTTCGCGAAATCATGGCAGGAAATACTCATTATTAACGTAGTGATGAATACAGCCCTCTTTTACCAGCCAGCACTAGATGCTCTTATAGCGGATAGTTTCCCAAAAAAAGCGAGAGGTAGAGGTTTCGCACTCCTTTCCACAATTCCAAGTATCGTCGCTATAGCCTCTCCATACCTAGCTTACTTATTTATTAGTAAACATGGAATTGTTGAAGGTACTAGACGACTTTTCCTCTTAGCTTTCATATCTGGCTTAATTGCGGCTACTATTAGAGTTTTATCACTTAAGGAAACAGTATCGTCCGACGAGAGATTATCAAGGAACGTTTTCTCCGATTTTGTACAAGATTATAGAACTGTGCTGAGACATATTACCAAGAAGATGAAGGTAGTGATTATAGTATGCATTCTCTTCTCACTGACAAATGGTTTAACATACCTGATACAACTCTTCGCCCTAAATTATTTGGGAATAAGCGAGGGGTATTGGGCGCTTGTACAGACTATAGTATTCATTCTTAACCTACTTCTTGTTTATCCCTGTAGTTTCATAGTTGATAGGATTGGTCGAAAACTCCCTTTGATGATTGGTTCTTTAACATTGTTAACAAGTATTATTCTACTTGTATACGCTCCGGTCGGACCAGTAGCAAATCCATACATCCTAGCATCTTTGGGAATCTCTTCAATCTCTTTCTCATTCTTCTCCTCGGCTCTTCCCGCTATCCAAGCGGATCTTTTACCATCAGAATACAGAGGGAGGGGCTATGCTATCATAATGCTTATGGACTCTGTAAGCCTAGCTACTGGAGAAATCCTCAGCGGTATAATTTACGATACCTTAGGCCCTAGATCACCGTTCTCATTAGCAGCTATCGTATGTGTTATCTTAACGATAGTTTCTCTTAAAACTCCAGAAACAATAAAAAGTAAAGAATAAGAATTATTCATCCTCGATAGGCTCTCCTCTCTTCAATTTCTCTAGAATCTCTTGAGCGTAATGGAATCTTATTTTTCCTTTCTTTATCATGATTTCCGCTACTTTATCGATTAATTCACCAGTAGCACCAGCCATTACAGCTAGGTTTCTGGCATGCAATTTCATGTGACCTTTCTGGATACCCTCTGTAGCAAGAGCTCTTAAGGCTGCTAAGTTCTGGGCTAACCCAACCGCTCCAATCACTTCTGCTAATTCCTTAGCTGTTTTAACTCCCAGAATCTTTAGACATACCTTTGCTAAGGGGTGAACCTTTGTTGCTCCCCCCACAATCCCTATTTGAATAGGCATCTCTAAGGTACCGACAAGGTCGCCGTTTTCGTTCTTCTCCCACACACTCAATGGTTTGTACGCTCCCCATCTAGCAGCATAGGCATGTGCTCCAGCTTCAACAGCTCTCCAATCGTTACCAGTAGCTATTACTACCGCATCAACACCATTCATTATTCCTTTGTTATGGGTAGCTGCCCTGTAGGGATCCGCATCCGCAAACGCCCACGCTAAAACTATCCCATCTACGACCTCCTCGCCCCCAAGCACATCTTTCGGCACTACACAGTGAGCACGGACCAATCTTCTATCAGCTAGGTTCGAGATTATCCTAAGGTATACCTTCCCACCCGTTATCTCCTCTATATAGGGCGCAACAGCCTCAGCCATCGTATTGACGGCATTAGCACCCATGGCGTCTTTAACATCAACCAGTAAATGTGTAATGACCATGGGTCCATAAGCCGATTTTATCACTCTTACCTCGATATCCTTTGCTCCTCCACCGAGCTTAACAAGAACAGGATCTTGCTCATTAGCGATTTTTAGGATCTCATCCTTATGCTCCAGAATCTTCATCTTAGCTCCATAAGGATCCGCTACCCCTGTTAACTGCACCTGCCCAATCATTATTGACTCTGTCGCTATAGAGGTTATTCCTCCACCCTCTCTACACAGTTTAGCCGCGTGACTAGCCGCAGCAACAACTGATGATTCCTCAATAGCCATCGGTATCAGGTAGTCCTTACCATTTATGAGAAAGTTTGTCGCTATCCCAAGAGGGAGCGGGAAAGTACCCACAACGTTCTCAATCATCACATCAGCCGTTTTTAGGTCTAAGGCTCCAGTCTTCTTCAATAACTCTATTTCTTCGTCCGTTAAGTCGGCGAATTCTTTCAAAATTCTGATTCTTTCTTCTATTGGAAGCTTGTAAAAACCTGGAATGCGCGATGTCTTTCTACTCAAAACTTAATCCTCCTGTACTAGATCGCCAAAAATTCGAAAGCTCGGAAAGATTATCTCATTAAGTTTTCTCTGGATAAAGAGTTATTGAATACTTATTTATAAAGCTTATTCCGAGAAGCGACGTAGTCTACATCTATTATTTGCATTAAGTGAATATGAGAAGATGCTTATCAATGATCTGAGAGCATCACTAGGGAGTAATTAGGAAAAATCTAAATTATTCTCTCCGTTAAGATGTATCAACTACTTATGTGTAGGTGATGAATTATCACTGATTGGGCTCGTATTAGAGAGAAATTTAGTATTTTAAAGAGCATCACTTACATAAACACGGCTTCTATAGGTTTAATACCCGACGATGTTCATGAGAAAGTTAATGAATGGTTGAAAGAGAGAATGTATGGCAACTTATATTGGAGAAAATGGTACGATGAAAGCCAAGAAGTTAAGAAACTATTCTCACGCCTAATAAATGCGTCTCCCGAGGAAGTCTCTTTGATAGAGAATACTTCGATGGGTCTTAACTTAGCGGCTAATTCTATAAAATGGGAACCCGGAGATAATATAGTGATTAATGATCTTGAGTTCCCCACTAATATTTTCCCATGGCAGGTTCAGGCCAGGAAGCACGGATTAGAGATCAGAGTTGCTAAAAACAGGAACGGTAGGTTAGATATTGATGTTTATGAAAAATTGGTCGATGACCATACTAAAGTAATTGCTTTATCTTGGGTAGAATTCTCCAATGGTTACGTACATGATCTAAAGGCTTTATCAGAACTTGCCCATACTCATGGGGCATACTTGGTAGTGGATGGTATTCAGGGCGTGGGAGCCTTAAAAATAGATGTCAGAGAGACCGATGTTGATGTTATAGTATGCGGAGCTCAGAAGTGGCTGATGGGGCTCCCCGGTACTGGTTTGATGTATATAAAGAAAAGCGTACTAGATGAGCTAGAAGTATCCTTTGGTGGATGGTTAGGTGACGAAAAACCTTTCGAATTTGCCTATAGGGAATACTCTCCTGTGCGAAGTGCTCGAAGATTCGAACTTGGTACTCCGAATTTTGTTGGTTACTATGTCCTTAAGAGTTCTCTCGAGCTTATCTTATCCATAGGAATCAATAATATACAGAACAGGGATTTGGAACTTGCTGGATACCTCATCGAGAAAGTGCAAGATATTGCTAAGATCGCCTCACCACTGAATAATGGCAAACCAGAATCTCCAATAATTAGTCTAGAAGTGCCAGATGCAGAGAATATTGTCAATGCTTTATGGAATGAAGATAAGATTAGAGTAGCTGCTCGAATGGGTAGGATACGAGTATCCCCACACTTCTACAACAATGAAGAAGATATCGATAAACTCGTGGAAGCGCTAAGAAAAAGATTATAGAGAACCAGGAACCTCCAGAACGAGATCTTTGAGCATATCGAGTTTGTTCTCTATCTCCTCCAACATTTTACTAGCTTGAAACCGCTGGATCTCGTCTGGGATATCATCTATTCTTTCTTTAAGCTCATTTATGGCCACTCTAATCCTCTCACAAAAACGCTCAAATTCGCGAAAACTTAGTTCACCAGCACGCATCTCTTCAGAGATTTTCCCAGACTCTTTACTCTCCAGAACCCTCTTCCTCAGATTCTCGATCAATTGTTGAAGAAAATAACATTTTTTCCTAATAAATTCCAGAGTCCCAGAATTAATTGAAGAAAACTCCATTTTTAAATCACCAAACAATTATGATAACCCACGCTTATTCATGATTGGTATCTCATTTATATATTTTTGTTCTTTACAATCACTAATAATCAATACTTAAAGAAAATTTTGCGAAAATTGAATTAATTAGGGAGTTTTTCTCTAGGAAATAAAGGGATATTTTTTATCAATCGTTTTTAACGTTCTACTTTATTCTCTTTGAGAGTTTGTTAAGGTTTAGAATTGTTAGTGCAAGGAAAATAGATGCTATCGTGGTAGTTGCTAAGCTTGCTTCTATACCAAAGGAACCTCCACTTAATAATACCTCGTTAATGCTCAGTTCTAGGGTAAAGACTGTGTCGCTGTATATGAATCCCGAGACTGGTAATCCGAAAATGATTCCTTCGATAAGGTTCCAGCCCATATGGAATCCCGCGACTAGGAATATATTTCGCGTCAAAACGAATAAGAGGGCTAGGAAAACGCCTATTAAGAAAAGATTTATCAGGGCTATTAAGTTGTAACCTATGTTTAAAGAATGCATTAGTGAGAAGATTATTCCGGTTATTATTGCTGAGAAGATAGGACTAAAAGACTTGGTTAATACCTTTAAAGGATAAGCTCTGAAAATTAGTTCTTCTGCGAAAGCAATTGATAAGAAAAGTATCAAGTACCTAAGTAACTCCAGAACTTCAAGAGATCCAGTATAGTGAATTGTAGCTATTCCTCCAATTACTAGAATAAAAATGACGAGACTGATCATTGAAGCTGATAGTAAAAACCCAAGAATAAAGTACGGCAAGGCATTTTCTCGGAGTATTCCAAGACTTATAATAGTGTCTCCGTCTAAGACTCTGTTGAATATTAGTACGTAGATTATTAATGAGACGTAGATAAGATCCATTGGAATTATCTTAGCGCTATATGCTGTGCCTGCTAAGGAGCTTATGAGTAATAATAGGAAGTAGAAGAGAATTAGTTTTACAGTGGCTTCTTCCTTATTTTCATCCATTCTCATCATCTTCTCTCCCACATTCTCCTATTTCTACTCCCCAATTACTTGCTTCTTATCATATCTACTATTAACTGGCCAGTGGGTAGCATGCCGTGATTGTTGTTTAGGAAGATGTATACTTGATCAACATTGCCGTAACTCATTATAGTGCTTATTATTTCCCGTACCTCCTCTTGTGAGTATATGTGTGAGTACCACTGGCTCCTCCCGTGCAAGCGGAGATATATGACACCATTGCATGGGTATATCTTATTAACAAAGTCTGGCGCGTCTACGGATACGAAAACTCCTCCCAGTTTTTCTATCCAGGAGATCCATTTCTCATCAAACCATTCTGAGCTCCTAAATTCTATTGCGAATTTTCTCCCCAATTCAACTTTCTTCATGAATTCTTTAATCCTAGCGATATTCTTAGCGGTGGCTTTGAAGCTAGGAGGTAATTGAAAGAGGTAAAAATCGATTAAGTCTTTCTCTTCCATTGGGTTAAGGATTCTTCTAAACTTGTTAAACGACTCAACAGCTCTAGCACTTAGTCTAAACCTATGAGTAATGAGTTGATTAACTTTAATACTCCAGCGTAAATCTTTTCCCCGCCTAGCCCATGACCGTGCTTGATTGGGAAAGGGGAATCTATAAAACGAGGCATTCAACTCAACTGCGTTAAACGGTGTATTCTGGATATACCATTCGAGACTATTCCCTTTATTCCAGAAGTACATCCAGCCGCTAGTTCCAATAAAAAATCTTACACCATTGAAGATTAGTTCTCGAATAACCAACGAATTCACCAGGCATGAAGAACGATTCTTGTCCTTATTATTCATAGTAGTAACATACGGCTATAATATCCTTATTCTAACATTGAGCAAGAACTGCAAAATACTATTTACATATTTGAAGTTTTATAGTATAATTTATTAAATTATTATTCATTTCTCGGTATTTTCCTAATCTTTTTATAGGTTTTCTCTTATATATTATATATTTTGGTTATTGGGTC
>CAZFGR010000016.1:0-33908 GCA_964518475.1 uncultured Nitrososphaerota archaeon
TCCACCACCCGCCGTCTTGCCCGGCAGCCTTTACCTCCGGGGTTGCCCCTTGTCCCTTTAGCCCCGATTAAGGGGCTAAAAATTGGTATTGATGAGTTGCATTTTATAAATTTTTCTTCTGTTTTTTATCTTATCCGTATGGTATGTTTGGTGATACTGAGTACTTATAAATCTTACTAACATTGTTTTACCATTCCTTCCCTTTATTTATTCGAAAGTCCTAAAGTAAAACTCTACATACTCAGGTTAGGTTAGATAGTGTGTGTTAAATAGTGTGTACATCTTTTCAAATCTTAGATTCAGGGATACTCTCTGGGGAATAGCTGTGGAACCTCATGACTTCAGGGGCGTCTTAGTAGGTGACAAGGGACAGAGAGAAATTTTCACAAGGTTTATACAGGAGTTAATAACTAGCTTGGAGAAGTCTCCTACTTTGGATAAGAAGAAGATTCAGATGTTGAAAATTTCTTTAAGTAGGAAATATCGTTTGCCTCGTATTCCTAGAGATTATGAAATTCTCCAAAATTTGCCAGAAAACATCAGAGAGAGGTTTAAGAATATACTTAAGTTAAAACCGGTAAGAACCCTTTCGGGAGTCGCTGTTATTGCTGTGATGACAAAGCCTCTTCCTTGTCCCGGTAAGTGCATATATTGTCCAGGAGGAGTTGAGGCTCGACAGCCTTCACCGAAATCGTATACTGGTATAGAGCCCGCCGCTAGACGCGCGTTTCAATACGGTTTTGATCCCTATCTTCAAGTGCGGGGGCGTATTAGGCAACTAGAGATTATTGGTCATAATCCCGAAAAACTGGAGATTATTATTATGGGTGGAACGTTCTTAGCTGCTCCGAAGGAGTATAAGGAATGGTTCATAAGGGGGATCTATGAAGGTGTTTTAGGCGCTAGATATCCGGGAGCTTCCTTAGAGGAGCTTAAGAAGATGTTGGAGACTTCGAAATACAGGATTGTCGGTTTAACAATAGAGACTAGGCCTGATTATTGTATGGAGGAGCATGTTGATGAAATGCTTTTTTATGGAGCTACTCGTGTAGAAATTGGTGTCCAGACTCTTGATGAATCAGTTCTAAGAATTATCGAGAGAGGGCACGATTTAGAAACTGTTAGAAAAGCTTTTAGAATAGCTAAAGATGCTGGATTTAAAATCGTAGCTCATATGATGCTTAACCTCCCATCATCCGACCCTGAAACTGACCTGCGATCATTTAGAAGACTTTTTGAAGAGCCTGATTTCAGACCAGATATGCTTAAAATATATCCTACCGCTGTAATAGAGGGGACAAAACTATATGATATGTGGAAGCGCGGTGATTACAAACCATATCCTGAGGATGAACTAATTAAGGTAATAGCAGAGATCAAAAAAATGATACCACCTTGGGTGCGTATACAACGTGTTCAGCGCGATATACCCGTTAAAATAGTTTTAGCCGGATATAAAAAAGGAAACTTGAGAAACATTGTTCAAGATTACATGCGATTCCGAGGCTGGAGATGTAGATGTATAAGATGTAGAGAAGTAGGCTTGAGGGAACATAAAGAAGGTGTGAAAGTAGATCCGGACCGCATAAGGTTAGTAATAAGAAAATACCCAGCGTCTCTTGGTGAGGAACTTTTCTTATCATACGAAGATGTAAAAAACGATATCATAATTGGTTTTCTACGTCTCAGAAAACCCTCAACTAATGCTCACCGTCCAGAAATAGATGATAAAACAATGATTGTTAGAGAACTTCACGTTTACGGCTCTTTAATTCCCATTGGAGAAAAGCCGAAAGATGGTTGGCAGCATAGAGGGTATGGTGCCAAATTATTGAGAATGGCTGAGAAAATAGCACAAGAAGATTATGATGCGAAGAAAGTAGTAATAATATCGGGAATAGGCGTACGTGAATATTATAGAAAATTTGGTTATGAACTCGAAGGACCATATATGAGTAAAAAATTAGCTAACTAAGCACCGCTAAATTCGTTTCGAAAATATTTGCTATATGCTTACGCTGGTAAATAACGTAAATAATCGTGGGGTTATCATGAACTATAAAACAAAGATCTACCTTATACTCGCTGATGCCTCCCTTGAACCAATTCCTCCCGAACTATGGTCTGATCCTCTCATAAAAAAGCACGCTAAACGTCAAAAAAAATCACCAAAAGAACTAATTCTGGATCAGTTTTATCATGGCCCAGCAATAGTTAACTCATCCCTAACAGATAAGGAGAAAAGGGGGCGCCCAGACATCGTCCATCGAGTCATCCTATTAGCTCAAGATAGTGAGTTGAACTATCGTGGGTTTCTCAGAGTGTACGTTCACACAGTTAGGGGAGACTTAATTGCTGTTGATCCTTCTGTTAAACCACCTAGAAATTATCTACGCTTTATAGGTTTAATGGAGCAATTATTTAAAGAAGGCCGCGTCCCACCAGAAGGCCGCCCCTTATTTTCGCTTACCAGAACATCTCTAACTTCTTTTCTTGAGAAATTTCGAGGAAACATCATTGGTTTTTCTCGACGCGGAAAAAAAGTAAAGGATTTGAAAAAATTCCTAATTGAAAGGATTAAGAATCCATCTCCACTAGTATTGATCATTGGCGCTTTTCCTCGCGGATTCTTCTCACAAGAAGTAGTGAGGAATCTTGATGAGTTAATAGCGATATCTGATAGATCACTTACCACAAGTTATGTGGTATGTAAAGTATTATCAGCTCTAGAAGAGCTTCTAATCTAAAATACCTATTCTCCATTCCTCAACTGTGGTCTTATAGGAACTGCTGGGAGATAATGTTAAGCTTTTAGTTTAAAGATGTCTATAAGAGTTAAGTGTATGGAAGCATTTTAACGGAGGAATAATTATGGTACTTTCCATTGAGGAATTAACGGATTCTGATGGTGTTTATCTAGTTAGATTAGCCAGAAGGGCGATAGAGGAGTATGTGTTGAATAAAAAGAGAATAGCTCCCCCCAAAGATGCTCCATCAAAACTTTATGAAAAAGCTGGTGCTTTTGTTACCATAAACAAGATCATTGGAAGCAGAGAGGAGCTACGTGGTTGTATCGGATACATTTTACCAATAAAACCGCTTGTAGAAACTATTATCGATGTAGCTATTGCGGCAGCTGTCGAGGATCCAAGATTTCCTCCTCTTTCTTCTGAGGAACTGGATGAAATAATTGTAGAAGTTACTGTTTTGACTCCTCCTCAAAAAATCGAGGTAAGAGACCCCAAGGAGTATTTAGAGAAAATAGTTATTGGAAGGGATGGTTTACTACTGAAATATGGGCCTTTTTCCGGTACCTTATTGCCCCAAGTCCCCATCGAGTACAACTGGGACGTAGAAGAATTCCTCGACAATCTTTGCGTAAAGGCTGGCCTAGTCCCTGGCTGTTGGAAGGATCTAAATGTAAAAATATTTGCTTACCAAGGAGCAATTTGGAAAGAAACTAGTCCTCGAGGCGAAATTATCAGAGTAGAGCTTTCACGGCAGAAAAAGTGTTAAAAAAAGTTAAAAAGTGTTTTTGAGATATTCTCCTAGATTTTAAGGCTTAAGAAAGTATTGTGTGAAAGCTCTCTCAATGTCTTCCTTCTTCACAGTTTTTCTCTTGTCGCTTTCAGCATTCATCTTAGCTAAGTTGGAGACTCTGACAATTAAGTTCTCTAGGATATCCCTTAGAGCCTCTACAGCCTCAGCAGAAATTCTAATCTCCTTGGAGCCAATACCCTTCTCCATGTATCTCCTAATTGGTTGAAGAGGCATGTGCTTTTCTTTGGCCATATTTAATCACCGAACAAGAGATTTCGATATAATAATAGTATGGTCATCCTTATAAATTTTTCGATAATTCGTATAATATTCAGATTCAACATAATTTCGTATGTTTGAAAAATTCGTAAAATTGCGTTTGTTGTATCTATTGCATTCAAGGGGGCCAGATAATACTTATTAACTGACTCCATTACTATGCTACTTTGTATGGGATCTGTGTGGAGGGAAAAATTTGCGGACATTCATCGCCATTGATATTGAAACTCCAGAATTAGTTAGTAAATTAGTAAACATTCAGGATTACATCAAAAAAACTGGCGCTGCTATGAAAATGGTTGAACCCGAAAATTTTCATATTACCCTTAAATTCCTCGGTGAGATCTCTCCCAGTGATGTCACGGTCATTACGGATGCTTTGAAAAAAGCTCTAGCTGATGCAAAAATTTTCGAAATTTCTCTAGAAGGTATAGGGGCTTTTCCTACTATTGCTAAACCTAGAGTAATATGGGTAGGAATAAGCACTGGCAAAGATTTCTTGAAAATATTAGTTAAGAAAATCTCCCATGAATTACTATCCATAGGTATAAGAGGCGATAACAAGGAATTTCATCCTCATGTTACTCTAGCACGGGTAAAGAGATTTAATAGGGATCTTGTAAGAGCCTTAGAGGAGCTTGGGAATATTAAAATAGGATCTATGATCGTTAAGCATGTTAGGTTGAAGAAAAGCGTTCTAACACCTCAAGGTCCCATATACTCTACGCTCGTCGAGATTCCTCTTAAAGACACTTGAACATTTTTAATAGAGATAATAAAGCACGAAATGGTATTTTTACATCACAATATTATGATATCGGAGTAAATATTTCGTGAAAACCAATATCCTTAGAATTGTTGATTTTTAGAAACAGAAAAATATCAGAATTATGAAATTATGTCATTAAGGAATGCGAAGGCTGGTAATTAAAGATGTCTGAAAGAGAAGAGTGGATAATTTATCCTGAGTATTTCGACTCTAGACTATCTCGACGATTGGGAAGAAAAGTAAGTCTCCAACATGCGATTAAATCCCCCCAATTAGAGGAATTGTATGAGGCCTTGAAATACTTAAAAATTCGTGGCATTAGAATAGAAAAGGACAAAAGCCACCCAGCTAATTGGATTGAGAGAAAAGGACGGATAATTATATACAAAATCCCTGGAAAAAGTAAACATTCTCTACTTATAGAAATTGCAAAAGCACTGAAACATGTAAGGATTAAGATGCTTAGAAAGAAAAAGGTCGAAGAAGCGGAAAAGAAGAAAAAGAAGAAGAGAAAAGACATTGAGAAATACCTTGAGAAGTTCATGCAGAAAAAATGATTTGAGATACTTATCGGAGGACACATTAATATGATTTGGGTACTATTTGATACCAAAGCAATTTTAGATTCCATTATCTATATCTTTCCAGCTTATGTAGCTAATGCTGCTCCAGTTATTTTCGGTGGAGGAGCCCCATTAGACCTAGGAAAAAGGTTTATTGATGGAAAAAGAATATTTGGTGACCATAAGACTATACGAGGACTCGTCTCAGGAATTATCTGCGGAATATTAGCTGGTATCCTCTTATCTCCTTTTACCAGTCTGTCCTTAATGGAAGATGTTCGAAGAGCTATATTACTTTCCATCGGTGCTCATCTCGGGGATTTATTAGGCTCATTTATAAAGAGGAGGATAAGTATCCCTCCCGGTGGTAGTTTGCCAGTAATGGATCAAATAGGCTTCTTAATATTTTCTTTAGCAATAACATTACCATTTTATCCATTGCCTCTACCGTGCATCTTATTTCTTGTACTAGTTACCCTAATCCTTCATCCCCTCACAAACATTCTCGCATATTTGCTGAAGCTTAAAGAAAAACCCTACTAAATACACGGATCAACTCGCTACATTCTTTTTTGCTAAACAATTTTGATTTTTAAAAAAAAATCAGCGAGAGCATAAGTAGGTGAGGCTAAAATGTATGTCGCCATTATTTTAGGTACTGCGGGTAGTGGCAAGACTATGCTTACTAGATCACTAGCTGACTACTTAGATGACAAAGGATTAGATTATGCTATCATGAATTTAGATCCAGGAGTTTTAACAGAAAATCTACCGTATACTCCAGATATAGATGTTCGCGAGTTTGTAAGAGCAGAAGAAGTCATGAATGAATATCGTCTAGGACCAAATGGAGCATTAATAGCATCGATGGATTTACTGGCTAATTATATTTTCGATTTACAACAAAAAATTCTCGAAATAAAACCCGAGTATTTATTGGTAGATACTCCCGGTCAAATGGAGATATTTGCTTATAGGCCTTCAGGGCCAGTTATCATAGAAAATTTGTTTAAAATGCCAGACACACGATGCGCGATTGTTTATCTTTTAGATCCATTTCTATGCGTGTATTCTCCTAGTGCTTTATTGAGTGCTCTTTTATTAGTTGAAAGCGTATATTGGAGATTTGAGCTGCCAATGCTTACAGCCTTATCAAAAATAGATTTGCTTGAGGAGGGAGTGTTGGAAAAGTTATTGAAAGTAATCGAGGAGCCTTCCAAATTGATTGTTTTTAAGGAAATATTCCAAATAAAAAGAGATCTTTCTCCTCTTTTAGCAGTAATTGATAAAGTACAAGAAATAATAGCAAAAGACGTAATTCCCGTAAGTGCTGTGACCGGAGAAGGTATTTTTGATGTATTTTCGAATCTGTTGAATGTTTGGTCAGAGACTGGATAATACTTTCCGCGTTTTCTCCACTAAACAAAAATAATTTAAATTTAGATGTTGCCTAGGAGCGGTAAGGCAACCCTGATAACTAACTTAAGAAATTAATACCTCTCAATTCTTGTATCAATTTATCAAAGGTTCAAACTTACATATCATGACTTATCCTGCGGTGGTTTTCTATTGGGTAAATACTTTGTGCTTGTAGCACTAAATACCCATTCGTTCGCATTTTTTGATGAGAACAATCTCTTGGGAATAGTTAATCCCGAATCTCCAAAAAAGCTATTAAAGCATACATGTGCAGAGGAAATTTCTTTACAATTATCTAATGCTGCAGTGATTTTTACTAAGTGTCCACCTCTGTCTTTATTATTTGATTGGTCGGAAATTTCATATGCTGTATTGGTGTTAAATAAATGCGCGAATCATAGTACCACTGCATCCGAAAACATAACTGAATTTCGAGAAAATATTGTACTTCTTCCCTCTAATGAACCATTCTCACTATCTGCAGATATAGATATTATTTTCCCCGAAGAATTCATTGGAAATTATCATTCTGGTTTAGCGATTTTAGACCATGGACAACGTCTTCGTATGATATTTTTAGAGATGCCACTAGAAAAATTAACACGACCTGACCATATATTAAACGCCGATATAACAATAATACCCGCTAATGATTACCTTATATCACTTCTAGAGAATGCCATAACTCCAGCCGATATTGTAAAAGGAGTAAACATTCAAACTGAATATTTGGTAATTCTCACATCCCTCGAAGAAAAAATGCATATCTCAGAAATATTAAAAAGTAAGCACATTAATGATTACGTGCTCCCAATGGCTTTCTGTGATAAGCTTGGATTTACCAGACATCTCTATAGAATTAAGATTATAAAGCGGTTACCGACTGCGTAGAGTTTTTTTTGTATTTAAAGATAGCGATAATAGGAAGAAGATTGTTTTAATGGAGCCGCGGGCGGGATTCGAACCCGCGACCTCGGGATCTCTTGTATAGCGATTATTACAAGTCCCGCGCTCTACCAGCTGAGCTACCGCGGCATTTAGTTTTTTTCTGAATTAGAGTCGTGTGCGTAGTAGCTTATGAGTACGTAATAATTGTGGGGTGGGGGGCGGGATTCGAACCCGCGACCTCGGGATCCACAGTCCCGCGCTCTACCAGCTGAGCTACCCCCACCATTTTCGCAATTCTCTCGGTCAGATAAGCAACATTCCACTCATCCCATAACTATATATCTTTCGAGAGATAGTGTTAAGCTTAAAATTTTTTCTCTCAGTAAGTCATACTGAAGAATAGCATTAGCTTTTTACCTAAGTAGAGAATTATTTTTAGAGCAATCGGATAGTTTCCATATTATGCGGTGCTATTGCATCTACCTTAAATGTATTCCTACAAACTTCCGCGAATTTGCTACATTTTTTATCTTCGCCATGAATAACTAATACTTTTTGAGGTATTGGTTTCATTGCTTGTACGAATTTTAACAGTTCTGGGAATGGTGAGTGCCCAGAAAATCCTCTAATTTGATGAACTTCCATCTTTAGTGTCATTTTTCTTATACTACCCCCGTCATAAAACATAAGTTCTCTCGCACCTCTCAAAATATTCCATCCCGGTGTTCCTGGTGCTTGATATGAAACAAAAATTAAGGCGTTTCTTTCATCCTCTGCAAGGTATTTAAGAAATTCTAACACCGGTCCACCTTGTAACATTCCATTTGTTGCTAATATAATTGCCGGTCTCGAACTCTCGCTTATCTCTGCGATATCTGCGGGATCTTTTACTGTTACAAAAAACTCTGCCAAGAATGGATTCTCATTTTTTCGCAAAATTCTATCTCTTAGTCTTCTCGATAAATATTCTGGATTTGCTGTATGAATAGCCACGGCCTCTTTAATCATACCACTTAAGTACACTGGCGTTTCTGGAAGTATTTTCTTCTTCACCATGTAATGATAAAGAATGAGCATAATCTCTTGAGCCCTACCAACCGCAAGCACTGGTATTAATACTTTACCTCTCCTCTCTATCACTCTCTTGATAATGTTAATAAGCTCACTCTCAGCAACTTCTCGTGGAGGGAACTTATCTCGTGGGCTTCCATAGGTTGCTTCAATAATAAGCGTTTCTACCCTCGGAAAGCTAGTCACTGCACGATCTAATAATCTAGTATCACTATACTTAATGTCTGAAGCGATAACGATATTATACAAGCCTTCCGCAACATGAATATGCACGATTGAACTGCCTAATATATGTCCAGCATTATACAGTGTCAGTCGTATATCGGGAGTTATATCATTAACTTCTTCATAATTAAGCGTAATAGTATGAATTAATTCTTTGTCAATATCATTATAGGAGTAGGGGGATAACCTCCCTTCTTTTCTAGCTAATTCGATGTAATCTCTTTGCAGAAGAGCCATTAAATACTTCGTTGGTTCTGTGCAATAAACGGGCCCCCTATATCCATATTTAAATAAATAAGGAACCATTCCTGAATGATCTAGATGAGCATGAGTGATTATTACGGCATCTAATTCTTCTATGGAGAATTCGGGTATGTTAAAACGAGGAAATATTTCTCCCGGCTCTGAAGCCCCCACTCTAATACCTGCATCAACTAATATTGAACTTTCCCTAGTCTGGATAAGAATGGCATTTCCGCCAACTTCCCTACCGCCTCCTAGTACTGTAACACGAACCCTATTGTTTTTTAGTATATAGGGTCTATGAATTCGCTCGCCAATTTCTTCTAAGAACGCTCGTCTTTGCGCAGATGTTATCTCCTCCAACTTCCTTGCGTATCTTACGATGTTAGAGTCCAATGGAGGAGCTCTAACGATTACGGGTGCCCACCTGGTTTCTAAAGTTATACGCTTGCGTGTGATGCCCTTAGGCCCGATAACTACACCCGGTTTTTCTGCTTCTATGTATACTTGTCCAGTTACATCATCAAAGTGGATATTCTTTATTCTCGCACGATCTCCCGCTATTTCTAGTATTAGTTTTTCAGCCTCTTTCTTAGGAAGCCTCACAGAAGGGTCGGATCTTATTGAGATTCTTTTATGATAGGTTTTGGCAATTTCCCTTATCAAATCCTGTTTTAGCAAAAGTAATTGCGGATTTTTCGAGTAAATAACTATCTTAGGACCCTCGAATACTATTTTCGTAACCATGCTCTCCTCTGGCAATTTTTCAAGAATCTTCTTAAAAAGCTTCTCTTTCCAGCCTAATATCGTTACATCATTCGCTCCTTTCGACAATATTAGCACCTTTTTACTACTCTAGCAAATACCTCCCGTCTCTACCATTAAAAATGCGGCTAAGGGGATCTCAAGTAGGGATTGTCCTCTTATCTGGGAACATAGATGTGATCAATAATCGTGGAGGACTACGTATTAGGAGCAAAAGCTTAGAATGCCACCCGTAGCGTTCTATCTTCATATTTGTATAACTTCTATGTGTGAATTTTAAGTAGGGATTGTAGATGGTCGGGGCGGCGGGAGTCGAACCCGCGACCTCCCGGTTTCTGTATGAGCGCCCGCTGGATCCCCCGCGGCTCCTATGGAGCCGCTTCTACAGCCGGGCGCTCTCTCCGCAACTGAGCTACGCCCCGTTTTTGTGAGTTAAGGTTTTAGGCTTTATTTTCTGCTCGGATCGCTAATTTATGATTTTTTTCCCCATTCTTCATAGTA
Organism: uncultured Nitrososphaerota archaeon; assembly: GCA_964518475.1. Taxonomy (GTDB): domain Archaea; phylum Asgardarchaeota; class Njordarchaeia; order Njordarchaeales; family Njordarchaeaceae; genus Njordarchaeum. Next base: position 10,264 of record CAZFGR010000016.1, read on the forward strand.
TAATCTCCTTTTATCAGACTCTTTTTAAATTTTCTTTCTCACGCTGATACTCATAGTTTTATATTCTTACCATTTTGGAGATAATTATCACTTACAACTAATGCTTCCTCCACTTGTACATTCTCTAAGTACCGGATCTATCTGATGGTCTTAACCACACTGTATTATTTGTCAGAAAGGCATCTCAGTTTTACCAACTATCAACCAGAAATAGTCCTCTAACTACTAATTACTGTACTAAATTACCAAATTTATATTTATTATTATCTAACAACCTTAGGAGCAATGATCCTCATCGATTTCTATTTTTGCTGCCTTATATCTGACTCCGAAGAAATATTGGTTAGAGAGACTATTCAGGTAATCTAATTAAGTTTTGTGCTTCGTGCTAAGGAAATTTTAGAATAAAGTGTTAGAGATGAGGAAGGTTTTCGAAACGCTGAGAAAAATATTGCACGATAGAAGGGGTTCCCCAATAACTGAGGAAGCATTATTAATTGGCCTAGCAATAGTTATTTTTACAGGTATTTTAATGCTGGTATCTAGTATAAGAAAATTCATGGAAGATCAATATCAGAAATTTTCTGAACAATTTTCTCAAACAATTATGGCCTATGGCTTTAATGAAACAAACATCCCCGATCTTGGAACTTATTTAAAATCTTGGCCAGCTTTACTTGAAAAAATGCTGTCATGGCTTAAAATAATATTCAACTATTTGGTTTATGCTACGATGTTTATTGGCGGCATTATGATACTCTGGGGCGCTATTGAATGGGCTACTGGTTATAACGAATTAAGTGGAAAGAAAACTATCGTTCGAGGTATAGTCTTAGTCACATTAGCTCTAGCGCCCATACTTGTGAATTTATGACAATATTTCAGGTTCTAGAAATGACTCCATCAAAACAAGTGCTATTATTTTTAATTCTCATAACTATAATGAGTCTTATAACATATCTTCTGATGTTTAGATTGTATAAAATTGTTAAAAATGTAGAAATCAGTTTTCGAGTTCTTGATTCATTTCCTCTATACCTTCTAGTAATATCTAATTTGAACTCTGAAACTTTTTCTCATACCCCACGCACTCTACTTAAGCAAATGAAGCTTACAAAGCCTATATATTTATGTTCTAGCTATACTGAGCTAATCAATTCATTTGAGGTTATTAAGAATTCTTTATCGCCCCAATTTCTGAATATGCTAATTTCAAGCCTCTCAAATTCATCCAACTTTTCAGATAAGATTGTTCAGATAACTAGCGAAATTGTTTACACAAGTATTCTACTGAAAAAAGAGATGTTAAGCTTTTTTAATGAAAGAGAAAGAATTGTCTTTTTCCTAGTAGTGTTTGCTCCACTCTCTCTTTTTTTAATAAGCGTTCTCATTAATTACAACTACCTACTATTTGGATTTCTATGCGAGTTACTTGGTATCCTGTTTTGTCATTTCTCTTTCACATCTTTTTATTCTAGAATGCAATATGATATGATTAGAGGGTTGTTAATTGAGGAATATTAATGGATGGAGGAGGAGTATTTCTATTTTCGAAAAAACTAGCGATTATTATTATCTCCATAAACTTCTGTCAGTAATTGCATGTTTAAAAGAAGGTAAACCCATTCTAAGATGCTTAGGCATTCATTTTAATGAAGGTTATCATCCACTATTATACAAGTCCGAAAACGCTTTTCTTTCACAAATTTTCATGCAACTCCAGAAGAAACTTCTTTCCAAAATTTTGTTGCAATCGTATCTCCTCTTAATCTTATTGTACAGAAGAACGCCAACCCGAGTTTTGCAAATACTAGAAAAAATGTTTGACCATATACTCACAGATATAGCCATTAATTTTGAGATTCTGTCGTATGCGAAGTCGTTTCGGATAAAATTTTACATAGTTACTATCGTTCTTTTCACAATATCGAATATAGTCCTAAAAGTTTTTTCAATCTCAGAGAAAGAGTATTTTTTATACGTGCTTCAGAGAAATTCTCTACTTTTCATACTCTCGGTGACAAATTTACATCTTTTAGTAGGATTACTGTTAATACATATTCTAGGAATATCAATAAGCTACATTTACATAATCTACAATCCATTACTCCGAGCTAATAAGACCATCTTACTCAGAGATGTTCTCGTACTCATCTCCACTATCGTTATTATTAATACACTGATTTGGCTAATACTTTAAGGAAAAAATCACAATAGCATATTAAGTATTATTGCTCCAAACGCCTACAAGTACTAATCGACAAGTTTTTAAAAAAGACGTAAGACTCCTAAGAATATAGAGTGGAGAATACCCCATATGGGGCCGTAGTCTAGCCAGGTAGGATGCCGGCCTGGGGCGCCGGTGGTCGCGGGTTCGAATCCCGCCGGCCCCACTATGCCCCGGTGGCCTAGGGGTAAGGGCGCCCCCCTGGTAAGCTACCTTACACCAGAAAGGGGGAGGTCGCGGGTTCGAGTCCCGCCCGGGGCTCCAAAACATTGCGGGGGTTCCCGAGCGGACAAAGGGGCCGGTTATATAGGCCAGGCAATAGAAAGGCTAGACTTAAGATCCGGTGGCGCAGGCCTTCGCGGGTTCGAATCCCGCCCCCCGCACCAATTCTCTTTTAAGGATCTTTCTTCTCAGAATACTAGTCTTATTTTAAATCTACAGGCGGGACTTAATTTATATACATGTGGATGTAAATCCGCTCAAAAAAATTCTCTGTAGAACTTTTAACGGTGAATCTTTGTGTCTCCTGAATTAGAGGGTTATAAGGGAAGAGCGTTCAACGTGCTGAAGCGTGCAAAAGCTCGTATATGGTCTAGGATAACATTGAAACTAGAAGATAATGTAGAACTTAATGGTCTTCTGCTTCCAGCACCAGCAGACACTGAAAACTTCATTTATCTAAAATTAGAGAATGGCTATAACATCGCTTTTTCCGTCGATAAAATAAAGGAAATCTACGTGAAAGGCCATGAACTAGTCAAATACGAAATTCCTGAAAAAACGATACAGCCTAATCCCTCATTACCCAACGTCATAGTGATTGGGGCTGGTGGCACTATAGCTTCTCGCATAGAGTACACAACAGGTGCGGTGAAGCCGGCTTTTTCGGTCTCGGAATTAGCTAATTCTATTCCAGAAATCTTTGCACTTGCTAATATCACGCCAGTAATGCTTTTTAACATTTTTAGCGAAGATATGGAGCCTAAGCACTGGATAACCATGGCTAAGCGGGTTGTAAAAGAAATACGCGCGGGTTATGATGGCGTCGTAATAACTCATGGCACAGATACTATGCAGTATTCTGCAGCCGCTTTAACATTTATGATAAATAATCTTTCCGTACCTGTAGTATTTACGGGGGCACAAAGAAGTAGTGATCGTCCAGCTTCAGATGCGGCTACAAATATGATAAATTCTGTTCTATTTGCTTCTAGAGGAAAGGCAGCTGAGGTTCTCGTTTGCATGCATGCTAATTTAGATGATAATTCTGCTCTAGTTCATCGAGGAGTACGTGTAAGAAAAATGCATAGTAGCCGAAGAGATGCGTTCAGAACCATTGGAGATGTGCCCGTAGCGCTCATTTTTAATGGGGAAATAAAATATCTTAGAGATGATTATCAGCCACGTGGAAAATATTCAAACGAAGATTCTTACGCTGATGCTGTTTTTGAAGAAAAAGTAGCCTTGGTTTACATATTTCCCGGGATGAATCCTGAGATTTTAGATCTCTTAATTGATAAAAAGTATCGGGGAATTGTATTAGTGGGAACTGGACTTGGTCATGTACCTCATAAGCTTCTCTCTACTATTCAAAGAGGTATTCAAGAAGAGACGCTATTCTTCATGACTACTCAATGCTTATGGGGGCCAGTGAATCTTAATGTCTATGAACGTGGTCGCATATTAAAGAAAATTGGAGTTGTACCAGCTGATGGTATGCTGCCCGAAGTCGCTTATGTAAAACTTGGTTGGTTACTGGGACATGATTTATCTAATGACGAAGTAATCAGGTTAATGCAAACAAACCTAAAAAATGAAATCGTCAAAAGAGAACCCGTTAATTCCTTCTTCAGAAATATATAAACATCATTTCAGTTTATATTTTATTCACTAATCAGCTATTAGCCCAATTTGAGAATATCGATTAGTTTATTTACTAATTTTTCAAGTCCAATTCCACTTTTTGCTGAAAGTTCAACTATGTTTTCTCCAATTTTTTTCCCGACATTTTTTCATAAAGTTCTTCTACAATCATTTTCTTGGTTTCTATCTCAATTCTATCAGTTATTTTATCTATTTTATTAAGACCAACAATTACTGGTTTATTACCAGCTAGTGCTCCAGTATCTTTTAAAATTTTCAGAGATGTTTCAACTTTCATCCTAAAAAGCTCAGTTTTATCAGAAACATCTAGTAATAGCACAAGTGCATCAGCAAAACGCATGTCATCAACGTTTATTTCAAAAGACTTTATAATACGGGGGTTTAAATCAACTACGAAGCCAATAGTATCCACGAGCAATATTCTTTCAGCTCCTTTTAACTTAGCATATTTACTTGAGAGAGTCGTAAAGGGCATATCACTGACTGGTTTATCTAGCCCCGTAAGTGCGTTGAATAAAGTTGTTTTTCCAGCATTATAATAACCAACAATACACACGATCTTAAAACCCCTCTCTTTTCGCTCATAAATTTGCCGCAATTTCTCCTCGCGGTAACGTTTAATTTCTTCCCTTAATCTACGCATCCTACGCCGTAACTCTGCTACCTTAGGTTTCCATCCATATTCTCCACCCGCTTTTATAAAGGGTCTATCACGCATATGCACCATCGAAGTTATTAAGCGAACGTAGGGCAGTTCTTTCTGAATTTTCGCGAGTTCTATTTGTAATTTAGCCACAGCATCACTTGCATTCTTAGAGAAAATTTCTAGCGTCAAATCATATCTATCGATAACACGTCTCCCTACAAGCAGTTCTAGATTTACTTTTTGGATACTTTTAAGATCATTATAGACTATTAACGTGTCCGCATGAAGTGTTTCCATGATTTCACGAATTTCCGCTATTTTTCCCCTCCCAAATAAAGTAGCAGCCTTAGGCGCCTCTTTAACTTGCACAATTTCTTTTAGTACCTCATAACCAGCAGATTCTGCTAATCTCTTAAGTTCCTCTAATTTTAGGCGCCAGAATTTCTCGCCCGGCCTTCTTAACATCGCTACCACAGCACGTTGATTTTCCATACTAAATCCCCTTAACTGTAGAACAACATCCATATGATGATAAATTCCTTCTTTATCATATTTCCAAAGAGCTACTACAAATGTATCTTAGTCATTTAACACTGAGTTCTTCGAGTATTGTTACGAGTGCTAAGTAATGAAATTATAGATGCTACGTTTTCGTCAATTTTATCGCTACTTATTAAATTAAGTCTTTTAAGCGAGCTAATAACTATAACAGGAAAACTGTTTGATGTTTCAGTCTATGCGTAATGAGATGTGGTATTTTTAGTTTTATACAGTATTTGTATTATATCTTATATTTACCACAATTCATGTAAGTCAATCTATTACATCATTACCATGCAATGCATTATGGTACCCTTTATGTCTCCCACGAAAGAGATAAAATTCATAGTTGATGAGATGTTAGGGAATCTAGCAAGATGGCTTCGAATATTAGGGTTCGATACAGTATATGCTCAGGAAATTAGGAAAAAGGAGAACATTAGGGAGAACAAAAGATTTGATACCTATATCATAAGAATAGCATTACTCGAAGATAGGATCTTAGTTACAAGAGACACTGAACTTTACACGCGTGCTAGATATTATGGTGTTAAAGCGATTTTACTATACAGTAATATTTCTGACATAGTCTCCACTTTGTATACAATTCTTTCAAAAGTTAACGTGAAGCAACTACCAATATATTCGAGTTCTCCGAGATGTCCAGTGTGTAATGGATTATTAAAACAAATAACCGAAGCAAAAATCAGATTGCTAGTTCCAGAAAACTCGTGGCAGTATTCCACGGAATTTTATGTATGTAATAGTTGCGGAAAAGTCTATTGGAAGGGAAGCCATTGGAGAAGAATATCTAGTGTCCTAGCTAAGATTTCACAGCTTCTAAAGCAAGCAAATACCCACTAAATTTTTAGGAATAAGAAATTATTAAAAAGGCTACCGCAACTCCCAGAATTACGGATATAAGTAAAATATGCCCTAAGATCTTTATTCTATATACTCGTTTAGAGGAAGCGGTTGTCGCTGCAACTTCATATATAAATAGTATGAAGGCAAAAACTAGTAAGAGCCAACCTACTATCTTGCTATACTTTGAGAGAAAGTTAACTAAAAATTTCAGACTATCCATTCAGCATCAATCCTCAGTAAGTTCTTGCAATCACAATTTTATATTTAGCTGGTTTATCACAATTTATACAAGTAGGGCTAGAAGCTTTCTTTGGATTTAAATCTTGATCCAAACGAATTCCTAGCAATCTTGCCTCCACTTCCTCCTGTAATTCCATCCCACATTCCTCCGAGCCACACCAATCAGCTTCTACAACATATCCATTATTTATCGTACTAATAGCTTCCTCAACGTTTCTTACGTTCTTGATCATACTTTCAAAAAATTCGATTGCTCTTCTTTTCATATCCTCCCACATTCTGCTAAGGATCTCCTTAGTTTTCTCTATGAATTCATTTTCTCTGACGTTATAACGTTCTAATGTATCCCTTCGGACAATTGTAACTGATCCTTTCTGGAGATCTTTAGGCCCTATCTCAATTCTTAATGGAACTCCCTTTAATTCCCATTTATAGTACTTCGAACCAGGTGTATCTGGTGAATCATCGAGAACGCACCGAAATCCTTTTTTGATTAATTTCTCCGAGATTTCTCTAGCTTTTTGCATAATTTCTTTTTCGAAATCTTTGTAGAGAATTGGGATGACAACGATTTGTATAGGTGCTACATGCGGGGGGAATACAGGCCCGTGATCATCTCCATGTATTGCAAGTAAGGCCGTAATCACTCGACCCGAAACACCAAAACACATTTGCCATACGTATTCAATGCGTCCATTGGGCATTTGAACTTTGATGTCAAACGCCTTAGAGAAGTTTTGACCAAGATTATGGACAGTACCTATTTGCAGCGTCCTTCCATTTGGTAAGATTGTATCAAATGCTATTGTGTAGACAGCCCCAGGGAATTTATCCCAATTGGGCCTTCTCGTTATTAACGCAGGGATACCTAACCAATCAAAGAACTCCTTATAGATACTTACCGCTTTTTTTACTTCTTTCTCATTTTCTTCAGCAGTCGCAAACGCTGAATGACTTTCAAAGAAAGTCGTAATTTCGCGCTCTCTATAGAGAGGATGTGTAGCCTCTGTTTCATATCTAAATACGTTAACTATTTGGAAGATTCGAAGAGGCAGATCCGAATAACTATTAAGCCACAAAGAGAACATATAATACATAGCTGTTTCTGATGTAGGTCTTAAAACGTATTTTCTGTCTAATTCTTTACTACCACCTCTAGTAACCCAAAATACCTCTTTCTCAAATGATGCCACATGCTCGCTCTCTTTCCTGAATAGATCCTCAGGAATTAATGTTGGAAATAAGACCTCCCTATAACCCGCCCTTTTTTGCAGTTCTTTTAAATAATTATAGACTCTTTCTCTTAACTCGAAACCATACGGAAGCCACACCCCCGTTCCTTTTACTGGATACCGATAATCGTAAATTTCTGCTTTCAGCAGTACGTTTTCATACCATCCAGAAAAGTTCTTCCAGTTATCACGGGGGATTTCTTTCATTCTATCTCCTCTCTTACTAAACTCTCTCTCCTATATTTCTTAAAGTTCCTCAAACGCTGTCATAAAACTTATGGATGCAAATCCTTGTTAAACCGTAATATAATGAGACACTTCTTAAACGGATTAATGGGATTAAAGCCGTGTGTTCTACCTAAACGGGGAAGATGCTTAAAATTAAGATCCCTAGAATGATCGTGGTTAATAGGATCAACATCCATTTCTTGTAAACTTTTGTTTCTACTTCCGCTTCTAGCAGAGCTTTCGCTTCTTCTAGAGTGATTTCTAATTTTTCTGCAAATTCCTTCGCTCTAGTATCGAGCCTTAATTTCTCTTTAAGAAGTTGCACACGCAGGGATAAACTAGTACTAAATAGAAGAACCACGGTAAGGAGAAAAAATACTGCTCTCCCTTGAATCTTCATTATATACCAGTATCCAAAGCTAATTATCGTTAATACTCCAGTCACGAGCATGTACACACTAAGCATTTTTTCGATACGTGTTTTACCCAAAAATACTCGTTCAAATAGATTCTTGGCATTACTTGCTTTTTCATAGTGACTCATAGAGCTACCCCTTTAATCCATAATTGGCGTTAAATCCAACAAGAGAAAACTTCTATTAAGAATTTTTGCTTGAAGAGACGGAAAGGGAGATCTAGCTAATATTTCATTTTTTGGCAATGCCCTTAGATCACTTCCTACTATTATTTCGCTAAAAGCAGGCATTATAATCCATTTATATTTTCTCTTCAAAAATTCAATATCAAAAATCGCCCACACCTTCACTTTTATTCCTGGCGCAATTGAGACGGCGGGATGCATATGAGAAGAAATAACTATCAGCCCTTTTCGATATTTCTCAAAAAGCCCCTTATCTAACTTCATATGCCCATGAGTAATTATTATAGGCCTTGCACTCTTACGCGGCTGTATTAAAACACTCTTTGCAATAACCACTTTTGATGCATATTCTTTTTCTAAGAGAATTTCCTCAATACGACCATCATGATTTCCTTTAACGATAAAGATCTTATCAAAAATTTTCAAAACTTCTCTTAGAAAAAGTTCTATCATCTCCCTCTCTACCCTAGACTTAAGTGGCCCAATTCTCTCTTTTATATCCCCCGTCAGAATAAGTTTATGAGCCTTTACAAGATCCCTTAATTTTTTTACCCGCTCAATAAGGTTTTCAACGAATGTTCTATGAAATGCGAAATCTTTCGATATAATAGCACCAATATGAAGATCTCCTATAACAAGAAAACCAGGATTAACAAATATTGCTGGCTCCTCTTTAATAGGTTGAATACTTTCGACTTCGTCCCTAACAATTACTATATTTCTAACAGTTGTTAATCGTCCCATTCGCATTTACACTCCGTTAGGGACTACTTTACGTCCTTCTTAAAACAACTTATTTTTCAACTTCTTCTCAAAAACAACGTATAGTCTCAACATTTAATGCCGATGGAGCAGGGAGCTAGAAGAGCTAGTGCCGGGGGCGGGACTCGAACCCGCGAGGCGTAATCGCCACCGGCTCTCCAGGCCGGCGCCGTTCCAACTCGGCAACCCCGGCATGTTTAGTCAATTTTTATTTTCTAGGGATCCCTGCCTATTGCTATCCTATCCTAATAAACTAACTATTCTTCAATCGCTCACTACTTAAATCTTAACACCAATTCTAGATTATTTTTATACTAATTGTTGAGGTGATTCTATGGAGTATCTCTCCCAAGAATTTCTTTATTTTTTCATAGTCTTCATGATACCATTTATCCTTATAGTTATTCTTCCATTCCTTATCTCGTACATAAAAGGGGAGAAAGATCTTAAACGAGCCGTTAATACTTACATTAAAAGTCTTAGAAAAATACAGAAAACAGTTTTAAGTAACAAACTCGCGGATCATAAACTCCTAAGATCAAAATTATCAATCAATTATACAATTAAGATTACAGAGCCCCCATCAACAATAAATGCTGAAATCTCTCTAATTGAACGTCGCACTTACGTTTACTATCTGTATAGGCTATTCAAACCTCTCCCAGACATTTTAATAATTCGAGCTAATTTAGAGGCTCCCTCGCCAGTAGTACCTGTCTATATCATACCTCGTCACAGAAAAAAGTTGATAAACAAATTGATGCCGTACCTGGCTGAATTGAAAGAAATACGGATAAAAGGGTTAAGTGAGAAAGCAATTATTGTTAGTTCAGAACCACGTTATGCTGTCCAATATTTTACACAAAAAACATTAACGAAAATATCGTTCTTACTACCTCATTTAAATTTCCTTTTCATTGATTCAGCGGCACCGAATATAGAAATAAACACCTCATTACAAGAAAAGACTTGTTCCTCGATTTTTAATATATCATTTACTTTATGTCTGGAACTACTAGATCGAATTGCGAAAAGCAAGAAAGGAGGAAAAGAAACAGATACTTTAAAGTACCTCAGAAGAGTCTTGCTAAGCCTCTAAAGGAATCAAGAATAGTAAATTATGTAACTTCTTCGTCCATCTCTTCTCTTTCTTCTAACTCTCCCTCTAATCCCTCCAGAAGCACCTCTGCTTGTTCTTCTTCACTCATCTGCAAAAACTGCTCCAGAAATTCATCCGTGAGTAATCCGTGCTCAACCAAAAATTCCAAGTCTCTATAGTCGAGTTTGCCCTCTTCCATGATTTTAGCTCGAATCTCTTGTAATCTTCGTTGTATTAGTTTCTTAAGCTCTTCTTTTCTTCTCAGTTCTTCTTTTTCTTCTCTAAGTTTACTGATCCTTCTTAGTGTTAGCATTATTTTTTGCCGGATATCCCGTATTTTCGCTAGAGCGTCATTTATTTTAGCTATTTCTTCACGAATCTCCTGAACTTTTGCATGATGTTGATCTGCTTCACTCTTTTTCTCATCCCTTATTTTTGCAAGTTCCGCTATTTTTTCATCTATTCGTCTTCTTTCTTCGTAGTAAATAGCTAAGGATCTCCTTATTGCCGTTAAGTCAGATTTATACTTCTCCAACTCTTGTCTTAGCTTCTGCAATTGCTTCCATTGTTCCTCTTGTTGTTTCAAAATTTTTAGCTTCTCCGACAATCTTAAAATACGTTCTGTTATTCTTTTCTCTATGATATCAGGCAATGTCTGCGTTTGTAAAGCCCATTCTAGCCGTTCTATCTGAGCCTGAAGCCTTTGTAACTCTCTCCTATTAAATCCCTTTATTTCACGCTCAATACTTTCCACTTGCTTACTTAGCTCCTTTATTTTTTCCCGAATCTGATTGCCTTCATTTCTTTTCTCATTAATAAATTTCTGAAGCTCTCTTCTGCGCTCTCGCAGCTGTCTAATAGCTTGCGCTACTTCTCTGACTTTCTCATTTAATTCATTCCTCTTAGCTCGCTCATCCCTTAATATAGATATCAATTCTCTTCTTTTCTCAATTAATTTTCGAGAAATCTCTCTTAGTTCATGAAATTTTTTGCTTAATTCTCGAGATAATTGTCTTAGATCCTTATCAACTAATTCCTCGGGTGTAGCCGTTAACACTTTTTGCACTTCTTCTGGTATTTTTAGTGCGATCTGAACCTCCTCTAGCAGTTCTTTCGCCATTTTATTGCACCTTCACCATGCTTAGAATTCCTTTAACTATACATCCTCTTTAGCTATCGCTTCAAATGTATTTTAAACTTATCATCAGAAAAATGATGACCCTCTTATTATCAAAGTATGTCTTTAGCTCATTCTATGTTGTCCCTTTAAGCACTCTTAAGAAATATTTTAAGGATGTACCATCTTCATTAGTTTGTTAAAGTGAAACCAAGTACTTTCCACCATATTAGCAAAATCTAACCAACTTGTGGTGCATCTAATGGTATCAGAGGATATCGAAGAAGGGATAGACATAAGAAAACTCGACTATCTCCTGCCTCCAATGATAATTGATAGATTATCGTCACTTGGGATTATTAGACTTCGACAATTTCAGGTAAAGGCTTTAGAAGTAGGCCTTCAAGGTAAAAATCTCCTAGTCATAGCTCCGACAGGATCCGGAAAAACTCTCGTTGGTGAATTATTAGCCACTACGAATTTTATTCAGCGTAAAAAGAAGAGCCTTTTCCTAGTACCCTATAAAGCATTAGCTGAAGAGCTAAAAAATACGTTAGAGCAAAGATATCCATTTGTAAGACTTGGGATATCTACGGGAGATTACCGCGAAATCTCGATTAAACGTCTGGGACACGAATATGACCTAATGATAGTAACGTATGAGAAAGCAGATATGATAAGACGTGAAAAACCTTCTTGGTTATCTAATGTTGGCCTTATAGTTATTGATGAGATACACTTAATAGGGGAAAGTGACCGCGGAGCTCTTCTGGACGCTGTAGTAACAAAATTTCGTGAATTAAACATTCAAATAATTGCTCTTTCCGCCACTATTTCTAATCCAGAAGAACTTGCTGAATGGTTAGGAGCTGAAATAATTCAAAGCAATTATAGGCCAGTGAAACTTCTAGAGGGTGTGTATCTCCCCAAGGCCACTAAAATATATTACTATGATCCAAAACCAGAAGAAGCCGAAGAGATCTTAATTAAAACGCCTAATGAAAACTCGGAAAGAACCCCGAGTCAGACAAGCATCTACTCTTTTTTCTCTGAGAAAAAACTTAAAGATATGTTAAAAAGCGTCCTTGGACCATCTATAGAGATAGAGGAAGTGAGAGAAGGCTTCGGTAAGATAATAAAACGAGAGCTTTCGCATGATAATCTTTCAGAAACACTAATGAACATATTTTATGATAGGTTAGGACACGGGAAGATAGGCTTTTATTCTATTAGAAAAGCGCCTCTTAGCGGTAAAGGCTTTTCAAAATACATCCTTGATTTAACCTATGATCTTTTATCCTCAGCAAAAAAATATGGTATTAGCTGGCAAATATTGATATTCCGCCGTTCTAGGAAACTATCACAAACAACTGCGGAAAAAATAGCAAACATGCTCGAAAAAACTGGTCTTACAAAGCTATTCCCAGACGCTCCAAAAATTGCTCGTGAATTACTTAATACTGTAGATGAAATTACACCATTAACAGAAAATTTAGCGAATGTTTTAAAAAGAGGAGTAGCTTTCCATCATGCTGGCTTAACTAGGGAGGAAAGAGCTATAGTGGAAAAAGCCTTTAGGGATAGAAAAATAGGTGTAATAGTAGCCACACCCACGCTAGGAGCTGGCATAAACCTACCAGCTCGGCGAGTAGTTATTGAGCATATCATGTACGATCCAATACTGGGTAGAAATGTCCTCATTAGTGTTGCTCATTATAAACAAAGAGCTGGAAGAGCTGGACGCCCTGGGTTAGACACTGTAGGTGAATCAGTCTTAATAGCTAGTAAAGAACAGGAACTCATAGAATTTTTCGATCACTATATTTTTGGTCAACCAGAGCCCATAAGTTCTTTCTTAGGTGCTCATCTTCCTATTTTACGTTCACAAGTACTCGCATATATTGTTTCCGAAGCCGACATAAAGCCCAGTTTAAAGGATGTTCTATCATTCTTTAAACGAACGTTTTATTATTGGCAAGCATTAAGGCGAAATGATCTTTATGCTTTAGTATCTTTGGAGGATAATCTGATAAGATGTCTCCAAGAACTTATTTCATGGGGATATTTGGAGGTTTTTAAAGAAGGTAGGAAATTACAACCGAACGAGGCAACTAAGAAACTAAAAAATGATACTGAACTATATTTTCAGCCAACCCTAATAGGAAGGAAAATCTCTCAGCTATATCTTGATCCAGTATCGGCTCGAGAGATAATCGAAGTTCTATTGCACTGGAAAGAAATGGGAAAAGAGAGAATCTCCGAGTTACTTTTGGCAATAAGTCGGACACCAGATTTGGCCCCGATGCGGGCTAAATTATTAAGCAACATAAAAACTCTTGCGAAATTTATATTAGAGACGCTCTCTAGCTTTAAAAACGACAATATACTTCCACCCCTTATTCCTAAGAAGATACTGAACGTTTTAGAAAAACTTTCTAAGAGGCAGTACATAGAATTATCTCCTGCAGAAGAGGAATTACTGTCTGCTATAGGTATCACGTCTTTACTATTTCTATGGATAAATGAAGTACCAGTAAAGGACATTTTAACACCATTCTCTCCTAACTTTAGTGGAGGTGATTTTAGAGAGCTTATTAGGATTAGTGAATGGCTATTATATTGTGCTAAAGAACTAGCTAGCATCTTAAGGCTTCCTCCACCAGTTATAAAGAGAATAGACATTCTAAGAAGTCGTATAGAATATGGAGTTACTGAAGACTTACTAGAACTTGTTAAAATTCCCGAGATCGGCCGCGTACGCGCTCGCAGACTTAAGCAGTATGGATTCGATAGTCTGGAAAAACTAGCTAAGGCATCTGTAGCACGATTATCTCTGATCCCCGGTATCGGAGAAAAGCTAGCCAAAAAGATTATAGAATATGCTAATGTCTCATTAAGGAAGAAAAGTAATCTTCTCCCATAATACTACTAAGGCCTATTAGCATTATTTTTGCCTTATTTCTTTTATGGAAGGACTATTCTACGTCTTCCGCATCTCTAATTCCGTCATCAGCGATTTCAAAAACAACTTCGCTCTCTGGCAAGTATGGGCTATCCTCCAGTTTTGCGATTCTTTTGTTACCCTTACCCTTTCTTAAGGATACTCTTGTCGTAACATTATGTGCTAAAATATGTCCCCCAATCGCGTGCACCGGATTACCAAAGAATGTTGCAGGGTTAGTGACAACCTGATTAGTAACAACCACAGCTACATCGAACGCGAACGCAATCCTATGTAAATCGTGGATATGTACATTTAATTTTTGCTGCCTAACAGCAAGTGTATCTATCCCAACATACTCTGCCCTAAAATGATTGGTAAGAGAATCTACAATTATTAGCTCAATATTTTGTGTCTGGATAAACTTCTTAGCTCTTCTAATAGTCTCCATTTGATGATCTGTAGAAAAAACTCGTGCTACGATGATATTTTTCAATACTTCTTCGGGGTCTAGCCCAAATCGCTTAGCTATTGGTACGACTCGTTCTGGTCTAAAAGTTCCTTCAGTATCTACATAGAGGGCTCTCCCCCCTAACCCGCCCTCCTCTTCCGGTAGCTGAACAGTAACTGCTAACGTATGACAGATCTGCGTTTTACCTGTTCTATACTCTCCATAAAACTCTGTAATTGCTTGGGTTTCTACTCCTCCACCTAGTAGTTCGTCTAAAGCTCTTGATCCAGTCGTTATTCTCTTTACATTCTTTCTCTTCTTAAGAAAATCTAGCGCTGTTTGAAATTCCAATTTCAGCGCTTCTCTAGCTGCATTAACTATTTTCTCTGCTGATTTTTCGCCAATTCCTACCTCTTCTGCTAATATACGAGGAGATGTAACCGCTATTAGTTTCAGAGACGTATAACCAGCATCAATAAGTTTAACAGCTATACTTCTTCCAATACCAGGCAATGCTGTTAACTCTTTCAATGCCTCTTGTCTCAGTTTTTTCTCATCCATTACTTCTAAATCTCCGTTCAATTTACTTTCTTCTTTTTTACTTTTTCCCTTATTAGTCATCTTGCTCAGCTTGCTGAGAGATTCTACAGTTAATATAAACATGAACAACTAATTGTAAGAAAAAGCTGAAATATCGATTTAAATTTTCGCATGTATCTCTTTTTTCGAAAATAATTGTGAAAGTAAACATTGAGGAATACTACGTGTTAGATTAAAATCTTAAGACATTAGTAACATTTAGAATTGGTTAGAGAAGGTCCACTACATTCTTTACGAGTCTTACCTTCTCCTCTTTGGTTGTCCCCATCTTAATCCTAAGACAAATCTTTTGTAGTATTTCTCTCGATTATTAACTCTAGGAGGAGGAGTATGTCTCTCCTTTGGTACAATACCTAACGCTTTCATTGCTTCAAGAGTCGCCCTTCTTACTTTCCCAGCCTTATCAAGGGATCCATGCGTCAATTAAATCACCATGAGATAAATAATTATACCACTTGTTAATGAAATAGGCTATCAAAATAAAACCCTTAAAAACTTAACCTTTTTGAGCCCTTATTTGCGTCCACATTCATCTAGCTAATCTTCACTAAATATCATGATATCCCTCATTCATTAAGAAAAAGAATGATAATATGCGTGATGATTATGCTTATTGGTATCGCTATTACAGGAATGCCGGGAGCTGGTAAAAGTACATTAGCTAATGCTGCAAAAAAGTTAGGAATTCCCGTAGTGTCCATGGGTGAAATTATCTTTCAAGAAACAAAGAAAAGAGGCTTATCGCTCACTCCAGAGAATGTAGGTAAGGTTGCTACGGAATTGAGAAAAACATTTGGCGATGATATTGTAGCAAAGCTTACAATTGAACACATACGAGAAAAAATATTGCCACAATCTCCTTCATCAGAGAAAATATTTATTGCTATCGACGGTGTGAGAAGTCTGGCAGAAATTAATACGTTTAAAAAGTTCTTCGATAGACTCATTGTCATAGCTGTGCATGCACCTCCAGAAATTAGATATAAGCGTCTTCTAAATCGAAAAAGATTAGATGATCCCTCAGAAGTAGAAAAATTAATAAAACGCGATCTGCGAGAGCTCTCTTTTGGCCTAGGGGATGTTATTGCATTGGCTGATGAAATATTGATTAATAAGGATAAGAGTTACAATGAGTTTTTTAATGAATGTATTGAATTTCTAAAACGCTTATTAAAGGAGGAAAACGCAAATTGCCGATAAAAGTACGATTACAATGTACAGTAAACCCTACAGAGAATGAGGAAAAAGTTCTTCGAGCTTTAAAGAATATTTCCGACTTTGAAGAAAATGTAAACATGAAGAGAAAATCTCGGGAGTATTTTGTAGACATAGTGATAGAGGGTGACTTAAGCATCCTGAGAAAACTTCGTAATAAGATAAAAGGCAGATCAAGAGACTTAGCGCGTATGTTACTTTTTAAAAATCGTGTGGGGAAAAGGACGTACCTTCTGATTAACAAACAAGTCGCTTATGTGGGAAAAATAAGTTTCTGTGAAACGAGAAACGAGAGCCCATTAGGCCCCATAGTGATTGAGATCATAGGCGATAGCGAGGATGAAATCGACAGTATGGTTGCTTGGATAGTACAAGAAAATAAAGAATTTGAAATTGAAATATGATCTAGTATCAAACTATTAAGAATCTTTAAAAAATTATGCTCGCTTTGAGCCGAGAAATAGACTACTTCTAGAGCCTATGAGCTGGGATTTTTACCTCTTCTTTCATGAGACTCTCTAGTCCCCTCTCCTTTATAGCTTTAAGAACTTCTTCGTCACTAGCTCCTCTCGGAATATCTAGTTTTACTGCGAGAGGCATTATATGATCAACATTCATTCGCCGTCTTTTTACACCATTCAGCTCTTTAGGTCCTGTAATCATTACAAAGTTTTCATCAATTATATCAACAACAACTGCCTTCTTACCAGCCCTTCTGCCTCGGAGAATCACTATTACTCTACCAATGTCTATTAACCTACTCATTTTGTTCTCCTCCCTCAAGCAACGCTTTACATACACTTACGGCAACTTTTATACTTTCTTCTTTAGTTAGCTTTGAGGTATTTATCACGACATGAAAATCATTTAAATTCCAAAGATCAACTCCATAAAGCCGTTTAAATCTTTCTTTTTCGATACGATCCCTAATTTCGACATCTTCTTTAGCTTTTTCATATGATACTCCTTCACGCTGCATAATTCTTCGAATCCTATCCTCCTTATTAGCTATTACTAATATCGAAATAGGATTGAGTTCTCTAACCATCCAGTACGCTAGTTGAGAGTCCAGAACAACATTTCCTTTCCGTGCTTCTTTCTTCATCTCTTCGTCAATCTCGATATCTATCTCAGGATGTTCTGCTACGTATTTCGAGAATTCTATAATATCAAGTCCGAGCTCCTTAGCTTTTTTCCGAAAAATTTCTCCAGCAGAAACATATCTTAAATTAAGTTCTTTGGCAATAGCTTTTGCAATTGTCGATTTTCCAGAGCCATGAGGCCCACTAATAGCTATGATTATCAAGTTCGTCACCACATCTTTTTGCTTATAACTTGTCCATTAAAGTAGTAAAGCTTGCCTTTGTAGTAAACAAAAGATAGAAGTAAGTATATTATTACTCTAGCTTTGCTGAATATTAAATCATTAAGAGACTAAGTCCCTCTAAAATATCTCCAATATTTTATCCCTTACATAGATTTGCCAATGTTTGGAGCATACTTACGGATTACTTCTAGAGTTAGTTCTCGTCTTAAGCACTCAGCACATAGGTAGCCGCCATACGGTCTTTCTGGTCTTCTGCTTGATTTTGGATATTTTTCTGGTTCTCTCGGGACTCCAGCTAATGGTCTTCCACAAATTGCACATTTATACCAGCTCTTATGTCTTTTTTCGTAATGAATAACGAGTCTACCCCCAGGCGTTCTCACGAACACTTTTCTGAGAGATCTAGTTCTGTAACGTGGTCTAGGCATTATCGAGTACCCCCTATCGATATTTCATGTTTTATCTCATAAGGTCTTGCCACTTGATTAAAAAATATTACTCTCATACATACTTTTCTTAAAATGGTCTTCGACCTAGAAGTTTTAATATTGCATTAATCAGAGCAGATACCGCTAGATAACTTATAAAGTACCACCAAAAAGCATTCATTAACGTGTAATGATCACTCGAAGGACCAAACCAGTTTACTGGAATTCTGAATGGCATTTGAATAACGGGATTTCTACCATACGCAGTCATGATGATATTAAAGACTATTATGAAAAGCAGGAAGGATATTAATAGTGGCTTAAATTGTTCAGATGAAAGTTCCATTTGAAGTTTCATGATATATTCTTTCTCCTTATTCACTTCGCTTAAGAGACGAGGATTCCCCGTTTTCATTGCGCGTTTGTACTTAGCTCGCCACTTCTTAATCCTCTCATTGTATATCCTTACCTTATGAAAGTCTATAACCAATTGCTGTATAAGAGCATAAATCACTGCTAAAAAGATGGATACTATCATAATAAATAGCCCCGCGTATGGAGGCGTTCCAAAATTTGCCCTTATCCACTCGATAATTCCTCCAAAAACCATTGTTGATCCCCACTATCTCAATCGTGGCTAGCCAAGATAAATAATTAATCATGACACCATCTTCTCTTTTTCAGTCTCCTAAAATATTCAATACCCGTATCTTTTAGTCCTCGGATCACGTGCTCAATAAACAAATGTATGTTTTTCTTAAAGCGATCGTATATTTTAACAAAGTTTGCTATTGCTTTTTCAACAACTTCCCTTTTACTCATTTTACCCTCTTCAACAGATTTAAAATAAGCTTCTATTTTAGACCTAATCTTTGGATCTATCACTTCTGGCACTAATTCTTCCAGAGCCCGAGCTATAGCTATTCCGTAAGGTGTCGGGATCAACTTACCTCCACGTCTTATTACGTAACCCCTCTCAATATTCTTGTGAATATGCTCTGCAAATGTAGCGTCTGTTCCTATACCAAGTTTCTCCATTAACTTGATCAATTCGCTCTCTGAAATAGGTTGAATTATTTTCATTTTCTTCTCTTCGACTTCAAAGCGATCTACTATAACATCCTTCCCTTCACTCTTTAACATATTTTCTAGACTTTCCTTACTAATGTTCCTCGTTTCTTTCAAAATATCCGCGTATTTGTATATTCTGAGAAAACCTAGCTCTTTCATCATCCTTATCTTGGATGTGTATTGATTACCATCTTGATCTTCTCCCTTGAACCGAATCTCTTCTATAAACGCGTCTGATGAGAAGTTCGCTGCGAAATGTCTACATATGAGCTCATATAACTTAGCAGCATCTTTTCCGAGTCTCCTCTCAACAGTTTCTATCGCAACAAACCTTTTTGGGTGAATTGGTGGATGAGCATGATCATTTTTTCTCCCTTGTTTAGGAGATTGCGGTTTATGGCTCTCTGAGATAAATCTCTTTCTTTTCATTTCATCAAGAACTTTCCAGACCTCTCTTAACACTTCTTTAGTATAGACCTCGGTTTCTGTCCGTGGATAAGAGATCAAACCTTCAAGATACAGCTTCTCAGCAAGGTTAAGGGTTTTACGCGCACTTAGTCCCAGATATTTTGAAGCTAGAGCTGCTAATCTATTTGTGTTGAGAGGTAGGGGCCGGGGAACCTTAATTATTTTCCTTTCTACATCGATTATTTTGATCCTTTTAGTATTGTTTCTCAACGATTCAAGGTACTTGCGTGCATCATCAATGCTTCGAAACGTTCTTGATAGTTCAAACCTTAATGCTTGTGAGTTGATCCTACACAAGGCGTATATCTTGAAGATCTTATTCTTTTCAGCCTCTTTCTTTGATTCTAAGTGTTCAAGATATCTCCTAACGATTAAACCTAGTGTCGGAGTTTGACAGGGACCAATAGATAATAAGGGCAGTTTTACTCCTCTAACTCTCTCATGTAACTTTAATGTAGCTAATCTAGTAAAAGCTACTCCATATCTTAGATCTAGTTCTTGCCTTGTCTCCGATGCATCGATTTTATTTCTGTCCAATCCGGTAAGATTTTTCTCCTCGAATGCCCTTCTGATCTCTTCTCTTGTTAGCGAACTAAATCTCGCTCTTTTAATGATTATCCTAGGATTTACTTTCTTAGCAATTAACTCCGCCACTTGCATTCCTATATTTTCTCCTTCTCTGTCAAAATCTGTTGCGATGATTAAAATGTCTGCTTTTCTACATTCTCTCTTTAAGATTCCTATAATGTGGCGAGACTCCAGCCTAACTATCTTAACGAGTGGAGCTTTCGTTAGAAGATACTTAGGATCTACATCGCGCCACTTTTTTTCGTGGATTTTTCTAGAAAATTCTGTCGTGAATATGTGTCCCTTAACACTTGTGATTCTGTATATTTTCGAGTTCGTTTTTACCTCCAGTACCGGTACGGGTGATTTTGTAATTTTTTTCACCTGCTTGTTGTTCCTTGCCAAAGCACGTGCTATTTGTTCCGCAGCTCTGGGTTTTTCAGCCACTACAAGTATCTTTTTCATACCGCTATCACTCATACACGAGTTAGTCAAAATTCCGACTCAACTGACATAGTAAGTAATATCTAGTGTGTAATAGAGTAAAAGAGAAGTCAGGTGAAGCGAATATAAAATTGTGGTTTCTTCGTTATTGTTTTTCAATTGATAAGAAGCTAATTCTTAATGAGCCTAGCTATGAAAAATCCGCTTACATCCTTATCAGGGAAGAATCTAGCCACTTTATTCCAAAAAGGAAACGTGGAATAACCTCTCTCAGCTCTAGGCAGGTTTAGTGTATCAAGCTCTATTTCATTGAATTGTTCGAGAACCCACTGTATAACTTCTTCTCCCTCATTTGGCATTAGGGAGCATGTTGAGTATACAATAAATCCTCCTTTCTTTATTGTTTTCAAAACTCCCTGCAAAATCTTTTTCTGAAGAGTTGAGTACGTCTGAACGTCCCTCTTTTTAATCCTCCACTTAAGATCTGGCTGTTCTCTAAAAATTCCCGAATCACTACAAGGTGCATCTACTAGTATTTTTGTGAAAATATTCTCCTTAAAAGGTGGTTTCGTTGAATCAGCAATTATCACTTCAAACGCGTTCCCTAACTTCTTCTTAATACTATTTAGCATTCGTGCCCTTCTAGCATCTATCTCAACAGCTAGTAATAGGGCCTTGTTTTTCACGATAGATGCTATATGGGAAACTTTTATTCCTGGTGCTGCACAGGCATCTAGTATTACATCCTCCCCTGTGGGGTTCAGTGAGTATACTACAGCAGCACTGGAAAAATTTTGGACAATAAACAATCCATTTTCATAATCCTTAGAACTCAACATCTCCTTAAGATACGATGTCTTTGCCTCGAAAATATCCGGAAATTCTGTCTTCCCAAGCATCGGCCAGCGGGATCTAAATTCGTCAGGGGATATTCTTAATGTATTTACTCTCACAAATTTTTTCTTAATAGGCACGTTATTAGCTTCTAGAATCTTAATAACTCTCTCCTTACTCATGACTTTCATTAACTCTTTGATAAACCATGTTGGATGATAATACTTAAGTGCTAAGTATTCGTGCTCATCTTGGACCTCTTCCAGTGGATCATAGTCTATTGCCTTATGGTAAATACTCACTAACTCCGCTGGTAACTTCGGAGGCTTTAATCCCAAAAACTTCCGCATCACAATAGCTAAGCGTAAAGTATTCCTATACCCACCCCTTATTTTGCGTGAAAACTTTTCTATACAAGCATCAACGTAATTCAGCCTCTTAATGGTCTCAAGAACCATTTTATATACTAAATCAAAATCTACCCCCCTCCGATGTCTCCCAAACAAAGCATCTCTTAGAGGTTGATGTTTCAGGAAAACAGCGTTCAAAATCTTAATAGCGGATCTAAACTCCCTCTCAAACTTTACCAACTTTTTAACCCCTAAAAAATCTCTTAAGACTACTATCCCCCCGATCTCTCATTCTAAGCTTATTAAAAACTAACTCCCTAGGAATCCTAGGAATTGGATATGAGGGAATACCCAGCTCCCTTCTTAAATAATTAGCAAAGAAATCATTGAAACCAAAAACCGTCAAAACGCCATCTGGATCTACCCTTTCAACAAATTCTACTAGACTCAAAAAGCTAGAATGAGCCGATAAAGGAAAAGCCACCGCGTTACCGAATTTCCTAGAAACAGCCCAGCCCGTAAAAATAAATTTCTTAGCCCTGGGAGCTGGGGGAGAGAATATATTTCTTACAAACACATCAGCAGATCCTCCAATGCTATAATTCCCCAAAGCCATACCAATAGATTCCTCAAACACCCTGTTGTAAATCCCCACAGACCTCTCGACACTTATAGTACCCCCAACAAACTCCCAAGCCAGCCGAGTAAGCTCCTGCCCCTTACCTAAAGCATATCCATGAAGAGAAAGCAAAAAACCTTCTTCAGCAGCCTCCCGCAACCTCTCTCTTATTAACCTATACAAAATCCTACGCGGCGGAAAACTATACTTAGGCATTCCATAAGTCGAATCCACTACCAAAATATCACAATCCAATAAATCAGCCCGCCTCATAACCACGGAATCCTCATAATTAAAATCACCCGTATAACCAAACCTAACACTACCAAAATCAATCTCAAACATCAAAGACCCCACGGCATGCCCTGCATGCTTAGCCGAAACCTCAACTCCACAAATATCCAAAACATCACCAGGAGAAACCAGAAGTACATCAGAGGATCTAAACCTATAACCGTCAAGCCTTAACAAACGATAAGTCTCCCTAGACATTACAACAGGAACGCCTGGCCTATACAAATCTGACAAACCAGAAACATGATCAGAATGAGCATGAGAAACCAAAATAACATCAGGAAAAACCTCAACACCTGACCCACTAGGATCAGCAACAACATTCAAACCATTAACAGAGAAAACAATCCCATTCGAAGACAAAAAAACCCTCCAGCCACCAACCACGGAAAACACCAACAAACAACCAGAGAAAGAAGAAATATTATTACAGAGAAATAAAAAACATACCCCACAAACCCAGTAGTGGGGCCGGGCGGAATCGAACCGCCGTCCTCCCGGTTGTCAGCCGGGCGTCCTACCACTAGACCACGGCCCCAACCAGAGTTCCAGTAAGTTATGCTCATACCATAGTCACTTTATAAAAGTTTACC
>CAZFGR010000017.1:0-24103 GCA_964518475.1 uncultured Nitrososphaerota archaeon
GCACTAAGCCCTAATTAAACGGCTGAGAGAGGCTTAGAAGGTCGGACGGGACAAGAGGCAAAAAGATAAATTTGAAACAAAGCCACTACATCAGTAAATATTAAATAGATACAACTATGTATAAGTAGTGATATATGTATAGATAGTGATATATGACCTAGCCACCACCACTAAAAACATTAATAATGGAGAGAAAAAGTGGTGGTGGCGGTGCAAACTAAAAGAATTTTTTTTTCTCATAATTTTTACTCTCCTTTTAATAAGCCCTACATGGCTTATTAAAAATCTGCATGCTGAAACATTTCGAATACCAAGCAAAAGGGTCTACGAACTAATAGAGAATTGGGATTTTAACACTACTAATGGATGGAAGGTATTAACAGGGAGAGCATCCATTACCAGTACAGATTCTCTTTCTCCTGCGTATTCACTGTACGCTACACCGATACTTACTTCGAATAAGATATATGTTTTTGACATGGTTTACGCATTAGATAGTGAGAAATTAGATGTAGCTAAAGGCCAAACAGTTCTCTTTGGTTATAATATAAAATTGCCATCACCGGATTATTATGTAAGTGCGTATGCTAAGATCCTATACGAAAAAACTGAAAGTTTACCACCAGGTGGTGGCTGTCCATACGTTCTATCTTGGGATGGTTCAGAATACGTGATTGAGAATAATATTTTGCCTCAATCTGAAGACTATTTCTGGCCAGTAATAGTGGAAGATTATTACGTGTTACAACATGCTATTTCGTCATCAAGTATTAAGGTAAAGATCGTAGAATTTGAGAGGGAAAAAAGTTTTATCTACAGCGTATCAATGTACAGTATAGTTCATCCTAAAGAATATTATGTTACAGTGGATTCCAGAGGAAAAGTACTGTTTTGGACCCCCTTTGCAATAAAAACTCCAAGTCTAGCTTTAAATGATAAAGGAGAAAAAATTACGGGGTATCTAAAATGGGTTGATGAGTTAGCCTACGAGGGTAGAAAAGGAGAATCTATAATCGTAACCTTCAGGAACATAACAAATAGGGATAACCTAAAACTCATAATAAGAGCAGACCTAAAGACTATTTTCTCATTAAAGATGTATGTCCTATCAATTACGGGTAAATGGATATATATTACAACGATCCATCCAAGAGAACTATGGGCTTTCCACGGTGTAGATTTGGCACCATATGGGGATATCCTAACACCTGATAATATTACAATAAAAATCGTCTTTACATCGAGGCACAAGATAGATTTTGTAGGTCTTGATACAGCGCCAGCACCAAACTATGATATCAGAGAACTTCCTCTCGTAAAAGCATGGCATTCAAGATTTAAGAATGTAAAAAGCAGACTAAGTAGTAATAAAAAACCAGTGATAATCATTCCTGGAGACGAGTTATATCTAGAATTCAGCAATACTGAATACGGAAACTTGACCCATACAGTCACGTATGTATTAAAAATTAGGGGTTGGTACACAAAGGCGAGTAAAAAGGAGATAATTAGCGGTAAAGCACGACTAAGAGAAATTGATCCTACTTATGTAGCAGCGGAAGCTCACTTATCAATAACTGGAAATGCATCAACTTGGTACGAAATATTAACTCTCGGAACAATACCAAGTGATGCCACTGCAGTAAAATTTGAGATAGTATTATATAGTGACAAAGATTTCAGAGCGTACATAGATGTAGCAAAAAGTAAGTTTGTGAAACAAGCAGTGTATAGTGATTTCATAGACATGAAATTAGTAGTAATATATGCTGATTATTGGGAGTTCTCGGGCACTGGGCATAGAGGATTAGAAATGTTCTTTACAATAGTTTTTGATGCAAGTGACTTTTGTTCAAGACCATATAGGATGGTCAAAAAATGGGGTATAGAAGCTATAGAAGAAAATACGTACTCATCCATTTGGCTCAAAATTTCAGCTGATGATTGCGTTGGTTTTGACAGTGCTAGAGGTACAAATTATAAAGCATCTGATGTGGTTGAAACCTATAGAAAAACACATTATAATATCCTACTAGCTGTAGGGACTGGATTAGAAATTATCAAAGCAGGAATAACCGCCGCTACGGCGTATTCTATATTCGCTGGCGTTACTATTCCGTATCTTGCTGTAGTGAGCTTTGCCGCCGGGGTTGCCTCACTTATATATACATATTACAAGGCTAGTGATTGGGAAGGTAAAAACCTAACTCTATACGATGCGGCGGATAATAAAGAAGGCAGTAAAAATCGGGTATGGGTATATGTCCCCAGTTACGATGTTCCAGTTTCGAAGTATAGCCAACTCGTTATCTTTCTTCAATGGGAAAAAGCTAATGAGAACACCCATTTGCGTGTAATAGGTAAAGTAATGCTTCTCGATCATCACGCTACAATTTGGCAAAAAGTTTCCATAGATATTTACTATTAAAATATTGCTGAGGGGAAAGAAAATGTCAAGAAAGATTTTCCTGGTTATTTCTTTTACTGTTATTTTCCTCGTTACCAGTGTCTCCTTTTACCAAGTGTCTTTAATAGTCGTCCCAGACAACAATGAGAGATTTATTGATGTCCTTATTCAGAGAATGACGATGTATGATGACTGGCTATTAAACAATTTTTCATATTTTTCCTTTAGAACCCCTAGTGAGAAACCTTCATTATGGATCATGTCGACCGCTTATTACTTGATCGGTCTAAAGGCTTTGGTGAAGTATTTCCCTGACGTATTAAGGGGCGTAAGGCTTAATGAGGTAATCGACTGGCTCATTAACCAATTAGAAAAGAATAATTGGAGGGTAACTAAACCCTATGGAATATCTCCAGAAAAATACGTTATTTCTAATGCCTCATATTTCTTGTTCTTAACAATTCGGGCTCTAAGCTTATGGGGTGCTGTGGATCGGATAAACAGAACCGCGGTCATTGAATATGTTCTTGATCGCTATAACGAAACTGTTGGAGGATTTCGAGAGATTCCTCCTCCCAATAAGACCTATGCACCTCTATGGTTCCCTGGACTAACTGATGGAGGGTACTATAGCGAGTTAATCGCCTTTTACAGATTCTTCACTATGCCAAATCTCTTATCCACATCTCTTGCCCTCGGCATCCTCTATTACCTAGATGCCTTAGACATGATTAACGTCTCTAAGGTCATCGAATTCATCTTAGCTTGTAAGACTGAGAAGGGGTTCTTTAAGCCATCCCCCTACGGTAAGCCTGGCGAGACATATCCCATTGATGTTAACGGCACATTGGTTCCGTACATCTATGCAGGGGTCATGAGTCTTTACTATCTCGATAGGCTAGACCTGCTGAACGATACAGAGAGGGAGAATATTGGGGAATACTTCATTTATTTAGGTATTTCTATGGATGGTAAAATGCTTCCGGGGAAGTATATTACGTGGAACCGCGAGTTTGCTTTCTCAAGGGCGGTCATAAACTTGGAGTTGAATACTCTTAACGTCATTGAGACCATGGGTATCCTCGGATTGGCTAAAGAATACGAAAGCTGGCTCAAGAAACTCGCTTTAAGGTTTATTTACAATCCCTTCTCCCCCGCTATACATGTACCATACACCTCTGCATTCCCCATACCCCAGCCAAATGATCATTATACCTACGGAGAAGGAACTGGTCACCAAGCTATTGCCCCGATACCCGCCTATATGCTCCATTGCTTTGACGCAGCAGGTATTTTCAATGTCCTATATACCCTGACCCCTAGAGCAGTACAGTGCAGAGAAAACTTTGAGATTCTAGCCATAATAACTGGTCTCTTAGCAGTTGCCATTGCACAAGTAATCAGGGTAGTCTGGAGAAAACTCCGAAAGAGCTAGTTCTAGGAAAAAGAGCAATATTTTTTATTTCTTTTTCTTTGTTTTCTCATCACAAGTTTTCCCGAGTAAAATCTATTCTAAACAAATTCGAGGAAGATCCCATTTTCGCTGCTCATATCTAATTTCTTAGAGTCATTTATACCTAGCTTCTTCTCAGCCAATCCTTTATTCTTATTAGAAAGCACTTCTTTTCTTATATCGTAAATAAGAGGCTTTGTAAGCTTTCTTTATAGTCTCAATTACTGAGGTCTATCAATTCTCGTTTTTAGAACGGTGAGTGTTTGGGAAATAAAAAACAGTTACATTTATTTTAGGTTTTTAGCGAAGTATTAATACTTCCTAAATTAATGATTTATGGGGGATATATGATGCAGATTCCCGCAGAAACGGGTTTTGGAATAGCTCTCCTACTTATTGGTTTGCTCATGTATTTGCTTATAAGAAGCGATGTAAAATTCGTGTATTCTACTAGAAAGAGGACTAAGGAAGAGAAAACAGAATAGGTTTAAAGGATGCGGAAGCGAGTGAAATGATGAGTGTGCCCCAGGCTGAAGAGTGATGAGCTTCCGCTCTGGCTGAAAACTCTAGCTTTTTCCATATTTATAATTCTTCCGATGATTCGCAATGTTTTGTATGCCTATCTATTTGTTAGTTTCTTTCATCTAGTTAGAGTAGGTCTTTAGGAAGTTGTGATCGGAAATCGGCGATACTGACGAATCTTTCCATTATGAGTGGAGAAAGAATAATGTTTTGAGCAATGAAATGTGCTAATAGTGGGGATATAACACCTATTATGGCGCCGGTGAGTAGTTGCATGGGTGTGTGGATTCTGAGCTTTACTCTGCTCCACCCTATTACTGGGGCTAAGACTAAGAGGATATAGACTAGAGGGGTGGTATAGAGCCCCAGCAATATTATGGGGGCTACGAAACCGCCTACATGTACGCTCGGTTTCGAGAAGATATTTCCAATAATTAATATAGAGGAAAATATAGCATACATCACATGGAGACTTATCAGGAATGCGTAAATACCCAGACTTGCTTGTCTGCAGAAATATACCGCACCAGCAACATAACTGATTAAACCAATTATGACGAACGGTATTCGTTCACGATTACTTAGCATGCTGGGGCTTACTCCTTTAAATATACTATAAGCAACAACTGGGCCCCAAGGTAAAAGATATAGGAAAACAATAACTCCTATAAGAGCCTCCGTTGTTAAGTGGTAAGGGTGGAATAGGTAATATATGAGCAAAACATAAGCACATACAAACGGGGCGTTCAAAACATTCGAGATAACACTAGCGATCCTTGTCATAACTCACCCCTATTACATACCATATAGTATTAATTATTTACTTTTTATCTAACCGTTTCGACAACTCAATAAGAATCTTGACAAGCTTTTCGGGATCCTTACCTAGAAGCACTATCATGGGTTCCTTCCCAATATCGCCTCTATGATATATTACGTCAGGTACTTCACCCAGCCTTTTTATAGCTTCTCGAGTACCCCAAGGAATACTCATTCCCTCGATCTTCTTTATCTCCTCCGGCTCCTGCGTTCTCTCGTAATACGATATTTTGAGCCCCATACGTTCTAACTCTCTCAATATTCCCTCATTATATTTTATATTAATAGCCGAATTTATTTCCGGATCATATTCTCTCGCAACCAAAATGTATGAGGCGAGATGCCTAGATACTCCAAAATCTGGACAACCAGCAGCTTTGGCTCTACCCATTACTGGTCTTATTCTCCCAGGAATAGCGATTACATCAGAAGAATCTACTGCATAATCAAGAGCAATAGCAATATTCATACCGACCTCCGGGACTAACTTAGCGAGACCCTCCTCAGACTCGATAATATCCAATAATCCCAGAATCTTCCTGTATTTCTTGTAACGCTCAGCCTCGCGGTAAAGCGATGCCATATGGTTAACTGGACCGAATCCCTGACCTATATCGAGCCCGAATTTTATGGCAAGGTAAATAAACTTTTTCGCTTTTTCTACTGCTTTAGAAAGAGGCTGTCCCTTAGCTAGTTCAGCCGCTATTGCTGCGGAGAATGTACATCCCGTTCCATGCGTATTTTTACTATCTATTCTAGGAGTCTTGTAGAAATAGTATTCCCCGTTCCAATACATCACATCGATAGCTTCTTCTCCAACCTCTACATGTCCTCCCTTTACTATAGCTGCCTCACATCCATACTTCTCTACAATCATTTTAGCGGCTTTCTTCATGTCTTCTACATTTTTTATATCCATGTTTGTTAATGCTTTTGCCTCATTGAGGTTAGGGGTCACGACTTTTGCTAGGGGAAGAAGCTCCTTTATTAAGGTCTCTCTGGCTTCTGGATCCATTAATGGGGCACCAGACTTCGCTATCATGACTGGATCAACAACTAGTGGGAAATCATAATTCTTTACCTCCCCAGCAACAGCTTTGATTATTTCTGACGTCCTCAGCATACCCGTTTTTGCAGCATCTACCCCAATATCCTCTACAACAGCTTTTATCTGAAGCTTTATAACATCTGGGGGGACATCGTGGATAGCAAGGACTTCCCGAGTGTTCTGAGCAGTGATTGAAGTAATAACACTCATTCCAAATACTCCCAACGCAGAAAAAGTTTTCAAATCAGCCTGAATCCCTGCTCCTCCACCAGAATCAGACCCAGCTATGGTCAATGCTTTAAAAATCCGCATCATAAAACCCTCCACAAAATAAGAATGAAAGCATTTACCAGACTCGAAAAATAGACGTATCGTTATTTAATTCTAGCCTATATTAAAACCTTCCTATCCAGAATCAGTTATGGGGAAAAGAAAGCTTTAATTCCTCATCTAACAGAAAAAGAGATTGTTATTGGGTTTCCTAGTCAAAGAAGCGGAATGGGATAAAGTGTATTACTGGAGGATCTATGGGTCTATAAGTCCACCGTTCCATAATTGTTGGTATAATTATCGTCTCGTAACCATTTATGGAGGGGATCCTGATCTTCTTGTACTTCCATATTATCAATTCTACGGGTCCTAATCCAGAATTCGAGAGTTGGTGGACTAGATCGGCGTAGATAGCTGTTATTATAGCGTTAATATTTTTTATGGGATTGTTCCTGGGACTATCCACAATGGTTCTTAATTCTGCATCACTCAGGATTTTCTCATTCACAAAATTCATTGATACTTCTCCTTCCTTATTGAGAAGTACTTTTATGGTGGATTCGCAAAGTTTTACAAGCTCTAGGGCTAGTTCGGCGGATAGGGTCTCTAATCCCTTTAATCTTATAACAATGATTACTTGATCATTTTTCTTGGCGGGGAATATTTCTATGCGAGGGATATAGGTTCTCCTCCTAACTGGGCCCCTTGTCCGCAAAAAAGGCACCTAGAAGTAGAGATTTAAAAACATCGATTACATACCAATTTCTTTATAAATCTTATTGGGTAGTCTATTCATGGCATTAAAAACTAGAACTCATTATGTTTATTGGCCTAATTTAACATTGATATTTCTGGAGGAGAAGATATTGCGTATAAATGGACCAGAGAAGTTCCTGATAGTGGCTTCACTCATTCTTTTTGGAATTGGCGTTTTATCATATATAGAACCGCAAATAGGTATTGCTCTCAACAATGCAATTACTGGCTGGATCAAAGGCTCTCTCGGCTCTGAAAACCTTATCTATCTCTACATAATCGCTATGGTATCAGTAATTATCGCGAATGCCTCGGTATTTATATACATTCCTTACCCAATTATTCTCTTCTCCCTAGCCGCTAAACCAGAAGTAAATCTTATAGTATTAATCATTGTCTCAAGCATAGGAGCAGCAATAGGGGAGCTAAGCTCCTACTTAATAGGTTTTATTGGCAAAAAAGCAGCAGAGGATATTGAAAAATACAGGAAAAAAGCAGAAGCTATGCGACGGTTGCTGGAAACGAGACCGTTACTGGTTCCCTTTATTGTGTTTTTTATGGCTCTTACTCCTTTACCAGACGACGTCATTTTAATCCCATTAGGTTTCGTGGGTTATAGCTTGGTGAAGTCTGTCATAGCTTGTTTCTTGGGAAAATTTGTCTTAATAACTGTAATTATTCTAGGTGGTAGAATATTCGGAGAAGCAATCATAAAATGGCTCACAAATTCCAATAATACTCCATATCCATGGCTTGACGACATAATTATTCTCTACATCGTAGTAATAATAATCTATGTGATTCTGAAAATAGACTTTACAAAAATAGCGGCTAAATTAGGCATTAGTATTGAAGAAGAAAAGGAAGAATCTTAATACCCCATTCAAAACCAATATGTTGCATCCCTAAGCAAAAATATTACTAAATTAGATACCTAGGCTAACTACCTCATTATAAAATTCTTGTAGTTTATAAATGAGAGGGAATGCATGAGATTAGAAAATATTCTATAGTCTCCTAAGCGTCTTTGAGCCTTGCAAAATACTAAGAAATAGTGATTTAGTAGGATGTCTAAACACGTAAGTATGGTAAAATTTAAAACAATAATCCCTTTTCAGCATATATGTATATTTTTTACCTAGGTATTAATTCCTTAAGGGGAGAAATAGTGGAGTATCACCACTCCAAAAGGTTTGATAAAACTTCCCTAAGAGCTGTTCTCAGAGGGGTCAAGGAGTTATTAATACTAAGTATTATAAAAGAGAGACCAGTTCATGGAAGCGAGATCCAAAAGATCTTAAAGGAGCGGTATGGACTGGATATTCCTAAGCCGATTGTATACATGTTATTACGGAGAATGGAAGAAGAAGGTTATATCATTTCTCAGTGGGAGATAGGGGGGAGCGGCCCAGCTAAGCGGGTTTATCGAATAACTGATGAAGGACTCGATCATCTTAACTACTCCATAGAACTTTTAGAGAAACTTAAAAAAATTATTGAGGATGTCTTGAAAGAGATAAGAAAATAGGTATTGTGGGGGGGTTATTTTTGAAAGATTACGCCATAGTTACTGAGAACCTTACCAAGATCTACAAAGACAAGAATCAAGAAGTTGTAGCTGTTGATCATGTGAGTATAAAAATTAAGTATGGAGAATTTTTCGGGTTACTAGGACCTAATGGGGCCGGAAAAACAACTTTCACGAAAATGCTTGCTACCTTACTAATCCCAGACGAGGGAGAAGCGTGGATTGAGGGATACTCGATACTAAAGGATCCTATCGAGGTAAGAAAAAGAATTGGGTGGATGATGGGAGAAACTGGTGGAAGAGCGCTTTACTGGAGGCTATCTGGTTGGGATAATCTAATGTTCTTTGCCAGTATCCTGAATGTGCCCAAGGATGTTGCTGAGAAGAGAGCTAGAACCTTGTTAGAGTTTCTCGAACTTGAAGACGCCGCCAATAAATTAGTGATGAACTATTCTACTGGGATGAGAATAAAGCTCATGCTGATTAGAGCACTACTTCACAACCCCGACATTCTTATCCTAGACGAACCTACTCTAGGACTAGATGTTGAGTCTGCGATAAAAGTGCGCACATTTTTGAGAAGACTGACGGATGAGCTCGGTAAAACGATTCTATTTACGTCTCACAACATGTATGAGGTAGAACAATTATGCGATAGGATAGCAGTGATTAACAAAGGTCGAATAGTATTTATTGGTACTCCTAGAGAGATAAGAGAGAAAGTTGAGGAAATGAAGATAATTGAGATCATTATCTCGTCCAAGGACTCTGATTTAGAAGACGTGATTAAAAGACTTCAGGGATTATCTGTTGTAAATACGATTCTCTCCCATGAAAAAGAGGCGAAGAGTTACAGGATTAGAGTAACAGTTGATGATTACTACGTAGCAATACCAGAGATAGCTCAAGCCCTGAAGGATTTCAAGGTCGAATCTATATCGAGAGCTCTGCCTACTCTCGAGGAAGCATTCCTTAAAATAGCAGGAGTCAGACTTGAGGAAACAGAGAAGCCTCGAAGAATCAGAAGACCGGGGAGAGGTGCGCACTAATGGATATTATCGAGATTTTTCGGGAAGAAGGAGAAGAAAAAGGCTTCCACGCATTTTTGAGGAGAGCCTTGGCATCCTGCTATTACCAATTAAAGATCTATACATCCTATAGAATGAATTTCGCATTAGATCTCATAGATATCACCATAAGTGCTTTAATCTATTACTATATAGGTCTTCTAGTCTCTCCACAAGACCTTGCAAAACTAGGATACACCCCAGATTACGTAGCTTTTGCGTTAGCGGGTATTGCATTATCGAGATACATATGGACCTCTGTAGCTAGACTAGCACATAAAATGAGACACGAAATATCCGCTGGAACGTTCGAAAGTTTAGCAGCTGTAGATTTTGATAATTTTAAGGGCTGGTTAGTTGGTCAAATACTATACGGATTCACATGGTCATCAACAGTATTCTTTATCACCATTTTCATCGGCTATTCATTGGGAGCAACATTCACTAGGAATCCAATTTTTTGGCTCCAAGCGCTATTCATAGTACTATTAACGGTTCTTATCCATGCTGGTATCGGGGTCATGGCTGCTGGAATGTATATTATTCATAAACAATTAGAGACCCTACTGGTATTGTTAACAGCTGTTATAGAGTTCTTTGGAGGGGTTCTTTACCCATTATCCCTCCTATGGAACTACCCACTACTCTATTACATCGCTATTCTCATACCATTTACTCATGGTTTAGAACTATTTAGGAGACTAATAATTGATGAAATACCTCTGAACAATCCAATGATGATTCCCCACTTATTAGCCCTCCTCGTATTCGTCCCGATAATCTTCTTAGGTTTTAAAGTATTCGAGTACTACTTATACAAAGCCAAGAAACTTGGCTTAGTAGCAGCTTATTAGGGGGCTTCTAATTGAGTATGGAGGAAGTCTTGAATCTCTTTAAGGAAAAACATGAGGCACGAGTTAGTTCCGTTTATAAAGTATACATGGCTTTTCTTAGAAGAGCGAAGATTAGGTTAAACTATAAGACATGGATGCTATTTGATTTCGCTACAACAATGTTTAATGTCTTCACGTATTTTCTCTTATCCTTCATTATTCTACCTCAACAAGTAGCGAAGGCTGGTTACGGGTACAGCTACTTCACCTTCGCCGTCATTGGCCTAGCTGCATCCCATTACATAACCGCTGGATTAAGGAGCCTAGCCCTAACTATCAGACTAGAGCAGTTCTATGGCACGATAGAATCGATACTTTCCACCCCCACGGATTTCATAGTTCTTTTCTTGGGAGATTTGTTATACTACGTTATTTACTCAAGTGTCTTCTTAGTAATGATTCTTCCCCTAGGAATATTTCTTGGGGCTCAGATAGTTATAAACATCTATACGATAATCACATTACTAATCCTGATCCTATTATTGGTGCTGAGCAACTTACCTATCGGAATTCTTTCAGCAGCAATGGTTCTGAAATTCAAGCAAGGAGACCCAATAGGCTGGGCCCTAACATGGATAAACCAGTTATTTGGAGGAACGTTCTTCCCAATAACTCTCCTTCCCACTGGATTAAGAATTCTCTCTTACGGTCTTCCCCTAACATACGCACTAGATGCTATAAGATACTCCCTAGTATGGGGCGCCTCCTTAACGCATCCAAGAATACTAAACGATGTCTTAGCCATGATAGTATACACAATAATAGGATACCCCATCGCCATAAAGGTATTCAGAATGGTTTATAAAGGAGCATTAAAAGAAGGAAAACTCGGAATCTACTAGAAATAGAATGTAGGGAATTAGTAGAGATTAGAGAATGCCTCTGCATCAAGAACACTTATTTTTTCTTTTAACAGGCTTTGTTTCAAATTTATCTTTTTGCCCCTTGTCTCGTTCAGCCTTCTAGACTCCTCCTAAGCCACTAATTGGGACTTAACGCTACTATCCTGGCCACGTTGTAGGCTAGGACTGCGATGAAGGCGTCGCAGATTCTCGCCTCCCAAGACCTACTATAGATCATATCCCTGAGCATAGACTTTAAGGAGAGGAAAGCAACCTCTACGAGACTCCTAACATTACCAACTAAGTCCCAGAAGGTTCCGTAGTTCGTTTAAGGCCTAAGTCTAGATCCGCTCCTAGGCATCAACTTCTTAGTCCTAGCTAGTATAATGGGGACTAGTCCATGTCTCTCTATGGCTTCTACAGCATCAGTTGTATCCGTGAGCACTCCCCAGAAGATCTTGGTACTCACCGAGGCTTCGAAGAGGTAGTTTCTGAAGGCTTCGATCTCGGAGAATGCGCCGAGAGTGGTGACAGCGTCGAAGAAGGCGTTGATCTCCAGAGCATACAGAACAGTCACGACAAGTATTCTCGCCTCATCCTCACCTGCTCTAGGTAGTGGTTCGACGCTCTCCCAAGTCTGATACCAGTGCCGTCCATAATCGCCAATTATTTCCATTTCCCGCGAGTTCTCATTCTCGCCAGTCTGTGGAAAGAGAGTCTTATCGGTAGGACTACAGTGGCTAGTAGGTCTCCCACCCAGTCGAGGATGCTGGACTCAGCACTTTTTCTAAGCCGATTCTCCTATACGTGTTGAGTCTCTTGAGATCGTCTAGTGCTCGTCTATAACTCTGGTTACTGAGGACTATCCATGCCAGAACGGCTATCTTGGAGGCTGAGATATACCTCCTTGACCTCTCCTCTTTCTTTGACATGGGGGGCTTTTTTAGCCAGTTTATAAATAGCCTTAATAATTGTAAACCTACCGAGCCACATATTTTTCATTAGGGGTGCTCTTCTTCTGGCGTGGTCGCAAGTGATACAGCTATGATACCTATAAAAGTACCCTCGTCACAAAGTCACAAGAGAGGCGTTGACTGGCGAGAAATAGGCTGAGAAAGGAGATAAATTAGAAACAAAGTCTAGCCCAAAATATTTTTAATACATAGATGCTTTTAATATATAGATGCTATGTTAGATGTTTATATACTAGATGTTTTATATTTGAGCCACCACTAGATATATGAAAAATGGTGAAAGTGGTGGCTTATAAAAAATCGAAATTTATAGTTTTTTTTCATCTTAATTGCATTCTTAGCAACTCCACTCAAGTTTAATTGCCTAAATAAAAGTCATTTTTTGAACATAAATAATAGCCTTTTGTCATATTCTTATAATGGTAATTTCAGTATAATACAAGCCTATCCTTATCCCCGTAGACAACCAATCCCATGGAATATCAAGTTTATAAATGCTGAAAATGCAACAAAATATGTTGGTAAAAGTATTTCTAAAGCTCAAATAGCTATAATAGATACAGGAGTCGATTATGACCATGAGGATCTCACAAAACATACGCTTTGGGTAAATGGTTATCCAAACAATTCATAGCAAAAAAGGTATCTTCATAAACTACATTTAATTTCCCGTAATTATATGTTATTACATATTAATTCGCCATTAATAGCTCTTGATGCTCAATTGCTTGTAAAATTTTCAATATTCAAAAATAAATACTAAAAAATTCTATTTCTTTTTTTTTTAAAAAAGAGAGATTTTGCTGGTGGAAATTAATGATAATTAGAAGACGTTCTAGAAAAACGATCGTTACTATTTTACTAATAATTCTTACTTTTTCTAGTTTCAAACCAGTTGGTTATCTGGGGGACTTCTTTAAGAATAATTCAAATAAGCTTATTAGAGATGAGGAACTATTTCGTTTTACGTATATGGAATCAAAGGGTAGTTTTATAAATATCTTGGAAGAGTTCCTTAAAACTTATGCTAGCTCGTCAAGTATTATGAGATTTGGCGCTAACGATAAGACTTTTTCACGAGGAAATGTTACAGCAAGAGTTTATTGGGTTAGAGCTGGAGCTAATGGCGATGGAAGAAGCGCTGAGAATCCAGCTGGAAATATCACATATTTATTAGAGAATTATGATTTGTCTAATTCTGTGATAAATGTTCTTCCTGGAGAGTATAATGAGAGTATTGAGAAGTTCCCCCTAATTCTCGAATACACGAATCTCACAATCCGTGCTATAGGTGACGCGTCTGAAACAGTTATCAAATTCCCTATTAAGGAAGTTTTTATCCCAGGCCTTCACGCTGCGATAATTGTTAAAGCTGCGAACATAACGATAGAGGGGCTTAAGATCTCTGGCAGTTATACAGGGATAAGAGTTATTGGTAATGCTCATGGAACTGTTATAAGGGGGAATATCTTTGAGAATACTACGTGCGCAGTAGCTTTGGATACCTCGTACAATTTGGTTAAAGATAATGTGTTTTATAGAAACTACATAGGTGTCTTTATCGGTGTTTCCTGGAGAGGATCAAACAACATTGTATCTAACAATGTTTTTAGAAAGACTGATATTGATGTCGTCGTATATACGGCGGAGAACATCATTAGAGGAAACAGGATGTCTTCGGGGATTCTAATTGATACATCTCTGGAAGCCGCGGTTTCTCAAGTGATTGAAAATAATACAATAAATGGTAAACCAATACTCTATTACAAGAACCAGAGAGAGATCTCGGTTTCGGCTGAAATTGGTCAGCTAATTCTCGTAAACACAACTGGTTTTAGAATTAATGGACTTAGCATATCTAATGCATGCATTGGAATAGAGGTTCTTTATAGTCAAGAAATAGTGATCGAATCGAATTGTTTAGAGAATAACATATATGGGATTGGCGTAGCTAATTCTGAAAAAATCACAATCTCGAACAACAAGCTGATTAACAACACAGTTGGAGTATTCTTTAGTTATGTGAATGCCAGCATTGTTAGGGACAATAAATTCCTCGATAATTACTATGGCGTCTTATTAATAACCTCTAGTAATAATTTAGTCACAAAAAACCTGTTTTCTGAAAACAAATTCGGTATTCTACTCATGGGTGGTCCACTAATTTTATGGAGCCCATCGCCTCCTCCATCAATAAATAATAAGATTCTAGACAATCAGTTTTCTGGGAATAAAGTAGGTATTGCCTTTAACAAAACTATGGGGAGTCTAGCAACGTCTAATTTTGTTTACCGAAACAACTTTGTTGCGAACAATATACATGCCATAGATAACTGTGGAAAGAATTACTTCAACGATAGTTCAAGTGGGAATTTCTGGGACGATTATAATGGGTCCGATTTAGATGGAGACGGAATAGGGGATACACCATATAGAATACCTGGGGAGGGTAAAAGTTTTGATTATAAACCTCTGATGAAGCCATTAAAGATCTTTGATGAACAAAAAGGAGAAACCATTTCACTAGTTTCTGTGAAACTTATCGTGGGTGTAACTATTTTCGTGTGCATAGCAATTATCCTAGTATATTACAAGAAGAGGATTATGCATTGATCCCCTTGCAAATGTTATTACTGCTCCTATATCATCTCCCCCATTATACTATTTTTGGTTAAAGTTGTTTTATAATTCGCAATTCTATGGTTTAGAACATCTCTCAGATCTTCTTGAAAGTCTAATTATTGGCTCTTTTCCGATATTTTCTTATCATATATTACGTTTTTGAGAGATCTTAACTAGGCTTAAAAAGAGATAAACTTGGGACAAGGCCACTATTTATCTATTGTTTAAAAAAGGAAACCTTATTATATTTTCAAAAATTCTTTTTAGGGAGAATAGGTAGTATCTCTCTTGTCTTGGAGGTAGTTTAATGAGTTTCTCGGATAAGTTGAAAATTATTGAAGAGATTGTGAAGCTTCCGCTCTTCTCCGCCGTAGGTTTTTCAATGAATAAGCTGGTCTATATTACTACTTCGGAAGCTACTAGGAGTCTATGGGTTCTCGATACTAAGACTGGTGAGAAGGTAAAAATTGCTGACGAAGTTATTGGAGTTAGCGACATTGTTCCCGATTCCCCTTACCTAATGTATACTATAGATGTCATGAAGGGTAGGGAGCAGCACAGAGCATACATAGTGGATCTAAGGAAGATGGAGCGGTACGAGGTAGAGGCTATAGAGCCCCGGAGGATTACCAGTATTGCTTTTGATGGATCAGTTTTCGCGCTAAGCTCCTCAACAGCACAGGTACTTGACTTATGGATTGTTAAACCTGATGGTTCTGCGGAGAAAGTCTATGAGTCCCAGAAAATATTCTTCGCCACCAGCGTGTCTGGTAACAAGATTGTGGGTCAGGGAGTTCTTAAAGGGGATCCCAGGGCTCAGGAAATCTTCATATTTGATAGATCCTCGGGAGAGTTCCAGGTCTATACTCCCAAGGATGGTTCAACAAACAGATCTCCTAGGATACATGATAATAAAGTATTATTCTCCACGACAGCCTTCGGTAAGGAGAAGCTAGTGATTCTAGATCTAGAGAAATTCGCTATTGAAGACCCAGTATTTGGTCACGATGATTATAGGAAACACGAATTCGTCGAGTACCTTAACTTTGACTGGACCCCAGATGGAAAGATATGGTTTATAGGTCTAAAGGATGGTAGAACAAAAGTTTTTCTCGATGGAAAACTATTGCCAGTACCAGAAGGTTTCGCAACAAACCTTGTCTACGCCGATGGTAAAGCATACGTTACATGGTCATCATTGGTAAACCCCTACAGAATCCTGGAGATCGATCTAGAAAAGAACGAAGCGAGAACCTTCCTCGGTGTGGAACTACCAGAGCACATAAGAGAGCGTATAGGAACTGTTAAACATATTCGCTACAAATCCTTCGACGGATTGGAGATCCCAGCCTTCATTGTTGAGAATGCAAAGATCGGTAAGCCTGGACCAACTGTTATCTATGTTCATGGAGGTCCATGGTCAAGCGTTAGTGATTCCTGGAACAGATTGCTGGTATCGATTGTGGCGTCGGGGTACCATGTAGTAGCTCCTAACTTCAGGGGATCTACGGGTTATGGTGACGAGTTTAGAAAGATGGATATCGGTGATCCGGGAGGAGGAGATCTAGAAGATGTTGCTCATGCAGCCCTATGGGCTAAGCAGAATAATTTAGCATCAAAGATAGCTATAATGGGTTACAGTTACGGCGGCTACATGACTTTCCTAGCCACTGTGAAGAAGCCAGAGCTTTGGGATGCTGGAGTAGCCGGTGCAGGTATTACCGATTGGGCTGAACTATATGAGCTGAGTGACGCACTATTCAAGAGATTCGTCGAAGTATTGTTCGCTGGCAAGAAAGAATTGCTCAGAGATAGGAGCGCGATAACCTATATAGAGAACTTGAAAGCACCGCTATGCATCATTCATCCCCAAAACGACTCCAGAACCCCACTAAGACCAGTACTAAAATACGTTAGCAAACTACTAGAACTCGGAAAAACATTTGAGCTACACGTAATACCAGACATGGGTCACTTAATAAACAGGGTAGAAGATGCCGTAAAGATACTATTCCCGGCCATAATATTCCTAGACAAAGTAATAGGCTCCACATAGATCGGATTCCTCTTCCATCACTATTTTTAACTTTTGATAGAAGCGATTTCCCGATCCAAGATATATTTTTAAGTACTTTCCATATTATTTTTTTCTTGTGGGAATATTGATTTTTGTGGGATTACCAATGATTGTGGAAATCGATGAAAAAGGACGCATTCTAATACCTAAGGAAATAAGGAAAAGACTCAACATAAAGAAAGGAACAAAACTCAGGGTATACGTAGATGGAGACAAGATTGTTCTCTTCAAAGAAGAGAGCATAACAGAGCGCTATGCCGGTAAGTATAGGGCCAAGATCCCTATTCCCGAGGATCTTGATGAATTCCTCAACACGGTGATTAAGGAGTGGTGGAAAGAAAATACGTAGACGTTAACGTCTTTGTGTACTGGTTATCAGGAAGCGGCAAATTACTGGAAAAAGCTAAGAAATGGATAAAAGCAATAGAGGATGGTGCACGTGGAGAATTCCTAACAAGCGCACTCACAATCTACGAACTAATAATAATTATCGCTGGATTGACTGGAAAAACCCTAAAAGATACGGAATTTATCAAAGATGTCCTCGAGGCATTGCTTGGGCTTAGCAAACTTAGAATAGTACCCCTATCCAAAGAAGTATTTAGAACAGCATCCGAAGCAATGACACGATTCAGCCTAGACTTTGAAGACGCTATCCATTACGCAACAGCTATTAAACATGGAGCAACAAAAATAATCTCCAACGACCGAGATTTCGAAAAAACAGATATTCAGAGAATATTCTAAGCAAAGGTGGAATATCTTTTGAGTAGAAATCTCCTAAGAAAAATCGCGGTATCACTAACCATGTTCTCCGTAGCTTACTCACTCATAGTACATTTCTACACAAGATACTCTACAGCACCTATAACTCTCCTCCACTCACTCTTCTTCCTAATCCCAATAATAGTGCTCTTAGACGCCATATCCTCGTGGAGGATAGAAGATCTAGGAAAACTTTTCACACTATCCTTCCTAATAGGTCTATTATCCGAGATAACGGGGATACTATACGGCTTCCCGTTCGGCAAATACCACTACTCAGAAATATTCCCGTACAAACTCTTTGGACTAGTCCCAATAGAAATCCCACTCTACTGGTTCGTAATCATGTACACATCAATCAGAATAACAGACATAATAACAAAGAATACCATCTCGCAAACAATCAAAAGTTCTAAACAAGTACTACTAATCTCACTAATAGACGCAGTCTGCGCCACATCCTGGGACTTAATAATGGATCCAGTAATGGTAAATATCCTAGGCGCATGGATATGGGAAATTCCAGGAATAATTTACGGAATACCCATCACAAACTTCATAGGATGGTTAATAGTAACCTATACAATATCCCTAACATTCAGAACAATAAGAAAAGAAACCATAACACAAAACACAATAGTCCCAGGAATCATCTATTTTCAACTATGGTACGTAATGGTCGAAACAGCACTAATCAATAACATGCTCGAGATAACATGGATAGGCTCACTAGCCATGCTCTTCATCCTCTCAATATACTTTATTAATGTTTAAACACCCTATTTTGAGGGTGTGCGTTTTTTGTTTGCGTGTTCAGTAAGTATGTTCTTTGGTTTTCTTAGCAAGATTTATATGAGTTGGAAGGTTTTTAGATTAAACCGTGAGGATTAATGAAGGATTGTTGATATATTATTTTCCAGGATTTCCTGATGGATATCTATTAGTTTGGGTGTAGGGATTTTTCTCGGGATGGTTTATGCTGGTTGGGTATTTGGTTGATATTCATGGTCGTAAAGATGCGTTAAGACGTGTTTTGGAGAGACTTAAGGATGTTAGTGTTGAATTGGTTGTTGTTGGTGGGGATGTCACGGATTTTGATCCCGTATCGACTGCTATGGGTATTCTTGAGATGATCAAGGATTCTCTGGGTGTTAATGTGTATTTTATCCCCGGTAACTGTGACGATAGGCGTCTTCTGGAGTGGAGTGGGGAAGGGATCTATAATCTTCACTTGAAGGAGTATAGGGTGGGGGATCTTCTCCTATTTGGTTTAGGGGGTAGCAACGTTACGCCGTTCCATACTAATATAGAGTGGAGTGAGGATGAGATTAGAAAAATGTTGGAGGGACGGGATCTCGGGGAACGAAGCATCTTTGTTTCTCATGGTCCTCCGTATGGTACGAGACTTGACAAGGTAATGAGGATTAAGCATGTTGGTAGTAAGGAGCTTAGGAAGTTTATAGAGGAGAAGCAGCCATTGCTTGTATTAACTGGACATATTCACGAGAGTGCGGGGATTGATAGGATAGGTAGGTCTGTCCTAGTTAACCCAGGGCCTGCTAGGTCTGGGAGATACGCAGTAATAGAACTTATTCCCAATGAGGAGCCTAAGGTACGGATGAGTAAAGTGTAGGAAAAGGCTTAATTATTCCTTTTTCACGCGTTTTTAGATACATGTTTGGTCAAGTCTCAATCACCTAAATTCTTTAATGATTTAGAGGTACGAAATCCATAGTTCCTAACGAAATGGATCATCTGAAGCGGTTTTCTAAGAGAAAAAGTTATAGAGAGTAAATTAAGTGAAAATAATAGGGTCTCATTCTATACTGAACATGACTTGAAAATCTCTTTAAACGCCTCTATGGTAGAATAGGAGTTGTTCTTTATGATTAATAAGGAGAAATGGACTCATATCCAGCAATTGCAGAAAGGCAAACACTTAATGAGTAAGCTCCATAAACCCCTCGAAGACATCATAGTATACCTTCTCTATGACTTAGACTTTATCTCCGCCGATCATATCTCGATAATCACATATATTCTAGCATTCTACGTTGCATACCTCTTTCTCAAAACAAACATCCTATATGCTCTAATCTTAGCCTTCATAGTAGGGATCCTAGATGGTGTCGATGGGAAAATCGCGCGGTTAAGGAAGAGGAAAACATATATTGGGAAACTAGAGCACAGCATGGATATGCTCTATGAACAGACATGGTACGCAACCTATACCTGGTGTCTCTGGACTCTCTACAGTTCTTCGCAATACCTAGCTCTTGGAATGATATTCTTGATATTGGATAGCTTCGTTAGACACATATACAATACTTTCTGGATAGCGACTGGTAAATCTCTAAAATACTCTGGAGGAATAGCGGAAAAAATAACTATGATAGATGGGAGGCGCTCAGTATATGTTTTACACATGATCATATGGTACATTATTGGGAAATTCAACTACTCCATATACACAATCCTAATACACTGCGGCGCCACGGCTATAGCATACTTCATAATCTCCATGAA
The DNA here is from genome assembly GCA_964518475.1 of uncultured Nitrososphaerota archaeon. Lineage (GTDB taxonomy): Archaea > Asgardarchaeota > Njordarchaeia > Njordarchaeales > Njordarchaeaceae > Njordarchaeum. Next base: position 20,570 of record CAZFGR010000017.1, read on the forward strand.
GTACCTTTACAAGACAACAAATCTGCCAAATTAAAAACGGCTTAGCCAAATACTGGGTACTTCTAAGACCAGAAAAATAGGGAAAATATCGCCTTTCTTTTTCCTCGTTAAAGATTGTTTGTGGTTATGTTACTCGGAATAGGCGAAAATTTTATATCTTGTGATGAGTGAACTGCAATATTCTATAGTTATTCTTCAGTGCAATGGTGTTAGTTGATGATAAATGATATCATAGTCGCCGAAAAATTGAGGAAGATCTATAGGATAAAGGTTTCAAAAGGGCTCTTTAGGAAATCCCTGAAAGAGATCCATGCCCTAAAAGGAGTTGACCTCAGAGTCAAAGAAGGAGAAATCTTTGGGTTGCTAGGACCTAACGGTGCAGGGAAGACAACCCTCATAAAGATCCTTACCACATTATTACTACCAGATGATGGGCGAGCACTGGTTAACGGCTATGATGTTGTGAAAGAGTCTAGAAAAGTTCGTGCTTCTATCGGAGTTATGCTAATGGGTGAGCGGAGTCTTTACTGGAAACTTACTGGTAGAGAAAATCTCGAATACTTCGGTTCCTTATATAGTTTATCGGGAGAGGCTCTTAAGAAACGGGTGAACGAAGTAATAGAGTTCGTGGGCATCAAGGATTTCGCAGATAGGTTGGTTGAGACCTATAGCAGTGGGCAGAAAATGTTGTTAGCATTCGCAAAGGCATTAATAAACGATGCACCACTCCTGTTTCTGGATGAACCTACTGTTGCTATGGATCCGAGAAACGCTGCTCTTATCAGGGAGAAAATCAAGCTGCTTAGGGACGAGTTTGGTAAAACAATATTTCTTACGACACATCTAATGCATGAGGCTGAGATGTTATGTGACAGAGTAGCTATTATTGATGTTGGACAGATACTGGCTGTAGGGTCTCCACAAGAACTCAAGGCTACTTTGCGAGGAAAAAGCTCTATTGAAATAGATGTGAAGTTAGATAGAATAGATGAGGTAATCCCAGCTATTAGGGCAATAGATGACGTGATCGATGTAGCCTCGTCTTACGTAAAGGTTAACGGAATAGATGCTGTGAGAATAAGAGTCCTTTGCAATTCGCCCAGAACTCTGCTTCCAGACATCATCGAGTTACTAGTAAAGAAAAGCATTGATGTATTATATGTTAATCCCCAAGAACCAACACTAGAGGACGTCTTCATGTACTATACTGGAAGATTATTGACCGAGGATACTCGCCAAGGGGTGTAAGGAGCAATGCTAGAGGTCATAAAAGCGGTTTTCAAACTTAGATGGAAGTACACAGTAAGGTATCCAGGATGGGCTATCTTCTTTATCTTCGTCCCAATAGTGTTCTCATTGATACCGATAATCCTCGGATGGGCAGTTGCTGGAGGGCCTCAGCAAGCAACTATAAACTTTAAACTACGAGTAGGGACGGAGAATTACACGTTATTCATGATTCTAGGATCCGCTGTATGGGTTCTCAGTATAGGAGTTATGTGGGATTTCGGGATGTGGCTTAGAGAAGAGCAGGAAATGGGGACGCTGGAGCAATTATTATTAACTCCCGCTAATATCTATCATATCTTACTGGGGTCAACGATTTTCACCGTTGCGTTATCTGCGACTCAGTTTATATCCGTGATCCTTTTTGGAGGATTAATGTTTGGATTTCTTCCAGAATTAGCAAAACCATCAACACTCTTAGCGATTCTCTACCTCGTACTAGGAATAGTCCCCCTAACAGGGTTCGCGTTACTAATTGGTTGCTTGATAGTTAGTATCAGGGAAGCCGAGGCAATAATTCGTCTCTTAGAACCAATAATAGCATTCCTTGTAGGGGTCTTTTACCCCATAACAATAATGCCTAGTTTCGTGAAATACTTAGCACTTCTAATACCGTTAACGATCTCGCTACAAGACATGAGAGCCGTTATTCTAGAGCTAGATTACGTGTTTAACCCATACCTAGATATGATGATCCTCCTAACGTACTGCATAGTATGGCCCAGCATAGCAATGATTACTTATAGATATGTTGAAAGAAAAGCCAAGAAGGAGGGTGGTTTAGGTGGTTATTAGAGACGCTATGAAAAACATAAGACTCCTAGGGCGAATGTCTCTTTACCTATTAAGGATCTCTCTAAGATACCCAGTAAACTTTGTAGCCGACTTCATAGAACTTAGCTTCTGGATCCTAGTATTTTATTTTCCAGTAATCCTCTTCCTGCCACAGCAAGCTATGGAAGGATCAGCGTCTCCAGTTCTATACACTCTTTGGGGGTTCTTTATCTTCATGCTAATAAGTGATACTATTTGGTCAATAGCTGGTGGGCTAAGATATGATCAAATGACGGGGATCCTAGAGCAGAACTTTCTAGCCCCCATAAACGAGTTTATCTACCCATTAGCGAGGCTCTTCAGAATCTTTATAAGAGACATTCCCATCCTAATCGCATTCCCGATAATTTTCTGGGCAATAACTGGGTTTTTCCTAATAAAAAACCTGGCACTAGCAATGTACATACTAGCAGTATCCCTTATGGGGTTCATAGGATTCGGATACCTCTACGCCGGCCTAGTCCTGACAATGAAAAGATCAGCAATGAGTGCCAACGTAATCCAATTCCTAATAATGATATTCTCAGCGGTATTCTATCCATTCAAAGCCTTACCAGAACCAATGCTAACGATCTCCAAACTTCTACCATTCTCATATTACATAGACTTGTTCAGAACAACAATAATAGGGACACAGCCAGAACTAATAACAGAGCCGATGAATATCCTGGGAATAACTCTCTCACCATTCATAGCAGAACTAATCCTAATTCACATATTCACGGCAATTTTCCTTGCAATAGGAGCTATAACGTATGAGAAAATGTTGATCAAAGCCAAGAGAGAAGGAACACTACACACTTATTAGAACACACTCATTAACTTCTTCATCTCTTGTTATGAAAGGGCTCTTTTTTCAAAACTACATTAAATCTTCCACTGTGTATATCTTTACTCCGTTCATCTCCGCGAACTCTTTAGCTTTCTCCTCGATAAATGGTGTCACTATCACCAAACTAGGCTTAACTTTCTCGATCCTCTCATACAACTCACTTATCCTAAGCAACTCCGCTACATCACTTTTTCTCACATGAGACTTTATCTCGACAAGAATATGCTCCCTATCCCTAATTATCAGATCAACTTCTATTCTGGCGGGTTTCCCGTAAACAATACCGTCCTCATCAAAAGCTTCCCACCTAGAAACCTTAGCACCAAATTTCTCCGAAAGCAAACCTCTCAGAGCATTACGAACAGCGGACTCATTCATTAGACCCCAACGAGCACCTAGAGACGACAACTTAATATCAAAAGCCTTCATCCCCCTATTGAAGTCTTCTCGCAGCTCTTCCATGCGCTTCTCGAGCATCGTTACGCGCCTGTCGAAGGCTTCGAACTGTCTATTGAAGTCTTCGCGTAGCTCTTCCATGCGCTTCTCGAGCATCGTTACGCGCCTGTCGAAGGCTTCGAACT
>CAZFGR010000017.1:24203-31098 GCA_964518475.1 uncultured Nitrososphaerota archaeon
GTCTATTGAAGTCTTCTCGCAGTTTCTTTATTTCGTTGAGAATTCTGTTTGTTTCCTCCCTTGTTACAAATCCCGTGGCTAAAGCACCTATTAAAGCTAATCTAAACTCTTCATCTGTCCTTAATAGTCTTAGTATCTCACTTTTTAATTTCTCTAGAGACATTAACTATACACCAATTCATCACATTAGGAAATCTTCTCTACTACTAACTATTTATTTCACTAACCAATATATTTAAACAATCACATACCTCCATAGAAAACTCTACACAAGCAGATTTTATAGGAGAACGCAAACTCTGTGTGGAGAAAAAATGTTATAGTTATGCGCCAGAAATACGTTCTTGTGCGATAATTTAATACCCCCATGAGTCTTACTGAAATAGGATTAGGTATGTTAAATGTAGAGATAATATATTTCCGAAACAGCAGTCTCTATTTACATAATAAACATTTATCTATGCTGTATCCATGGCTTTTACCATATTTCTCGATTTTCTTCAGAATTAGCTTACCACCTATCATGCCTATGAGATCGATCATTAATTTTATTGGTAATGGCTGGTTCGTCAGACTATGGAGGCTTCTATAGATCTCTCTGACAATTATCCGCCATGACCTATAAATGACACAAAACCTCGCATGAGTCATCTCCTCGTCAATATTAAAGAATGTTTCATTTTTCAGAGCAGCTAGAGGAACGAACGAGAGTGGAGCAGTTATGAAGTGTACCTTCTCTTTACCAACTCTTGCTGGAACTTCCTTCTCTAACCTATCTAAGAGCCTCACGGTTTCCCAGCAGTCATCTTCGGTTTCTCCCGGTAATCCAACAATTAATGTATAAGCCGGGAACCAATAGTTTTGGTTAAATATTACTGTGGCCGCTACAGCAACATCTCCCCATTCGTCGGGAGAGAATGGTTTAAGCTTGTTCGGCATATGCCTTTTAAGCAATTCTCCGGACCCCGTCTCTAGACCTGGCTGGATACCGATCCAGTTATCTGGGCCCGCTCTAAGTATTTTTGATGCTTCCTCAATCATTTCTGGATCAGCGGCAACCGGTGCTATTGATGAGTGGGTTGGGTGACAATTCTTCACTCCTTTCACACTCATTACGCGTCTGAAAAGCTCAAGTACCGCTTCCCTATTAGGTATAAAGTTTTTCCTGTCCTCAAGTTTGTACAGGAATATGTCCTCACTATGTAGCCAGGCATTATGTTCTCCATAAGCTACGTTAACAGCTATTTCCTTGATTATTTTCTCTACTGGAATGTATCTGGCCACTCTAAGATTCGGCATACAGAAGGCGCAACCCCTCCCACAACCCCTCATAACCTCAACTATCCCCTGGATACTCCCCCCAACTATTGTTGGAATCTGGTCCACAGATGGAAAATCAGTAATCCTCAAAACCCTTTCAGCATCATTCCTCATAAAGCTCTCAAACAAATCTCTGGCAACATGCTCGATCTCACCAACAACGACATGATCGATCTCTAGCTCATCCATCTTCTTTCTCATCAAATCTAGTTGCCACGCTCCAGGACCACCCACCACCAGTTTGAATTTATACCCCATCCTCTTCCTGATCAAGTTAATCTTATCTATTAATCTCTGGAATATGACCTCATCATAAGACCTATACCGCTTCCCAACAGTAAACGTCATCGAGACCGGGCCGAGACCCAGGGGATCCATGGCGTAGACTCCAACAACCTTGGTATCGGAATCTATGAAATTCTGGATATAATCGGGATGAGCAACAACAACATCCTTTCTTTCAAAACCATTGCGAAGAAGAGAAGCCTCAACTTTTCTTAGACCATAAGGAGCAAGCCTCGCAACACCACTACTATTTAACGGTGGCTCGGGAGGAGCAAGAAACTTAAAAATAGGCTCTGGAACCCGCTCATAGGGAACGCATCCTAGAAAATCGCCCAAAGGAATATTCCTATACTTGCTCATCAGAGTCCAATCAGCAGTAAGAACTATTCTCGTCAATGATCCTCACCATTAACAAAAACCAATAGAAAAAGTTAATCAATTATATTAATTACTTTGATGTATTAACAGTAAATAAGCCTTGGTTTTTTAAATTTATTGCTTCTGAATGCTATGTGTTGACGTGTCAATGCGCGTTATATATCTGGTGGTGTTCTATGCTCTTTATTACATCTGATATATAATCAAGGTTTGCTTCGGTGGGATATTGTCTCAGAAGTGTGGTTATTTTGAGTTGGTATACTTAATATACATTTTGTTTACGTACTATACACGGTGAAAAGTATGAAAAGGGTTGTCTCAGTAAGGGTTGATGAGAGACTTGAGGATGAGATTGAGAAGCTATCAAAACTAATGAATGTTAAGAAGAGTGAGCTTATTAGAGCTGCTCTTATCTTGGGGTTAAAGGAGATTAGTTCCAGAGTAGAGGAACAGAAAAATTGTTGAACTAGTTGATGAGATGGTGAAGAAGCGTCCTAGGATATTGTTTACCAGTAAAACTAGTATAGTGGATGTTGTTGCGCGTGATAGGGATGAAAACCCATGTTGATACGAATCTGCATTGGCGTATATCATAACTAACGATCCTAACCATGAAGTAGCAAGGCGGCTGATTGAGGAATATATAGGATCCACTTACTATATCTCGGAACTATCGATCGCAGAAATGACCTCTGTTCTGTCCCGCAATATTGAGCGGATAAGAATAGAAGAGATTAGGCTCGAAGATTTTTCATTAAGTAATAAGACTCGCGTACTATACTTTACTGTATAAGGCTTTTACAAGCAAGAATTCTCGGGATAGGAGATATTTTGGGAAAGAAGACATTACTGGGAGAAAAAGAGTACATTAGTGAATTCTTTTACGAAACTTTGGAGCTATCCACAACTATAAGGTTGCGAACGCTTGATTTACTACACCTAGTAATAGCTAATAAGTATAGCCTTGATGCTTTCTTAACACTAGACAAAGAAATCATAAAAAGAGCTGATACGATAGAGAAGATACTTGATATAGAGGTTATTTATCTAGAGACCTAAGATGAAGAAAAAAGTTATTAGGGGTACGAGAATCATTGTTACTCAAATTTTGGCGATGCTCGTTAACGATTAAATTATTGACGAGATTCTTGAGAATTCTCCAGAATTGCTGGAGAAAATATTGGGGTTGGGATTCTCCACAAAAAGATTCTTGTAGAAGTCGATGCGTATCAGCTTTTCTGTCAAACGTTAAAACGCTAGAATAACCAGTGTGAGTTGTATTAGGAAAGATGAAGATGTGCTCTGGGAAATAATAAGGTTAGAAGATCACCTATATGGAGTGTTATTCTGTACGTGAACTGAGTTGTGCGTTGGGTATAGTATGGTTAGCTATAAAGTTAAACTCTAATTTCACGTTACGATTTTACAGTAAGTAAAGTTTTGCTGTAAAAATGGGTGTTTACGATAGATGAAACACAGTTAGTTGAGATTCCGGCGAGAGAAGAGATGAGAGAGTCGAGTTCAAGAAATCTGCTGACTATGGGTTTTGCGAAAAACTATTTGCACTTTTCTGGACACAAATGACAGGATTAACTCCAGCTTGCTTAAACATGCTTCTTTTTTATTTTAGTTCTTATTTACTAGTTCTTCGCTTAATCATTATCCCTAATGCCTCTGCATGACTTATACGCAATGTGGTTGGAAATCATTATTTGTTGTTAATGGGTTCGAAGTTTCCAACCAGAATGGGGCTAAGAAATATATTATATACTTATAAACACTATGAACCATCTGTTACATAGTAAAAAATTTTACTATCATGAAACCATGCGATGGTGTCAAAAATGGCCCCTATAATAACTGTTCGGAATTTAACTAAACGATTCGGTAACTTAGTGGCTGTAGATCACATAAGTTTCGATATAGAGAAGGGAGAAATTTTTGGTCTGCTCGGTCCTAATGGAGCTGGGAAAACAACTACCATTCATATGCTAGCGACTATTTTAAAACCCGATGAAGGCACAGCAATAGTTGCTGGTCACGATATTAGGAAGGAACCTAAGGAAGTCAGGAAGAAGATTGGTATTGTTTTTCAAGACATAACGGTGGATCGGGCTTTAACTGGTTATGAGAATCTGTGGATAAGTGGTAAACTATACGGTCTAAGGGGAAAAGAATTAGATACTAGGATCCGTGAATTACTGGAATTCGTTGATTTGCTTGAGTGGAAGGATGTTCAGGTGAGGAAGTATAGTGGGGGGATGATGAGAAGATTAGAGATTGCTAGGGGTCTTCTTCATGAGCCCGAGATACTATTCCTGGACGAACCAACACTCGGCCTTGATCCGCAAACTAGAGCTCATGTCTGGAGCTATATAACGAGACTGAAGAAGGAGAGGGACATGACTATTCTCCTGACAACTCATTATATGGATGAAGCCGAGAAACTGAGTGATAGAGTAGCTATTATTGATCACGGGAGGATAATTGCCCTTGATACTCCTGAGGGTCTTAAAAACATGGTCGGAGAGGATATAGTGTATATCTATGTAGACCCAAGATCTCCACGAATGAGCTTCTTCATTAATAAGTTAAAAGAGACAATAGGCAATGATTCGATAAGTTTCTCTAAAAATATGATTAGCTTAAGCATTAAGAACGCTCCAGATATTATTCCCAAGATATTCTTTTTAGCTGACCAACAAGGAGTAAGAATAACCCGATTAGAATACACTAGGGCCAGCCTAGATGATGTTTTTCTCAAGCTAACTGGTAGAAGAATACGAGATGAGGAGGGATCGCTCAGAGATTTTATGAGAGCCAGATTATTAAGGTTTAGGAGGAGGTGAGGAGCGATGAATTGGTGGGATAGCTTCATTGCCATGTGGTATAGACAAGTTAAAAGATTCTGGCATGCAAAAGCTCGTGTTATCGGGACGATAACTCAACCAATATTCTGGCTAATATTCTTTGGCATAGGATTCGCAGCATCTTTTAGGGGAGTTGTCTTTGGGAGACTCGATTACATATCATTTATGTTTCCCGGAATAATCTTAATGACCATTTTCATGGGTTCTTTTATGTCAGGAATCTCTGTGATATGGGACAAAGAGTTCGGTTATTTAAAAGTGGTACTAGTAGCCCCCAGTTCTAGAAAAGCAAGTATTCTTGGTAGATCATTAGGAGACGCAACCATAGCTATTATCCAGGGCATAATCATATTGATCATTGGTTATCCATTAGTAAGAAGCATAAATGTTGTTAATATTTTACCCTTCCTAGCAGTCGCACTACTTGTATCAATGACATTTGCTGGCATAGGTATACTAATAGCTACCAGAATGCGCAGTATGGAAGGATTCCAGCTAATAGTTAATCTCATAACAATGCCTCTAATATTCCTAAGCGGAATATTCTACCCAATAGATACACTCCCTATATGGCTAAAAATAATTGCATACATAAACCCACTAACTTACGGAGTCGACGCCTCCAGAATACTACTAACAGGAACAGGATCACTCAATCTCATGACAGATATCACACTACTGATAATCCTATCCGGCCTATTCATGGCACTGGCAATGCACCAATTCGAGAAAGCAACAATCGATTAGGAAGAATCCTTTCCACAGACTACTTTTTATTAAATCAGAAAAAGACCCCAGCCATGAAAAATCAAAACTCAACTTTTTTGGTGGTTACAAACTTGTGGGTTAAGAAGTTCAGAGAAAGATTCCTTCTCCACTCAAGAATTCTAGGATTATTCGTCCTGAAGATACTAGCAAGAAAACCCATGCACGGTTACCAGATCACGGAAAGAATAAATAAGATACTAAACATCAAAGTACCGAGACAATTAATATACTTCATCCTATTAAGACTCGAACATGCAGGATTAGTATCTTCAAAATGGATAGAGAGCGAAGAAAAGAAGCCAAGAAAGGTCTATAAAATCACTAAAAAAGGAAAAGAATTCATGGAAAACTGCATAAGAGAATTAGAAGAGATAGTAAAACAATTAAAAATTATTTAAACACTCAAACGGGTGAATGGTTCTCCATAGTAGATAATTTATACAAAGATAGGATTACCAAGAACAAGCAAATAAAGACGGCAAACAATCCAAACAAAATGAACCACCCAGGAACCCCAGGATGGCTGACCGCTCCAGCAAGATTAACCAAATTGCTAATCAGCAAAATCCCTGAAAACCAAAGAATCAACAAATAAGTCAACCTCTTACTATCTTTCGAACGCATCCCAAATCACCCTCATCCCATACATCAAAACATCTTATAATCGTAAAACAGGATTTTATTTAAACGCATTTTATACAACTGATATAACTCAACATTACTTCTTTAATATATATTGAAAAATTCCATTAAACTTTTTGGTTCTTCACAATACTTCTCTAGATTACCCTTCCATGAAGGATCTTTAAACTCTGGATAGGTAGTTCTGAGCTTCCAGGGCTTTGCGATTATCTCGAGAACCTCAAATTCCCTGCGGAAATAGTATGAATGTGTTTGAGACGCAATAAGATCTTACCAGAAAAGCTCTCCTCAGAATCTACCAGAGGCTATCCTCAGAAAACGTTAGATGCTTGCGTGGTTAAACTTTTAAATTATTCACGTAATCACTTTTAAGTCTCTTTTTTTTGAGGCTTTCTTTGAAACGAAAGTACATGAGGGGTGACCTAAAATCTCCTTATTATATTTAGTATTTGAGCAAATGATAGGGAGTGTTTTAGCATAACTTAAGATTGTCTACTGATGAATAGGATTCGCAATTAAACACGTAATTAATCATGGTATCATCTTCTTTATTCTCTCCGCTGACAATATCAACAATAGCACTGTTATACAGATCATTGACAATATTGATGCGATGGGAGGTATGAGATCGA
>CAZFGR010000018.1:0-30753 GCA_964518475.1 uncultured Nitrososphaerota archaeon
AGGCTTAGAAGGCTGAACGGGACAAGGGGCAAAAAGATAAATTTGAAACAAAGCCAAATGTTTATGCTTTAGTTAAAGACAGCAGATGTAATTTTAAAACTATTCTCAATGTTTCTAGATAGAAAAGGGGTGAAGTAGGTTGCACTTCGGGGTTTTTATCCTGATGTATACTGTAAATAGCTGGAAGCTTATTTTTTAGGTCTCTAACCAATTTTAAAATGCTTGGGGTTTTATTTGTTGCATAAGAATAAGCGAGTAGGGACCATTTGATAGCTTCCATACTATATTGGTAGGCTTTTCTATACAAGGGAGCAATGAATAAAGCTCCCATAGCTAGGAGAAAATTCATTACAAAACTTTTCAAGATATCACTTATTGAACTCTTTAAGAGATTCTTGGAGACACGTAATTCTCTAAAGGGGTCTTCCCCGTATAGTATCTTGTAATTATTCAGTATTGTATATAGGACTGCTCGTTTGGGAGCTAAGAGTCTTGATAAAATCTTATTGCTGCCAAATATATTAGGGAAGTTCCACGAAATAAAATCGCTTTCACGGCAAATAAATCCAGAAATCTTCATACCAGTGTTTCTTTTCACACTCCATAATATCTTTGACAAGAACGTAGAGTTACTAAAATTTCCAGTGAGCTTTTCTGAGAGAATAAAGAATACTTTACGAACCTTCGCGATCTCCTTATTAGGTACGTCATTAGATACAATAAAAAGAATGTCAATATCTGAGTTCTTGTTGGCTTCGTTGCGAGCAAAACTTCCAAATAGTATGATGCTTTTTATATTTTCTTTCCCGATGATTTGCTCAACAACTCTTTTACTTAAGAATAAGTATTTGTCGAGATCTATGCTGTTTTCAATGAAATTCACCTAGGGAGTCCTCTGATGACTATTGTTTATTGTTGTTTAACCCTTTAATGCTTAACTAGAAATTGGAATTAAATGTTTTGCTCTAATAGCTGGTGACGAAGATGATTAGAGCTGTACTATTTGATTTTGGTGGCGTTCTTACAGAAACTTGTTGGGATTCTCAAATGATCGCTAGAATAACATATGACACATTAGTGAGTGAAGGCGTGACTCCCCCACCAAACTTTATCGACATAATGTTACAAGTCATGGATGAGAGGCATAAACGTGTTCTTATAACAATGCGAGAGGAGACACTAGAAGAAATAGTTAGGGAGACCCTGGATAGATGTGCTCTGTCCATAACAGATGAGATAGTAGAAAAAGCTGTGGAAAACATAGAGGAGGCACCCTTTTGCAAGCTTCGAAAAGAAACCCCATGGGTGCTCCGGAGTTTAAGAGAGATGGGTCTAAAACTAGGAATTATTTCTAATGCTCCTAGTCCATTCCCTAGGAAAATACTCCAGAGACACGGGCTCCTCGAATATTTTGATGCAGTGATAATATCATGCGAAGTAGGATACAGAAAACCACACCCAAAGATCTTTGAATTAGCTCTTGAAGAATTAGGCGTAAAATCCGAAGAAGCGATCTTTGTGGGAGATGTATTAGAGATAGATATCCATGGTGCTCAAAAATTGGGAATGATAACCGTTCTAATGAGATATGGAGATCCGGATTGGAAGAGAAGAGTTCATTACCTCAAGGAAATTATTCCCTATGATGGAGACCCAGATTATGAGATAGAAAACCTAGGAGAGCTACTAGATATTGTCAAACAACTTTTGATGCGAGAAAATGCTAGAGAAAAAGTTCAGTGAATACATAAGCGTAGGTTGGAAATCATATTTGCTTATGCTTGCTACACTTTTCTTCTGATGAATATTTCCCAAAGTAATTGGTAAGAGCTATATATTAGAAGGCTTTAATCGTTCATAGGATTTTATTTTTGGTAGGAAATTGAAAAATCTTCTTTGGTGATGGTTTTGGATCTGAAATCTATTCTAACTTCTCCTAGTGGTAAGGAATACGTATTAATGGGTAATGAGGCTATTGCTAGGGGGGCTATTGAGTCAGGAATAAAATTAGCTACTGCTTATCCTGGAACCCCGAGTACAGAAATTGTGGAATCTCTCGCACTTGTTGCTGATGAATTAGGGATTCATGTCGAGTGGGCTGTTAATGAGAAGGTAGCTTTAGAGATTGCTCTTGGTGCCGCTTTTTCTGGTGTTAGGGCATTGGTAGCTATGAAAGCTCCGGGTGTTAATGTCGCACTTGATGCATTAATGAGTGCTTCGTACTCGGGAACCATTGGAGGTCTCGTCATAGTTGTTGCTGATGATCCTGGCCCTCATACTACCCAGACTGAGCAGGATAGTAGGTGGATCGCCAAAATGACTTGGCTTCCTATGATAGAGCCCTCAGATCCAAGGGATGCGAAGGATCTTGTAAAGAGAGCTTTTGAAATCTCTGAAGAACTTGAGCTTCCAGTTATTTTTAGGACAACTACTAGGATAAACCATTCCTCAGCAAATGTTGTATTAGGAGATATACCGACGATTGATAGAGAGCCTTTCTTTAAGAAAGATCCATTGAGATATGTTAGAGCATCAATGAAGGGGAACAGAGAGAGGCACTCTTGGTTATTAAAGCAATATGAGAAAGCGAAGAAATTCGCGGAGTTTTCAGAATTCTGTGAAGTTGAGGGCAATCCAGAATCTGAGTTAGGAGTGATAGTCTCCGGAGTCTCGTATACTTACCTCAGGGAACTTGTAGAGAAATATACCCTAACAGAGAAACTTAGCATTCTTAGGTTAGTAATGACTAATCCTCTTCCAGAAGAAAAAATAACCGAGTTTCTAAAGAATAAGAAGAAAGTTCTTATTCTAGAGGAACTTGATCCCTATCTGGAAACATTTGTGAAAAAGATTGCTTTCGAGAATGGCTTGAGGGTAGAGATTCTTGGAAAAGAGAATAATACGTTACCGTATGTAGGAGAATACACGCCTGGAATAGTTCTTAAGGCCCTATCAGTTCTACTAGGTGGGGAATTAGGGAAGAAAAATATCAGGGAGGAAATAATAAGGCGGGCTAAAGAAATTGTTCCACCAAGGACTCCTCCTATGTGTCCCGGGTGTCCTCACATTGGCTCCTATATGGCTTTAAAAAGAGCTATTAGAGAACTCGGATTTAAGGAAGAGGATGTAGCGGTTTTTGGGGATATTGGTTGCTACGCGCTGAGTTTTCAGCCACCTTTTAAGGCTATATGGACAGAACACTGTATGGGTGCTAGTATTGGAATGGCTGCTGGACTCAAGTATGTAGGCTCTAAGCAAAAAGCGGTCGCCACAATTGGAGATTCCACGTTTTTCCATATGGGAATACAGCCTCTTATTGATGCAGTTCAGCATGGTGCGAAAATTACTGTTCTAGTCTTAGATAATGGAACGATTGCTATGACTGGTCACCAACCTCACCCTGGAAGCGGCTACACAGCCACTGGTAAGAAATCACCTAGAATATTGATCGAGGACATAGCTAAAGCTGCGGGAGTAAAATTCGTGAGGGTCGTAGATCCTTATGATCATGACGCTGCAGTGAAGACTATAAAAGAGGCTTTGGAATACGAGGGATTGTCAGTAGTTGTTCTGAGACGATTATGCGCTATTGTTGCTCGTAGAATGGGCTTAAGAGAAACGCCTTATCATGTTGATCCTAATAAATGCGTGGGATGTAAGCAATGTATTATGCAGACAGGTTGTCCCGCTATATTCTGGCAGAAAGATACCAAGAAAGCTCGGATAGAGGAGGAACTGTGTTTTGGTTGTGGATTATGCACATATGTTTGTCCTGTAAATGCAATAGTTAGGGAGTGATGAATTATGGAGGAGTTTAATATTGTTATTGCTGGAGTAGGAGGCCAAGGAGGGCTTACACTAAGTAGAATAATAGCTTATGCTGCCCTTTTTGATGAATACATGGTCAGAGTTGGAGAGACCCTAGGAATGTCGCAGCGAGGAGGAGCAGTGACAAGTTTTGTTAGATTTGGAAAGAGAGTTTTTGCTCCCATAATCCCGGAGGGTGGAGCTCATTTAATGATTGGTCTTGAACCAGTTGAAGCGCTAAGGAATATCAATTTTGTTAGTGACGAATCGATAGTGCTACTTAATGAGTATCCAATGGAGCCTCTAAGTGTGAACATCGGTATTGCCGATTACCCCTCAAAAGATCATATTCTTGAACTATTAGAAACTGTTGCGCGGAAAGTCATTATACATAACTTCTATGAGGAGGCTAAGAAACTAGGAACAACACGGATAATGAATGTTATTATGCTGGGATATGCGATTGGTCGCGGTCTTATTCCGCTAAGCGAGGAAAGCGTCGTAAAAGCTATTAAAGCCGTTGTACCAGAGAAGTATGCTGATCTAAACATTAGAGCTTATAACCATGGTAAAAAACTTGCAGAAGGATGAAGGATAGGGGGCCATTAGATGAAGCCACTATTCATTCCTTTTTCCTCAACTTTACAGGAAAGAAGTGTTGAAATAGTCACTGCTCAATACGTAGAGAAGCTCAGGGGGCTTTATGAAAGAACTCTTCCAGTAATAACTTCTGTGGAAGATCTGAATAAGTACGAGGGAGAGATTAGGAGAGCGCCTCTTATTTTCGCCTTGGCGTGTACTGGGGGAACAAGTAGGTTAATGATAGCATTGGAAAAGTTTAGAAGACCTGTTGTTATTCTTTCACATGGGAAACAGAACTCATTACCGTCAGCTCTCGAAGCACTTCATATGCTCAGACTGAGGAAATATCCAGTTACATTGGTTCATGACTTGTCTTCTCGATCATTGAGAACTTTGAAGAAATTATCGACTATTGGAGAAGCTCTACATGATCTCTACTCTGCAAGGATTTTGTTAATAGGTGCGAGTGAAGATTGGTTAAGATCCGAAAACTATGATATAGAGCGAATTACCGAGTTGTTTGGAGTTAATATTGAATGGGAGCCACTGGAGGCTTTTGTGGAAAAAGTCTCAAAAGCAACAAAAGATGAAGACTTCATACAATACTTTAGCAGATTACCTAAAGCCGAGATCAACAATGAAGCTATAGAAGATAGCTCAAGAATATATGTAGTAACGACGGAATTGATGCGTGAAAAAAGTGCTGGAAGTATTGGCATACGGTGCTTCCCGATAATTATGAAAACGAAGATAACACCGTGTCTTACTATTTCTAGACTGATAGACGAGGGAGTACCAGCGACCTGTGAAGCTGATTTATCAGCGAATATACTAATGATTCTCCTGATGAGAATAAGTGGGGCCCCAGTCTTTATGGGTAACACTGTAGATATTAAAGAGAGCGAGGTTGTGTTTGCTCACTGTACAGTCTCCACTAAGTTTGCCAGAAATGTTGTTTTGAGAAAGCACTTTGAGACTGAATGGAGCGTTAGTATAGCAGGAATGCTTGAAGAGGGCGATACCATAACCTTTGCTAGATTTTCACATGATCTCAGGAAATTACTGGCTGGTAAGGGAAAGATAGTCAGAGGGATACCTTGGTCCGAGGAATTCTGTAGAACACAGATATTAGTTAGCGTTGATGGAGATGCGTCAAAAATTATTAGAGAACCAGTAGGAAATCATTTCGTCATTGCTAGAGGGGATTATCTAGAAGAACTAAGGATATTAGCAGAGCTTTTTGATATAAGATTCGAAAAAATATGAGTGATGGTAACGCCTGAGTTAATAACTTTTTCTCCCCAACCTTTGGTGTACGAATTAAATAGCAAATATCTACAATATTCTTCAATCATGGTGTCTACTGTGTCACGCAATAATTGCAAAGCAAGGTTTAATCCGAGGGAACATATTCAACGGATCATTAGGTTTCTCATATCAAGGAACAGAGAGGTTATCGAGGAACAATTAAGCTACCTAGGTACCTATGATCCAGCGGTTTGGGAATCGATAACAAGAGGTTTCCAGAAGGTAATAAACTTCTCAAGGCTTGCATCTCAAATCTTAGAAGATGAAACTGTGATTGACTGGGCACAGGAAACGTTATTAAGGATCTTCAGGAGCTTGTCATCGATTGTTAGAAAAGCACAGAATCCGGTGCATGAAATAAGGGGTCTTGCAAAACTAGCAAGAGGGGCTATTCTTATAATTCCCCAAGAAACTATCCTGTTATTGTCAGAGGCTGTTAAGAAGCTGGAAAGCATTGAGGATTTAGAAGAACGGGTTAGAAGCGCTAGCTACTTGTTGTTTGAGATAGGATACATGTTAAAGAAGCGTGGATCCGTATTTTCTCCCGAAAAAATACCGCATACCTATATTTCCCAGTTAGAAAAAATTGCAAAAGAGATTGCTGAAAAAGCCTTAAACTGGGTCTCATATATCTCTTCCCCAACAGTACGAGCGAGAACATTAGCCTTTTTGTCTGAAGGTATGAGAAATTTGAACATTGTCATACAACAGGGAGAATATGGGGTTAAATGGCTTGATACCAATGAAGCCGAAGCTATGGCTTCTCTTGCCCTGAAAGAAGCAGAGAATGTGGATGAAGAATATGAAAAAGCTATGATAAAGGTCTATGTTGGCTATCTCTTTGCTTCTCTTTCCTACGACCTCGCGAGTAGAGGAGAGGAACTGTTTAACGATGCCTTAAAGATAGCCCTAGAACTGATCAGAAAAGATCCTAGAAAAGCAGGAAGAATAATTGGAGAGATAGGGTACTGTAAGGCATTTCTTGGCGATGATGATACCGCAGAAACGCTGTTTGAAGAAGGGGTAGCGACATCTCTTAAATGTCCAGATTGGGAAGGAATACTAACTGCTCTTAATATTGCTGAGTCAGCAGCAAGGGCTAGGATGTATAGAGTGGCTGCGGAATTGCTTGAAGATCACATATTACAGCTAATAGACAATCTTAAAGATAGAATAGAAGCGGCGGCATTAAAAGGGGTGGCTGCAGATATTATTGCATGGATAGATTCTAATTGGGCTGCAAGGCTAGCACAAAATGGAGCAGAGGAGTTATGGACTTTTCATCCATTAAGTATCAGCAAGGGAGAACACCTATATTTAATAGGCTTAGCTTCTGCTAAATCAGCTTTTGCAGAACCAGACGCTAGCTGGCGTTATCTGGATTTTCTCCTTACACTTTTAAGAGAGGATGTTTGGTTAGATAGAGAATTCGTGGAGAGTATTTCTCCCTTTTGGCTAGGTAAGGCATATTCCGCCCTAGTACCGATTCCTAGACTACTAAGAGTGTTTAAGAAAGCATTATTAGAGACCTTAAGTAGCATGGAAAACTCCTATGGTGAGGAAGTATTAGCAAAGATATTGATTGAGGTAGCTCGTGGTATAGGAAGATCTGATACAAAATTTGCAAAAGAGTTGCTGGATAGAGGAATAATGTTGTCTCTTGATAAGCCCTCGGAGCCAACTCTTCTTGGTAAAGCTTTGAGAGTAGCTGAAGAAATTGATTCGCCACTAACTGAAGTACTGCTTAATGAAATTCAGAGAAGAGCGGAAATGAGGGAATTTCCATCGGATGTGATAGACTATTTAACCAAAGCTATAGAATCGGCAAGAACATCGAAGGGAGCTACAAAACTAGCTCAAGCTTCAGTAGACATAATATATGAAGTCAATCCACAGAAAATTTCTCCAGAGAAATTGAAACGTTTTCTTAGAGTCTTAAAACTCATTGATCCAAGCTGGGCCTCTGAAGTAGCTCTCATGATAGAAGAAGAAAGAAATACTTCTCTAAGCAGATCGGAAAATCAGACGACCGTTAAGAAGGGGGTAAAGGAGAAGAAAGCATGAACTATTTATTATTAATGATGAACTTGACATAGTAGTTATTTATTGGTTTGCTGAGTACGGGTAGTGGAGAAGTGAGTGATAAAAAAGTAGCAAATATACTAGCTAAGGCAAGAAGCATGGACAAAACGTTAGCTAGAAGGATTGAAAGGTTTCTGGATTCTATTCTGCGTATTGAAACAAATAGTTTTGATCCTTTATCAGTGCATAGATCGTGGTGGTTATTAAAGAAGTATGTTAGAGAAAATTTTTTTGATAAGAAGAGAGTTAAGGAAGGAAAAATTATCTACAAGATAT
Organism: uncultured Nitrososphaerota archaeon; assembly: GCA_964518475.1. Taxonomy (GTDB): domain Archaea; phylum Asgardarchaeota; class Njordarchaeia; order Njordarchaeales; family Njordarchaeaceae; genus Njordarchaeum. The sequence goes on from CAZFGR010000018.1 coordinate 8,056, forward strand.
TAGTAGGTTTAAATCAAGTGATGCATAGGCTTCTTGAAGATCTTCCTAAAAACAGTCCTAAAAGACGCTATATAGAAGAAATTACAGACTGTATAGAAAATTTCTTGGAGGAACTAGAGTGAGTGAATGGCTGAATGATCTTTTTCTAATAGTCAAGAACAAGACATATGAACTTTTTAAGGAGCTTAAGGATAGCCTAGGTAATAGTTGGATAGAGGATTTAGTGAAGAAGTATGGGGCCGAATCAAAAATTCCATGGATTGAACGAAGATTTTACCTTTTTAGATTAATAAGAGAGAAAGCGAAGCATTTCAAGAATAAGTTATCTGATGCGCGAGAAGCATTTGCTGCTTGGCTTCTCTTTAAGAAGGAATTGTTAGATCTTTATAATTTTACTGAAAAAGATTTGAATGAAGCTCTCGAAACATTAGGGAAGCTTCACGAAGAGAGAAAATATCCGCAAGGAATGTTTGTATGGAATCCTTCAAGAGGGGAATACAAGAGGATATTTTTGCTAAGCCAGTACGGCGTGCAGGAAGATATTGAAGCTATAGAGAGGGCTCTCGACCTCGGCTATTATATATACCCTTACCTGAAAGATATCTCCTCTCTAGTCCTTTTAGCACTCATTTTACCTTCTTTGGATGTCGAAAATAAGAAAATCTACTTAAAGGAGGCGAGATTCGCTTTAAAACTTGCTAAACTAGCTGATTTCTGGTACTCATTAGTTGAGAAACGGGAAGCGCCAGATAAAGAACATTGGAGCTTTTGGGAGAAATTTCTTCGTGAAATGGAAAAATAAATATAAAAAGGTAAAATGTTTATGAAAAAAGATTCTACGCCTCAAATTTCTTTAGAGTATCGGGAGCTAGAGTAAGGAAGTGACCTTCGCCTAAATAATAGACATGAAGAGCTTTTTTAGGGTCAAGAAGGGCTCTATCATTAATGATAATGCCTTCTCTGTACCAAGCAGTTACTATTTCACCGACAAATAATACGTGATCGCCTACTGAATATTCTTTAACTACTTTACACTCTAAAGCCGTCAGGCTTTCTTCAATTATGGGGGCTTTTACTTTTGAGGCTTTTTTCTTTGTTAAGCCGAATGCCTTAAACTTATCTATTTCAGCACCAGAAGTTAGGCCAGTTTTCCAAACTTTTTCAGCTAATTCGAATGGGAGGAAGTTTACGCAAAAATCTCCGTTCTCCTTAATTAATTGGTAAGTATATCGCCTAAGAGCTACCGAAACTCCGTAAAGAGGAGGTTCGAATGAGAGATATGTATGCCAACTTGCAGCCATAGCGTTTGCTTTTTCGTAAGTACCAGCCGTGATAATTACTGTGAGTTTTGGATATGTTAGGTGATATGAGTACCGTGGATCGTGTAGCTTTTTAAGCATAAGTTCTATTCACCTCAAATGCTCGGACAATAATTTTCCAAGCTTAATTATACCCTCTTCTATTAGGTTTTCTGGTAAGTAACTGTAACTTAGTCTCATAGCATTCTCAGGGATTTCTTTTAGTGGCACTATTTCTCGCTTATCTGGGTCATACATATAACCAAACTGAGGAAGCGGATAGAAGGCAGCTCCAGGTACATAGCTCACATCGTTGGGAATTGCTACCTTTTCTAGGAACACGCTGGCATTAAAAGTCTTATTAGCTGACTCCCACCAGACAAAGAAGCCGCCGGTGGGATCTGTCCGAAAACCTTCTGGGAAATGCTCATCCATTGTCTTTGTCATTACTTTGCATCTTCTCTCGTAACCCCTAATAGTCTCTGGCAGAACTTTATCAATGTATTTTTCGTAGTAAACCTTTAGGATTACTTGATTTATTGTTGGGGAAGTTAGATCGATGTACCCCTTAGATTTGAGGAAGTTATCAATTAATTCATCTGGTATTACGCAGTAACCTATCCTGAACACCGCAGCTTCCTTTGATGTTGTTCTTAAATACGCTACCCATCGATTCTCCTTATCAAACGATTTTATAGGTGGTAAGGGTTTCTGGAACTGTATATCTCTATAAGCAGCATCTTCGACGAGTAAAATTTTGTTCTCTTCGGCAATTTCGTATAGTCTCTTTCTCCTATTCATTGGTAAAGTTGTTCCTTTAGGATTATCAGAATCGGGAATGACGTAAACTATGTCTGGAACTCTCTTAAACGTCTCTATGCTTTTCTTGATAGCTTCCTCCACATACTCGGGAATAATACCCTTATCATCCGATGGAACGGTTACTATACGGGCACCAAAACGCATCATTGGTCCTAGGAAGCCTAGATACGCGGGAGCGGGCGTTATTACAACGTCTCCAGGATCTATTAGGATATCACCAAGAATGAATAGCGATTGTTGAGAACCCGTAGTTATGATTACTTTATTCTTAGCTTCTTCGTCATCGCTAGGTAATGGGATGTTATCTCTTTCCCTCAACCTCTTCGCAACGACTTTCCTTAATGGATCGTATCCTGCTGTTTTTTCATAGTTGTACTGATTTATTACTTCAAAATACTTTTTCTCCTGAAGAAGCTTTAATTGCTCTTGACTAACTTCTTCTAGTATCTTAGCAAAAGTTTCTAGAGGCAGAATACCGGGTTTTCCGCCTGCAAAGTAGTACTTAACGGTGAATTTTAGTAGGCGTCTGATTTCTGATTCTGGAATAAGTTCAGTCCAGGCAGAAAGTGTATACCTTACATCTTTAAGCCCCATATACATCACGAGGGAGACCTAATTTCAAAAATAAATTATTTTTCACGTTTTAAAAAGAACAGATATAGACTATGGCAAGTTTTCCCAGATTGAGAAATAATGATTTGCAATCTCCCGAAAAGTTCGTTAAAATTTATGCAGATGCGGCTTTATATTCGAAATTTCCAATAATCTCTACTGCTGGTTTAAAATATCCCTTGTCTCAAGACTTCTATATCTCTCTGGTATAGAGCACAAAATATGAAGTAATAAAAATAAGGCTTTCCAAGCGTCCTTGCTTGAATATCTAGGGCTGATGATTTTGTCGTTAGAGGATTTTCTAAATATTGAAGAAAGCGCTAAATACAGGGTATTAGAGAACCCAAATCCTTGCGAGATAGTAGATTCTCTAAAAGCTCTCAAAACGTCATACGTTATAACAATCTTCGCTGAGTGTGAAGCATTTTATAAGGGGAGGGCTCAGAGTTCCTTAGATAGAGGTGAAAGGCTGATCATTATAAAGCCGGATGGTACATTATTGATTCATGATGCGAGAAATAGAGAGCCCAGAAATTGGCAACCACCAGGTAGTCTAGTTACGTTTCATTGTGATAGGGGTTTACTCGTTATTAAAAGTAAAAGATATAATCCAAGGGAAGAAGTTCGAGTACTTTGCTTCTCTGTACACTTAGTAATTTTTGCGAGACTTGGTAGTGCTGGCTTTTCATTAAAAGGATCAGAGAAAGAAATGGCTAAAATGATTAGTCAAAATCCATCGCTGATCGAAGAGGGATTAAGAATCATTAAGAAGGAGGCCAAAACGCCTTACGGTTATGTAGATTTATTAGGAGAGGATTCTAAGGGTAGGTTAGTGGTTATAGAATTGAAGAGAGGAACGGCTCAAGTAGAGGCGGTCTATCAACTACTGCGTTACGTCGAGTTTTTCCGAGAAGTAGCAAAAAGAGAAGTGAGGGGGATATTAATAGCACCCAAAATTTCCAAGAATGCTATACTAATTCTGAGGCAACATGGATTAGAATATAAACGTGTAAGGACGAATCTCTGAATTACTACTTGACTCCATTGAAGCTTACGGGGTTTTTCTTCCGTATTCTTCGTAGTGAACAACTTCTTCTAGAGGATATCTTCCCCTAGGAGGTGGCTGCTCAGCTGGTTTTCCTAGAGGAATAATCGCCACTGGTCTTACATCAGGTGGAATATTCAATATTCTTTTTACTTCTTCTTCCCTAAATGCTCCAACCCAACAAGTCCCATATCCTAAGGCATGTGCGGCTAGGAGCATATTTTGGGTCGCTGCTGCAGTATCTTGGATACAGTAAAGTGTTTCGCCACGCTCGCCGTATCTACTAGCTGTTCTCGGAATATTAGCACAAACAACAATTACGACGGGAGCTTCTGCTATAAAACGCTGATTTAAAGCAGCTCTAGCGATTGCTTCTTTTCTTTCTGGATCTCGTACAACTATGAATTCCCAAGGTTGAAGATTACCAGCGCTAGGAGCCCATCTAGCAGCATCTAGAATCTTGTTTAAATCTTCTTCTTTAACTGGATCTGGTAAGAATTTTCTAATACTTCTTCTAGTTTTTATGCACTCAAAAACATCCATTGTCATCACCAAAACTATTGAGGATTAAATGAATATATTTAAAACTAAGGAATCACCATCAGGAGAGGTCAGCTTCGTCATCCCCGCGGATAGTGGGTCAGCTGGAGCGCCCACATCATGATACTATATTACATGATACTATATTAATTATAAGTATATTTAGAGTAAATGTCTCAAGTTCCATATCTTTAAATATTACAGATTCTGTCTAAACCATTTGTTAATACTTCCGCTAATTTGGGAATATAATACACGTTATAAGGCACATAAAGATATTTCTCACTTCTATTCTCAACCGCCTTCAAGAAAATCATTTTGTGGAATCGAGGTAATGAGTAAACATGCGTTCTGTGAACATTTTCGAGGCGTCTAAGAATTTTTCTAAGGAGAGTAACATAAATGTTTTTTTCATCTTCACTAACTTTTTCTGGGGGATAATCATAGTGAGCGGCCGGAAATAGCGTCTCTATCTGGGCTGGAACAAGAACTAGTGGTTCTGAAACGATATAAACCTGTACATATTTAGAAAGCTCTCGCTTATGCAACATTCTTCTAATCTTAAGTTGCATAAAGCTTCTACTATATGGCTTATGTTTCGAGCAGGGAAGATATAAAGCAATGGGAAATGGTATTGGACGCCAGATCTCTAATAAATATTCATGATATATCCTAATTAAGGGGTGTGTAAACAAGTTATCTCCTTTAAGCAATATATCTCCAGGCTCTGCAAATATGTAGCTACATATTTCATTATGGTCAGTACGACCCCAAAGGCGAACGAGATAGTAGCCCCGAGGAGTGAGCTCGATCCATGAATCATCATCGTTTGAGAATTCGTAAATCAAAACTAGTTTAAATAGAAGTTTTGTGATCTGCGTTACCTCGTTTTCGGAAAGACCTGTTTTCTCAGTTAATTTCTCAATAAGATTTCTTTTCGGGATGTATTTTTCTTTGACAAAAACGTGGAGAATTTCAAGGACGTTTTCATCATTAAGCAACTTACTTAATAATTCGCTCTGTTTCATGACTAATTTCCTCGATTCTCATTATTGATTAAGTATATTAGGAGATCCCTCTGTCGAATCTTATCTACATTACTCCAGATTTTTCTGATTTCTTCGGGAGAGAGCTTAGTAATATAAAGGGCAAGATCATATAATGTGCGAAAGCTTCCTGTTTTGGGAGGCATATACTTGGCCCAGTGAAGTATAACCCATATATTGAAGATAGCTCTATTCTCAAAAGTGCTGAAAACTGTTCTGTACAAAAACTCCTCTATAGTTTTTTTATCATATTTTGAAAGATGAAATGGAAAATGATCGATACCGGAAATAATATCTATTAGCCTATTTAGTTCATCCCGAGAAAGCTTCTTTTTACCAAAATTGATCTCTCTATTTGTCACGTGTCTCTCCCCACCCCATGGAAGAATTATCTTTCCATAAGCTGCTTTTATACGCCAAGACGCGGAATCGGCAGAGCCTATCCTCAAGGCTCGTAAGATAGAGATTGTAGTAGCTGACCCTACCCCCATCACGTGTATTTTTTCTCTACCAACTTTAGTAGCTACATACTGGAGAGAAAGTATACCTTTTAGGCGCGACTTCTTTGTTCCTCTGACAGACATTAAGGGAGGCACGAATCCTCCGAAAGCTATTCTTTCACAACTAAACTCCTCCATATAAGTCTTTAGAAGATAGTCATATTCGTCAAGATTGGGTGAAAAATGGATAACAGGGATTATTGTCTTATCCGGAAATTTCCGCAACAAGTATTCGAAATTTTCAATGTTTTTGCGAATCTTTTTCTTTCTAATATGTAGTGGGTCGCCTGGGAGAGTAGGATAATCCAAGGATATATAGAAATCCGCATTTATCTCCTCATATATTCTAGCAACCTTCTCGACCGGAGTATTGAGACCTTTCCGCATTATCTGATAACCACCACTATCTACCCATAATCTAATGTGAGGAGCAAGTTCAAGAAAATTTCTGATGCCTCCACGCGCCTTTATCTTAGCCATAATGCCCTTTTTCATCAATAACTCATACGAGCTGATCATCACATCTGTTACAGTATCGGGGAATACTTTCCATGGCTTGATATTTGAAAGTAAAATGTCACCTATGACAATCGTTGGATGCTCTCTAGACATTATTTTTCCCCAAGAATGCTCAGAAGAAACGTGTCTGGGATGAACACTCCCTAAATTGCATTTAAAAAGCTTTGTATCATCTGAAGCTCAATGAACTACGCATTTTTACTTTCAATGGAGTGTATTAACGTTTGTGCAATAAGGTATAGTATCGGTACAAGCGAGTGGGAAATTGGAATTCTCTGAAGAAAATGAGCTATAATCCTAGCTCTAAATAGTAAGTGTGTAAAGTTTATTAAAAGAAAAAAAGGTGTTTTGTTTCGAGCGTTGGTGAAAAAACAAATTATCGAAAGGTGAATTATTATGGCACCATTCAAGGTAAAGGTAAACCCCGAGACCTGCATCGGCTGTGGAGTATGCGTCTCTATGGCTCCAGACATCTTCGAGATGGGTGAGGAAGGAAAATCCACAATAATTGAGAAATGGAGATCTGGCGACAATCCTTACGAGGGAGAAGTAACCGATGAAGGACTAAAGGATGCCGCTAAAATGGCTGCGGACAGCTGTCCCACAAACTCCATAACAGTTGAGGAATAAAAAACTGCTGAACATTAACTGACTAGATAGAAATCGAAACTAAAAAAGAGTCTCTGTTTTCTATTTCTCCTTTTTTCTTTAGTAAACCAGCATCTTTATATTCTTGGAAAATTTTCTTCGTTCTAAGCATTAGCTAATTTTTCAACGTGGTTAGAATGTGGGAGGAGCGACATGGAGTAACAATGGCTTTTCGTGAGCAATTCAGGAGAGCTCCTGCTACATTCACTATTATGCTCCTATGCTCGATAATGCTCATAATTGATTATTTAACTGGAAGATTTTTATTAATTAGATTCGGTCTTTTCCCGTATCTTCTCTTACGGGGAGTTCAGATTGAGAGATTGGTTACTAGCATTTTTCTCCATGAAGACTTCATTCACTTATTCCTAAACATGTGGGGACTATACGTTTTTGGAATCCCAGTAGAGAGAGAGCTAGGTACAATTCGTTTTCTTTTCATATATTTCCTTTCAGGGATCCTAGGGAACATAGTTTTCTCATTCATAGCTGTCTACTGGTATCACTTACCACTCCTAACAGTGGTTATTGGGGCCTCGGGAGCTATATCTGGAATTCTAGCAACGTTTGTGGTGTTTCATCCTAGAGCGAGACTATTAGTTTTTATATTTATAGCATTCATCCCTATGACAGCAATAAAGTTTGCTATTTTCTTCCTTGCATTGCAGTTACTATACATGTTAGCTCTAGGGCCTTCAGCAGGTATAGCCTTTTCAGCCCACATAACCGGATTCATCGTAGGGTGGATTATTGGGAAATACTACTATAGGGTGTTCTGGAGAAGAAGATATGTTTACCATATTTGGTAGTCAGCTCTTCTCCTGATCTTCATTCATTCTTCCGCGAAGGGGATCGTCATCATCCTAAAAGAACTAAGTAATCATAGTTAAAAGCTTTTTAAGTCTCTTGCAAAATTTCTCCAATTCTTATGCCGAATTAAATGATAGTTACTTTATGGATACATCAAGCTTTTCCGGTTAAGTGATTCGGCTTATGCCTAAGGAACACTAAGGAGAGCGACTAGGGAACATTAGGAGAAGTAACTTGAATAATCAATAAATGTTATAAAGTAGCTTTTCTTCGAGTCTTAAGGAGTTATTTTAAGTAGTGAATAATGAATTATTGGAATTTCAAGTGAGGAGGTTATATGATTCTATAGGTGCTGAGATTTGAGAGAGGATCGTATAATAAGCTATATTTTTCACGATGGTACAGGATTACTGGTAGAGCTTCGAGAGAGAAGGATAAGAGATCCTATATACGGATATATTTACTTATCTCCAATAGAACGTGTTATTGTGGACTCTGATCTTGTACAAAGATTGAGAAGTGTTAGGCAGTTGCAGGTTGCTCACATAGTATATCCTAGCGCTACACATACGAGATTCCATCATAGTTTAGGAGTTATGCATCTTGGAGGAATGTTTGCTTTTAATTTGATAGCTAATACTGTTGCTAAGCTTGGCTTTAAATTGAAAGAGCTTGGAATAAGGGATGCGAGGGACCTTTTCTCTATTATGGAAGGAGTTCGTTTATCTGGGTTATTGCATGATCTTGGACATGGGCCTTTTTCTCACGCGTTTGATTCTGCAGTTATAAAGGAGAGCAAAAAGCTTTACGAGGCCGGAATATATAATCATGAAGTCCTAGGATATAAGCTATATCAAATATATCTCAGAGATCTTATTCGCCAAGAAACCACGAAAATAAATGATGTGTTAGATCCCGATGTTGTTATAGAGACTATGGACTATATCTTAGCTCCTCACGAGCTTATGGGAAATATGAGAGGAACTAGAGGAATTATCAAAATACTGAGAAGAGTTATTAGAGACGCTTTTTTCTCAGCCGATATTCTAGATTTCATCCTTAGAGATTCTTATTATACAGGTGTTATAGAATACGGAACTGTTGATTATAGGAGACTAATAACTAATGCGTACTTAATCCCACCAGAGTCTCCCTGGGGTGAATTTGAAATAGTTTTTTCAGATCGAGTTAGAGATACTATAAGAAACGCACTATTTTCTAGGTTCTGGCTCTACAACAGTGTGTATCTACACAAGACTGTAAGATTATTCGAGCGAGATCTAAAAGAACTTATGGGATTGCTGAGACCGGTGTTTGAGCAGATAATATTAGAAGCCGTAGAAAGGGGGCACAAGGACGATTTTCTAAGGTTAACAGATGATAATTTGTTGGAATATTTCCCAGAGAAGTATTTAGAGAAAGATAGTGATGAGAGAAAGAAGGCTGAAGAGATAATATCAGCTATAAAGAGAAGAGAGAAGAGATGGAAACTATTACATGCTGAAGAAGTCTCACTCAAACCTGAAATTAAGGATAAGGTCGATAAGGTACTACACGATAATAAAGAGAAACTAAAAGATCCCACAGAGTTAAGAGCATATTATGAGGAGAAGGAGCGAGAACTAGGGGAGTTGATAAGAGAGTTAAAGGAACGAGTAGCGAGGATTATTAAGAAGTACCATGATGAAATCAGAGAAGAGGATATCTGGATAGATCTTCCGCCAATAAAATTCGTTCCAATAATATCACATGCATTAGTAGAGGGAGAACCAGTTATTAAGTTCATTACTACTGTTCCAAAGAAGCTAAAGGAGACAAAGAAGCTGAAGGAGAATCTCCGTAACTTTATAAAAGAGGAGAGAATAGGAGAACTGCTTTACGCGTGGCCTCAAATAATAACTCCTATGAGGATTTATATAAGGAAAAGCAAAGAGCTAGAAAGGATTTTTGGGAGGTTAAAAAGGGCTATGAATCAGTTTATTCAGACAAAAGATTATGCTAATCTTCGAGATCGAATAATAGAGTTACAGTACATGATAGCAAGACTAGAGCTACCAGAAACGGCTTAAAGAGCTATTTCTTTATTTCCATCAGAATCTTTTGAGTCACCGCTGATGCCGCGGTTTCTCTCTTCTCAACTTCGCCTCGATACAAATCTTTTGCTATTTTATCAATGTCTCCTAGAGAAAAATTCTCTAGGATGTAATTCAGTATTGTTTCAACGTCTTTTAAGAATTCATTTAATGGTGTTTTCTGGTAATTGTTGAGGATCTCTAAACCCTTAACGGCTACTTGAAATCCAACATCAGTTTTCACTATTAACCTATTATTTATCATGTTAGAGATTATCCTAACAATGTCCCGAGATTTTAACCCTAGACGGGATATATTATCTACTCTAAAATCTAGATATTTATCGGCCAAGTTTCCAATATTTCTCTTAAGCACATGCTTTACTAAATACAATGTATTGCTTATGTCTTCTATCAATATCTTGTTTGTTGTGAGCGGTTGCTTTTCGTTGAAGATTTTGAGCATGAGTAAGATAGATGCTTTTATTGCGTCATAGGTCACTCTGGATCACCAGCCAAGGGAGGTTTTACCTATCATTTTTAAGGTGATGTTATCTTCGAAACACAGACTAAGAGACGTAACGGAAAGAGAGTTAAAAGTTTTGTCTCTCTTAGGATTCCTATACTCCCTCACCAAAAATGGATTAAGAGAGGTAAGCGTGAGTGAATCTAAAATTCTTGAAAAACACGAGATATGGGTTCATCTCCTATGGCGATTTCGAGTTTTAGAAAATAACCAAAGGGCGTGACGTGCACATCAAAATTCTTGTGTGAGAGCTTCTCCGCTATTCTACTGATGATAGCTTCAGCTTCTTCTGGACTCGCCTTGCTACTGGATAGGTGGGCAAATGAATGTAATACTATTCTTCGAGACTCCGTTTTTCTTGCATACCAACTGAGAATCCTTACGGCTCTCTCAACGACTTTCTTGGCTTCTTTAACATCCTTTTCTTCAACATGAATGAATGCTACTGGAACATCTTTAGCCTCCCACTGTTTACCTATAATAGATTCATTATTTCCAAAGCTCTTTCTTCCTACACGGTAGCGAAATTTTTTCGTGTACAGAAGGAGGATTCGCATCCTTCTTTCCCACTATACGAACATTTAATCCATATCTTTCACTATTTTTAGAAGATATGAATACCTCTGATCTATGAGGGCTATTCTTCATGATTGATGAAACTATTTACTATGCAAAACCGTTTGTGAGACAAGAGATCTATGAATTCTCCAAAAACAGGTGGGTTGCTATTCATTGTAAAGCCAAGGATAAAAGTGGTAGACAAGTTCTAATTAGGTATCTGAAGAATAAGCCGTTGGTAATTAATAAGCCAGAAGATATCGGAGTAATAATGAATAGGTTTAGAGCTTTAAAACCAAGAACTTTTTACGCGACAGCTAATATCTATAAAGATCTCTCAACCAAAGATAAAGTACTTGATTACTACAATAATGTGATAGCAAAAACGCCGACATGGGATATTGATAGTAGCATAGAACAGTGGGACTGGACTCTAAAGGTAGGAGAAATAATAGTCGAGGCGCTAGCCAGAGAGGGGGTAACAGAGTCGGTATATCTAAAATGGTCTGGTAATGGCTTACATATTCATATTCATGAAAAAGCTTTCTCTAATAATGTATACGCGGAAATAAAACCACTCGATTTAGCGTATGCCGTAGTAGAATATATTTTGAAGAAATTTCGAAAAGATATAGAGAAGATAAGTGAAAGAGCGCCAAAACCTATCAAAGTTGAGAATTTAATGGATCCTCAGAGAGTCTTTACAGCACCTATGAGCCTCCATAGGGAACTTGATGTAGTATGTGTAGCTTTTAAACCAGATGAGATGGGTGATTTTAATCTTTCTTGGGTAGATCCTAGAAAACCAAGGCATAATCCTAATTGGAGGAAATTTGTTGAGGGAGAAGCCGACGAATTAGCGAGAAAAGCCTTCAAAGAAATAGGACCGTACACAATTAAGTCAGAATCTGTCAAATTACGAGAGATAGAAGAGAGAATCCAAGAAGTAATAGAAAGTGCAAAGAAAGAACAGCCTAAACCAGTTCAAGCTTTAGATTTTTCTCTCGAGCAACTAAAATTCAATCCTACGCCACCTCCAATTCAGGGAGGGAGAGAATTTTCTAAAGGACCTATTGAAGCATTCCTGAAAATAGAAGATATTCTAAGTCATTTTGCTTTAGGGAATATTTCTCTGGATCACGCTATAAGAGCGCTGAATTATGCTAGATTCGCTATTATTCCTTATCAAAAATATCCAAAGGAAGCAATTGAGAAACTAGATAAGCTCTATGATGAAGCTGTGAAATTATTAGTGAAATTAAGAACACCAGAAAGAGTGAAGCAGTGGTTAGAGCAGCGAGGCTATAGGAAAGTGGTAAAAAGACTTGATGAGTTCTTTAAATAAGATAAGCAGAAATGCCTGTACGTCACTTGTTCGTCAAAACATAAATCAACTACCATATTGATTCCCTAGCACATCTTTCTCTCAGATTTTTATCGATGAGAGGATTCTTTTTCCAATGATTTCTAAGAATTTGGGGGTAATTTTATCAAAATCCATTAATGGAATTTCTACGATCGGTATGGAGCGGCTCTTTATAAGGTTTTCGAGTTTCGCTATATTGCTTCTTTGGCTTTTTAGCCGATTAACTAAGTAGCCCTTAGACTTAAGTGAGGCTTGGAGTACCATATTTAGGATTAGTCCGCCAATATGTATTTTGAAAAGGTCTAGATCCCTAATAATGCGTTTGGTTATTTCTATGCTCAGAGAATCTGGGGTCGTAATCACTAATGCTCGGTGATCAGAACTATTGAGCATCTCGAATATGTTCTCAGCAAGCTCTCTCCACTCCATAATTAACTTAAGAGGTGACTTAGTTTTCCTCTTTCTGAGAGATCTGATAAAGCCTTTTAGCCTCATATACATTTTTGCAGCATCGCCTAAGTGCGAATAAAACTGTTTCTCAAGCCATAATAGTCTTAATGCATCCCCTGCTGCTGGTAGATCCCATACAATATACTCAAAATCTTCTTCTTTGTAGAATTCGTAAAGTACGTAGAGCATGAATTCATCACTAATTCCAGGGGCTCCAGCGATATAATCGATAATCTCTCTACCTACTGGGAGAAAAGCCGATATAACTTCGTATACTTCATCACCAAAACGCTTCTTCCACAAAGTAATAACATCTTCTGGTGTAACTTCATAGATGTATAGAGAGGGGAGATTCGGGACTTGAAAAAGTCCTTGGCAATTAAGATTAAAAATTGATGAAATGGTAGGAGCAAAATCCATAGTTAGTAATAGGGTTTTATACCCATCACGAGCAAGACAATAAGTAAGAGAAGAAGCACATGTAGACTTGCCGACTCCACCCTTGCCCCAAATAGAAATTATTTGAACCACGTTATTTCCTCCTCAAACAGGTAGTTATTCCGCACTAATGTATTTTCTGAGTCAACGATATGCATTCTCGAAATCTTCTGGTTTTTAGCAATCCCGTTATTCGCATTAAAATTGATAGCAATTTTTATTTTTGCATATGTTTTTATTCATATCGGTGAAATCAATGCTCGAACAACCTTTGAGAAGACGACTGTTGTTAATAGTTAGCATCCTGATGATCGTTTCGAATATCGGTTTATCAACGGTCTCTTGGAGGGTTATTAGAGAAGCTTCAATACTAGCTTTCGGACACACTCTATTAGCTACGAGTGTTAGTTATCTCGCTCAATTCGCGATAAATCTATTACTAATAGCGGGCATTATGCTTCTTCTCTATGCTACGGTTAAAAGTTTTAGTAAGCTATTTGGGGAAGACATTGTTGGTAAGAGCTTAGTATTGGCAACCATAGGGCTGATAGCAAGTTTCTTGCTGCTCCTATTGATATCCATTACAGACCAATCTTGGATGGACTATGCCAAATACATTAGTATCCAAGTGGTGAGTTATGCTGGATTGATGACGTATAGGGCACTTACTTTCCAGCCCTAGCCACTATGTAAAAGATTTTTTCAGAATACGGATTCTCATACTCAATTACTTCCCAACCAGTTTCAGAAAGCATACTGATTAATTCTTTCAACGAGTAGATTAAAATACGTGCTTCTGCGTGACCAAGAAAAAGCATCCTATTTTCAACAGTTCTATAAAATGACCAATCAATACGAAGCCTTGACTCATCTTCTATGAAATTCATTTCTACCCTAACGGCAAAATCCCCAAAAATAAAGTGACCTGGTAAGTTCAGTGAACAGTAATCCTTGATTTTTTCACGCAGTATCAAGTCATACAACACGAGTAATCCCATAGGTTTAACGATTTTTCCTACTCTTGATAATATCTCCTTATCAGTTTCTGGTTCGTAATAACCTAGGCTTTGCCAAACTATGATGACAGCGTCAAACTTTTTGTTCACGATTTCATCGACTTGTCGAGCATCGCCTAGAATGAAAAATGTTTTAGAGGACACATTATATTTCCTAGCGTTTTCTCTAGCTTTCTTTATAAAGAATGGTGAAAAATCCACGCCAGTTACTCTATATCCTTTCTTGGCTAGAAAGATGCTTATTCTACCATCCCCACACATAAGATCTAGAATATCTCCTCGTATCACGCCGTACTTAGCGAGTAAAGAAGATATTTTCTCGGAATCTTTATTAGCATTTCTCCACTTTATCTGTGAAAGAATCCAGAAGAGATTTGCCTTATCAATAAATGTTTTAGTAGTCCATTCCATAGTGGGACCATCGTTAAGAGAGTTCTTTTAATGGTAATATCCTGTTAGATATCAATAATAATTTCTTTATGATTATGTTTCCAATAAGCGAATTCTTCGGGGACATTCTTTGGTCTACCTTTCACGAGCAAATATTTTTTCACTTTCTTCGTCACCGCAATAACTCCTCCGGGGAAATGTTCTTTTGTCCAAATATTTTTTAATAGCTTAGCGCTAGCCTTTGCACAATGTATTAACCAAGCTGGAGAATCGGGGCAGTCGAAAAAGAAAGCATTACGAGGAAGTTTTCCTTCTCCAATCTCTATAAGTGCTTTATAAGTCGCTAAACGGTAAGCTCTTACATTTAGGATTACGATAATCCATTCGAAATGATATTTGGAGAGTATTCTCTTCAAACCTATTTTGACATAATAAGCATGCTTATAGAGGTTCTCGAAGTTATTTCTAACGAATTCGATCCAACTTGGTTTTATGTCGTGGCCTTTTACTCTTATCATTTCTTCTGGAGTCGCTAGAACAACAGCTCCTAATCTTTCTTTATCGTTATTCGGGTCCTTAAAGGTTATTATAGAGTCCACTGCTGCAAACTGGATTCTTGAAAGATCTATTTTCTCGCGAGAATATATTCGGAGAATAATCTCCCAGCTTTTGCTCTCGAAGTAATTCCCATTCTTAGCGCCTGGATTACATGGTAAAATTAGGAGTGTATCGCTTTTCATAGGTCTTCGCTCCAGAGATGCTCTAGGTCTTAAAAATGAAAACTTATAAGTTGCTATAAAGACAATTCTATGCATGTGTTTTGCTAGAGACTTAAAAA
The DNA here is from genome assembly GCA_964518475.1 of uncultured Nitrososphaerota archaeon. Lineage (GTDB taxonomy): Archaea > Asgardarchaeota > Njordarchaeia > Njordarchaeales > Njordarchaeaceae > Njordarchaeum. The sequence goes on from CAZFGR010000018.1 coordinate 23,550, forward strand.
AATGATCAGGAAGGTTTGAGCGGGAAATGCATAGTGATCAAGGAGTTTCCTCAAGGATGTTAAGCAAGGGGGCTATTAATGGTCGACATACGAGAATATCTAAGAGAGTTCATACGGCAAGAAAGGGATATTCTATTGGGTTTATCAGTAGATATCACAGGACTGTTTGCTGGGTTTACAGCAACGCTTCTTCTTCCATATCTCAGTAAGGTTGAGTGGATTCTTCTTGTAATACCTATTCTTCTCACAGTTAGAGGGGCCGTAAATGGCGTGTTTTCTGGGAGATTAACAACTAGTTTGCACTTAGGAGTTATCTATCCCCATCTCTATAAAAACACGATCGAGTACTACTCCTTGCTTGCAAGTGTCTTCTTCCTAGGGATTATGAACGGTTTAATAGCTTCTTTCATCATCGGTATTTATTTATGGGATCCCACAAAATTCCTAATTAGTTCTATTGTGATAGTCACTCTCTTTTTCATAGCAACAACTTTTTCATTACTAGTAACCAGTTTGGTAGGGTTTTTAGCGTTCAGATCTGGATTAGACCCAGACGTTATCGTCTATCCCATTATGTCAACAACAAATGACGTATTTGGATCTCTCTTTCTTTTAGTGGTAATTATTTTACTAGAACCGTGGAATCCTATCAATTGTTTAATTAGGGGAGCTCCCGTAATTGCCTTAGTAGCATTACTGCTCGCTATCATCCTTAAGAAATACTGGGAAATGAGTGTTTTCAGAAAAACATTGACGGAGTCGTATATGGGGGTTATTTTTTCTCTCATTCTTTCAAGCTTAGCTGGTTATGTTCTCTCGCTTCTCAAAGACAAGATAATAATTTTTCCCGGAATCTTAGTGGCTTTGCCAGCAATGATGGATACTATAGGGGATGTAGGATCAATAATAGCATCAACGATTACGACGAAACTTCATATAGGAGAAATAATGCCTGATTATACTTCTAAGAATTTTCTACGAATACTCATCCAACAGAGTCTCCCCGTGATTCTCCCTATGATATTTCTAGTCCTGCTTTATGCTGGCCTAGCGTCTTTTATGACGAGACTAAGTCTTGTAGACTTTCCTTTTCTCCTCATGATATACTCCATTACCGGTATTATTGCGTATTGTGCAATATCTGTCCTTGCCTTAGCGATAGCGATAATTACATTTAGATATGGTATAGACCCTGATAATGTCTCGATACCGATTATCACGGCAACAGCGGATTTATTAACCGTAACTACAGTATATCTGATCGTATCTGTTTAGATTTTAGATTAAATAAAATAATGGAGGATCCTTCGCTACATATTTGCTCTAAAAGTAGATATAGAAAAAGCATTTATTTCAGTGCTTCTCGATTATTTGATGAGGGGTGGAGACGATGAAGGTTGCAGTAGATTGTTTAGAGTGTTTATTTCACCGTGCTTTAGTGCTTACAAGGGACATGCTCAAGCTCTCTCCAGAAGCGACCGTTGAAGCATGTAAGAAAGTTCTTCGCCTCCTGTTAAAAGAATTTAACCTAAATCAAGTACCTGCATGGCTTGGAACAAAGAGAGAAAAAATATTGCAGAGAGTACTTAAGGATCCGGATCCTTACAAAAAGTTTAAAGAAGAAACCACTATGTTGGTTATGAGACTTTGGAAAGAGGTTAGAGACAGATTTTTGGAGGGAGATGGTTTCGATACCTTTAGAAGACTATTACTTGCAGCGGCGGCAGCAAACTCGATAGATCCTTTTATTTTAGGTTATGACTTGAACCTTGATAATTTTCTGGAACAAGTAGCTAGTGCAGAGAAAAATCTAAGAATGGATCAATCAAGGGATCTTTGGAAAGATTTGTCCACGGCTAATAATGTACTGTATATTCTTGACAATGCGGGAGAGGCAGTAATAGATCTGGATGTAGTTCGGTTTATTAAGGAAAAACTCGGTAAGAAGGTAATAGTAGCTGCTAGGGAGAAGCCCGTTCTCAACGATATTACCGTAGAAGAGGCCAAAAAACTAGGCTTTGGAGAAATCGCCGATAAGGTAGTTCCCGTGGGCTGGTTTATCGGTGTCTTCTTTAATGAGTTTGTAAATACTGAATTTCTGAAAACATTTGACGCTGCAGATCTGGTTATCGCGAAAGGAATGGCAGCATACGAGAGCATGACAGAATATACATTCGAAAAACCAGTATACATAATCCTAAAAGCCAAGTGTAATCCAGTAGCTTCTCATATAGGAGTACCTCGTGGGAGTTATGTAATAAAAAGAATATGATAGATAAATACAAGCTCATCCCCAATAGCGTTTTTCAACTTTAACCCGTAGATTTCTCCCTAATGACTCTCTTAAGGAAGGATTATTAATCAAATTTCTCAAAAGCTTTTTCTAGTTCGCTTGTGTTACTAGTGTGGAATAATTTATCGCATCTACATAGTTCCTAAGCATAGCCCTAAATTTTGGTATATTGATACAAATTTTTGAATCATTTCAGAAAGTAAATTCTCTGAGCAATTATTTTTTATAGAATTGTTTAGTAAAGAATTATCTGTTCCCTAGAGTTCGGTGGGGGCTCAATAGTGGAGATGGTGGAGAGTATTTCGGAAGGAGCGAGAATAGCGCGAGGCACTTTTTGGTTAACGATGGGCAACCTAATAGGTACAGGTATTTCAGCATTCGCCACCATCCTGATCGCTCGTTTCCTCGGCCCAAGTAACTATGGGATATACTCAGCAGCTCTAGCTCTCCTAGCAATATTCGCTGCTGCGGATCTTGGTATTAATAGAGCAGCCACTTATTATATTTCAAAAAAGAGGGGGATAGGTGAAGATTACTACAGGTATATCATTGTTTCCTTAGGAGGAGCGCTTCTTTCTGGCATCGTGTTCTTAGGGATAATTTCTCTATTGGCTCCTCAAATTGCAGAAATAATATTTCAAAAAAGCTACTTGGCGCCGCTTTTCTATGTAGTAGCAATCATAGTTTTCTCAACAGCGATCACTAGGGTAGCTCAGGGTATACTACTCGGTCTAGAAAAATTCGAATTTATGGCTATGATATCCATATTTTCATCCATTATTCGAAACATTTTTGCCATTCTCTTTATATTGATGGGTTTACAAGCTTTTGGAGCGATAACTGGACAGGGAATTGGATACTTTTCAGCCATGATACTGGCTGTCTCGTTGGTGTTTTTCTCTACGAGGAGAATTCGGCGAGAAAACAATGAATTGCTGCTTTCTGAAACTCTGCGTGAATTATACTCTTACTCCCTCCCTTTAGCCATGACAATATTCGCTACAGCAATCTTTCAACAGTTCTATAACATATTAGCGGCACGCTCACTAAGTGATTTCGTATATGGTAACTTTTCGGCAGCATGGCTAGTTTTTGGTGCTACGCTCATGTTTCCTACAGCATTAGCCTCAGCGTTGTTTCCATCTCTATCCAAGCTAGCTAGTAAAGATAAAACGGTGGTATCTAGTAGTTTCTCTATTGCGACTAAATATGCCTCATTGATTCTCCTGCCCATAGCGATAGTTTTTATAGGCGTTCCCGATGAGCTAATAATGTTCTTCTATGGTCCAGAATATTATATGGCCGGATACTTCCTCCGCATACTCTCAACAGTTCTCCTATTATGTGTAATAGGTTTCGGAGTCATTAATCCGGCTCTTTTAAGTCTTCAAAGAACGAAAACCATAGCTATTATCTCGCTTATTGCAATAGTCGTCAGCTATGCTTTCATTACGATCTTTATAGGTTCAATTTCGGCATTATCTCTGATCATTGGCATTATAATCATGTATGCGCTAACTGTAATTCTGGGGTTTATTATTCTATGGCATGATTATGGAGTTACAATTGAGGTTTCTTCTTCCGTTAAACTACTCGTTGCGGCGATAGCTGGCCTAGCAGTTATATACTTTGTGAAGAATCTTTTCAGTAATATATTGCTATCTATGGGAATCTCAGCAATAATGGGAATCTCGATCTACCTAGCTCTAGCATCTATTTTAGGATCCCTTAACGAGAAAGATTATGGAAATCTCAGAACATATTCAAGAGGAATTCCAATCCTCGCCCCAATCCTCTTACTAGCAATAAACATCATGGAGAAAACCTATCGATTAATCAGGGATCAACTATCCTAACCTTTCACCACTAACTAAGTATGAGTCTTGAAAAGAATAACCCTCCGATCGTAAAAAGATGAAGGCAGTAACATAATACTTTTAGCAACGATTAAAGCTGTGTTATTTAATTTCTAAGAGAAGACTTTTGAAGCAGGTAATTATCAGGAGGGTTCTTCGTGAATGTCTTAATAATCGATCCTCGCACAGGTATAGGGGGCGATATGCTTGCAGGAGCGTTAATTAGCTTAGGAGTAAATGTTTCTCGCGCGATACAAATATTGGAGGAATTTGGAGAGATCCATATTAAGCGACTTCCAGAAGGAATAAAAATTGAGACGGTACCGAAACTGGATCACTTAACAATGGATGAAGCTCTGGAAATAATAGAGAAGAGTTGTGAGAGATTAAACATAAAAGGAGTTTTTAGAGATTTCGCCTTGAAGGCAATCAAAATCTTATTCGAAGCGGAAGAGAATGCCCATAAGACATTTAACATAGGCACGCTAGCACATTTACACGAAGCATCGGATGTTATAATAGACACAATACTAGTTGCTTTTTCCCTCCAATACATAAATCCATCCGAGATTTATTGTCTTTACCCGGTATATTATGGAGGAGGAACAGTGAGATTTTCGCATGGAGTTTTCGAAGCTCCAGCTCCAGCCACTAGATACATTATAAGGAAATACAATATTCTAGTTGAAAAAGGCCCCGTGGCCACAGAATTATTAACGCCAACTGGTGCAGCTCTTCTAGCAGCTCTTGATCCATTGTATGTTCATCGTAAGGACTGCAGAAAGAACTTCGAGATCTGGGCTACAGGGAGAGGGCTTGGTACTAAGGAATTACCAATTCCTAATGTTCTCTCAGTATACCTGGCTAGGAAGAGAGAAGGTATATTCTTGGAGAAAATAGTTGAATTAGAAACGAATATTGATGATGTCTCACCTGAAATAATAGGAGATATCTTTAGGGATATTCCAGAAGCCTTGGATATTCATGTCATCCCAATAATCTGTAAAAAGAATAGACCAGGATACTTACTGAGAATATGGTGCTACGAAGAGGACGAAAAAACGATAGTCGAAAAGCTCTTCAAACTCATTGGAACGCTAGGAATTCGAAGATATGTTGTCGAAAGATATGTTAAGCCCCGATGGGTAAAGGTTAAGAAGATTAAAATAGGAGACAAAGAATTCAGGATACGCTTCAAGAATTCAAAACCAGAACACGAAGACCTAGTTAAAATAGCTCATGAGACGGGTCTCTCAGTTCTAGAATTGGAAAGAATGATTCTTAGTGGTGATATTGAGGTACTAGAGTAGTATCAAGTGATAGTAAATCGGGACTAAGACACTTAAGAACCCTTACTAGAAAACTAGAGACCTCGAATTTAAAATACGCCACACTAGATTTACTGGTTATTATGAGTCACTTTTCCGCGAAGAATTTCTCTGATAAATCTTTCTAATTATTAACGCCGCTAAATAGCCAGCTCCAAAACCATTGTCGATATTAACAACTGCGACACCAGGTACGCAGGAATTTAACGCTGATAACAACGCTGAAAGTCCACCAAAACTAGCTCCGTAACCCACACTAGTGGGAACAGCTATAACTGGGGCATCTACTAACCCAGCCACAACCGAGAATAGAGCAGCATCCATACCTGCGCAAACAATTACTACATCACATTTTCTGATCTCTTCCAAGTGATCAAATAATCTATGAACCCCAGCCACTCCTACATCATATACCCTAATAACATTTGCTCCAAAGAATTCAGCGGTAATAGCTGCTTCCTCAGCGACTCTAATATCGGCGGTGCCTCCTGTTACTACAGCTACGGAGCCCATCTTCTTAACTTCTCTTCCCTTTATAGTTATTACCCGAGCCTCCCGATAATATTTGACACCCTCTATATCTCTCAATGCATTATAGGTCTCCTCATTAGCCCTAGTTATCAAGATATTTCTCTCAAAATGGAGAAGCTCTAGCACTATCCTCCTAACTTGATCAGGACTCTTTCCCTCCGCTAAGATGACCTCGGGTAATCCCTTCCTAAGGGATCTTCCAGTATCAATTTTTGCAAAAAACAGATCCCTGTAAAGCAATAGCTTTAACTCAGCAATAGCTTCATCAATACTAATCGCACCATCTTTAACCTTCTCCAAAATATCGCGTAGTTTCTCCATCTGATGAAACCCCAAAGAAACCATAGCATCTCTGGATAATTATAAATCGACGAAATCTCTACTAGAAGCCCTGTATTAAAACCTACTCTAAAATATTATAAAATTATTATAAAAAGAAACAGCAATGACCAAAAAAGAAAGGAGTATCGTTCTCGATTCTCATGCGATATTAACTAGGGATATCTCTCCTAACGCATTATTGGGCTGTGGAGAGTGGTTATGGTGATCGTAGGGATCTTGATCATATTGAGGATGGTGGGCGGTTGGAGGGTGCTGATCCTAGCAAGGTGAGTGGTAAGGCTAAGAAGCGTGGCGCACCCCAGTTAATATCGTATCCTATTCCTCCCGCGCTTCTTGTCAAAAATCACAAAATACCTAAATGTTGCTTAACTAAGCAACAGTTTTAACCCCACAAAAATCAGGAGTTTTAAGGAATCATCAAACTCCCCCAATATAATGATAGATTCTTTTCTGTTGCTTAGTTTTATATATCTATTCTGGTATATTCTACCTTCAGGAGTAGAATATAATGTAGTTGAAAATGTATTTTTGGTGATTATTTATGGCTGGCACTCCGATTGATTTTACCCGAGATCAGCTCTATAGAGTACTCAAAAAAATTAGGACAAATGTCTATGAGATTCCAGAGACGTTCCGTAACTACATGCATGTCCCAGTAAGAATCTACATGACAGAGAAGTTACTGAAGGAAACAGAAGACGGAGCGATCCAGCAAGCAATGAACGTAGCCTCGTTACCAGGAATAGTTAAATGGTCAATAATGCTACCAGATGCACACTGGGGCTACGGATTTTGCATAGGAGGAGTCGCAGCCTTCGACATCGAAGAAGGAATCATAAGCCCAGGAGGAATAG
>CAZFGR010000019.1:0-27094 GCA_964518475.1 uncultured Nitrososphaerota archaeon
TTAGTGTAGGGAGTCTTGAGAGGGCGTAGAATAATTGGTATCGAGTAAACATTGCAAAATTTATATGGATTTCTTCATGGAATGGGTTAATTATGTCAATTCCGAACTGTTTTATATCCGCCATTACTTGGTCGACGATTTCTTTAAGTGATCTTATTCCATCCGCGTATCTTGAAGCATAAGTGATAGCATACGCTAATGCTCTAACCTGTGCCTTCTCCTTCAGTGTTCTCTTAATCCCAATGCCTCTCAGATCTATTTTTATTCGCCTTCCATGCCATGTAATGACTATCTCATCATAACTTACTTCTCTAACACGTCCGTTAGGTATAGAGTTTGGCTCTGGAATTCTTCTTTTTATACCTATTCTCTCTTGGACAGCATTGTTAGGAGTCTTTGAGAGCTTGATAACATCGCTAACTGTGAAGTTACTTACTAGATATGTGGTGTGTGCTGCTTTCAAGATTTGTCCCAAAGCACCTACTGCAAATATCGCAGTTACTTTGAATTGATTAGTAATGATAGGTAATCTCTCGATTAGGGGTGTTATAGGTTCTAGATCGCGAGGAACTACCTGTTTTAACAGATCATCCTTCAGAAGGAAGTTTACAGCACTACTGTCTTCATCAATCAAAAAACCTAAAACTCCGCATTCTAAAGCCTCGACAAGAGATGCTGCTTGGGAGGTAGAACCGCTTGCAGAATTTGTAGTAAAACTCTTCGTGTTCTCTATACCAGGGAGTAATCTCATAAATGGTGAAATATCAACTCCTCGTACAATTCTTCTATTCTCAACAGCTATTAAGGGTAGTTCATCCACAGCGATGACGAATTCTCGCCCATCTCCAGGAATATGGTTATAATGCGCTACTCGTAATGCTTCTAAAATGGTTGTTTTGCCATGAAAATTTGCACCGGCAAAAACTATCGTTTCTCCCTTCTTAAGGGCTAGACCTCTAACAGTTCCGTGATTTGGTAGATGAAACTCATATGCTAATTTATCCGGTACTTTAAATGGAATGGCCTCAGGAAGAGGAAAATCACTATCACCTCTACGAGGAAGAATGGATCCATTGGCTATGAATGCTACAAAGCCTTCTTCGCGTAATCTTTTTCTTAAGTATTCCTGATCCTCAAGTGTCTTTTTTATCTCCGCTAAAAACTCCTTCTTCTTATTCGTTGCTTTGAGACTATCAATAACTCGGGGAATCGTCTGAGAAAATAATCTCCTTAATCGTCCTCCTGAGAGTCTACGTCTAGATTTATACGGAGGGATAAAATCTAATCTAATCTCGAGATACCCATCTATTATATCTACAGAATTTCTTTCAAGAACAGCTTGTCCTGGTGGTTCCATCCACAACCAAGGTCGTCCCTCATATCTTATGCTACGATAAGTATATTCGGTGAAGAAGTGTTTAGCTGCTAATTTTCCGAAAGAATTTTCGAATAGGTCGTTTGGATATCGGAGATTATTCAGTGGGATGCGAACTCTAACTTTTCCAGGGATAGGAGCCGAAGGGTCCTTAGGGACATAATCTATGAGAATAAGAGTGTTATCATCGTAAGCATAAACTCCTAGAAGATTCTGGGCTGATCCAAATCCTTGTCCGTCTATTTTCTCACATTTTTTCAGGAGGTTAGAAATATCCGAAGTATCGGCATCAAATTGCATTTTTTATCTCCGTACTTCTTAGATAGCTATGAGGCATCTGCTGAGCATGGAGAGCAAAAGACGGTCTCTAAAATCTCGTAACTAGCTAGAATCAGGGCCATCGCGTCAAATATCTGGTTTTCTCTAAGATTCTTTTCTGCTTGATCAAGCAATTGCATAATTTTCGGTAAGTATTCTTTTCCTTCGTACTTACTTGATGAGATGTAGTAATAATCATCTAGATCAACAGTTAATTCTTCACCCACTATCTCTTCGATAAAATGCTTCATGTATTGTAGCTTTCTCTCTATCTCTATTATAAGCAAACGATATTCAATACTTTTTCTAGAAACTACTTTTAATTGTTCTAGGCCTCTTCTAACTTCTTTAAGAGTAGATAAGGCAAGATCCTTAAAAATGATCAGCTCAGTACTGTCTGGGAAATCTTCACTGTCTTCGATGAATTCTTCGTTTTCCTCAAATACATTTTCGTAATCTTCCCATAAATTATCATTAGACATTCTTAACCCTCAGAGTTAGTGAACAACATTCGCGGTCATATGAAACCGCCACTCATCATAGAACAATGCTCAGCGACTAAGCCCGTAATCATCCCTCCATGATGAAAAAATGAGTACTAACGTTTCTTTAAAAAAATTATGAAGTATAGAAATAGTGAAAGATCTATTCCGTCTTTCTTATTAGGAAAATGATTGCAAATATTATTGCTAGGCCTAAAAACAAGCTATCTAACATTTCTTTTTCTACCCCTCCGGTGAGAACAGGACTATTTAACCCATATTGATATCTCAATTATAGAACTTATTAAATAGATTTTTTTAATCTTTCTATTTTTGAGTGATAGCATGAAAACTAGTTAAAGAGGAATTAATTGTTTTTGCCGTAATTTTTGGCTGCGACTTATGATTCTCTCTGAAGGCAACGTGATATAATAATGGAGGTCCTTGTTTCTATTACGAAGGGGAGGTCCCTTAATTTCCTAACTAACTCGAACAGTTCATGAGCATCTGTTGTCTCCGCATATAGAATTACATCTATTTCTCCAGTGACGACAGAGCAAGATTTTATCTCCTTGAATTTTTGCATGTTTTTTTCAAGCTCTTCTATTGGGATAGGTTTTAATTTAAGGAGAATATACGCAGCAATAGGCAAGATAATTCACCTTTGGAGATAATTAAGTGCCGAATCTAGTAAACACTTTTCAGTTATTTAAAGCTTGAGCAATATACCTACTTTTACTAGACAGAAAATCTATAGTGATGAAGCAATTTCGCGTATTCTTGCTAACCACTTATCTATATCTGCCAATAGTTTATTCTTATGATCTTCTGAAAATGCGTTAGTACTTTTAAGATAGTCTTCTAATTCATTTATCGTAGCATCTATCTCCAATATCAGGGATTCGAATGCTTTTTCAGAGGATAATAGACTGGATGCTTCCCTAAGATCACTCAGTATCATGTAAGGATTCATGTCAAGTTCGATCATATCTTTTATGGTGATTAATCTTTTCTGTACCTCCATAACCAATAACAGTATCTTTCGGAATTTATCTCTCATTCTATTCCTTTCTCTAAGAAACTCAATCGTAGACTCGACTATAGCTTTCGCAGTATGTAATACGTAATTCCCTATATCATCGAAACTTGAGTCGGATCTGCCTAGAACTACTTTATTGTCTCTAATGGATACGTATAACTCAACGTATCTATCTGTACCCCTACCGGGGAAGAAAAGAGTAGCCTTCTTAAGAGAGTCGTTTCTTTCCTTTAACAATGCACCAGCTAGCATTAGTTGCTCAATTATTTTCCCGAACAGCTCTGTTTTATCTAGATTTTCGAAGTGAATCGTAGCTTCTTGATAACTGGGTTGAACTTTTATTTTCTCTTCTTTGGCTATCATTGGTGCTCTAGGTGGCTGTTTTACAAGCATATGTAAAAGTCTGGTATTTTCGCCGATATTTTCTATCATGTCATAAGGCATTAAGAAAGCGATTGAACTGAGAACATAAGTTCTGGTACGGGGATCAAAAGCTATTACTGGTGACCCATCTTTTGCAAAAGCTATAGATAGGAACTCTCCAATTGTTTTCAGAGGATAGATAGTTATTTGGGAGGGAATAATGCACTTAATACCATATGAGGGCACGGTTATAGTTACGAAATTTTTCTCGCTTCTCAAAGGTTTTGATACGTCATAGGCTATGGAGAGATTTTGTCTCCTCAACAAGTTATTTAACTCTAGTATCTCTTGTACGCTTGCAGTAACTTTAGGAGCTATTATTCTCGGTACGGTTATTTCGTGGTGAATATAGGTAGGTTCTAGGATAAGTATCACATCAGCTTCTTCAATTTTTTCTGAAATCTCGTAACCACCTAACCTGACACCCGCTATAAGCCAATCGCTTACAGACCCTACTATGTAAGCTTTCCCTAGTTCGGGAGCACTTTCTTTAAATTCAATCATTTTGATATTTTCTGGTACTTCGTCCGCGATGATATCGATCTTAATAACTCCTGCTTGTTTTTTCACGGATAAAATAGGGTAATGTTTCCCATCAATTACCGCGAAATCTCCCGGCCTCGCCTCTACCGTTTTTTCTGTCTCTACTAAGATGCTTACTATTCGATTCGCACTTTGCCATACCCTTATGATTTTGAGGAACAAAATAATCACCGAGCTTTACTCAAACTAAAAACATATTTAATTATCTTCCTGAAAATTTTTTCATCAATCCCCTTTGCTTGTTTTGCCAAGAAAGCTAAGCTGTCAAACGTTTTTAGGAAGGTTCCTATGAGTTCAAAGGAGTCTTCCTTTAGGCTTTGCCTCAATAATCGATTATAGAGCTTTGAGAGATCATCTTTTGGTGCTTTTAATCGTTTTTTCCCATCTATTATTTGATTATTAATCAGATCTATAATAACTCTATCAACTATTTCCTCAGCACTAGTAAAGGTTGATGAAAAAACGATGTTTAGTTCTTCTTGTAGAGGCTTTATAGAGAAAGAAGAGACAGAGATCTTACTTCTTATAGAATTTGGTAGGAGGTAAAGGAGAATATCTATTAAATCACAGGAAGTCAATGCTTTCTCGGCAGAAATATCATATATGTCGATAGTATTCGGATCTACGAGAAATAGTAACTTTTCCCTCCGAATAATACTTGATAGGATTACAGAGAGGAAATCAACGTTAATCACGTTGTCGACAACTTCCTTTATATTTTCTTCGATCTGTCTAATTGAGTCATGTAAATTCTTCAGCAACTCCCTTAATTCGATATATATGGGAGGGATTGATCCTAACGAGTATTCCTTTTTATGAAATTTGACCAAGTATTTTATTGGGAAGTAGAAGTAAGATGAATATTCCTTTTTTAAGAGGAGGATATGTGCGTGCTGTCTACCTGGTCGCCCAAATTCGTCCTTACCAGCAATTGTTACAAAGCTGATAGCTGTCGTCTCGTTAGGGAGATTAAATATTCTTAACGCGGCTTTAAACGGAATTTCTGGACTAATATAAAAGTGTTTAACTAGAGCATTTCGTACTATCTCTTCTTCAGTCTCCTGATCCACATTCGTTGATGAAGCTACTATTCTGTAATCTCCTCCATGACCAGATGTGTAATGAAGTTGATCGATCCGGAAGCTTTCTGGAAGATTAATCATCATATCCTTCGCCAATAGAATACTCGTTATAATCGATACTTCCTTAAAATATTTCTACATGTTTTCTATGAGCCATAAAAATGGCTTCTCAACATCTATTGGCTTGATCTCTTTTCCTTCCATTCTCAGTGTTTCGGGATCTCCACCAAATGCTGAAACTGCGAAGAAAGCGAATTTTTTCACGTTTTTCAGGATATGCATTGTGTTGAATACCGGGTTTGTATACTGCCAGAATGCTTGTTGAGGATTATTGATTCCGTATAAGTCGTTTTTAGTAAATACGAATGCTATTGGCCTATTTGTTTTTTTGTTAAAACCTTGAGTGAGGTATTCAATGAATCGATACATTAGCCATACTTGCGTGACACGAAGGTCAGGATCGGGACTTGGCTCTATTAAGAAGAGATAACCCTCTCCAATATCTATTAGAGCCCTAAATGTTGGTCCCATGCGTTGGATCTCTCCACCAGCTAGATCATAAGTCTTTATTTCTAGTTTTCGACCATTTATTCTAAGAGATGCGTGAATGATTAATCTCTCACCAGGTTTTGTGGGTTGAGGCCCTTCTCCACGAAGAATCCAGCGCATCATTTCCATATAGTAGTCAAGCCCAGAATGGATCTTTATGTCACGAACAGTCATCATTTTTGAAAGCTTATTGATTAGCATAACTAGGTATGCTGTTTTTCCTACTCCTCGTATCCCAAAAATACTTATGTTACGGGCCCTCTTTATGAGTGAAACCACTTTTCACCACCATTAATAATCTATTTTTAAATCTACAATAAATATAAATTATTCCACAACCTCTATGTTTAAAAAAGGACTTTTATTCTCTTCCTTATAATCCACCTCAAGGGTTCGAATAGCTTCTTGATTTTTTCTCTCTCATCTATATTTATCGAGAAAGATTCATTATTAATGTCTAATCTTGCATTAGAGTAATCGAATATAGCATAGTTCTTGAATCTTCCACTGAATGCCTCTATAAGATTATTTAATTCGTTTTTTTCAGCTAACATCACTAATGCCACGGGATCTTTCACCTTTGATTGATAAATAAACAATCTCGTTGTCTTTGCTCTTATTATTAATCGCAAAATATGAGCCAACAAATCTTTGCTCATCTCGGGAGAAACAACTATTGCGAAACTGTTGAATCTATTCACATAGTTAATTATGTGGAAACTTAGCCTTGAGAGAGATACTCTAATGACGTAAAGCTCGAAAACAGCGTTTAAAGTGGTCATAGCATAACAAATATATGTTGTCTCATCGATGTTTACTCCTTTCAAGAGCAAAGCCAACTTTTGGAAGTATTCACTATCTGTTCCATATCTAAAGAATCCTTCCTCTTTAGTCACGAGATAGTTCATCCACAGCAATCCTATAGCATTGCCTAGTTTAAGCTGATCAGTCAATATCAATAATTTAACCCTTCTAGCCATTTTCGTCAACTTGTTCCCTAAAATAATTGCGAGTACAGATCATACCAACTAGGAGAATGTTGATGATTAGGGGTTTTAAAAATATGCTAACGATCTCCGAAGCTAAAGTTATTCTTACCCTAATTTTTACACTTGTTGCAGGATTTGATGATTACAAGGACAGAAGAATTCGTAATGAATTATCATTCTCCTTCTTAGTTTTTAGTCTTTATTTCTGTATTATCATTGATCCGTATGACATGAAGTATATTTTATGGAAACTAAGTCTCATTTTCCTACTAGTTATACTATACATGCTAGGAACTATAGGAGGAGGCGATTTTAAAATACTTTTAGCATCACTACTCGTCAGCAGGAACAGTATCTTTCTAGCGAGTCTTATATTAGCACTATTATTCGCAGTAGTGATGTCGCAGTATAGAAAAACTAATGAAATACCGCTCCTCAGCCTCTACGCTCCAATATACTTAAGTATCTCAATAGTCTTCACTCTAGTTTAGCTTTAAAGAAGGAGCTTAAAACAGAGTATCGGAGTACTGATGAGTATTTTTATACCACTAAAGATCTCGTTGAGGAGAAGAAATGGCACGAATTACTGAAGTAACAATAAAAGATATCGATGAAAAAGGGTTCGGAATTGGGTATTTGGATAATGGAAGAGTAGTTAGAGTTCCTTACGCTCTACCCGGAGAGCGCGTTCTGGTTAAGATAATTTCTAGACGAGGCGAAAGTATATTACTAAAAATTATTGAAGAATCAGAAAGACGAATACATCCTCTCTGCCCATACTTCGGTGTCTGTGGAGGATGCTTTTGGCAACATATAAAATACGAAGAACAGCTCAGAATCAAGCAAGAGATCGTTAGAAAACACTTCAAAAAATACGAGAGTGCGTTGCAAAATATAATAGGTTCTAAGAAAATATGGAGATATAGAAATAAGATGGAGTTCTCCTTTGGAGAAGGATCCCTAGGTACGATATTAGGACTCAAAGTCAGAGGACGATTTGATAAAGTGGTAAATATCGACGCTTGTCTTCTCCAGAAACAAGAAGCTGATCAAGTTTTAAGACGTGTAAAAAAATTCTCGAATGATTCTAAGTTGATCCCTTATGATCCCAAAAACCACACAGGTTTCCTTAGACACCTAGTTATTCGGACAACATTCTTCACCGATCAACTAATGGTGAACATCATCACGACTTCTAGTGGAGACCTAGACATAGAAAAATTATGGAATCTTCTGGAAGTAGATTCTCTTATCTGGTCGATTAATGATTCAGTAGCGGACGTAGCGATGGGAGATGTTAAAAAAGTTTTTGGAAGCCAGTATATTGAGGAGAAACTGCTTGGGTTGAATTTCAAAATTTACCCATACTCGTTTTTCCAAACGAATCCCGTACAAGCCGAGGTCATGTATAAGTTGGTAAAAAATTTGGCTGGCTCTGGTAATAAAGCACTTGATCTTTATAGCGGAATCGGTGTTATGGCGCTTATTATTGCAGAAAACTTCTCGAAAGTCGTTGGGATCGAAGTTGTTCCCGAAGCTATTAAGGCTGGCAATGAAAATGCGAAAATAAACGGGATCAATAATGTAGAATTCCTCGAGGGGAAAGTGGAGGATCTTCTGCAAAAAATAATTAATGAGAAGGTAGATTTAGTAATAACTGACCCCCCTAGAGCAGGTATGCATAAAAAAGCTCTTCAGGCGTTAGCGAAGATGAACCCGCCCAAGATAATATATGTTTCATGTAATCCCAGAACTCAGAAGGAAGATATTGAAAAATTGTTGCGTTTCACAAATAATGGTTATGAAGTAAAATTGGTACAGCCAATAGATATGTTTCCCCATACACCACACATCGAGAACATAGTTTTATTAGAAAGAAAAAAGTAGACATTCGCCAAGCTGTTAAAAAAGCAAACCGATAATCCCCAATATAATTAGGAGAAACAAGAGATTATACGATAACATCTTGTGAAAAACAAAGCTGGCGACGACTGCTCCTTTGAGAAGATTATTAACTACTTCATCTCCTAAAACTCTAACGCTATATTCTTTTATCTCGAACCCTAATTTACCCTCCTTTAACCTCTCTACCGCTCTTTTGCAAGCCTGAGCTACGCATTCCTTAATCTCTTCAGCCTTTTCCTTGCTCAATAAAGGATAGGCACTTTCGGGACCTAATGCGTTGACTATGTGTGTATCCGTAGTTAAGACCTCTGCATCATCGAAGCCTAGAGAGAGTACATAGTCTCTAATCTCATCTCGGAGGCCTTCTCCAAGATTATTTGCGTCGATAATTATCCATGAGTACTTTCTAGAACCCATTTCATAGACTAAACAACTTATACCCAGCGGTCCTAACCCATCCTTAATCCCTATTTTGTCGCAATTTACCCTGTAGAAGCCATATCTAAATCTGTCGACTTTTTTCCAAGGCAAATTTTCAATATCACGAAGAATATCCACTATTTCTAAGGCTTCGTTATCTCTTATAGTGAGGAGTTGAGCATTAGTGACGTCTTTTATTGAATTGTGCGCATCTACTAATAATCCATCAAAGTTCCTTATACGTAGGAGTTCTCTGGCGAAAAGTCCTATACCGTAATCAATGTCATCGAAAGCAGAATTATGCTTCGAAACAATTATCAGAAAGTTGTTTCCTGCTCTTTGTATGAAGAAAGATAGATGCTTCTTATCTATTCTGATCGGCTCGAAAATATCCTCTCCTAGCCGTATACTGTTAATATCATTCGAGATATCCTCTGCTAGTTCTCTGATATAATCTTTTTTAGGCATATTTTGACCGTGAGAACAAGCTCCATGAAGAATTACGGTATCAATTTCGCGGAGCATTCTTATTTGCGAAGCTAAATGATAGGGTAGATTGGAGCTTCCAATATCTAAGAAAGGTCCTGGATGAACATTTGGCACAATTACAACTAGTGCTTCATCATCTTCTTCGCTCCCTAGTTTCAAGAGCCCTATGGGAATATCCTCTACATGAGACGTCTTATCAAATAGCTCCTCGATGAAGTCGTACTTATGATCGACCCATGCAAAAACGAATGCTCTAACTAAACTAAGTCCTTCCAAACCAGTTAATCTTTCGATAGTTCTTAAGGGCAGTTGTGTAGTTATGTAGATGCTTGCCAAAATCATCAATACTCCAAAAGTAAAGAGCAAGGCTTCTTTACTTGTTAAATTCTTTTTACTCATTATAACCAATAGTGATGGCGGGAGAAACGTTAGCACACTTGTTATTATTGCCTTAACTTCTGAAATAATAGATGTGGTTAAGACTACTAGAAAAAGAAATGCTATAGGAAAGCCCACTGAGGCTATCAGAAAAGCGAAGGAGAAACCCTTATGAAATCTAGTGATTAATTTGCTCAACATCATAAGTCCTATTGAAATACTAACCACGAAATCAAATAAGAAAAGTGATCGTCTTATATCCAGTACACTTTCCCTAGTCGTTCTTAATAGGCTCTGGTAAATAATAAGAGATGCTACAACACATACCGTACAAAGAATTAAGTTAAACATGGTCTGCAAGTGGATTACTATGATATAGGCTGTCAAAACGATGAGGGTTAGGAGGATTACTCTTGATAGTTTTGGCAGAGAGAATAATTTCTCATACTCTGTTAGTGCCTCCTGCATTCTAACCTTACTCATTTCTTAGAAACCTCCGCTACCTCACTGATTATTTCTTGGATAGACATTATTGCCACTTTTATTTCTCCTTTTGAAAAACGAGGTATGTACCAAGCAGCTTTTGCACTATTCGTAGCGATGCCTTTAATGCCTAAATATTCTATCGGCGACACAACCATACACGTATCCGTGAATATCTTCACATTCTTTCTACGAAGCCTTTCTAGAACACCCTGCTTTCTAAGTAATTCCTTAACATAGCGAGAAGTAAATATCCAGAAGTGTACATCTTCTTTTATTCTCTTATTTTGCAATCTTTTATCTATTTCAAGAATTTCTTTTACAGATGCATGAGGACAACCTATAGCCACTAAATCGATCTTCTCTGGTTTTTGGAAAAGTCTTTCCTTAGCCTCCTTTAGTTCATTCTGATCAATCGTGATACTTTCCATACTTTGAGACTCTGCCGTAAAATTTCTCTTTCTAACAGCTTCTGGCGTTATATCAGCTACGTGAAAAAGTGCTAAGGATCCACTAGCAGCTAATGCGGCGCCCAGAAGTCTTAAATCTGAGAAAAATGGGGGTTTGTGGAAATAAAAAATCGGTACCTCCTCGGCGCGTAATTTTTCTCCAATAACAATACCTAATAAGCCATAATGAGCCTCGCTCGAAAGCTCGAATGGGACATCTATTTTTACGGTTGGCACTCGGTTCTCGTCTAAAAGAAGACCGTATTTAGGCACTTTGCCTAGGATTGCTGCGGATAGTGCCTCTAAATTACCATGCCTATTTGTTCGAGCACCTATAAGAGAATTCACAGTTATCACAGCTGATGACTCTGAAAAGGCCACTATTTCGCCAAATTTTGGAGTGTTTCCGCAGAAGTACGGGGCACACGTTAAGATAGGCTTAATACCTAGCTTCTCATATGCTTTAACCAACCTAATCTGATTTCTAGCGAATTCCTCGGGTATCCCCATCTCTCTCCATAATTCCAGATCCATCCCGGCGGGATTAAGTGTTGCATATGTACGAACCCTTATTCCTTCCCTTACCATGTCTTCAAGCAATTCTATCATATGCATACCAGCGGTTTTATAGGAAACCCCAGATACATGGACTCTTGAGACTGGTACAAACTCTTCCGTCTCCCAGATCCTAGCTAAGACGCTTAATAATTGCTCTATTCTCTCCAACCAACTTGTCTTCAACCTTTAAGCACCCTTATCATAGCTTTCTTGGAGTTCTCGGGAATAAGCTCTACAATATCGCCTGATGAAACAATATCAAAAATTTCTTCTGGAACACGCGAAATCATGGGAATTCCAGCAAAGATCGCACCCGCCACAACTACTGGGTCTACCTCAATAGTAACCAAAGCTAGGGGTGCATTCCCTCTTTTCGCGAGGCCATATATCACACTTGCCCCAACAGTGCTTCCTCGCCCACCTCGGAAAATGAATACAGTATTTCTTATAGATCGTCCACGAATATCACTGAAAGGATCAACGATTATTCCTGTTTCGATATCCACATCTCCTAGAAAAGAAATTTTAGAGGATGAAACAATAGCCTTTCCCCTAATAATCCCCGTCCAAGGATTTATTATCTCACCAAAAAGTTCTCTAGACTTAGTCATCTATGGCAGAACCTCCCCACTCCATCTCTTGTATAAGGAATGCTCAATGCCTAGTTGATCAAGGATTTTCCCTACAATGAAATCGACAAGATCCATGATTCTTTCTGGTTCATGATAGAAACCCGGACAGGCAGGTAGTATCACTACTCCTAGTCTAGCTAGCTTTAACATGTTTTCTAGGTGAATAGCGTTAAGAGGAGTTTCCCTAGGAACCAATATCAGTTTTCGCCCCTCCTTGATAGCAACATCCGCCGCTCTAGTAATTAAATTATCTGCTATCCCATTAGCTATCATTCCGAGAGTTTTCATGGAACAAGGCACTATTACCATTGCATCGAACTTGAAAGAACCACTGGCTATGGGAGCCGTCATATCCGTGTTTAGAAAAACTCGAGTAGCTAAGCTCTCTATGTAACTTGGATCCTGGTCGGTCTCGATACTAATAATCTTCTTAGCTGTTTCGCTCATTATGAGATACGTCTCCACGTTCTTATTTGCAAGAACCTCCATTAATCTTATTCCATAAATAACTCCAGAAGCTCCAGTTATTGCCACGATTACTCTCAATTAAGACCCCTTTTTTAACTGGCCAAACCTTACATACAGCTAAAAATTCTTTTTATCTCCAAAAATATATGCTTTCTTTTTTAAGGTGCAGGATTTGTAACGATTGGTGCTCTTTTCATGATTATCTATCCCCGAACCGCAAATAAAACTCCCAGAGCAAAATGCAAGGTATGTGGCGAAGAAAAACCATTAGCTCAAATCCTAGGAATTTGCAAAGAATGCATCATTGAAAGGTTCGAGGATGCTAAGCCATTCATCATAGAAGCTTTTAGATACACACGCCTAAGATTTGGGTTGCCTACCCAACCCCCGAAGAGCGAAGATGGAATACTTTGTTCTCTATGTTCTAATGAATGCAGAATTGGTATAGGCGAGATAGGTTTTTGTGGAGTCAGATGGAACGAAGAAGGAGTTCTGAAAAGTCTTTCAACAGCATCAAAAGCACCTCTGTATGCTTATCTTGACCCTCACATAACTAATTGTTGTGCCGCATGGTTTTGCCCAGCAGCTACTGGCGTAGGGTATCCACGATACGCTGTAAGAAAAGGACCAGAGTACGGATACTATAATCTAGCGGTCTTTTTCTATGGATGTAATTTCTCCTGTCTCTTTTGTCAGAACTGGGAGCATAAGAAGGTTAGTGAGGCTAGAGTTCTGTCGGCGGAAGAATTAGCCAACGAAATTCTTCGTAACGAGAAGATTACATGTATTTGTTACTTCGGGGGTAGTCCAGAGCCTCATCTCCCTTATACCATTCGAGTAAACAGCATTGTTTTAAGAGAGAAAGATGACAGAAGAGTAGTAAGGATTTGTTATGAATGGAACGGTGCTGGTAATCCGAAGCTTGTTAGGAAGGTAGGAGAGCAAGTCCTGGTGAGTGGTGGTATTATAAAATTCGATATAAAAGCTCCCAATCCTCAACTTAATTACGCTCTTACGGGAACAACGAATGAAAGAGTCTTTGATAATTTCAAAATGCTATATGATGAGTTCTGGCACGAAAGACCCGAGATACCCATAATCACTGCAACAACTCTATTAGTACCAGCGTATATTGGTCCAGAAGAAGTAGAGGAAATCGCAAAGTTCATTGCTGAAATAGACCCTAATATCCCCTACTCATTACTAGTTTTCCACCCAGATTTCATGATGATGGATCTACCCATAACGCCAAGAAAAGTCGCAGAAGAAGCTCTTAAAAGAGCTCGGAAGTATCTAAAAAATGTGCATTTGGGGAATAGATTCTTATTATCATATGCACCAGAGGATCTTTAATTAACGCAATAATCTCTGCGTGATGAGATTGGCTACCCCTGAAAAATAATGATGAGCGTTTGGGGGGCTGATAATTCCTCATAGGTCGTTCTATGCCAGAATGTAAAAGCTTTAAATTTAAATAGGAAACTAACACACATTCTTTGAGAAAATCATTTCCAAACGCTCCAAATGTAGCTTCAGCTCCAAAACCTAACAAAAACTCCTAACTGGAGGTAAAGAAGAATGTCCACCGAACAAACTCAGGAAGAAAATGTCCCCGTTATTTATATTGGTAAGAAGCCCCTTATCAGGTATGTAATGGCAGCCATGGCTATAATACTCAACGAGGCACCCAAGAAGCTAAAAATCTCTGCACGTGGAAGAGCCATTAGCAGAGCTGTTGACGTAGCCGAGGTACTAAGAACAAGATACCTACCAGGCATCATTGATGTAGAGAATATCAAAATAGGCACTGACGAAATCCGCAACCCACAGGATCCCAACAGAATCGACAGAGTAAGCACTATTGAGATAACACTGGTCAAGAAGAGAGACATCGTCCCACCACAAACAGAGTCCAGCTAAAAACTCTAAAAGAAAGCTTTCCTTTGCACGTTCTCGAAAAATTCTTCTTCTCACCTATCTATTTTATTGTTTTAAGAAATAAGGTTTAATTCCCAAGCTTTCTGTTCTTCTCCTATGTTGATATCTCGACCAAACTCCTGAAAGAGTTAATTAATTTTCTTAAAAACTCTAGAGATAGTTCTTCTCACAAAATGACTATCCTTATCAGGCGGTGTGCTTTGCCTCATTATGAAGTTAGGCCACTAGAAATACTGACAATGAAAGAAAAACTCTTCTCCCAGTTCAAAGAAGAGTTGTCAGATATAGAGATAGAAAGAGCTCTACGTGATCCTCACGCAAAGAGATCACCGAGATGGTGTGGTATCACTGTTCATGTAACAGTGAACTGCCCATTCGCATGTTCCTACTGCTATATCGAGAATATGGGGTTCCGCTTCAGCAATCCAAAACCATATCCATTAAGCGGAAAAGAACTAGCCTTTGCTTTATTATCCAATAAAACATTCTTACCAGGACGAACAGGGTCACTTATAGCTATCGGCTCTGTCTCCGAACCATTTATTTTCCAGAACAAAGCTTTAGAGTATCTAGAATGGTTAGGTAGGCTAGGAAACCCATTGCAATTCTCGACTAAGCAGTACATATCTCCAAGTCTAGCAGAGAAAATCGCCGAGATATCAGAGAAGTATGGCCTATCGATCTCACCATTAATCACCATAGTAACTATAACCAAGGCGGATGTCCTCGAGAAACAAGCTCCTCCTCCAGACAAAAGATTAGATTCCATAAAAAATCTAAGAGATGCTGGTCTCCGCCCGATACTATTTCTCCGACCCGTAATCCCAGGCATAAACGTAGAAGAAATACCCCTAATTATTAGAGAAGCCAAGAAAGCAGGCGCCTACGGAGTCGTTGTAGGAGGATTCAGAGTCACAAAAACTATACTAGAGAGATTAGAAAACGCGGGATTAGATACACTAGAAATAAGAAGAAGACTAAAGAAAATAGACGAAAAACAAAGAGCAGTACCTTTCCCAGAAAAGAAAAGCATCATAGAAAACATTAGGAAACAAGATCTTGTCGCATGGGCATCGACTTGTTGCGCAAATTCATGGACAGCGGAGGTACCTTGCCCCTCAGCATGCTTTATCGATGGACCCTGCACAAAATGTCCAAACGGGTGCCTATATCCATATCACGTACCTTCACTTGAGGAAACTGTAGCAGCATTAGAAAAACTAGGAATCAGAGCCATTGTTAGAGAAGATACCGTCTATCTCCCTAATCGAACCGCACAAGGAATAGCATTTCTTGTTAGAACCATATCCAGAAGGAGAGTAAAGATCAGGCGAAAATAAGCATTAAGCATCACTAATACGCTTAAGCAACTTATAGTATTCTTCCTTCAAGACACCTTTCAATTTTTCCTCGAAGAAATCCAAGAAAGCATGTCCATCCTCAAGCACGTATAAGAGATGATCCCGTAGCTCTCTCTTATAATCAGCATGTTCTTCAAGATAGTTAATAACATCCTCAGCCGCCTCATCAGGTAGGTCTTCCCCTACGAACTTACCATTCATTAAGATGCTAGACATTATGAAATCATCAAAAGAAATAGTGCCTTCCAGAGAATCTCTAATATCAAAATACGCAATAAAGAAACCCCTCATCAGAGTCTCTCCAAACCCCTTATATTGCTTAGGACGCTTATCAACCAAAACACTAATTTTTATCATCAGAGAGCACCAAAAATTTATGAAAAAGGTTAAATGATGATGGTCAGGAAATCTGACAACATGATGAATTATTCCCGCACTGATACGTTTCCTACTTCAAGAATTTTTCTTCCCACTCTTTTAAATGTTGTATGCTCTCCTCAACTGATGCGAATCTTTCTCTCGCAGCCTCAACATCCTCCTTTGTAACCTTGTTCCTTCCGTTTATTTTTGCTCTCTCAGCTGCTGGTGCCATCAATTGTACTGCATATCTTAGAGAAATTTCGGTACCATACCTGACCAAGAGTTCCATCGCCTCGTCATCCAGTTCAATACCTTCCTCCCTCGCCCTAATCTTGATAATTTCACGAACCTCTTCAGCACTATACGGGTACGTGGGGATTATCAACAACCTATCTAGCAGATCAAGCGGCATACCATGAGGAGAAACAATATCCGTACCCCGAATCTTAGTCAAACCCCTATTCGACGCCATGATCACAATTGGTGCTAGTTCTGATTCGAGAGCACGGTTAAGAAAACTAAAAGCCTCAATATCCAACATATGTATTTCATCTATGAAGAGGACTCCGGGGATTATTTCTGCTTTTCCTTCTTCTACTCTTTCTTTGACCCATTGGTCGACTTGTGCTCTTGTCTCTGGGTCTATTTCTTTTCTTTCTTCGCCTCCGCCGAATAGTAGGGAGAATATTCCTCCGCCACTTCTTTGTTTGTGGAAGAGTTCATCAAGTTCATCTAATGTTGTTGTCCATACGAATTCTCTGTCCTTTTCGACGGGACCTGATGGAACTGGTACTCTTGGTACTCGCCCTATGTCGTATCCTATTTCTTTAGCGGCTTCCTCGCTTATTCCGAGTATGCTGACTCTGCCGGTTTCTTTATCGATCATAATAACCATGCCTTTCTGGACTCCTCTGTTAATCATTTCCTCCGCCACATCTGGGCCGATGGTATATGTTACTCTCTCGTCTTTTGTTCTTAGAGTAAGTTTTGCTTTTTGAACAACTCTTTGGTAGGGGTTAAAGGGGTGTGATACGAAGTGTGGTTCAAATTCTGCAACTTCGCCCTCGAGCACTCTTCTTATCTCCCTTAATCTCACGCCAATGGCTTTCCTCAAGGCTCTCATCAAAACTTCTGTCTTCTTCACTTCCGCACTGTAAATCTCTGAACCACTTAGCTGAACGAATGGGACATCACTTCCCAACTCTCTGGCAATCCCTATAGCTATAGCAGTCTTACCCGTTCCAGGAGGTCCAGCTAGGAGAACGGCACGTCCCGCCATTTTTCCCTCTTTGATAAGTCTAACTACGAGACCGGCTGCTTCACGAGCCTTTATTTGACCAACAAGTCCATCTCCAATAAACTTAGCGTTCCCCTTTTCGTCAAGTCCTAGCCCCTTAACGTGACTATGAGCACCGATCCTAATTAGGGTTCTAGTACTCATAAGGTGATTCACCTCTTACAACATCATGTCTCTGAATAACAATACCGTGAGAAGGAACGATAGGGAAGAGCTAAGTTAGTCCTAGAGAAAATATTCTTATCATATATTCGAGTCACTAAATCTATAAATATTTCTTATTGATAGAACTTCCAAATAGCATCGGTCGCATTCTCAGAAATATTTTTGGTATATGCACTAGGGAGAAGTATTCAATAGTTGCTTATCCAAAAACTATGCCATGACTAAAAGTTTCATAAAATGATGAAGCTAACTAATCGGAATAACGCATGAAGACGAAGAGCCGAGCTGATGAATGAAACGCTGAGAGGCTAGAAGAGGATTATTTTTAAAATGTGATTACGAGAGAGAGTAATTTTGTTAGATTAGTGATATGATGATAATTGGGCCGTCTGATAATAGGGATGAAGGCTGGGACACCTGATCAAAATTCTAAAACAGCATTCTTCCTCATTATGCATCATTTAGAGATACTACAATGATTTTTTAAATAACATTTCCTAAATCGCCAAATAGTGACTTTTTTAAATAATATATTCTCTACGTTTTGTGGTAAGAGCGAATCCGCATTAATCGGTGATTTTATGACTCATAGTTTTCCACAACTGGAAAATAAAGCTGTAGTAATTGATATGGGAACTGGTTACACAAAAGTTGGTTTTGCTGGCGAAGAATGGCCAAGAAGCATCTTCCCAAGCGTCGTCGGTTACCCAAAATATGAGGTAGTAATGCCGGAGGCCGAGGCATATGCTCTAGAATACTATGTAGGTCGAGAAGCAATTCACATGCGAGGTGTAATGCGCTTAGTATGGCCTATCCGTCATGGAATAGTCACTGACTGGAAGAGCTGGGAAAAAATAGTTCATCATGTCTACTATAAAGAATTAAGAGTTAATCCTCAAGATCATCCATTGTTAATAACAGAGGCTCCTCTAGCTCCGAAGGAGAACCGTATTAAGATGGCCGAGATTTTATTCGAGACCTTCGGAGTGCCCGCGTTATATGTCGCCACGCAAGCTATTCTGGCTCTCTATCATGCTGGTAGGGTTACGGGACTGGTTATTGACTCTGGTGATGGAGTGACGCATATTGTGCCTATTCAAGAAGGTTTCCTGATCAGACACGCCGTGAGAAGAGTAAACCTAGCAGGAAGAGACATTACAGAGTATCTGGCTCGTCTTTTGACAGCTCGGGGTTATTATTTCCGCTCTAGTGCTGAAATGGAGATTGTTCGTGAGATTAAGGAGAAGCTGTGTTATTTTGCTCTTGATTATCAGGCGGAGTTGGAGAAGGCTAAGAGGATGCCTAGGGCCGTTGCTGCTACTTATGAGTTGCCCGATGGTAGGATTATTGAGCTTGTTGAGGAGAGGTTCCAAGCTCCCGAGATACTGTATCATCCTTCATGGATCGGGCTAGAGGATATGCCTCTAGATGAGCTTGTGTATGATTCCATAATGGCTTGTGACATTGATATTCGACCTTCAATGTACAGTAACATTATTCTATCTGGAGGAACTACCCTTACTCCTAACTTCGCTGAGAGATTGGAGAAAGAGGTAAAGGAGCTAGTTCCCCCAGCAGCCCGTGATAAGGTCAGGGTGGAAGCTCCAGAAGCTAGACAATATGCTGTATGGATCGGTGGAGCTATTTTGGCATCCCTACCCGCGTTCAAGAAGATCGTTGTTACTCAGAAGGAATGGCGTGAAGTTGGTCCGGACGCAGTCCTAAGAACTGTATAATCTCCTGAAATATCACTAACAATAAATTCGAATTAGAAATGTTTTGGACATTATTTTAACAGTAATAATTGAGATATAGATGTTCACGAGAATTAGTTAAATTACACTAATCTAATCTCATTTTTATCCTTTAGCAAGTTGTTTTCCTAGTTCTATGATAGTGAGTAAGTCTTGGAAACTAGGCAAGATAATTTCTTCAGCATATATTCTTAAGTCCACGTTGCCTAATGGTGCATCTTTTACTGTCCCAATAACTATAGCTTCTCTCCCCTCTAATTCTCTTTGAAGATTTTCTAGGATAAGGTTTTTCTCGATACCAGTTTGTGGTATCCCTAATTCGTTGAGAAGGTTTTTTGTTCCTTTTTCATTGAGTATTACTTCCGCCTTCTTTACATCATCATCTAAGAAAAAGACTATGACAAATTCTTCTAGTGGCTTACCTATATGACCTTGTTCGCAAATGGCGTTACCGTTTGTTTCCTCAACTATCGGTGCCGAGCATTCTCTACAAAACTTCTTATTGCCTACGTAGATTATTTCTGTTATTGTTCCAATAGTTTTTTCGCGATTTCCCGTTGGTTTGATGAATCTGAGGAGTTTGGCATCATAATAGGGCTTTAACTCTATAACTGATGATTCATCTCCAGCGAAGAAGACGATTTCTTCTCTCTTGGTTTTTCTCGGTTTTCTAACATTTCTTAACACAATTGGTGTTTCTGCTACTATTTTCCTCATTTTTTCGAATAATTGGTTGTTCCATATGAACACTGTAGCTTGGTTTCCCTTCTTATCCCTTATCTTTGCGTATCTTAGAACCGAACCATTCTTCTTACGTATTTCTCCAGTTTCCTTCAATGTAGCTATAATAGTGTGTTCTCCCTCACCCACTTTGTCAAAGACTTCAATTATTTCCTCCTTTACCTCCTCCTCTTTTTTCTCCTCGATTTCTTCCTCTATTATGAACTTTGGGAAGTCTTTGGGATTCTTGAGAATATGTTCGAAGCGCGAGACATGAATCTCTACTGGGAACTTCTCTGACTTGCTCTCCCTTATAACTCCGTAAATCCGTAACTTGTCACCTTTCTTTAAATCCGCTAACTCATCGATCTTCTCTTCATCCCATATGAGCACTCTCGCCCGATCGGTGTCGTCGCTAACCAGAAAAAACATATACCTGTGGACTTTATCATCGCGCCTATATTTTCTAATTGATGGATTCGAGTATACGATTACGTAGAATACTGCCTTACCATTTATAGCGTCTCTTGCTTCCCTAATTTTCATAGTTTTCTGGCCTATAACGGATATTGATGATAATCGACCAGCACTAAGCTCGATTATTTCTTTTCCCCGTATCTCTCTTTTCTTTCTTGATACCCCTCTTATTACGAGTATATCTCCAGGAAGAATATCTCCCCTCAGTACCTTCTCAGCGTGCTCTCCCCAGAGGGAGATTAGAAGATTTTGGTTCGGATCCTGTTCATCAATTAGTGATATAGTTGCGAGGATTACTCTTCTATTATTTTTGAAGAATTCCTTAGTATCTAGGATCTTATCAAACACTCCCCTAACATCTAGTTCAAACACGTTTTCCTCGGAGATAATTTTTCTGGCCTCAGCCACACTCATAGGAGTTGGGACGCTCGGCACTATTTGTCCTGGGTAATAAGATAGATCGGTTTCATCAACATAGGTCAGTTCTGTCTCCGTACCCCCGTACAAAGTTATTATATCATCAATTTTCCTCCCTACATCAACTCTTCTTAAAAGAACGATATCCCCCACATCTAAACCTAGTTGCGAAAATATTTTTGCAACTCTATCTTGAAGATAAACAAGTGCTTTTCCACTTCCATCGGCTAAGAGAAGTCTTATCCTGCTTTTTTCTCGTTTCTCAGATAATAATCTCATAATTCTTCCTAAGACAGTTACTTTTCGCATGCCTGGGACAAGATCAGCTATCCTAATAACCGCATACTCACTAGTTATCCTCTCTATCAATTCTGGATCAGCTATACCATATTTGTCCATCAGTATTAATAGAGCGGTTCTCTCCGTTATTAGATTAGAGGCTTCGCCCCTAATATTTTTTATTTCTTCTTCTAATTTCTCTAATGTCCAGCCTAATCTCTTAGCTATCATCTTTTTAACAAGAGATAAATCTTCAGTTTTCTTCATATTAACACCGGTGATTGCCTTGGAGACTTATGGGCCCTTAGTTCGAACGGATCTCGACATGGTATGCCCCCTATGTAATAAAGGTAGGTTGATAATGTACTATAAAGTAACTAAAATACCATATTTCGGTGACATATTTCTTATGGCAATTCGATGCACCAACTGTAGTTTAAAGATTTCTGATATCTTAGCGGTACGGGAAAAGGGAGACATGCCAGAAAAACATGAAATAAGGATTCTTCCAGAAAGACTGGGAGACCTAGTTGTTTTATCATCTGGTGCGAAAGTAGAGATACCCGAGCTAGAAATAGAACTCACGATAGGCTTAGAGACGGGCGGGGAAATAACTACCGTTGAGGGAATTTTGCTAGAGTCAATAGAGTTCATAAATTCCTTACTTAGTAGCGAGGATGATGCAGAGAAAAAGAAAAAATTGGAGAGAATAAAGCAGTTACTAGAGACCGAGAAAAATAATCCGACAGGCAAATTAAGACTGATTGTGACTGATAAGAATAAACGAAGCGCAATAATCCCTATAGAGCTTTGGAGCAAAAGAGTGGAGGAGGAACGATTAAAAGCATTAGGGCTCAGAGAAGAACTAATCAGTAAAGCCAAAGAACTAGGCAAACAAATAGTTAAAGAGAGGGTAAAAAAGAGGGAATTCAGTCACTGATTTCTATTTCGATAGGCTCCTTACCTTTCCTGAGCCTTATTATGAGAACTCCTCTCTCCTTATCAAATCTTACCTTGACATCTCCTGGCTCTGGGGTATATGGTAGTTGTAACTCAGCTCGATATTCTCTGCAAACCGTCTTACCGGTTAGTAAGGGGTAGACGAGAGTTTTGTCTGGAATTGCTCGAATCCTTAACTTGTCTCCCTCTAGTTCCACTTTTATATTAGCTTTATCACTAACACCCACTAACTCAACGTAGTAAATACTTTCACCAGGTCTGTGCTCCTCAATTATTCTCGGTCGAATAACGCCTTCAGAACATGATAAAAAGTCGTCAGACTCTACGAAATGTGTGACGTGTTCCCTCTTACCGACTCTCCTAATGGGTCTTACTTCCTCCTCATAGTAGTAATAGAAGAAGAACTCCTCACTCATAATCCACACCTCCTCATGTGTATAATTCACTAACTTCCTTTGGCAAAGAGACCTTCATAGCCTTCTCCAATTTCTGCATTTCTAATCGTATTTCTTCGGCGCGTTCAAGTAGCTCTTGTACATTTATTTGATCCTCCTTCCCTAAAATCTTAGCGAGAACCTTCAGTAGCCTAGCAGCGCTTCCAGGGTCTGCTACCAGGGGTACTTGGTATGTTTCTGATAAGAGAACTAGAGCGGTCTTCTTCTTAATTAATCTATCCATCAAGACATAAGCGTAGGGTCCGCTTAATGTACCGTTACTTATTACTTCAACACCGGATTTTTCAACGGCCTCGTATGCTTTCTTACCAACAGGTGCTGCTAGGATCATGATTTCCTCGTCAGCTTTTTGCATCCTAGCAGCGCTTGGAGCTGAGGCCAACATTATTGGTAACTCTATTTGTTTTTCATCAATAAGCTTCACTATAAACTTAGCTAAGGGTATCGCTAATACAGCACTCATAGGAGCTTCAAACATTAGGACAAGGGTGTCATCGTTTGCAAACAATCTAATCATCGGTTCAGGTTGCTTATTTTCGTACCTAATAATAACGGATGTTGGTTCTGATACAACAAACCCAACCCTACGCATATTGAGACTCTTAACCAATTGTCTAAGAGCCAGAATCCCTACCAAACCGATCTCGGGTATCGCGACAATCAAGTGTTTATACTTCCCCGACTCTATTTTCTCTTCTTCAATAATTTTGAAAAATTCAGGCGATGTGACCTTTTCTTGCATCAGAATCACCAATAATCTTCAAATAGAATAAATAAGGCTTAGTTTTTCCTCATTAATATCTTCATCCGTAATGCCTAGTCCCTTCCTCATAGGCAGAATTCTTTTGCTGTTCTCGAACCGAGTAACTGGTTGCTTTAAGATATCCTCCTTTAGAAGATCCGAATCGAGATCTGCAAAATCGACAGGAATTACCGAAGCTAAGTACGAATCAACCGTTATTCCAATATTCGTTTCTCCAGCACACCCAATCATGACTAGTAAACCATGCTCTTTGGCATTTCTTCCAGAAACAAATACATCGATAGGATCACCGGCCTTAGCTATTTTTAGATTTATTCCATCAACCTTCCCGAGAACATTCTCTAAATCACTGCTTTTTCGGAAACTTTCATCAACTATTATTGGTAACTCCGTTAATTTCCTTAACTCATTTATCTCATCAATTCTGTCTCGAGGAAGAGGTTGCTCTATGAACTCTATATTAGCGGGTAATTTATCTATTCTAGGAATGATCTCCCTAGCCTCTTGGTAAGTCCATCCCTGGTTAGCATCGATACGAAGCGATACTTCGCTCGGGAGCATATCTGCAACAGCTTTTATTCTTTCGAAATCGACCTCTACACCACCCTTCCCGACCTTGAGTTTGATGGACTTGAATCCCATCTCTAATGCTTTAGTGACGTCCTTCAATGTTTCCTCAAGGGGCTCTATCCCTATAGTTATATCTGTGAATACTTCAGGAGTAGTTACTGGGGCAAACAATTCACCGAAGTTCTTACCAAGTAAACGAGCTATTGCGTCTAGGATAGCAATACTGAACGCTAAACGATAGGGTCTCTCCGGAAGTGTCTCGATAATACTTCTTAGAGCGTCAGAGAGGTTCTTCTCCTTCAAACCCGGGCCTAGATGAGTTAGAGTCTCCATCAAGTTCTCTCTTGAAATGCTGGCAGGTATGCTGGACTCGCCGAAACCACGCGTTGTCTCGGTCTCTATTTCTACGAGAAGAACTCTGTCCTGCTCGGTTCTTGAAGTAGCTATTTCAAAAGGCTTGTAATAGTTCAATACGCAGAAATAAGCCTTAATAGAAGAAATTTTCTCATCTACTCCTGCTTCCTTTATAGCTGACTCCAAATTAGATAAAACATTTTGCACAGAAAGCATCCAATCACCTACTCAACCAAGAATTTTATTAGTTCCTCCGATGGTTTCTTCCGTGTTTTAACCACCATAATACCTCTTCCTTCCTTTAGCTTTGTATAGATTATTGACTTATTCGTCCCATGCAGAATCGCGTATTTAAGATCTCCCATATCCTCCTCCACAAGAACATTTCTTAAGGATTTACCTAGCGCA
Organism: uncultured Nitrososphaerota archaeon; assembly: GCA_964518475.1. Lineage (GTDB taxonomy): Archaea > Asgardarchaeota > Njordarchaeia > Njordarchaeales > Njordarchaeaceae > Njordarchaeum. The sequence continues at coordinate 24,861 of CAZFGR010000019.1, forward strand.
ACAATAAGGGATACTAGATTCTCAGGAATATTCTCTAAAGTGGGTTCTCCTGGGTAAAAGGCGGTATAAATGTCCCCACCAGGTGTTGCGGCAATCAATAGAATCTTCTCGATTTCTGGATATTTACTCGCCATATTCCTGAGAAGATCCCACGCCTTGCTAGAGGGAATCAATTTATACTTGGCTTTCGTAGCTCCTTCAGCCCCCATCGCCGACTTCTCCCTGGGAGTCGCAACTTCTACAGTCTCTGTTTTTTGTTCCTTTTCTCTCTCTTCTTCCCCAATAACGGGTATCTCGATGAGGGGCTGTACAAAAGGAGCAGCTTCGGGAGCGATCGCTGCCTGAAGAATATTACTAGCTGATAAGCTCTCAATTAATTTCTGTGGGGGTCTAAAGGTCATTAGTAAGGACTCTGTAATCTCGATGACCCTGGTTACCTCATCAGCATTATACGCATTGATTAACAAGTGGGGAACTTCGTAATTCCATAAATTTCTTATTTCTCTGGTTAATCTATCAGCCACTTCCTGACCTACTATGACTGCTTCCTTATTAATCCCGAGGTCCTTCCTAGTACCCACAACTACCAAAGCCACTATATTTTGTATAAGTCCTCCCCCAATCACCTCTTCTTCAACCATCTTACCCAATAACTGAGGCGACACTGGATCATTAGCATCGTAGAAAAGAATAATACCAACACATTTCGACAAACCAACAAGGCGCTCATTAGTGAACTCTTCCCTACCAGGAGTATCTATCAATGCAAGCTTATAGGTCTCAACTGGAATCTTCCTTCCCTCTTTAACCTGGAAAAAAGTACGAACAGTCTCGAAAACCTCTACCTTCTCACTTGGAATATACTCACGGGAATCCTCTTGGCCAAAGAACACTTTCCTAAACGTAGTCTTACCACTTTTGGCAGGTCCATATAGACCTACTCTAATAACGGGCAATCGCTCTTCGCTACTACCACTCATAGAAATCATCCACAAACTTCCCTAGTCATAATCCTTGTTGAAGAATTAGAAGAACAAACCGCTAATTTAAATATTTAATACAGCATTGCCTTCACATTCCCATAAGCGCTGGGATTCTGCATTTATGGAAAGTTTTATTTGGTGCTTTCTCTATTTTAGAGAGAAACAATAGTGGGCCGTATTAGTTATGTTCGTTTTTATGGAGTGTGTAATCCCAATTAATTGTCAAAAGCTAAGAGATTCCTCAAATATATCCCTAGAAACTAGAAACACGAGATACTAAGACTCCACGCTACTAAATCCTAGCACGACTCTACTGCAAAATAAATAATGATCAAATTTTAGGAAAGTAATAACAATAATTTCTAAACCTTAAGGAAAAACTCTAGAAGAGGATCCTGTATGCCAATTTACCGTATCAGAATTAGGGTTAAGGAGATTCGAGGATACTGTCCTATATATAAGCCTGGGGACGAGATTGTTTTGAATGGGTATTACATCGATACTGAGAAGAGTGCTCCCGTGTGTATGCATGCCTTCCTTGCCATGGCTTCGCTTCTCTCAGCTTTCTCTCACGGTGCTAGTGCTCGTGACCTTGGAATAGGGGAAGAGAAGAATATTGGTTATCTTCAATGTCCCGATCCAGGACCGCCATATACGAGAGGGGGGACAGTAGTATTCGAATTGAAAAGAGAAGAGGAGATCAAGCAGTAGCTCTAAGCAGTATTTAAGGCCAGTAAGATTCTCTAATTCTTCGCGATTAATCATGTATTAGCTTTGGAACTATATCTCTTTCCCTATCATTAGATCTATATTGTTTTCTTCTGCAATCTTCCTAATTTCTTCAGCAACCTCTTTCTTAGCCGTTAGGATCACTAGGAATAGTCTTGGTTTCTCTCCATACTTCTCCTCGACAAGCCTTGCCTTCCTTAACAACTTTCGAACCTCCTCTACACTCTCAGCAAAGCTAGTTACTTCACCAACAATTAACGGTTTTTCACAAAATAGGTTTATTTCCTCTCCATCAATAACCCTCTTCTCCAACCTCGCATCGCTCGGTAGGATACCCAATTTCCTCAGACTACCAGTCAACATCTCCCTAACAAACTCTTCAAAAGTAAGACCAGCAAACTTCCTTAACGAGTCAAAACCAATGAGTATTCTAGATTCCAACCGTCTAAACGCTCTATCAAGCCTCCTATACGAGATACGAAGATGCTTTATCTCAGCCAGCATTTTGTTGAAGTCTTCGCG
>CAZFGR010000019.1:27194-30459 GCA_964518475.1 uncultured Nitrososphaerota archaeon
CTCAATGGCCTCCATCCTGGCCTCTATAGCCTCCATTCGAGCCAGCATTTTGTTGAAGTCTTCGCGTAGCCGCTTCTGCTCGGCATGGAAGTCTTCCCGGAGTTCCCTGATTTCTCTGAGGATTGCTGATTTTTCAAGCTCGGGTAGTATCCGTTTTATAAGTCTCTCTAGTAATTCGGGTCTCTTAGTGATTTCCTCTATGATCTCTTCAACACTAACCAATACAACCACCAAGACTCATTAAATTAGGATAATGTTATAATTCAACACTATTTAAGCATCCCAATCGATGAGTGATACAATTTGTCAATGACCCAAATTCTAACAATCTCGATGATAAGAGTTAGAGTATATGGGATTCTTCTGGCGAATAGAGTTGAAGTAGAAAAGAATATGTTGTGGTCATATCTAAAAATCGCTGAGAAAGTCGGTTTAAAGGGAGGGAAAGCCCGTTATGGATGCTGTAGAGTTATCTCTGAAGGAGAAAAAAAGTGGCAAAGATAACTCTGAAAGAACTCGAGGAAGATTCTATTGAGCTACAAGAGAAATACACTAAATAAGCTTCGCTTATTGATTAATACTTCACTTCTTTTTACCAGTCCTTGGCATTGATTTTGAACAAAGAGGTATACGAGGCTATAGTCAAATTCAGGGGCTCTGAAATAAGTTTTCTCCAGAATGCAACAAGGATTTAAATAAAATCAGTCTGTATATTTCGTATACAATTGAGTTGGAACATTGGTTGGAAAATGGTGGAATTAATGGTTGCTCTAAGACTTAAGCTTGGTAAAAAAGGTTATCTCATCATCCCCAAGATATTGCGTGAAAAATATGGTTTTAAAGAAGGAGATTGGATATTGGTAGAACTTAGGGATGACGGAATTCTGCTTAAGCCCAGGAATAGTATTGATGATCTTAGAAAATTCTTTAAGCTACATGTAAAAAAGCTTCAAACTCTAAACACTAGATCTCCGAAACCAGGGGAATTGAAGGGGATTTCTCTTGAAGAAGAGTTCGAGTAAGATATACGCATTTATTGACGCAAATCTGCTAATATACCTCAACTGCATTAAGGATGAAGAGGACAGAGCACCATATGAAACGCTATACTATAACGTCTTGAAATCATTTGTTGTCTTCACGGACATGCTCGTAATCGACGAACTTCTATGGGTATCGAAGAAGAAATATAGGATACCATACAACGTGACAATAGATTTCATTCGCAACGCTGTTTCTCCATATGTTAGTATTTTGACCATAGATTTCAGTATTTTAGACACATTTCTATCAGTATTATCGAAGTACGGACTTAAACCATCTGATGCCATACATGTCGCAGCAATGAAAAACAACAATGTATCCATTATAATAAGTGAAGATGATGATTTCGACAAAGTCGAGGGAATCCGTAGAATATGGCTATCAACCTAGAAATCCTGGTTCATTAGTACACAATCCCGACAAAGATCCCCCCAGTCGTATATTTTTAGCTAGATATTTTACAAGACAAATCTTTCTAGTCGTTACAATCACTTAATAACCCGAATTTTAATGATTTCGTTGGCAATCTTAAGCATTCTTGTCAAGTCGATAAGTATTACGTCTTCTTCTGGAGGGAAGGAGAATCCTTCTTTTGAAAAAATCATGTAAATGTTTTTCCTAACGTTTTTCTTCCAGGTGAACTCCTCGCTCTTCCTCATTAGATCTAATAATACCTTCTTACTCACCGGCCTATTAGTGTATTTGCACTCAACGAAATAAGCAATTTTTTCCCGCTCGTTTATCGCTACAAGATCTATCTCTATATCTCTTCTCCACCACCTACCTATTGTATCAAACCTTATAGGTATGTTGTCTATTCTAGACCCATTAATCCTGAGCAAAAACTGTTTAACCACGGACTCGAATCCATGCGAAATGATAAGGTGCTTCTCCTTGATAATCCTTCTCAGTACTGGGTCGGCCTCTCCAATCTCCAGCAGTGATTTATTCGGTAAAACGTATCTAAGCCAGAAACGGATGAAATTATTCCTGATTTTGTAGATGCCCCGCCCCCTTTCCTTTATCGGCGTCTCCCTCTCCACCAATTTTAACCGATTAATCAGCACGTTTAGGTACTTGGAGAGCTTATTCTTTTCAACACCACTCGCATCCGATATCTCCGAGAATCTTGTGTAGCCGAGAGATATAGCTTTAAGAATAGACATGTAAGTCGTTGGATCCCTAGTCTCTTGCAATAATAGCATCTCTGGCTCATCATAAAGAGCAGATCCCCGAGAAAGTATCTGATCCACAATATTTCCTTCAACAGTTTTTGAATCACTGAAAAGAGACAAGTACAGAGGCACACCACCCAAAACACTGTATGCGAAAAGACGGGACTCCTCATCGTATCTGGGGAAAAACATTCTCGCAGCCCAGTAATCCATCTCACTAATCTCTAACATACCAGTCCGACGCCCATAAATCGGGCTCTCATAGGATTTCCCAATACGCTCAAACACGCTAACAGCTGAGCCTACCAGTATAAGAAAAATCTTCGTCCTCCGCAGCTTCTCGTCCCAAACCTTTTGTAGAAGAGACAAGGCACCCCTGTAAACCTCTAGCAACCTCTGAAACTCATCGAAAACAAAAACCACCCTCTCCCCCGATGCCAAATCCCCTAGGACTTCAAAGAAATCCTCTAACCCCCTAACACTTAACTTATCATAAGGAGGACCAAGAACCCTGAGAAAACCCTCTAATAACGTCCCCAAATCCTCCAAAGTCACGAAGAAGTAATACGCCTTCTTCCCCCTAATAAACTGCTTAACAATCTCGGTCTTACCAATACCCCGTCTCCCATAAATTATAATAAGCTCAGCCCTACCAGAACGATACCTCTCCTCAAGAAAATCAAGCTCATACTCCCTATCAATGAACATTCGCATCATCATACTTATAAGTATCATACCCAAAAGTATGATACTCATAGGTATTAAAAATTTATTGAGACTCCGAAGAAGAATACACGAAAAAGAGAATCTAGGTAGTTCTCCAGATATTCTCTATGCTTTAAATAGTTCTGGCTCTTTATCATGCTGGTAGGGTTACGGGACTGGTTATTGACTCTGGTGATGGAGTGACGCATATTGTGCCTATTCAAGAAGGTTTCCTGATCAGACACGCCGTGAGAAGAGTAAACCTAGCAGGAAGAGACATTACAGAGTATCCGGTACAATCTATGCATGCTTGACTATCTTGTATTCTTAAAATTGTTAAT
>CAZFGR010000020.1:0-29739 GCA_964518475.1 uncultured Nitrososphaerota archaeon
ATAATACCTATAAAGGCGCCCCCGCCACAAAGTCACGAGAAAGGCGTTAACTGGCGAGAACTAGGCTGAGAGAAGAGATAAATTTGAAACAAAGCCAAAAACTACAGTCTCTATTATATTGGTTAATTATTTGAAATAAATCTCCCTTAGTCCTAATCTTTTTATAGGTTTTCTCTTATATATTATATATTTTGGTTATTGGGTCTGACCCCACGGCTAGAGGGGCTTAACGGAGGTGAGCCCCTATGAGAGTCGTGTGGGTCAGAGACTGGAGAATCAAAGATAGACCACCCCCATAAAAACATCACAATTTTTTAATGATACTCATAGCTTTGTGCCATTTAGATAACTGTTTCTCTTTCTTTGGTTCGAAAATTTTCTCGATTTCTGGCTTTTTATGTATATTCTTTATTTCTCTTTTTTCTAGTCCTCCTTTCGTCAGAAGAAAGACTCCTCTTGATGTTCCTTCCAGGTTTTTTACTCGTATTATTCTCTTGCCCGAGAAGTCAGCGATTGCTTGTAACATATAATCGTTTCTTGAAGCATTACCGTCAGCAATTATTTCCTTTATTTCTATCTTAGTAATTTCTTCAAGGATTTTAATAACTTCGCTACATCTGAAGGCTATACCCTCAAGTAGCGCTTTAATTACATCTTCTTTTTTAGTTGCTCTTGTTATGCCGTATATTAATCCCTTAGCATTAGGGTTCCAGTAGGGTGTGCCTAGACCTGCTAAGGCTGGGATAAAAATAGTGTCTTCAGAAACTGATTTTTCTGCTTTGATCGAGGCTTCTTCAGGGGACTTAATCAAGCCTATACTCACTAGCCAGTCTATTGCTGATCCGGTGCTTTGAATTATTCCTTCCAAGAGGTAGCGTACTGTTTTTCCGACCTTTAACGCAACTAGGGGATAAGTACCGAGCCTAGCTGGTTGAGGAGTTTCCCCTACGTTAATATCTATAAATGTTCCCGTACCATTCGTCATCTTTACAGTGCCTTTTCTTAATCCACCAGCAGAGAACAGGGATGCTTGCTGATCCGCTATTACTGCTGTTAGAGGAGCACCGTCTAGAATTGTTATTTCCCCGAAATACCCCATATTATCGATGAGTTTTGGCAGGATACTCTTCGGTATACCTAGCATTTTTGTTAGTCTATCGCTCCATTTCATGAAGAATGGGTCGAATAACCCAGTAGCACTAGCGTTTGTATAATCAGTTGCGTGAATTCCAATCATTTTCCATATTATCCAAGAATCTATCGTACCGAATGCTAACTCTCCATTCTTTGCACGCTTATAAATATCCTCTATATTCTCGAAGAGCCACTTTAAGTGAATTATGGGTTGATTAGGACCGAGTTTGAAGTTAGCTAGAGTTAGGAGGTAAAGGATTCTTTTATTTCGAGAATGTTTTACTACTAGAGAAATCGTTTTACCAAGTGTTCTAGCGAATTTTAGCAATAATTGTTTATTGTATTTCTCTGCTATATCTATTGCTCTCGTATCCTGCCATGTGATCATATTGTAAAGAGGCTCTCCCGTTGATCTATCCCACACTATAGTGGAGGCTCTCTGGTTAGCCAGCCCAACAGCTAGTGGTTTACCGAATTCGTTATAGATCTCCATAATCACATCTCTAACCATTTCCCATAATTTCTCAGGATCTTGCTCCACCCAACCAGGTGATGGGAATCTAACTGGTGCACTTTTCTCAACTTTCTTAAGAATCTCTTCGTTAGGAGAATACGCGAAAGCCTTAACGGTTGTTGTGCCGACGTCCAATACGAGATAATACGTCATTTTATACATCCCTCTACTTAATTATTTCTGTCAGAAACTCTACAATATCATAAGCTTTTCCACCAACTAGTTCTAGGCCCTTCTTTGCGGAGGGAGATGCCGTTACTATGATGTCTGACTCTTCTAGTAATTCAGTAAGTCTTTCTCTGTTAATGTTCTCCAGAAGCGCTGGATCAATCCAGTAAAGAGGATTGAGAATACCAGCGTAGAATGTGTTTTCTCCATGCCTCATAGGTAATTTTAGTTCTAGCCCTGGGATTTTTGAAAGAATTTTAACAAGAATATCCTCTTTCTTAAGCCCTATGGCGAGTTTAGGAGGTTCATGGATAGTTACTGTTTCATGTTTTTCGGAGAAGTTTACTACGTTTAGTCTTTCTTCTAATATTTCTGTGATGTGTTTTACTGGTGGCTTTACATTCACTTTAAATCGTGGATAAATCACTCTGTAGGTATAGACACATTCGGGACATAGGGAAACGATAGCTTTCGGCTTATAACTATTTATTATCTGGGAGTTCTCAATAGCTATTTTAGTGAATGTTTTATCATCACCAATTTCATAAAGCAAATAGCCACAGCACATTTCCTCAGGAATTACGAAGGGTTTGAAGCCAAGACGCTCTAAAAGATTTACTGCTTTATTAATTAATTCTGGATAAAAACTCCTTGTTATACAGTCCTGTAGAAGTAATACCTCACCGCCCTGGGGGTATTGGTTAAATTTCTTTTCGATTTTCCCAAATGGATTTCTATTATCTACTATTTTATTATATAATGTCTTGATTTGCTCTGGAACATTCCCACTTTCCAAAGCTCTGTTTCTTAATCCCCTAGTAAGCTCTGAGACTCTAAAATTAAAGAAACAATGAACGTAGCAACCGTCACATGATAGACAATAGTACAGAGGTTCAATATTCTCAGGCAATAAGTCTAGATGGTTTCTGCTTAGTAGATAACCGATGCGAGATTTCCCGCTTGGCGAAGTAGTCTCTCTGCCATCTACGATAGCTACTGGACATGCGTATCGGCACATATTTGGACATAAGGCGCATTTTACAATATCTGGAACCTTTGATTTTTCGAAAAGAATCTTTCTGAGCGCACTTAGTTTTGTTCTAAAGGAGCTTCCTTTGATAGCTTCGAGTATCCAGCTACCCATATTTATACCCCCATATTACCCCTATTTAATATCGCCTTATTATCAATTGCTCGCTTTATCTTCTTCAAAATATTCATAGCGGTGTCACCTAGATATTCTTTAATCCATTTAGCTCGCATTCTACCAATACCATGATGATGACTAATTGCTCCTCCATGCTTTAGAGTCGCCTCCATGGCCGCCTTCCACACTTTTTCGTAATACTCTGTTGGAGAACTCCCCTTAGGAGGTAGTCCACCAAAGATGAAGTAGAAGCATACTCCTTGAGAATAGAAGTGCGATGCGTGGGCGTAAGCTATTAGTGTTCCTTCAACACCTCTTATAGCGTTTATCACGTCATTATAAAGAGCAACAGCTTTTGACCAGGGAATAGCTACTTCAATCGTATCGATTACTATTCCCAATGGAGCGTATTCTGGTAACTCACGTACATCAAATCTCTTATCTAACCAGTACTTAACTGGTTCCTCTCCCATAGGTTCGGCATTGCTAAACTCTTCCTCAACTATCTGCTTCTCCGCTTCCACTAATTTTTCATCGCCTTCAAGTATTATTATTGTCCCGATTTTCCCTTTGGCTTTCTTCTTCATATGGAACCATTTCAGTGTTTCTACTTTGTCATATATTCTAATAACGGCAGGTCTTGCGCCTCTCCAGAGAATATTTCTAACCGAGTTCAATGCATCTTCAAGTGTTTCGCTAGCAAATGAAATAAAGATTCTCTTTCTAGGATATGGGTGAATCTTCAAGTACGCTTTCGTTACTATCCCAAATAACCCTTCCGCCTCTATGAATAATTTCTTAAGATCAGGGCCAATAGCTGCTCTTGGGTCAGGTCTCAATAGGAGGACTTCTCCAGTAGGAAGAACTGCTTCAAGACCTAGTAGCATGTCTTCAATACCCCCATATTTGGTGGAGAATTGGCCAATTGCTTTAGTGCTTATCCATCCACCGACCGTGGATGCGTATAAGGACTGGGGAAAATGCCCTAGCGTATATCCTTCCTTGTTAAGATATGTTTCGAGAATCATACCGTTGATTCCGGCGCCTACTTCAACGTAGAGATCTTCTTTGAAAATTTTTATGTGTCTTAACCTCTTGGTATCGATTACTATTCCTCCATATTCAGGTACCGCTCCACCCAAGACCCCTGTGCCGCCTCCGTATGGATATATGGGTATATTGTTTTCATACGCATATTTAACGACTTTAACAACATCCTCCGTGGATTCAGGAAAAACAACAATATCAGGAAGAGCTGGCAAACGTCCCTCGAGAAACCATAATAGAGAGATAGGCCAATAATCGTGACTATAGGATACTAGATCAACAAATTTCTTAGATACTTTTCTTGGACTTAAAATGGTTACGAGATCCTTATAGATCTTATCGATATTTCTCGTCTCTTTCTGAGAAAACACTTCTTTAACCAGCAATATTCACCTCAGAGAAATTTATTTTTCTTATATTACAGTTTATGCTCCTAACTAGCTACTTTGCTTGTATTATCAAAAATTTTTCTAAATGCATGCTCTAAAAAAGATTCACATGAGCATACAGAGGAGGGCTCTATCACCATATCAACGCTAGATTAGTTTAAGGAACTAGTTATGAGATATGATCTAGATTTCAACGCTAGGTATATGATAGAGCTCATAAAAGAAAAATAATCAATACAGAGCTTATCCATGATGAAGAAACTTAAGAAATTGCTACACAAATGCCACTAAGGTGAGGCTGCGATCTCGTTATCCGTATTGATAAGAAGTGAATAGAGGATCTATTCCTTGCTCATTTCCTTCTGGATCTCCGGTGGAATCGGATTCTCTATTATTAATCCGTATTTTGGTGCTTTCTTTATTATGTCCTTATCATTTGTAACAATTACCGGGATCTTTTTCTCCAAAGCTGTCGCTATCAGAAAGCCATCCCCCAACGGAATGTTCTCCACCATAGCTATATCTAGGCCTCTTAGAGAGACTTGAGTGATTTTTAGATGCGTCACAACTAACTTGAGTTTTTTCAATAGATCTTTCCTTGGCTGAACCTTGTAGTACCAGTAAAGAACATTATATGTTTCTAGTATCGTGATGGGTGTTACATAAACTTCTATTACGCCTCTAATAGCTTTCTCAACTATTTGCCATGCGTAAGGGTGGGCGATGTGGTCATCATAAAGAGCATAAGATAGCATATCCGCATCTATTATTCTCATCCATTAACCCCAGTACATGTGTTTGCCTTCTTCGGCATTTGCTTTAATTTTTTTCTTATCCCCGCGAAGTTTGATACTCTTTATCTTGTTAATGATTTCCTCCGCATCCTCTGCTTTCCTTACTATTAGCTCTCCCTCCGGAGTCATCTCAATAACCACATTCGTCCCTGGAGGAAAGACCTCTCTGAAGACCCTTGGAATTAATACTCTACCCTTTCTATCTATTTTTGAAAATCCCACACCCAAATCCCACACCCCCTACTATTAGGAATATTAGATAGAAAAAGAGTATAAATAGGTTCCGCAAAAGTGTCTTATTAGTAGGAATATAGTGTTCTAACTTGCCTTATTTAATTACTGGAATACTCTTGAGGATATCGTTTATTGATTCTTTTCTTTCAGCGGCCAATCCAGCTACGAACAAATCTTTGATCGTTGTCTCCAAGTTCTCACCTTTTATCGGTTCTAATTTGCTGAAATCAATACCAGCTCCAACTTTCTTAATCAGAATTAGGTCTGGTAGGAAACCCTTGCTGATAATAAGTGTATCGCAAGAAATCTCTTCGATATCGTTGCTATCGTTCTTCATTACCTCTATTCTTTCTAATCTTTTTACTCCATGCAGTCGTATAACTTGTGCGTAATCTATGATTTCTATATCTTCCCGCTCAATAAATTCCTTGGTATCCTTTCTAATATCTCTATGCTTCTTGTCAGTTACTAGATACTTTATATTCGAGCCTAACCCTTTTAAGCGTGTAACAACTTCTTTTACGAGTTCATTGTCTCCGTAGATTACTACATCACGACCAATTCTCTTGTTAAATAAATCTACTAGTTTAATAGCTAATAGGGCTGTGAATACTCCTGCTGGCCTACTCCCAACTATCCTGAGATCGTATTGATTTATCTCTTTTCCACCAGTTGCCAGAACCACCTTTTCAGCATTAACTAAGGTAACTCCTTTGTTGGGATTAACACATATTACCTTAAAACCTTCCTGAAGATCGATCACTGTAGTCTCTTTCCAGATTTCAACCTCCGCACTTTGCAATTCATTATTTAGATTCATTAGAAGTTCTTGCGGGGCGATCTCTTCTCCAGTGTCTGGATAAGTAATGTTAACGTGTCTCAGGTGTCTAAGTATTCCACCTATGGAGGGTTCACGCTCTATTATTAATACATTATCGAATCCATACTCACTAGCTTTTATTCCGAGATAACTCCCGGCCAATCCAGCACCTACAATGATAAGTTCTTTAGTAATCTCTTCCATAAAACTCACCTAAAGATCTCTGATCCAGCACCCTTCATCGTGACCTTATCTACGGGGATTTTAAGTTCCTCACTAAGAATCCTAATTATCTCTGGTAGACACCGCGATCCCTGGCATCTACCCATGCAAGCATTAGTTCTGAACTTTATGGAGTCTATTGTCTTAGCACCTCTTCTTATAGCTTCTCTTATCTCGGCTTCGGAAACATTGTTACAGAGGCATACTACTTTTCCGTATCTAGGATTTTCCCTTATTGCGTTATCAATTTCGTCAATACTCATATTTGATAATCCTTTGATAGCCTTGCGAACCTCTTTAAAATCGTCTTTTCCAACAAGTTCTAATCCCTCAGATTGCAGGATTTCTACGATTTTTTTAGCTATGATGTATGATGCGGTTAGACCTGGAGAGAGGATATAAGCAGCGTTTATGAACCCCTTCACCTCTGTCGGACCTAAAACAAAGTCCCAAGTATCCTCATTAACTGGTCTTACACCAGCATAATACTTCATAACAGCATTTACTGGGAAATCTGGTAAGAGTTCGTGAAACTTCTTTATGATCATATTTATATCCGATGAATCCACTTCAGTATCTTCTTTTCCCTTAGCTTCAACAAGATTCGGACCCCATATCGGAATCCCATCTGGGGAAATAGAGATTGCGCCTCCCTTTGTTCTGGGATCCACTCGAAGGGGCATTGGGGCAATTAAATGATTATAATAGTTCTGGAGACCTTGATCAAATACCACCATTACTCCTTTACCATGCCACATCTTCCGTTTTCTTATTCCAGCTAATTCCTCTATTTTATCAGAATAAACTCCAGCGGCGTTTATTACAAATTTAGTCTCAATCCTCCCCTTATCCGTAACTACGGCTTTTATCTCGTTATTTTCTATTTCAAAACCAACAACTTGAGTATTGAGGAGAAAAATTACTCCGTTTTCAGCGGCATTCTCAGCTAGAGCAATGGCATACTTCACCGGATCCGTTACCCCTGCGGTGGGAACATATATAGCCGCTTTAGCTTTCCTATTCAGCTTGGGCTCCATCTCGAGAAGCTTCTTCTTCCATATCCACTTAGCATTTATCTTCTTAACAAGACGCAGATACAAATACGCGAAGATCAAGGCAAGAAATTGTACAAATGATAGCGCCACAATCAGAAGACCTGGCCGCTTAAATGGAATATCGAGCTCCTTAGCCAGTTTTTCAAACTCCTTGTTCCCTTCTAAGCACATCCATTCCTTATACTTACCTTTATGAGGAACAAAGGGATGTATAACACCCATATTACCCTTGGTGACACCCCACCCAACATCTGGTTCCTTATCTATTGCAACCACTTTTAGTCTATATCTAGAGAGCTCTCTTGCAATTGCACAACCTACAACTCCACAACCAATTATAACAACATCAGCTTTTTCCGGCACCTCCTTGGATATCATTTCATAGCTCCCCGAATAACATGAGTCCTTTGATAAAATCTCTATTACGAGTTTAAAAATGAGCTATATTTATGCCTCAGAGAACCAACGAATTTTTCTTAAATAGTCCTTTAATGTTTAAAATTCGCCAGTATTGAGTTATGAAGAGGATCAGCCTAGTAATCGTCGAGCCAGAAACTCGGATAATTTTTTAATATCGTTCTCATTTCTTATTTTGAAAAGCCTTGCTCCTTTTTCCTCTAATTGTATTGCGAGCATATTGTACAGTGTTTCTGCGTGGAGAATATAGAGTTCATGTCCCTCTTCAAGTAATTGGAGGAGACAGTTCTTGGTTTTCTCCTGATTGTAAATCTCGGAATCTGTTATAAAAAAGACTAGTACTTTTCCTACAGCTTCTTTTATTAATCTCGTTAAAGCTTTGCATGGGAATTCTGTTCCATTAGCTTGATAGATTCCGATCGTGTTCTCTATTTCTTCATGCTTAGATCCCCATCTACTAATTATTGCTTTTCCAGAAAAATTCAAGACCGCTACTCTCGCTTTACTCTCCTTCGCATAACTAAGTAAGATATACGCTGTTAAGACTGCTAGGTCAAATTTACTGTTTGGTGGATACTTCATCCCAAGTCTTTTCATCATACGTTTTGTTTGTTCGTCTATTCTTTCAAGTCTCCATCCTGGAAAATACCCCATACTTCCAGAACTATCAATGATTATGAGGATATTATGTTTCGGAACACCACCTTTCTCATCTACACTCCTTAATCCATAATGATCCCATTTGCGGGTCGTTAAATTGGGTATAAGTAGAGGAAAAGAGGATAACGAGAGGTAAATATCTAGTTTTTCTGGTGGATCAGTTACTTGCCATATTTTTGGAATCCTTACCGCTTCTCCTTCACGACTAACTCTTTTCTTCGGTGGCTGTTTAAGAAAGTCTTTAGCCCTTAATCGATACCACTGCTTAAGTAGCGGTGACGGATTTTTAATCCCAATAACTTTCATAGCTGGTGTAGCCTTTATGATGTCTTTTCCAGTGGCCTCTAAAGCAGCTGTTATTAGTTCTAGCAAATCTGATGAAACCTCCCTCCCATGATATCTCATCAACTGGAAAATGTCAGGAACATACGGATTTCGATACAAGATATTTTCTACTACCTTCTCTCTCCCTATAATTATCCGCGAAAACACTGGTTTTTTACTCTCCGAAAGCACCTTTTTGAGAGCTCTAGAGAAATTCCTTACAGCCTCTGGCCACTTCTCCTTTAAGAAGAATCCAGCCGATTCGAGAGCTTCATAAGCTTTTTCACAAGCTTTTACAAAAAACTTATCGATTTTCTCCTTATACTTACTAGGGACTATTTCCTGCTCAGTGATCTTCTCCAATAGTAGGGTAAAGACCATAACTTTCTTGTTCTTAACAACTCGTTTCCAATCAATGCTCTCATACGATTTTTCAATAAACCATATTGTCTCATCTGGATATCTCTTATGAAGATACGCGGTAATAACTAACTCAACGAATAAATTAGCTAAAAATACCCCCGTTTTCTCATCTGTTTCAGAAATAGCAATAGTTAAGATCTTTGTGGCATTAGCAGCGTCATAGGGACAGACAAGATAATATGCTATGCCACGTCGCCAAATCATTTTTAAGAAACGTGGTAAAGCTCCGTCAATCAATCTCCTCGGAATTCTAGAAACGTTCAGTTTTAGTACCCAATTCTCCTTATCAACACTAATAATACTCTCTCCCTTACCATTATGCACAATTATTGGTTCTGGAATAGAAGGGAAATAAAACTCTGCTAGAACCTCTTTGTACAGTTTCTTAGCAAGTTTTACAAGATTCTCTCCAGCACTCATATCAAGTATCCTCATGAAATAAGCGCTTTCCTAAGCTTCTCATGGATTTCTACAACGTTACTAAGCCCATATATGTCTATGTAAACAGGGCACCAGTCCTCGGTTCCAGTTATATGAATATTAACTAGTAGTCCATTCCCAGTAATAGATACTAGGCCCGGAGAGATTAATATATCATACCTTTTTGGAAAGTTAACGTACTCGCTTAGAACATAAGCAACTGGCTCGATTATCTCTCGCCAGCGACCATAAGTAATCTCTATCGTCCTATGATTCTTCCTAATAAGCTTTTCATACACATGCATGAGCCTCTTCATCAATGGGTATGGCAGATTTCGTGCCTTAGACAAAACTTCTTTGATCCTAGTCTCACTACCCTCCTCAATAGCATCAATTAGCTCCTTTATCATTACTGGATAATCAGAGTTCACAACTACTCTAGCTGTAGGGTAGAGATCCATGGCAACTACGAGATCGCTATCACTGGATTCTTTCAAAGCATTTATTGTTGAAATATCAATATCTCCCAGCAAAATTTTTTCGAAGCCCTTGTAAAGTGGTAACCGAGCCACAAAGTTCTTTAAAACAGTCTCTACCACTTCTCTAGTAGCCTCGAAAACATTTCCATGAAACTTTTCTAGGTATTCTGACTCGAATGTTAACCTATGCCATAGGACGTATGGTGCAATACTAGCTACGATCTCCAATGTTACTTCATCCAGTCCAAGAAGCCACGCCAGCGCTTTTGAGTATCTTACTAAATCCTGCGATGCTCTAACACTCACAAATGTTAGAACTCTATTACATACAGATTCTCTTGTGTTAAAATGACAGCCCTCGCAAATGCTTTTACCTATTTGAAGAAATGCTCCAGTTTCTTTTGGTACTCTCACACATAAAGAAAGAGATTTTGTTAAGATACTTATGAATAACTGAGCATCATTAGAAACGGGTATTCGAGAAATCACGTGCCAAAGAACCATTAACTCATTCTTAGACAATAAGGCTGGTACATTATAATCATTCGGTGGGAAGAGCTTTGTATCAGGCACCTCAGTAAGATTAAGGATTTCGTCAAACTTGGGGGAAACTATAGGAACAGCTAATCCAAATCTATCCAAGAAAGGAAGACCTAGAGGGAAAGTTCCTACATCCCTAGGATTTATAGTTGCGTACAAGACATAATTGTCTACTCTATAAACTTCATCAAAATACTTTACTACACCCTCGCTAAGGAGAGAAAAAATAATATCTTGAGCATTTGGTGGTAATCTATTTATCTCATCAATGATTTTCCAGAAACTTTCAACAAATCTCCGCCACACAATTTCCTCCTTACCATCTCGGAGAAGCTTAGCTACGTGAAGCCTACCAACCATCTTCTCCTCCGTTATCTCAGGATGCGCACGAATAATTGCTTCCTCGATGGCTTCTATAGAATCGCCTGTCAATAGTCTTCCCAAGACTTTTACTAAGGTCGTCTTTCCGCCTCCGTATCCACCCACTAGTAGCATTGCGCCCTTGGGGACTAAAGCATTCAATACACATAAGGTAGCAACTAATGGTAGTTGCCGCTTCTCCCCATTTTTTAGGTACACTTCCAAAACATCACTGTGCACAAATATTTTATTCTCATTAACGAATTCAATTACTTTCCAAATCTTCCCCCTTAGATTCGCTACTCGGTCACTCGCTTCCATATCATTCAACTCTTGCGATCATTCTCTTAAGTCTCTCAACTTCTTCAGATCCGATAACTCTGGATAGGTTTTCAAGGGCATTGTTAAAAATCTCAGTAAACTCCTTATCACTATAGATTTTAGCAAACATTGTGGGATGAGATATATTTTTTAATACACTTGATAAAGCAAGGAGGATATTATTATCCTTAGTACTTACCAACATTCTTAGGAATCTTTTTAGGATTTCATCCTTCCCAAAAATTCTTCTTAAATCAGATACTCTCCCATAAATTGCTAAATTCCATATAGCTTCGAGAGTTTTAGCATAAATCGCTCCTGAAAGAGAATCTTGTTCTTCTAGAATATCAGCAAGCATAATTATGATTTTCTCGCTGATTCTTCCCCGCTGAATGATGATAGTTAGCGTATCCAATATATCATAAAGACCTATAGAAAAAGATTTCAGGTGATATAATTGTTCTCCAATATTCTCTACATCCACTTTATCTATCAATGCCTTTGTAGCCTTTGCGCTGATTTTTATTGCTGCTTTTTTTAGATCTGCATTCTTAAGAAGACCATAAAGCTCAATTACTTCGTAGGAATTCATTCCCAAAAGGCTTATCAATGACTGGACAGCATTTCCAGGAGCAATTCCTCCTTTCTCCGAGACAAGGATTTCATGCAACGACAAGACAATAGCGGAAATAGCTACGATAGAGAGCTCTGGATTCCTAAATATTGTCAAGAATAGGGACTCAAGCTTATCTCTAGGTACATCATTTAGCCAGCAAAGGATATAGAACGAGGCGAATGCACTAATCTTATCAAAATTATTTCCGATTCTCTCTAAACTCTCGATAAAGCTTTGAGAAAACTCTTTTGTAAACAGCTTATCCGTGGTTAAGAGTAGAATTCTTAGACCCTCTACTACCTCTACTAACTTTTCATCAACACCAGAAAATTCCAGTAGCTCTCTAGCTCTATTCATTATTCGTTGCTTAAACATTTCTAGTCTTTTCCATATCTCCTTACTCTTAGCAATATCTCTCAATATATCATCTAGTCCAATACCTAGCTCTTCACGAACCTCCTTATTGAGTACTAGTTCCAGCAGTTTTAGTATTTCTCCACTAACTAACTCGTATATTTTAAGATCACAGACACGGCCTCTAATTGCTAACGAATTCCTTAACACGATTCTGAAATCAACTAAATAACCCTCCCCACAGTTCTCCTTTAAGAAATTCATAAGAAAAGGTAAGGCACTATTCCAGAGCTCCATATTAATCGCTATCTCTGGCAAAAGTGCACATAGTTTTCTTAAGTTTTTTCTGCTCTTTTTAGCACTTTCTAGCACCTCGAGTAGTCCCTTTGGATCATCATTGTTTAAAAGTGACAAAATATATTCCTTTGCTTCTCCTAACTTGTCTCTTGATAAAAGCTCTAGAAAGTACTCCTCGCCACCCATCCCTTACCTACTCCCGTACCTTGCAACGCTGTTATAATGATTTTAACATATTTTGTGCCTTAAATATATTTTAATAGTGATGCTCCGTCAATATGTAAAGAGGTGATGGTTATTGGTCGAGTATATAACTCCTATACGATCAATGGACGAGTTCCTAATCGATTATTCATTAGTATGGTATCCAATGAAATTACTAGAATACTCGGTCAATCGAAAAAAGTATAGATTCCTTTTCGATGCTTACCTAGCCAAAAAGATTGGTAAAGATGATGTTTACGTACTACTTATCAGAAATCCTAAGAATTTTCAATTTTCTCCTAAAAAACCATTCGAAGGACTCGAATTAAATCATATAGTGACAGGAGAAGAGATTTTGCAATCGTTATTAGCCTTTAGGCGCAGAATAGATAAGATAGAGGCAGAGCTTTATGGCGACTTGTTAAGTGATCAGGCAAAACTAGCAATAGGTTCTGGTTTATTATTTGTGCCACCTCAGAAACTTAGAGAGTATGATGCTAAGTCACTATATTATTCTTCGATTCTCATGGCAAAAGAAATATTGCGGAAAATTGGTTTCAAAAAAGGATATGAAACAGCCACTTTATTAGGTGAAAAGAACGTTTATTACCCGCTCCTACTTAGTGCATCCCTAGATGAAGTAATAGAAATAGGACTAACGAACGAGCCCAGCAGATCCTTAACCGAGCTACTAAAGATAGAAGATGTTAGAAAAATTTTTGTTGAAATACTTAGTAGGTAGTTATCCACTATACAAGTGGCATGCAACGAATCTTCCCGGCTCCACCTCAACTAGTTTTGGCACCTCTTTTCTGCACTTATCAAACGCTTTGGGGCATCTTGGCCAGAATCTGCATCCCTTTGGAATCATTATTGGGGAGGGTATCTCTCCCTTTAAGACCATTCTGCGTTTTCTTCTCGCTTCTTCAGGATCGGGGATTGGAATAGCCGATATTAGAGCCTGACTATATGGATGCATAGGATCCTCTAACACACTCTCAGATTTTCCTTTCTCCACAATTTTTCCCAGATACATTATAGCTATCCTGTCTGTAAGATAAGCTGCTGTAGCGAGATCATGCGTAATGTAGAGGAACGATATACCTAGTTTCTCCCTCATCTCTAGCAATAGGTGGAGAATGCCTGCACGAATAGATACGTCAAGCATCGAGACAGGCTCATCCGCCACGATGAACTCTGGATTAGCTATAACTGCTCTAGCAATCACTACTCTCTGACGTTGACCTCCGCTGAGCTGGTGAGGATACTTATCAATCATTTCCTCCACGGGTGTTAACTTTACAAGTTCTAGAGCCTTTATTATTCGCTCATCTCTTTCCTCCGGTGATAGGTCAGGTTCTAGGAATTTAAGTGGTTCCTCTAGGAGTTCTCTAACGCTCATTCGTGGGTTTAAAGCCCCGTATGGATCCTGGTAGATAATCTGTAACTTCTTTCTAAACGGCCTTAATTCTTTATGAGGTAAGGTTGCTAAGTCAACTTTTCCTCTCCAGATAATTTCTCCCTCATCAGGATCGAGCAGTCGAATCAAAAGTTTTCCAGTAGTTGTTTTCCCGCTTCCACTCTCTCCAGCAAGTCCAAAGATCTCCTTCTCCTTTATCTCAAATGATATGCCATCAACAGCTCTTACCCATAGTTTTGGTTTGCGCGTAAGAACGTCCCAGAACGTTCTACGAACCGGGAACCATTTTCTTAAATTTCTTACAGAGAGGAGGACTCCATTAGACATTACTATTCAACCCTCCATAATCACTTTCCATGCTTCTAAGGGCGATATATCTTTTAACTCATCTGCGAAGTGACACCTAACCAAGTGCCCATCTATCTCTGTTGGTTCGGGTACGCTTTCTTTACATACGTCCTTAGCGAATGGGCATCGAGGAGCGAATGGACATCCCGGTGGTGGGAATATAAGATTCGGAGGTGCTCCTGGAAGAGAAATTAGCCTTCTCTCCTTTGCCCTTTTTATCGTTGGTACAGATGCAATAAGCCCCTTAGTATAGGGATGCACAGGCTTCTTGAATACACCGAAAACATCTCCAACCTCTACGAGGTATCCAGCATACATAACAGCTACTCTATCAGCGATTTCTGCTATTACTGCCAAGTCATGCGTAATGTATATCATCGATAATCCATATCTCCTCTTTAACTTGCTCAAAAGATCCAGAATCTGAGCTTGGATAGTAACGTCTAGGGCCGTTGTAGGCTCGTCAGCAATTACAACGGAGGGATTAAGAGCCAAAGCCATAGCAATAACAACTCGCTGTTTCATTCCACCCGATAACTGATGAGGATAATCCTTAATTCTTGATGGGTCAAGACCCACTTGCAAGAATAGTTCTCGAACTATTTCATAGGCTTCTTCCCTAGTCACCCTCTCGTGTAACATTAGTACCTCTGCTACCTGGTCACCGACGGGGAAGACTGGGTTCAGTGCATTCATGGCTCCCTGGAAAATCATTGATATCTTTTTCCACCGTATAGCCCTTAGTAATGCCTCATCCATATTTACTATGTCCTCACCCTCTAGGTATATCTTCCCGTTAGCTATGTAGCCGTTCTTGGGTAGGAGTCTCATGAGTGATAGTCCCAAGGTTGATTTTCCGCACCCACTTTCTCCCACTAAGCCTAATGTTTCTCCTCTTTTTAGGGAAAAACTTACATTATTTACAGCCCTGACTTCGCCAAGTCTAGTAACATATCTCACAACAAGGTTTTCCACTCTCAATACTTCGTTCGCATTCATACCCCTACCTCCCTACCTATACCATAAAGCAATTATTTAACAAAAATTTTATTCAACTTCCTTACTTTCTTCCTTCCTCATACTTTCTTTAATCATCTTAAGTTTTCTCTCCTCCTCCGCCATCTTACTAAGCCGCCTCGCTGCCTCCTTATAGCCCCATAACCTTGCTGATACAACAAAAAGTGCTACCATGGCTGAAAAAGCGAGAAGGTATAGGTAAAGCGCAACATTATACCACTCAATCATTGAAAAGTAATATCCACCCGCGATTCCCAGGATAAAAAGGATTATTGGAAGAAGCAATCCCATTATATCGTACTCTGCTTTGTATTCTTTCTTCCCCTCAGTAATCAATTAGGCTCACCAGTCTAGTCAAGATAGACCAAGTGCGTTAGTAATCCAAACGTTGCTATTCCTATAGCAATTACAGTGAATGGCTCAACCCATAGGAAACCAGTCTCGAACTTAGCTAATGAGAGATGCAGAGGAAGGAGCGTCTTTAGCAGGAAGCCGAATAATGTCACCAGTGCAATTAGCCAGAGGAAACCTACTAATAATTTTATCCGTGAGACATAGGATATATATACGGGCAGTAGTTTGGATCTTCTAGCAAGCTCGTCTGGAGGTAAGTCGAATCTAATAAATTCCTCCGCACGCATCAGAATCCCTGGAGCCGTCTTTGTAGCCGCGAAGATCGTTAAGAAAACTACCAATACAAGCATTATCAGTGCTACAAGAGCATAGATATCAATAGTGATTGCTCTGGAAATGCTTTCACCAAATGTTGTTGTTACCTTCAAGAATAGGAAGAATACCCCAACCGTCCCAGTAGTACCTGATAACTTAACGAAACCAGCAATAGGGTATAGCATCATTACGAATGTCATAATGGCAGAATCGATCCTTAGCTTCCAGGCTGTTCTTAGCCTGTACTTTCTAGTCAGTAGAGGATAATGTACATTAAGTGTTAGGAGAATAGCCGATAGTAGAGCCCATAAGAGGAGCCCAGGAGCTACATAGTAGGAGTACTTGAGAGATACCCCTGCTTGTTTTAGTACGGCAAGTGCTGTATAAGCCTTAAAAATTGCAACTTTAAACTCTCCAACTGTGGAGTATTCTAAGATAAGATTTATCCCCCTCTCAGGAATAGTAATTGCTAATGCTGACGCCTGGCCTAGTGAAAACATGTTAACTAACAAGCCGTAAATGACGCCTCCCAGTACAGCGAGACTTGATCCTATAATACCCATTAAATCCTTCTTTTCAGAAAATATCCTTATTTTTAACACACCTCCGTCCGCTAACCCGCTCAGAATGGTTAGTAATGCACCAATGAAACTGACTATTCCTATAGCAAGCGGTAGTGGACTCAAGTAGTAATAGGCAATATTAAAGAGAATACTAGTCATCATTTGTTCTCCCACACCGTACTGGTAGTCCATCCTCCCAATGATTCTTAGACCACCGAAACCATTCCCAGTGAGTCTTAGGTCGCCATAAATAACCCCACTTCGGTAGCTAGGAGCTGTAGCTGTTAGTGAAACATTGATCCAAGGAAGAAGCAAGGTGCCCAGTAGTATTAATCCAATAACTACATTTAAGAATCCGACAAGAGTGATTTCCCGTCTCCTTATCTTAATTTTAGGTTCAACAATAATACTCATTTAACAACCCTCCTCTTCTTCCCGCTAAATACTCCTTTCCTCACAAGGATAGCAATTACTACAATAGCTACTATAACACCAGTCACGGCTAGTGTTAACCTATGCTTCGGAATAGCATTAGTATCCTTTAAACTAATCGATAAAACATACCTTGTACCATAGTAATACCAAGAAGCTCTCAGGTTGAGAACTACTCCAAGGGATTTATCAATAGTTACTATGAATTCCATAATGGCTCCTTCAACGTACTCAGCCTTGCCAGTATATAGCTCTGCATATATTACATATCTAACAGTTCCCATTATAATGTCCCAGCTCTCATACACGATCCCGGGAACCTCTGTTAGCCCCTGCTCCACAAAATTTCTGACCTCCTCGAGATTCTTAACATTGAAGAGAGTAAATACTGAAAGCGGCAAACCATTCAAACCATAGGCAGGGTACTCTGGATTGAACAGCACTAGATCTACTAATCCCGCCTTGGGAACCTCCTTGGACACAACTGTGACGTTTCTAACCCGCTCAACTTCTTTGCTAATATCGAATATTACGTGAGAAACATTGGCTGCTACCTTTATGTATTCACCACTATCCTCGTAGCTTAGAATTTCCATTTCCTCATCAATATCCCAAACTTTCGTACCAGTTATGATCAGTGAGCCCTTCCAGTGGAAATAATAGCCACTTCTAACTCCTAGTGTTTGAGCCTTAACACCAACAACTGTTGTTGAAATCATAATGCTAACTATTATAACGCCTAGTACTAACCTCTTGATAGTATTGTTCTGAGCACTTTTTAAATTCATTCCACGGCACCGCTAGGAGCTAAACTACTAACAAAGCACAAAAAAAGAATTTAAAATTTAAGTAAAGACAGCACCATAAGACACACCAGTCAAAGCTATCCGGAGTGATAACTATAAGAAGAGAGAGCTAAAACTCTGCAAAAATAGAGAAAAAGAACCAGAAATAAAGGAAAGAAAAGTTAAAGAGTTTAGGCAGCAGGTCTCCTGCGTAAGAGAACAGCCGCGACGATGATTACAACGGCGATTACAACAATACTGCCGATGATTAATTCATAGGGAATAGCAGGTCCTGTGACCTCCCTGTAACCGACTATCTTGACACAGTGCATGATTGTCCAGTAGGTAATTACTGGGATCTCCTGGGCCTTAACGATACCAGCCCACGCGCTAGCGTTGTAAGCACCCACCGTAATAGGCTCTACTGTGATGATAGCTGGTTGCTCCCAATATAGGATCTCCTGGGCCTTCCAAGCCCACTGCTTGGCCTCGGCCAGTGTTGGAGCGCTAAACATCTTGTCGACATACTCGTCATAGGTTTCGTTGAACCATCTATAGATCAAGACGTTGTAGACGTAGTCACTCGTCCAGATTCTTAGGATTGTTGGGATTCTACCCATTGACCATCCGAAGTATGTCAGCTGGAACTCTCCACTGAACCAATAATCGATTAATGATCTGAAGTCCATGAACTTGGGCTCAAGTTTAATACCGGCAGCCTCGATGCTCTCCTCTATAATCGTGTATATTTGCTCCAGGATGGGATCTTCTGTCAGGGCTAGCTCTAGAGTAATGTCTGAGTCAGGATCATTCGGATCCAGCTCATAGAATGTATCATTGTCAACGTCCTTTAGACCCAGCTCTTCTTCGAGAATTCTTCTAGCTTCTTCTGGGTTAGCATCATAATAGCTTGGGCCCGGTTCCTTACCTAGGTACTCTAAGCTCCAGTCATAGAAACCAGGCACTACTGGTAAGTCCACGGGAATTGTCCAGCCCATGTAAATTTCGTCGACTAATCTTCTCTTGTCAATAGCGAAGGCTAGAGCCCTTCTGAACTTAGCATTCTTTAGTAGTCCATTGGCGACTGTCTGGTTGCAGTTAACACCTACGTGACCGAATGATCTTACTAGACCAGTGTCTACCGTATAGCCTTTCTGGAGAAGCTCTGGTACCTTTCTTCCAAACCAGCTACCCTGGATCATATCAATTTCTCCATTAAGGAAGGCGCTGTATTCATCTTCAGGCTCGGTAATGACTTTGTACACTAGTCTCTTGATGTATGGACCGTGGAGATCTATATAGTCCTGGGTGATTGGTCTCCATTTGACTAACTCATTGCCATTCTCATCAATAGCTCTTAGGTAATAGTTGGGGTTCCTCTCTAGGATGAAGTATCCGGCTGTGGTAACGTCTTTACCGGGTTCCCACTCTTTTAGATAGAAGGGTCCATAACCAGTTAAAATTGGATCCTGTGGGCTTTTTGCTACGTAGGATCTTATGACATCAGCTGTTAGGTTCCAGTTGGGGAAGTAGTCATAATCGTCGTCGTCTACGACGCCCCATGAGTTCTCGTCCCCATATATGTGCTTGGGCCAAATCGGTGGCCAGAGAGCAGCCCATGCATAGATAATACCCGTGTGCCAAGTGTAGATCTTTACAGTTGTATCATCTACGATTGTACAGTTAATTACTTCCTCCGGGATGTCCGTCCAGTACATATCTGTTAAGCTCTGGTTGTAGTATAGCCAGTCTAAGAAATCATAGGTGAACTTGACGTCCTCTACGTCCAGTTTCTCACCATCCGTGTAGTAGACATTGTCCCTGATTTTAACAGTCCATACCCCTATAGAGCCCAATTCGCTATCGTTTACTACCTGGAATACCGGTCTCTCTGCAGCTAGTAGTGGCATATCATTTGCTATGTCTGTCCAATTGTATGGATGATATACTGTGAAGCTGTCCCATAGCCAGCCTAAGATGTCCCAGTCATAGGCGGTTGCAGTCATTATTGGGTTTAGGGACTCTACCCAGTAACCAAGTGCTATTCTTAGCTCACCGTTTACGTCGTAAATTATTTGTTGCTGGGCTTCAGCACTTGGTAAGTTAATATGGGTTGTAGCAGCAATTGTTGCTTGCAAGAAGAGGAGAACTAGCAAGGCACTAATAATTTTTGACTTCATATCTTTGCACCAAATTATACTTATTTAACAAGTTTGGGTGGAAGTCAATTATGTGTTAAACATTCTTGTCTTTTTAAATCTTTTTGAGAAATACCTATTTGCGAGACCATTGTTACATTTTATTCACTACTATTAAGAAAACAATTTCACTAAATCAACGCACTATAAAATATTTGAATAAAAAAGCATAAAAAATAATTATCGCTATTTTTTCCTTATTAAATTATTACACATGAAAAAATGTTTAGAAATAAATAAAATGAATAAGAATGCTTACTTTTTCCTCAATTTTAGAACCACTACTATCAAAGCAATTAAAACTACTCCGATGATTATGGCTACTATTATTGGTGATATTTCTATGCCTTTTTTAGCAACATAGAATAAATAGTCCTCCTCTAATTTGTTGAGGTTTAGATCCTTCGCCTCGATAGATAGTTGTATGCTGAATGATTTCTTAGAACTTAGGAGATCCGAAACTATAGATTCTGGCACAATGATTTTGAGAACAATTGTTGTTTTGTTTGTTTCTAAAACTTCGATAATTGTTTCTGTTATATTTGTATTTATTTTCACAAATTTTTTGTTATAAAGAATTCCATAGTCATCCTTTATTGCAATTACTATTGTTAGATTGCCCTTGCTGTAATATATTGTTGATTCGTTATCGTATTGCGGAATAATTTGTGGTGGATTATTCTCGCTTTTCTCGATGGTGATGAAGGATGCTCTGTGAATCGAGTATCCATTATCCAGAGTCCCTTTCACAAAGATGCTTGTGTCACCAGCTACTCTAGTTGTGTGAGAAGCTGTCCAGCTAGTATCTGTTGTTGTGAATTGGAGATCAACTTTTCCTATGTAATCTGTTATGTGTCCTTCTATACTGGCGAGTGTAGTGTTTACTTTGATACTTATTTCCTCACCCATTTTTACAGTTTCTGGAGATATTGTAAATGTCATTTCTTTCTGGCTTGTCACTAAATCTACGATATTAGTAACAAATTGTCTAACCTCCTTTGTAGAGACAGGGTATAAGCCTCCGAATGCCCAGTTATCGAAGAGGAAGTTTGTAGCAATTGCAAGTACGAAACCTCCCCTCTCTAAAGCACAGACAGCCGCAACAGGTGAGTTACGGTATTGAGCTATCGCCATTCCCGCTTCTTTGACTTTTAGCGCTACTCCGTAGAACGGAATTGCTGTGACGTCTCTTGTTAATAAGTGATCACCAATAGTCTCCGCTTTAACAGTTTCTCCAGGTGGTGTTAGCATATTTTGAGTAAATTCTACTCCAAAATTCTTAGACAATCTGCTCAATTCCGTCATATTGTTAGAGTCTGGCGTCATTCCAATTAGTATGAGATTTCCACCATTCTTTACATAAGTCACGAAGGCATCAATCTCCTCACTAGTAAACTTTGCTGTATGTATTCCTGTAACAAAGCCTGCCTTGTCAAACACTTCATAGTACGAAGCTGCGTCAGGCAAGAATACAACATCATATCTCGATAGTATCTCTAGAGTTAGATGTTGCCAGCTGAAATACCAATGTTCCACGGATATATTGTTTGACTCAAGCAAAAGGTAGAAATTCTTGTACTGCCCATATTTGAAGTCAACTGTCCAACTAGTATGTTTAAGGTCAAATAACCATCTCATCTTTGGTCTGACTAGATAGAACTCCATGGAGACATTGAAAGTATCCGCTTCTGTTGAGAAAATTATCCATCCCCTATAGTAACCTTCTGATGTATCTGAAAGAGTAGCGTTGAATTCCCAGAGAGTCGCTGGAGAAATGACATCTATTGTTGTCGGTGAGTAAAGGTTAATAACATCTGAGATATTACCTACGAGTTGAATTTGAACTGTTGTATTAACCGTTGCAATTATCGTGAAGTTAAATTCTAGTCTCATTCCCTGGAACAATTTCTTAGCATACGGGAAGAAGACATCTTCATTAGATTTACCAGTAGGAACTCTCATAGGCATTACAAATATTCTTTCGGGTATTGTACTTGTCGCACCTATTGTCGCTTCTAGGAAATCATAAGCAGCCTCCAAGTCCACAAAGCCAGCTCCAGCCCATAGTTCGTAATATTCAGTATCGCCATAAATTATCGGTCTAGCAGTTTTCATTAATACATACTTTATGATCGCTGGCCAGTACTTCTTATCAATACCCGCATTCTTCAAGTATTGAGCTATGAGCGCGGCAGCTCCAGCTATGTGAGGAGATGAGAAAGATGTTCCCTCTGCTGGATCTCCATAAGGAGGCGTTTCTCCAGACTTCGTGGATATTGGAGCGGCAACGCCCGTAGGAGCAGTTATATCTGGTTTAGCAGTCATTAATATTGTGGGTCCTATTGAGCTGTAACCTACTCTAATCATTGTCCCATTAATATCCGCAGCGGCTACACTAATCGCGTACGGAGAGAATGCTGGAGAACCTACACTCATCGTTCTGAACCCGTTATCGCCTTCGTTTCCAGCGGCTACAACTACAGTTGTTCCAGCCTCGACTGCTGCCTTTACAGCTAGGTTTACTGGATCAAAATAACTGGCTCCTCCTCCTAAGCTCATATTAATTACATCAGCTCCCTGGGAAACACACCATTCTATAGCAGCAATTATGCCAGCAAGAGTAGCATACGTTTCTGAGCCAGAGGGGAATACTTTAGCCGATATTATTAAAGCCTCTGGAGCCACTCCAGTCCCTAGGTTTGGATCTCCTTTACCCGCTCCCGCCGCTACTCCCGCTACACGTGTACCATGCCACACGCCAATGTATCCATCCGTGGGATCCGTATCATCAACGTCGTAGCCATATTCTTTTTTAACAAAGGATTCCATAGCTATTACTTTTCCTTCTAAGTCGGGGTGGTTAGGATCTACTCCAGTATCTATTATCCCTATCTTTATACTGGCTCCTTTATACCCGTTTGCCCAGAAAGTGTCTGCTCCTATAGCTTTACTACTCTCGAGCGTACTAGTTCTTATTCCCATTACTGGTTTCGTTGCAAGTAAGTGATATCTGCGGTTGTAAAAAATGCCTACAAGACCTGGTAAGTCGCTAATTCTACTTATCGCATCTTTACTTGTTTTCATGACTATTGCTGGAAACAGATTGTATTTGTGTAAAATATTTGCGTCATGTTCTCTGAGATATTGCAATGCGTCACGCATCGATTCCTTATTCTTGAGCCAAAGGATAACCGTAAATTCCTTCTCATCTGTTTCGTAGATCTGGGGATCTACTATGGGTTTCTTTGTGGCATTATCTGTTAATTTAGCTATAGAAGCTTTCACCGCTCCAGTATTCGGATGCGGAAGAAGGAGCATTACTAAAAAAATCGCAACAACTAGTGTTCTTAGGAATTTTTTATCCATTGATGAGCCCCCTAGCCCTAGCTCATTTTTTGATGGGTCAATATATCTCTAAACAATTCGAATTAAAAGTTTTATTTAGTGTAATGCTATTCTCTAGTTTCAAGATTTTAATAGGTGATGCGCATTAATTTTGAATACCTTTTCGCTGATAGTAATCGTCTCTTATTGGTGGATATTGACGAAGATTCTAGAAAGGAATTATTAGTTGTTTTCTCGTACATCATTACATGTTATAAGGGGCGCAAAAAGCTTTGGGAAGTACAGGTGGAGTCTGAGACTAAACCTAGAGAGCTTCCAAAAACAGAAGATGAGAAACTAATCGAGGAAAGTGCCAGTAGAATAGGGGACGTTATTTCTAAAATTCTGCCAGTTAGATACAAGGATAGACAATATATCGTGTCTACAAGCATGAATGGTGCCGTGTTCGTAATAGATGCTAAGAGTGGAGGAGTGGTAGAAAGGCAGGAGTTAGGAATCTATGTGGCGGATATGGTATCAGAAGATGTTAATAATGACGGGTCTGATGAGATCTATCTATTGACAGAGACTGGCGATCTCTACGAGCTTAGGAAACTGAAGAAATTAAAGAGATTATTCTCCCTAACTAGTGCTGAGGGGGAGGGCCTAGGAATAGGGGATGTTTTAGGAAGTGGTAAAAAAGAAGTCATCATAAGTACTAGTGATGGTCGGTTAATTATCCTGGATACTCGTGGAAAGAAAATTTATGAAGAGTTTGTATCTAGAGCTCCTATAAAATTCCTAAAGATAGCTGATATTAACAATGACGGCGTAGCAGAGATAGTATATGGAACAGATCATGGTGAAATAGCACTCTTCTTTGCCAAGAATAACGACTTCAAAACAATTCATAAGTTTGAAAACGAGATCGTAACTCTCTCAATTACCGATATCAACAATGATTCATCAGATGAGATCCTTGCCTGCGATTACTATGGAGAATCCCTTCTCTTTTACCCACAGAGTAATGAGAAAAAAATCATTAAGTCTTCAAGAAGCTTTGAGCGAGATATAGATAATGATAACCACGCCGAGACAATAGAGATTTACAGTAAAAGTATCGTAGTAAAGAAAAAGGAATCGACCATCAGAAAGTTTGATAGTCATAGGTGGATCTCCACGGCTACTCTTCTCGATATTAATGACGACGGAATGAAGGAAATACTAGTAGGTTCTTTTGATAAGTCAATCTGGGTCTACTCCATAAAAGAGAGAGATCCCATCTATCGAATACCATTTACCGGCGTTCCATTGTCAATAATTCCCGACGATTATGATGGTGATGGTAAAACTGAACTACTCGTCTTTACTACTGATGGAGTTGTAGAAGTAAAGCTTACTTAATTAGCTCAAAAATCTCTTCTCCTACCATCCTACCAAGCATACTTATTAGCCCACCTACAACCCCTGTTATAACTGAGAAGATCGGTAATATCAGTCCTGTCGAGAAAACCACGAATACTGTAGGGAATAAATATCTCGAGCCTAGAGGAAACATTATCAAACCAGTTATTACCGAAGGAACAAATAATGTGAAGAAACCCGTGTAAAACCAACTCTCATCATCACTGAATATTCCTGCAATAAACGGCGAAACTAGAATAGCGAGCAAACTAAGAATATCGTTTCTAGTCATTAGACCCCATATGTACAAGATGCAATATAAGGACAATCCAGAAGCAAGACCGAAAGTAAAGCCTACTCTCCTCCTTAATGCTGTTTTTATGATTTGTCGCATTCTAAAGCGCCCCAACAGCATTATCTGAGTTAATTATTTCTAGTCTTAAATATACTCAGAACAGAAAAACATTGCAAACTTTTCATAGGTGGTAAATTCTTCCGACGTTTCCTAAAAATAGGAAATAGGGAAAAAGAGGTATTTAAAATTAAAAGAGTGAATCTTAGTACTTAACTCTCGGATCTAGTAGAGCATATGAAATGTCTGCTATTATGTTAGCAACTATCGTGGATAAGGCGATGAAATAGAAAGTCATCTCTGCTAACGGATAATTGTCAGCAATTACTGCTTGAACAATTAACTGGCCTACTCCCGGAATGCTGAAGATCTGCTCCGTCAAAACAGCACCTGTCCATACACCAGCAATAGCCAAGATCACCGAAGTTACTACGGGGAGAATAGCATTTCTGAAGGCATGTTTATAAAGAACGGTTCTCTCATCCAATCCCTTAGCTCTAGCTGTGAGAATATAATCTTGGGTCATGACATCTACTAACGAGTTTCTCATCAAAATAGCCCAGCCACCAAAACCGCCGATTATTAGCGTAATTATCGGCAATGACAACATATACATACTATCAAGGAAGCTTAGGATCGGATCCCGAATAGGCGTAGTTGTAGAGTGTAATCCGACACCAGGCCATACCTTTAGGGCATTGATAAACACTATCTTGAAGAGAACTTGGAGCCAGAATACTGGAAGCGCGTAAAGCATCATTAAAATAGTCATCATTGTAACATCGAACCTGGATCCGGGGTTTGCTCCCATCTTTACTCCTAGCCAAATGCCAATTACAATAGATAAGAGTACTGCAGGAGTAAGAAGCATCAAGGTAACGGGTAATCTAGCTAGGAGAAGCCTAGTAACATCAACGTTTGGAACTGGTTGTCCTATTGATTTGCCAAATTTGAATTGAAGCATATTCGAATAATACTTAGCGAAGTGGTGTAACCACACACCTATTGGCGCATTAATCGAGGGCAAACCCCATTGTCTCTTATAAGCAACAATTGTCTGTATAGCCCTAATGGATTCTCTTCCAGTCGGATTATTCATCATTTGGGAAATTCCATAAAGTGTTCCAGGATCGATTCCTATTATAAATACGGGAAGCCTAAAGATGAACCAATTAGCTGCTATAACTACCAAAAGTGTTATGAGTCCCGTAAAGACTCGCCTGATCGCATATTCCTTTAAGCCCATACTCTACACCTCTTTACCAATATCATTATTCAAAGGAAAGTAGTTAGTAAAAAATATTTCCCTAATCTAGTATCCACGGAGCCTTGGACTGTAAATTCTTGTCAAAGCCTCTGCTATCATATAGAAAGCCATTCCTAAGAGCATTAGGATTAGTCCTGGGAAGAAAACCCACCACCAAGCGATTCCTCCGAAAGCACCTGGGCTTACACCTCCAGCAGGTTCTCGAATACTACCAACAGATGCCTCGTTGAGAATCTTTCCAATTGAGTTCCACTTGGGTGTGAGTACTCCTAAGAATGTAAGTCCTGCTTCTGATAGGATGTTACCTACTACACCCGTCATAAGGTACATCATCATTAACGGCCAAACACTCGTCAATATATGCTTCCTCATGATCCATAAGTCCGATGCACCCACAGCCTTAGCAGCTTCTACGTAAATAGCAGACTTTATTGAAAGAACTTGAGATCTAATAACTCGCGCCATTCCGGCCCAGCCAAATATTGTTAACACGAAAATTATTGCCCAGAACGCAGATACTCCCATACTTGTGAATACGTATGCTAGGACAATTAACAGAGGTAATCCAGGCATGACCATGAGAAAGTCGACTATTCTCATCAGAATTTCATCGATCTTGCCTCCAAAGTATCCAGAAACTATCCCAACAGAGCCTCCTATGAATATTGACCCTAGCGTAGCTATTATACCCACTAACAAGGATATCTTTAGACCATCAAAAATCATTGCGAAAAGATCTCTGCCGTAACCATCTGTACCCATTATACCATAATAGTGGCTATACGCCTTAAGGAAAATGTCGTCTAGGTAATATCTTACCCCGGCTCGAGCTAGTCTGTAAGCCTCGTCCAAGACTTGGAACTTAATTACTATTTTGAACACTAGCGTGAATCCTGGTTTAAATAGAGCAACTAATACGTCTGGCCTTAGTAGAGGCGTCCTCTCGTTCCAGGTAGTTAGAATAGGAGAACCTCCCTTGAATAGTGCTACTCCGTCGTCTGTTATATCCTGTCCCAACGCTAGACCTATTACTCCTTGGCTCTGTAAATAATTGTAAAGCTCAGGAGCTAACATTTCGCGAGACATGTTCTCCAGATAAATGTTAAAGTAAGCCTGTACAACATCTCCTTTATATCCATGAGAAGCTAAGCTATCTAATAGGTACGTAGGTAGCCCTCTTATATAAAATCTCGCCTCTAAATCGTGAGGAGGTCTCTGGAAACTCCATTTAAACATCGTCCCTATCGTAACTTTCACGTAAGGATGACTACTATCTAGAGGCGTAGTGTTTCTATCCACTATTTCTATGTATAGCGATCCCTTTCCAGATTTTGGTGACCCTTCTCCACTAGCCCAGCCATAATTTACCTCAAAGTTCGTTCCTTTCTCTATTCTCAGAAATATTTTTTGAGGCATTATTTGAGGCACTATTAATTGTTGAAATTCTTCCTGAGACTCAAAATGAGCGTCTGAGAACACTTGATCCGGGAAATAGTACTTATCGAAATACTTCATCCAGATCGGAGCTGAGAGGGGTGCATGAACCCTAGCATTAGGATCAAATGGAACATATAGGGGTTCTGCAAGCGAAAGAATCACTAAAATTGCAAGAAGGATGGTTCCTGCAATACCAAGCTTTTCACGTTTGAAATCGCTTAAAAACTTCTTTAGACCTCTAAATCTCTCCCTCTTAATAGCGGGCCGAGCATTTGCCATCGTCGTCAACCTATTCTAATGCTTAGGAAGTAAACTGAATCAAAATCTATTACTATTTGTTACATATATTCCATCGCCCAATAATGCTATAAAAAACTTATTTATAATCCCAGAACGCATGAATAATCCAGCCCCTAACAACACATACTTAATGAAAACGGCCTACTCACACAATAACAAAACAACCCTCTAAGATGAAAACGTAAGTAGTTATACACCAATTCTCTCATTAATATAAATAGAAAAATAAGGACTATTTTTGGAGATTCGCAATGACTTACTCAATAATCGCTATTGATTCTCGAAAAGAGGTATTAGGGATAGCTGTTGCTTCAGGTTCTATCGCTGTCGGTTCGCGTGTTCCATGGGTAGAGAGAGGAGTAGGAGCTATAGCTACGCAAGGATATACTAATATCTCATATGGATTTAATGGACTTAAATTGTTGAAGCAAGGCTATTCTCCAGGAAAAGCTCTTCTAAGTCTCTTAAACAAGGATCCAGAAAGAGAAAAGCGTCAAGTAGGGATAATAGATATCCAAGGTAGAATCGCTGTTCACACAGGTAAGGAATGTCCAGAGTGGAGAGGGCATTTAATCGGAAAAACATACCTCTTACTAGGCAATTATTTGGTAGGATACGAGGTTCTAAAAGATGCTGAGGAAGCCTTCAATAGCACAGAAGGTACTCTAGTCCAGAAACTTTTGGAAGCTCTAGTAGCTGGAGAAAAAGCGGGGGGAGACCGTCGAGGAAACCGGTCTGCAGCCATTCTTGTTCGAGGAGGAATAGAAATAACAGAGGTCATAGATAACGCCGATAAACCAACACAGAGACTTTACTCCTTATGCAGGAAGAAATACGCCCCCTTATTTCAGTAAATTTCTCTAGAAATAACAGTGGTACTTGCACATTAACATCCTTAACAAAACCTTAGCTTGTTTACAAAAAGTTAGTACTTCACCAAAAATCCGTGAGAAATGGAAAATAAAAAGAGAGAAGATCATTTCTCAGTCAACTTATTTTTATACTTCCCTGATATATAGTAGGGGGCAATGTTTAGTTCGGTGCTGGTTGTTTTGCATATAGCTCCAGCAAGATAAATTATTGCGATGAGTTTGATGAGGACAGGTTAATAGTTACTCCTACCTGGGTTCATCACAAAATATCATTCTTGAGAGACAAAGAGGCCCTGGCTAGATTAAAGAAGGAGCACGAGAAACTAGAGCTAGAGTATTCACGATTAAGTGCTATTAGCGATATTCTAAGCATCATCGAGGCCAGAAAGAGAATCGAAGAAATCGAGAAGAT
>CAZFGR010000021.1:0-27976 GCA_964518475.1 uncultured Nitrososphaerota archaeon
CCTTCAGAGAGAGTCAGGAAATATGAAGTTATTTACAAAAATTAATCTACATGATGAGGAGGAACACCTGCAAAGAGAAAAATCTGTGGAGTTATAGGATAGTGGGTTCTTATGAATGACTATTTGAGCCAGCATTAAGAATGGATGAAGATTTTTTATTTTTAATTCGTGCTAATTTGATTAGTAGGTGGCTGGGTTGAGTGAAAAGAAGGATGTTGCAACATTGAGGATACCTAAGAAAATCATATCTATTTTTTCATCATATGGAATAGGCATTGAAGAGGCCCTCATAGAATACCTCCGCCGATTAACTAATGATCCAGATATTCTAGCGGATCTCCATTTATCCCTCGCCGATAAATTCCTTAACGAGGGAGAAAATTTAATAGAGGAAGAACCTATACAAGCCTCTGAGAAATTATATAAAGCTGCGGAAGAGGCAATAAAAGCATTAGCAACAAAATATGCTAAGGATGTCCTCTCAAACGTGGAAGCACGTGGTAGATGGACCGTAACAGATCTAGAAAAAGCATTAAAGCATATCGTTAGAATAACTAATAAAAAGGAACTAATCAGTTGGTGGGATGATGCAAATTATTTACACGTCCGGGGTTTCCATGAAGCAAAATTAGATACCGAATCCATAAAATTAAGACTAGCAAGCATACGCAAATTAGTAGAGTACGCCAAAAATGCCGTAAAGTCAGAAAAATTAGAGAAAATCTGAGAAAAATTGCAAAACTAGTTTCTGCATCTACTACTTAAAAACAATTAGTTAGTGCGTTATTTAGGTTTTAGGTAAAAATCTCTTTATGATGGTATTAACTACGTAGATTTTTCCTTAAAGATTTTATCAAACATTTAAAATTTCTCTTCATTAATAAGCTCGTTTACTCTAGGAATCTTAATAGCTGCAATTTTTTCTTTTAATAATTTTTCTAGAAATTGTTTAAAACCATAAAATTCAGTACATAGAAGCGTATTTCTTATCGCATAGTCTACGATCTCATATATCAGTATAGTTAATGATGTAGATTCCCGAAAAATTTAGTTTTTAATGCTGGAGCTCGTTCTGGTTTTGATAATTAAAAGTCCCATAGTATTATATTACCCCTTAAATAATCCCTCAAATCTTATAATAGATAATAATAATGAATTATTTGTGAATAATCCTTAAAAAGTAGGGTCTTCTGAATCACTTGGTATGAAAATATGGTTAGTAATTTCTGTAAGGGGGTAGTTCAATGGTTAAAGTACCATTGGAGCAGTTGGTGTGGATTGTTATTAAGTTGCATGAAAAGTACGCTAAGAGAGGCTTAGGGCGCACAAAGCTGGTAAAATTACTCTTCTTCATCGATCTTGAAGCAATGAAAAGATTTTCCTCTAAAATAACTGGCTTAACATGGTTTAGATGGTTTTATGGACCATTTAACCCAGAAATTTACCGCATTTTAGAAGAGTTAATGAGCCAAGGAGTAATTGATATTGATGTCTATGTGCACGATGATTTGAGAACAGAATTCATCTATTGCACTAAAAAGCCCATGAAAGTAGAATTATCGAGAGATATCAAAGCACTAGTCAAGGAAGTCGTGAGAAAATATGCTAAGAAATCACTAATTGAGGTACTGAAAGATGCTTATGAGAAAATGGGAGATCGAGACTTAGGAGAGGTGATAATATGAGTCTCGATAAAGAGTTTAGAAAAAAGATCCTACTGATTCCACAACCCTTCTTTGAATCCACAATATTTCCAGAATACGTCACATCAAAAAAACCAGCGATATTCGTATTCATGAAAATGGTTAATGAAATAAGAGATTTCTTGGTAGAGAAAATAAAGAAAAGAGAACTCCCGAGTTTTGAAAGAGATATTAAAGAGATTATAGATATTATAGAGAGGAACCTATCTTCTGATAAACTCGGTGAGTTAGCCCAAAATATGGATGCATTAGAAGTAGATACTCGGGAACTACTCCTGGATCTAGCGGAGATTCTGGACGTTATACCAGATAAGTATGGTGTGCTAAAACTGATCTCACACGCTATAAGAGCTCTGCTTTATTATAAAATAGAGAAAAACCCCGAAGCCCTACTGAGAATAACCTATCTAATCCTATACTTAATAGCCGCCTACTCGATTCTTATGAATAAGCCAAAGAAAGATGCCGAAAGGCTCTATCATGAACTCATCCTACCAGCTTATGAAAAGGAAATGGATTCCATCCTAAAGATGATCACCAGCTAGTCTAGGGCAACATGAATGAAAATATTAGCAGACACATATTACTTTTTAAGACCAGCAGAACTGACAGAGAAACTAAGAGAAAAGAGGATAATCTCTGAGAAGCGCTTACCAAAAGTAGAGATAATAATCACCGAAAGCCAGCTCACAAAACTAGAGAAAATCTTTATCATGAAAATTAATCAAATTTTAGAAAAAGTTAAGAAAATTCTCGACGAAACGAGACGTAAGAAGGAAAAGATTACGAACATAATCATTAAGCTCGGAAATGAAGCTGATGCGACAGTATTCCTAATAGCATTAAAAGCCTATCTAGGAAAAGACATCAGTGATCTTCTAGACTTGAAAAAGAGACATAAGGCGAAGCACAAATTCTCAAGAAAGGATCTGAGAAAGTTAACTCAGAAAATTTCTAAGGATGTAGGGAAGCCCGTATATATTAGAGGAGGCATAGAGACTCTCTCAACCCCAATAAGGTCCAAGATAAAGAGAGTCTTAGAAGAATATTTGAGAAAGAAATGCATCAATTTTTCAGTAAGAAGCCCGGAGGAGAAAAAAGAAGAACTCAGAAAATTTCTCAAAAACATTAAAGAGAACATCTGCAAAAAGAAATGCGGAAGGCAGCCAGATAGCGAGGACGTCGAACTCGCTTATCAGTTCACACGAATAGCAAGAGGATTAGAAAATTCGAAAATACTCACCCAAGACAAGAAAGATGAATGTCTAACATGCATAATAAATCATGTCACCCCAAACTTAAAATTATAGCTTTAGGAAAAATCTTAGATAATGGGGATGAGCTTGATAGAGATTCGCGAGAATATTGACTGCTTAAAGCAGCTTAGTGAGCTCTTGTTGAGACTTAAGGAGCTGGGTTTTGAGAAAATTAACATAGATGAGGCTGTCGAGGCCATTCTGTTGTATCATGCGCTTAAGCGCAGATTTGCAAAGTATAATGTTTCCCCTAAGATGATTGTTAATTACATTCTAAAGATAGCTGAGGATGCACCTTTTCTTGCAGAGATTATCACGTGGAATCTCGTGGAGAAACGTTTTGGTGTAAAATTCATAAAGCAGAAGTGGACAAGCCCTATAGACTTTGTAAGCGAAGACCGAAGAATATATGTAGAAGTAAAGCATATCGAGGGATTAAAAGAGGATCCCACTCTATCCTTCAGACAAATAAAAGCTTTCCTAAAGCGAATAAGAAGCAACGCTAATGTATTCTTATCCATCTTTGTGCCAGAGAAAGATGAGCTCTTCTTAGTAAAGTTAAATAATATTGCAGGCGACCTCGAAGAGGTAGAGAAAAGCACGAACAAGAGTAACGCGATCAGGAAATTCTCACGCAAATTACTAAAATACGTTGAACAGAAGAGAGCGACCTATATAAGCCAAAAACATCTACATAAAAAGGGCAAAGCCAGCGTAGAGGAATTACTAACAAAAAGAGAAAAACTAGGATGGATAGAGTATTTCCCCAACATCTCCAAATATCATGCAAAGAAACACTCCCAATAAGCAATTATCTTCCAATAGCTCACTAATGATCTTTTTTGCTGCGTCACTGATTTCCAGCATCCTTTGAAAAGACGGAGTAATGTGTATGAATGTAATCCTAATAGTTCTTTTAAGGACATACTGTAGTATTTTCTGATAATTCTCCTAGTATTTTAACAACTCCTTGAGGAGTTTCAAATAAAATTTTCTTAGCTATTTTCTCACCTTAACTGGTGAGAGTAATTTATAAGTTATTTTACTGGAACTGAGATAAAGAATGTATATCAAGTAATTAAGTTTCATATTTCTTATGATAGAATTATTCTGATTAACTATAATTTTCACGGGCAGTCCAGAAAATAATACATCATTTTCAAAGAAATGTATATAATCCTCTACAGAAGACCCATCTATAATTAAACCATACTGATTATCGAAATCGGAATGCTCAAAATGAAAATATCTGCAAGATGAAAGTTTTATACTCAAAAATCCTTTTCTAACAATAATTTTATTGAAAGTGCAATTATTTGAATAATAAGAAATTATGCCTAAATAACCAATTATGCTAATTTCATTGAAATAGCATTGTTGAGACGAAATTATTTGCAAAAAACCGTTGATAATCTTAATGTTAATAATAGTGATATTTCGAGTATTAATTAAAATCAAGTGCCCTATTATTCTATTAGCTAAAATTAAATCCGTAGTATCCTTTATTACCTCCACAGGACGACTATTTACTGTGTTGTTGATAAAATTTAGAGTTGAATAATCATGTTTATTTAAATACTGGTGAAGAAGAATAGGTATTTTCTTAGTATTAATTCTATTTGATGCAATGATTATTTCTTTTGAATCCCTAATAATTAATCCTATATCAGTTGATAGTAAATTCTTTTCAATATATATTTCAGAAGAACGCTCTAACCAGATCCCCATTGAAAGGGATTCAAAGGTTACATTTCTTATTATAATATTTGAAGAGTTATAAATATGAATACCAATTGAGTATATAGGTATATAATAAAAGGAAAAAGTATAGGGTTTATTGTCTTGTTTGGATAATAATTTACAATTTCTAATCACAATATACTTATTTGTATCTTTAATACTTATTCCTTCATGCTCATCAAATCTAGTCATGTCTAATAAAATATTTTCAATTATGTATGGATCGTTCTTGGTACCCGAACCCTTTATGAATGGATATTTGCTTTTATCTACATCATTGTGGATTCTTATTGATCTTTCTAATAATAAATAATGCAAATCTATCTCAGGACTTACGCCTTGTAGTCTTGTATGAGTGAGTAACTTACGAGATAATATAGGGATAGTGGATAGTAATAAGCCAGAAATTACAAGAAATAGGAATATTGATGACTTAATTATATCTCTAATGCTCATCACCGAATAAGTACTCTTAAGAATGAATCCCTATTCCTCGATATATGCCATGCCTTTAACCTAATATATATTTTTTGATCATCGTTATGCTTTTAAAATCGTCTTAGTATCGATGTCTATATTCTAATAGTATACTTAGCTATAGGGTATTATACGTGGCAACATTGAGTTATGCAAGCTTAATGAGTGTCTGATTGCATTTAATTCAGAATTAGGTTCTTATGTATATCCACTCTCTCCTGCGAAATTGCATAATGCGAGCATTTCTTTTATTCTTGCATAATTAGTACTCTAACCGCTAATGAAATAGGCTATATTTAGGACTATTGCAATCCAATAGAATTTGGAATTTTCGTTAAATCATCGTATTCACATGCTTAACTTCATATTACTTATATTGCAATATTAGACTACTGGATGTACTATATGCTTATTCATCGGAGTATTCGGGTTTACGATAATATGAAGAAGTTTGTTAATTATTTTTAGATCTAATTCTGGTTTGTCGAAAATTTCTTGGCATCGCTTAGCCGTCATTTTTATGGTGAAGGGGGTTGTATTAGGTATTGCAGAGACAACACAAGCCATGAGAAGCCCGCTCCATGAGAAAGTACATAGCTTCGACAGCCTTAAAACTTTTAGCCTCTCTCCTCCATGCGATGTATAGCCAGATATACCCGAGATGTAGCAAGCATGAGCAGAGAAAAAAATTCACCATACCGCAGGAAATGACGATAATAACGATAGGCAAGACCCCCAGAATTTACTTATAGGGAGATGGAGACACTAGCCAGAGCTGGAAGACGTCTCGGGCATAAAAAGAGGCGACGACGTTTCGGAATTTCCAGCATTTTGCTAAAAAAGGTAAGGCCAAGAAAGATCCAAGACCTCAAGAAGCCGTAGCCACCATTATCTTAAGAGATAGGAATAGAGGGAACCAGCCATCCTAATAGACTCGACGGACTTCCAGATAATGGATGCCTCAAGCTACTACAATTACAAAGCCCAGAGAGCAGCTGATTTCTTCAAGTTGCATGTTATGATGGATGAAGCGACGAGGGTCATAATCTTAGCGACGCCGAGTGGTAGGTATTGCCACGATAGGAAGCCTTTCTGGAACTACTCTCTTCCAGAACTGGATAGACTCCCCAAGGTCTTCGGTTTCAAGATCCGCCATGTATCAGCCGACTGGACATACCCATCTAACGGAGTCTATGGAGCTGTTGGGGGAGACCCAATGTGATACCAGGTATCAAGCTCTGCAAGAGGAGGGAAGTCCTAAGGCGAGGCCCGATAGCTATTTATCGGGGGATGCGTAATCTTCTATGGCTTCGCCGCTATGCCAACGCTAGGTGAGTCTGGAAGGCGATGTTTGAGGTTTTTAAGAGGTTTTTTGATTGTTATGTTCGTGGTCGCTCCTGGCTCTCTAGGTGTCTAGAACTCCTCTTTAAGGCCTCGACATAGAACGTCTTGGTCTTACTAAGTGCTTTATAATAAAGCTTGGCAAGTAACGCCTAAGGGAGGTAAAGAAATAAATTTTTGAGAAACCAAACATATCTTTGTTAATTAAAATAATCTCTTGGACTGAGGAATTATTTCATTTACAATTTTTGCTATTATATCTAAGCCACCTTTTCCCTCTAATAGAGTGATTACGGATATTTTTCTTCTTCCTAGGTCTTTTAGTGATGTACCTAATACAAAGACTTGGAATCTATCAATGACTATCCATCTATCATGAACTAAACTTGTAGAAAAAAGCATAATTCGGTGTCCATACTTTTTAGAATACTTTCTGCAAGCTTTTATCAACTTTTTATGCTTCGTTAGTGGATTCTCATTCTTCCCATGACCATTAATTATGATGAGAGAGACTTCAGGATTTAAATTTGTGCAGATAAATTCTATACTTTCTCTATCAATATAAGGATCTACTAAAATAACTTCTTTTCTTGCCAGTTTTATGATTTCTTTTATAAGGATTAAAGCTTTATCACGTTCGTTAGGTTTGATCGTACATGGTAAATCAAATGATAATTTTCTGGAAAGCTTAATCCCCCGTATTCTTATATCAACAATACTTCGATATTTATCTTTCAAAGACATTATTAGACTATATGATTGCGGTTTAAGACGTTTTCTTGATTTCTTAGAAACAAGCACCAATACTAGAACAATTCTTTCATTATTATATTCCGCTTCTCTACAGATATCCTCAAACTTTTTCACAATGTTGCGGATGATGCCTCTTCTGAATTTATATATAAAATCGATACATATGTAGGTTCTAGGTTCTGAATCAATGAGAAGAAGAATTCCCACAGGCTTATTATAGATTCTCGGTTCTCTCTCAATGATCTTAATTTTACTGTTTAAACCACTTAGTCTTTCCTTCAGGGCGTAAGCACACGTTATAATATGGTTTCTGAGCAATTTCTCCGAGTGATATATAAATCTCTCACTTGTCTCTTCTATTATTCTTAATATCTGATTCACTAGGTTATTGATATCGAAGTTCACCACCTCTTTGTGAGCATTCCTGATCACTTCTATAGAAATACCGCTTTCGTGTAGAGGAACTTCGTTTTTTGTTTCGATTAGATATTTTTTTAACTCCCTTTAATATCTCTCTTAATTTCTGAGTACTGGAGGATATCTCTATCAAGTTCTTTTCATAATTGAATAACATCTTAGAAAATTCTTTAATTGCTTCTAATTTCTTTTTTAACTCTTTTTGAGTAGTAGGTTCTATAATTCCTCTCTTAGTTAAAAATTCAATAGTTTTGCTCACACTCTCTTCAAGTTTTCTAAGTCTTCTTTTTATTTCTTCTATCTTAGGACCAAGTATACTCACGTCCAATGGACCTGTAGCTCTCGATGTAAAGGGTCTAAATTCTTTACTCAGGACATCAATACCCTGATTAATTAACGTAAGAATCCTACGCTTTGCTATTTCTTTCTCATCAAATTTTACCATAGCATCATAAGCAAAAATATTCCAAAGGATATTAAGTAGTATAATGATGCGACTGATTTTATCATGCTCAGATAGGATAATCGCAACATATCCCCATGACGTTTTATCTCTTATGAACCCAAGAGTTTTCAGTGTTACTAAAATTATTCGGTTGATAGTCGTATCACTTAATTTCCTATCTCTTTTTTCATTTAATCGTTTAAGCGCATCTATTGGGGTGTAGCCTTCTTTAAGTAATTCAATTAGATAAAGAAGCTCGGAGAATTTTAAATCATACCGAAAATATTTTACGGTTTTGCTTGTTTGAACGAATTTATCACATACTGGGCACTCACCATACACTACTCTTCCCTTCATATTAATTGATCTTATTGGACATCCACAAGTAGGGCACACAAATATATGCCCTTCTGCCTTCACTTAGTTCACCCCCTTAAGATTAGTGAGCGAAGGTCTTCATTCCTTCGCAAATATTTTAGAAAACTAGAAATGCATAATACCGCTGGTAAGGAAGATAAACGATTTGCAATCCATTCTTTTTTTGATTTTAGAGACGTCTCTATCCAGTCTTTAACGACCACATGAAGCTTGTTGTCCTCAATACTCTTAGTTTTCTCATAAAGGTCGGAAACCTCATCAAATGTGAGTGAAAACTTAGTGGCTGTTGTTATTGACCAGCTTCTAGGCTTAAAGAAAACTCTCCTTTTATCATATTTAATGAAGACCTCGTCACCATTTGCAAATCGAAGATGTATTGTATCATTACTTCTAGGTTCAACGGGTTCACGGACTGTGGATTTACCTAAAATTCTATGCGTAAAATTGCCTATCTTAGCCTCATTGATGTTCTCCATAATTAACTCTCTGATGAATTCTAAGAGACTACTTACTTGTTCTGGAGTCAAACTGATTTCTTGTACAAGACTGTCACCTATTTTCAGTTGCACTCTGACCTTTTTTGGCATCCCTTAACCCCCAGATTAATAGTTTACTCTGCAATCTGAGTACGTTGTGTACTATTATACTACAAATTTAGTACAGATATTTATTAAGTTTTCCTTTTCATTTTTTTAGCTAGATCATTGTGTTTCTTCTAGAATATATTCACATCCTCATCAAATTTAAATGTTCTTGAAACGTAGTACTATTGTACCACATGAGTGTGGGAAGAGAATTCTAAGATCCGCCGTCAGCTTAATATTTGAGGATATCTTACTAAACCAGTGTAGCTTTATCTTAACCTAACAATTTGACGAGTCAAATACTAGATTCATTTATCACGAGGTACTGACGAAAATTATACTATTTATTTTCCATCAATCAAGAAATAACCGAGAACAGCAATGTATTAACAGTAGGTCTCAGGAGGCGAGAATTTGCGATGCTTTTGTCACAATCTTAGCCTATAATGTGGCGAGAATAATCACATCAAGTCTAATTAAATAGTCTGAAGAGAGCTTAGAGGACTGGACGGGATGGGGCAAAAAGATAAATTTGGAATAAAGCCAGCTAGGAGGATTATAATTCATTAATATGAGGTCATGAAGTTGAGTACTGAC
The DNA here is from genome assembly GCA_964518475.1 of uncultured Nitrososphaerota archaeon. Taxonomy (GTDB): domain Archaea; phylum Asgardarchaeota; class Njordarchaeia; order Njordarchaeales; family Njordarchaeaceae; genus Njordarchaeum. The sequence goes on from CAZFGR010000021.1 coordinate 9,692, forward strand.
AATGTAATTAATCATAAGATAAAAGAAGACATTTATGCTAAGGTGTGTAGAGAATCAAAGAAACTATGTCCGCGTTTGGTACTTAGTCCATTATGGAGGCTTAGTCTCGCTAGTATAACTAGGATGGCTCCTCAGACAGCTCTCGCAATATCTGATGAGGGCGATGCAGTTATTTAAAAGGCTTAGTGAATACTGGATGATTCTTGATAGAAGTGGCAAATATGAAATCTGCGGAGAAAGAGGTCATGAGATTGATGAAGATTGGAGATACTATATTTATAATGGTAAGGAATAAGTCATTTCTCCTGATACACTAAAAAAGGTTCTTCTGAAGAACTTAGAGGCGTGGCATACCTAGTGGAGCTAAGACTACTATGTAAAAAATGTCATTTGGCTAAACATTTGGGCTACGCTTTAGTTCATAAGAAGATTGAGGAGGCAATGGAACATCTAGCGAGAATTAATAACATGGATCTAAGAGAGGTTATAAAACTAGCAAAGGAAGCCTTTCGAATTCATTCAAAACTCAGTCATATACGAAATTGGACCATAAAGATAGGGAATCTTAGAAACATGGATGAAGAACTTAAAGAGAGGGTTGAGGATCTTCTAAACTTTATGTATAAAAGGGGTTTCTTCACTTATGGTGGCTGGCTCTATTATAGGAATCCAAGATATGATGAAAGAATAAAATCAAGAGTAGCCCAGGAAACCTCTTTGATCTTATCAAAAGCTATAAATAGAGCTAGTACAAGCGATGTGTCGAGTGAAGAGTGGCAAAGGAGTCCCTTGGAGGTTGTAAAAGAGGAGCTTATTAACCAAGGTATCCAAGTACTTGAACACGAATTTAGGAAATTCATCAGTTATTTGATTGAAGAGAATGAATGGCAAAAACTACTACAGCAGACCATGAATAAAGTGAATATTAGAGAAACAAGTCCTGATAACTCCATTATGGAGCTATTAGATAATGACATTTTGACAAGAAAATGGATGGTATTCATACCACAACACTATACCCTAAAGTCTTCCGACACATCCTAGACGCGTTAGAAGAGGAAGAGCTAGCATACAGCGCAAAAATAACGTGCATAAAGGAAGACTATATAAGGAAGAGCGAACTACCAGTAATCATCTATGCCCCCTCAGCTATTGCGGTAAAATATGTCACCAACGCAGCTAAGGTTATGAAAAAGGTATTAAAAGAATTCCACGTAGATAAGAAGATATTTTTTAAACCCGACGTTTTCACCATCAAGGGAATATATTCAGGTAAAGCATCTCATAAATCATACATTTACATCTTCTGATACGTTTAATAATTGAATGTGGTCTAATAATGTAGGAAAGATGAAATCTACTTAGATATCGGAACGTATAAGCTAAGTTAAAATGTATTGATCTAATGTAAATTTCTCTTTAAAAAGATCAGTAAAGATGTAAAGAAATAATTCGGAAATCTATCTGAAGTTGATTATGAACTCTTAGGTTTCATAATATAAACATTGTAGATGTTATTCCCTCTCGGACCTATGTTTCTTTGTGAAAAACGCTCTTCAAATTTTTGTAAGTAAAAATGCTTGCTAGCTTCTTTTTCAAGTTCTCTCAAAATATCCTCCTTTTCTTCATGCAGTATCAGAACTACACGTCGACAGACTCTAATTAACCGCAGAAACTTTCTCAATTTAAGTAAATAATATCGTAAATCTTTACCCTGTTTCGGATTTACTGTTAACTCAGACCTAAAGTTAAATCGAATTTTTTTACCTAATCTTTGTTCCAAAAGCTTCGGTAACTTACTATTGCGGAACCAAACCCAATAAAAATAGGATAATTCAAGATATTGAATTTCATCACTATGAGGGGGATCAGTAATCACAGTATACTCTGGCAAATATCTTAATGAAAAAGCTGATTTAAGTAATAAGCTGTTTAATGAATTTTCAGTATAACTTATTTGAATGCCACTAAACGATTTGAAATAATTTAGGAATTTCCTAGCACGTCTCTTGAACAATTTGATAGGATCTTCTTCGTTATGTTTCTTTGGAATCCAATAAGACGGCACACCCCAAGACCCCGAATTCTTTCTTTTCATTTTACTGGAATCAAATAAGATTGAAGCAAATGTTAAATAAAGGGCTATAGATGTTCTAAATGATAGCTGCTGGGAGAAGTTATCTATTATCTGCAACATACATCGCAAGACATTGTAATTTCTTTGTGAAAAGAAATCAGTTATCCTATTCGCATTTCTCTTCTTATAAAACCATTGTCCATTACTATATTTCAAAAAATCTCGTTTAAGAGGAGGAAAATCAGGTATATCTGGGAGCGATTTCTCTAAACTTTCTAAGATGCGCTCGACAGCTAATTGGTACTCATCAGGATTTGCAGAAGCTACTTGAACATGCGAGATTAACCAAGCAAACACATTTATATCACTATATTTAAAATATTTCTCAAGTTTAATAGCAGCTAAAGTAACAGATCCAGCACCCCCAAATGGATCAACAATAATTTCATCTGTTGAATCTATATATTTCTGTATCATAGCAACTGGTTTTCTTCCCCAGTATCTTACTGGGAGAAAGTTAGGTTGCATAAAGTCCACCAGTGCGTTCTAAAGTCATATCATCAATTATACTTTATTTCTATCATCATCTATTTTTTTCAAGAATTGTTTATTAATCGTGAAATTAATTCTTGTATTCTTTTTAAGGTATCCTCTATAGTAGATTTTGAGCATCGAGCCTTGTAAAAGGCTACTTTAAATTCTCCCCGCTTAGTTGGAGCAAGTCTTAATCCAGATAAATCGGACACTCTAAATTTTTGTACAATTTTAGATAATTCCGCATAATCATATGCAACAAATCTAACTAGGATTCTCCATAAATCCTCGGTCCTCATGTTTATGGTTATGCCCATCTTATCAAAAATTTGCTGAATAGATTTTACAATGACTTTTGAATCAACAAATGGATTCGCAATCTCTAGTTTCTTTGGAGCTTTACACCAGGCTACATAGGTGGCTAATAGAATTATTTCCCGTAAGATTATATTAGATGGATCTACTTCTATTACCGACCTTCGGAGAATTCTTAGAACTATCTCTATTAAACTTGAAAGTTTATTCCTCTTCACTTTCTTATTAAGGATGAATGGGATGGGTTGGCATAGTATTTTACAATGCTTAGGAGAGTTTAAAATACCACAAATATGTTCAAGCAAGACAGTACTAGTTTTTTCATCAAGTTTTTTGAATGTTTCAAGGATCATTATAATACTATATTTTTTATTCCTATATATTAATCGAGCTAACTCTTCATTCTCAATAATTTTTGCAACAATCCCTATTCCGAAAATTTTAATTTTCTCTGGGATTCTCTTAATGAGATCTTCTTCATTTCTAATATCCTGAGGCCGAATACCTCCTTCTTTTAAGATTAAAATAATAGTATCATCAGGATTTAGACTTAAAATCATCTTACGATATTTCTTATTCAATCCCCAAATTCGTATTTTCTCATATCGTTTATTTAAAAGAAAGATTTTTTGATCTTCTTCGGCAAGTATATTAACTAAGTCGTTAAGTTTTACTCCTTCAATGAGTGTTGAAATATTTCTTCTTTCGGGACTCTTTATAGAAGGTAAAGAGAGAATTAGAAATTGAATTTTTCTTACTTTATCTCTCAATGATCTGTCCCCTCTCTTTTAGTCTATCATACTTTGCGAAAATCTCTTTAATTACTTGTTCATGTAACACATTGTATGGCTCACTACTTCTAGGAGCATTATAAATCAACTTACCAAAAACAAAATTTTTGAGATCTTTATCCTTCTCAGTAAATTCTTTAAGAGTTCTATAATCTTCCTTCTCTATTTTAATTATTCCTACAAAGCTTATCTTATGTGATAACTGAATTACTAAATCTAGCAAACTAAGCGCTTCTCCAGCTAATGCTATATATGTTTCATTAGAGAATATGCTATTAAGAATCGCTTTTGTGAAGCCCTCTAATACTTTGTCTCTTCGCGACTTCACTTCTATGGATAATATCTTCTTATCCTCCGATCTATAGAGCATAACATCAACTTCTACGTGACGTCCTAAGAAGTTGCTTATAATTTTTGATTGAAAAGAAATAATGGCAATATCATAGTTTAACGCTTTAAGCAAAACTCGAGCTAGAGGTTCGTAATATGCAAATTCATTCTGATTTGCCATTATTTGGCACCAAGGAAAATTTCTTCGATTACCTCATCAATTAAGTCCTTAATTTTTCCTTCCGTAATTCCTAAGCTAATACATCGGTGTCTGAATTTTTCATCCGTGTAGAATCTATACACTAGAGAAAGTTTCCCTAATGTTTCATTATCCATAAGATTTAGCCATCTTATAGCCATTTTTAATTGATTATATTTAAAGAGCAATAATTTATTGAAAAATTTTAGTCTGAGCTCTTCGTAAAGTCGGTTATCAATTACTGTTATGATTGTGAGTAATTTTATTTCATGATTACCTATTTTAAGATTTGATGGAATGCTCTTAAAAAGTCTCTCTATATTATGTTTTATGCTTCCTTTTCTTGTTGAAGCTAAGATGTATAGAGCGAAAATTTCGTTATCTTCTATTATAGAAAAGTGATAAAATGTTGAATCTTCGACTACTCGATCTTTAAACTTAGATCTATTCAGTATAGTTCGAAATATTAACTTCCATAAGTCCATTCTGTATTGCCATATTCTAAATCCCATCATGTCAGTCTTGCCTCCCTATAAAACCATTGAATGCACTCTTCAATCAAAATATCAAGGGGCTTGTATATTTTTTTCAACTCTGATGCAGTAAGCTCCCTAATCTCATTTTGTCTTGCGGTTTCTAAGATTTTTTCAAATATCTCTCTTGCAATTCTTGGAGGTTTATTTTTTATTTCTAACTCGTCCAATATTATCTCGAGTGATTCTCTTGTAAATGGATAAAGAGGGTTTTGTTTGACCTTTTCGAGAAGTCCCAATTTTGCTAACTGATCCTCAGCAAGTCTCTTTCTCTCGATATATGCTTTTATAAATTCTCGTAAATCATCAATAGTTGAGATAACTCCCCTCTCATTTAGATTAAGTAAAGTAACTTTGAGACCTCCCGAATATAGATCTCTATGATATTCTGCCATTTTCTCCCATACAGTTTCTAAACTAGAAATAACCAAAAATGAACCTATAGGAAGAGAGATTATTAATTCGTAAAGAAAATCATAGATCATTCTCTCTTCTTTATCACTCGCTTCTTCGATTACATTTTCTAACTGATCAATAGCTATGAAGACTCTCTTATCATGTTCATTAATTAATTCCATTAATAGATTAACTAAGTTCTTACGCAAATCTTTGTAAGTTAGCTTGCTTATAGCTCTAATGCTTACATTAGTGAGGATGGAAGTCGTTGTTCTGAGGTGTACATTAAGCTTATCTATTTCCGTTTTGAGCTTCTTAATAATTTCTAAATACAATTCATGAAAACTGGCTCTATCTAAATCAACGCCTCGGACACGAATAGCTATATGGTTTTTTTCATGAAATTCTTTCATAATGTATTTACATAGAGATGTTTTGCCAGCTCCTCTCTCTCCAAATATTATAATTCTTTCCGCGGTTCGTTTTTCAAATACATTTTTTATTCTAGCTAAAGCCTCATCCCGTATTCCTCCAACATTAGCAAGTATTACTTCTTTCTCTAATATAGACTCAGCATCTTCTGGGTATCTAAACGGATTATCGTAAAGACCATAGTGATGATACGAAAGCATAACCTCTCGTCCTCGTCATATCATGTATAATACCCACAATACACCGAATTTAAAATAGAATATAAATGATGGAAATTAAAAAATAGCGTTAAGACTTTATTCATTCAAACCTTTATAAGTTTAACAAGCGTAAAACACGAGTTTTGGAAAATGTATACCTCTAGGATAATTGCTTCTTATGCGAATCTTAGCTACATATATGCAGCAAAGATAGTACACAAGTAGTAAGCGTCGATATTTTGAAATTCCCTGAAGATTAAAGTAAAAAGAATATTAACTTAGAGTTTCTTCTCCGTTGTAGATTGTTAGTGACTTTTTACTTATTCAACGATTTCAGCACAATCTTAATTCTTGCATTATATCGCATCTCTATGTTCTCCAATCCAAGCGCTTTTCTAGCAATTTTATTTAGTAGAATTCTTTCTCCTAGGCACACCTCATTATAATACCTTGGTGCTCTCTCCGCGTACTCTTTAAATTTGCTTATAGCGAAAATTCTTGGCCTTATAGATTTTCCTCTGAAATTTATCTCTATTTCTCGACCTAATATCACTAGATACGTATCAGCCACAACAGCTGCTGCGATGCCATCTCTCTCTAAATAGTCTAGCTCGTAAGGCGCTTTGCTAACGTTATGCACAACTATTTCGTCGGGGATCGTTATTCCTAATTTTTCTAATCCACTCAATTTAATATTACGTCTTATATCACCGAATTTTTCATGAAACTTTTCTGCTGATTCACCGCAAATGCATGTGATTGCCAATGCTATTTCCTTGCACATTCTATTTTGTATCTCATTTCTTAGATCTTGAATAAATATCTTATCATTTATTTCAAGGATCGGATCAATGATATCTCGAAGATAGACTCCATATATTCCAGCCAGTAACACCTCGATCAAATATTTTTTTCAAATCTTCTACATTGCCGCATCTTTTTAAGCAGTAACTATAACTTTCCGCAGCATTCATCAGTTTCTCTATTCTTTCCTCGGCTTTCATTGACAAGTGCCCTGCACCAGTGCCATATCTACCAGGAGCGATGAATATAATTGCGACGTCCCCATTATCAAGAATTAGGGGGTGAGGAATATAATGTATTGATGTTCCACCTAACTCCTCGTATAGTATTTTTCTATACTTTCTCACATTAGTCGTTGATAATATCCCGTCTTGAGAAACTTTTTTAGCTAACTTATGAAGATACTCCCCAACACTTAATTGCTCTTTCTGAGCTTTATCTATGAGCTTTAACGATAATTCTCTGCTGAACCCCTCTCTTGCGCAAATCTCTGGAAAGTAATCTCTCTTCACTAATAATCCAACACCAACGAATCCCTCATCAGGAATATAGCAAGGCTCTACAAGTCTACCTTCTAAAACATAGTTATCAATATCCATTCTCAAACATTTACCAGTGCTAGATACCGGCTTAGCAAATCCTCTCAAACCATTGGGAATATGGATCAATTTTATATCAAGAAGAACAGAACGGCGCAGATGCTTATCAAAATTTCTAAAAAACCCATGCAAACTCATTAAGGATCCATAACCAAATACTATCTCAACATCACCGTGCAAGCATAATCCCCCTAAAACCATATGCAGCGTAAGCGAAGCTAGGAGAGATTTTCAAAAATGTCGGTAGCATCTTACTAGTTTCTAGAAAATGCCATATTGCGTATATAAGGGTAATAATGCATCCTATTAACAACTAGTTTTTGAGTTAACGCATTCTATCAACCTCTTCTATTAATCTATTAATGATTACTTTTGCCGCATTTATGAAGTCGTTTTTATTCTTGCTTGTAATTAAGCGGTAATATATCTCCTTGTCAATTAATTGGATTGTGAAAAGAAGGTCATCTGTAAGCTCAATTTCTTCGAGATCTTTAATAATTCTCTTTATCTCTGGTAATAACCCCACTGCTTGCCACTCCCATATTTTAACAGTTGTGTTTTCTTCGTCTTTTCTTCCTGCAATATAGAACCCAAGAGCTAACAAAGAGACCTTATATTTTACTCTTAGATAAGCTAGCAGTATCGCGGCTCCTATTTCAGCTGTCTTCGGGTCGAATGGCACTTCAAAACTGTAACCATATGAAAAATCACTGTAAACGAATTTTGGTACGTGGCATAGGCTGACCGAAATCTTCTTTACAGCCTTTAGGAACAGTTCTTTTCCTTCCATTGTTAGCTTCTTTGGACTCCTGCTCTCAAGTATCCACACAACTCCTCGGGGATAATACCTAATAAGACCAAAACCTTGAGGAACAGATACGTCAACATAACTTTTTGGTTCTAAATAGCCTTCTAAGTAATCAGAGACAATATCTGTTTTTTCACCCCACTTTCTCTTTATGGCCGAATATTTATAATAGGCATTAATTAAAAATGCCACGTTGTTCCTAAAGGAATATCTTATAGCGTATCTTAATGAAACTTCGAGTACTCTTGGAGCTCCCGGTAGACCCATTCTTATAATGACACCATCACTTTGAGGATCGATGTAACCAAGTTGGAACTTAAGTACTAAATCTCGTCTAGACACATCCTCCAGAACAATAGTCCTGTTTCCAGCTAGAACCTCCCGTGAGACTCCATAGGGTGGGCCATATTCGTAGAATTGGAAGTTCCTCCAAACAATCCTACCTAACTTAGTTGGTTCTAATCTCGGAAATACCCTAGCTAAACCAAGATTAACCAGTAAATCATATTCTTTTGAGGTTAAACCTTCACCAGATTTTCTGAATAATTTGTAGAGAGCTGAAAAGAGTGCGAGGAACTCATTGTTGGGAAATATGAAAAGTCTCTCAATACCGAGTTGAATCCAATTTCTCAAAGATTCGAAACCCCGTCTTAAGACTATTCTATCCTTATCACTAATCGGAATAATTATCGATTCTGTGAAGGGGGTTTCTTCCCTCCTGCCTTTACGCCCCTCCCTCTGGATAAATTGTTTAACCTCGGCTGGAAGCCCATAATGAACTATCCTGATAACCGTTCCAATGTCTATACCTTGTTCAAGTGTTCTAGGCGAGATTATTATCTTTATTTTATTCTCTCGTGCTAGTTCTTCTATATGTCTTCTAACGTGCTTGTCAATCAGGTGGTGATGAGTAGCTACTAAACTTTCATCCACGCCGACTTCTCTACACTTTGTCTTCAACCTTTTAGCAAGTTTTTCAGCATCCTCGATTGTCCTAGTGAATACTATTGTTACTCCATCTTCATCACCCTTTAGATATTCCAGCAAAAGATCAATGGTTCTTGTTTCAAAGATTTCCCTAGGAACTATACTGAAGAACTCCTTTGGAGGAAGTTCTCTTTGCAAATTAATAATAACTTCGAACAAATTTTCTGGGAAATCCTTAAGCAAATTCGCCATCTCTGGCTTCTTAGAAATATTCTTCCCTAACTTATCTATTGCTAACTTGTCCCCAAGAACAATATAACATCGATTCTCAACCCTCCTAGCTTTCCCCCTGATAACTTCTATCTCCCTACCATTAATTCGCGATAGTATTTCTCCTAAATTCTCAGCACCCTCCAAAGTAGCCGTTAGGACAACAACTCTAGGTTTCTTAACGCAATAATCCCGAACAAGGATTTCGATCATCTTTATGAGTAACGCAGCCCTAGAAGACCCATAATAATCCAATTCATCAATAACTATTAAATCAAGATCCCTAAAAAACCACTTCAGTAACTTCCCACCAGCCTTTATTTCGGTCATCAAGTAAGCCGGGTTGGTTACAACAATAAGCGTTTTCTCGGGCAATCCAGAAATCTGCTTGGCAATTGTAGCGTTTACCTCCAGAGCATGAAAACCTATCGCTTCGCAATAGTCCTTAAGTCTAGATATCTGATCACCGGCCAAAGCCAAATTAGGGTATATAGCTAAAGTTTTCACACATTGCGATAAGGAATAAATAGCCCAAGCCTCAGTCTTTCCCGAACCAGTACCAGAAACCAGAATAATATTCTTACCCGAAATAAGAGCTTGGAAAGCTTCAAATTGATGTCTATAAAGCCGTTTATTAAGAATGCTTCTCAGTCTTCTACATTTACTAGATAGGATCTCAAAACTAGGAAAGATATCACAAAATTTTACATTCACAAGCTCTGGTCTCTCTTCTCTCTCAATAACATTAACGTATTTTAAGCTTAGTTTGTTTAAGACCGATGAAGTATCGACAATTTTCAAATAAGTGCACCTTGAATCCTTCTGGTCATTTTAGGTAAATAAGGATGTATTACGAACATCTTTTATATAAGTAAATAAAAAATTAAAATTATGGTAACAAATCCTTAATTCATCCACACTAGGGAGATATGAAATGAGACTCGTTGAGAAGTATATACCTCTAGCAGAGATAAACTGTATGGCAAAAATCGAAATGTCCGGTCGTATGATTTCTAAAGAATTCTTAGAGGAATTCACAAGAATATTCAGGATTACTCCGAGATACTCTATCCCTCCCAGAATAAATAATATTCATTATTGGCCAGCGAGAAGACCAACAGTTCCTAGTAGGTTTTTAACTCTTTATACGTTTCTCTCAGCAGATTTCACAGACGAACAAAAAATAAAGAAAGCTCTTGGCGTTGAGATTCTTATGGAAAGAATAAAAATGCAAGAAAGAATTTCTCCAATAATTTACATGGTAAAGCCAGATATTAAAACGGTAAGAGAAATTGTTTCAAAACAAAATGCAGTGGTAGTTGATCCAATGGCGGGAGGAGGAGCTATTCCTCTAGAGAGTTTAAGATTGGGATTCCGTACTATAATCGGAGATTTGAACCCCCTCGCATACTTGTTATTAAAAGCTACCATAGAATACCCCGCAAGATACGGTTCAGAGTTATTTAAGAGAACTTTAGATGAAGCTAAAAGGTTAATTAATTGGGCTAAATCAGAATTTTCCTCAATATTTCCTCAAAATGGTGGGCGATGCACAATTTTCCTAAGATTATATAGGCATCAATGTAATTCATTGATCCCCATTTTTCATTCGCAAAAACTCTCTAAAACAAGGAAATTCTACTTTGTACTAGACGATGATAACAGGATTGTTAGAGTGAATCTAGAATCTGGTATCGAACTTCAAAAGGGCATCTGTCCATTCTGCAAAATGCCGTATAATGAACACTCGGCGATGAGTAAGTGGGTTGAAAAACATAAAACCCTAATCGATAAGATTTTAAGCCCCCCGATCGACGAAGATGCATTGTATGAAATGTTAACCGAGACTTACTTACCAATAGCTATTCAAGTAAGTAAAAGTAAATATTTAGATGCATCAGAGGAGCCCCAATACTATTACAAAGCTGTTAAAGCTTTAGCAAATTATGTTTCTGAACTATCAAGTGCTGGTTTATTATTAGACGAATTAATACCAATGAATAAAATTCCGAGGCAAAATGAGTTCTTTAATAAAGTGATAGAGCAAGGAATAACTTCATGGCACTATCTATTAAGTCCAAGACAACTGTATGTTTTTCTCAAACTCATCCACTACGTAAGACAAAGAATAGAAACACTAATGTATTCCGATAAGGAATTTGGTGTTGCTGTTGGTCTATACTTAGCACTTGGCATATCCAAATATCTTGCGTATAATACTATGCTTTCATCATGGAATGCAAGTGAAGGCGTCGCTCGTGATTTACCCGCATTTAAGAGAGCTTCTTTAAAACCTGATTTTGTTGAAATTTATCCTCATATTTTCTCGTTACCATGGGTTTTCGAGATCGATGTCGCCGAATCTGGTAAGTCTTACTTAACTCGCGGAGGTATTCTACCCGTTCTTAAGCATCTATGTGAGAATCTCCAAGGCCTTAATGATCGTGTTAAGATTTATTTATGGGATGCTAGAAAACTGTCCTATGCTCTCCCAAAACACTCTATTGATTTAATTCATGTTGATCCCCCATACCTTGAACAGCAGGATTACTCGGGAATATCCGAGTTTTTCTGGGTATTTCTCAGAAGAATGCTATTACCAGCTATTATGCAAGGGTATCTATTTCGTAATGATGAAGTTAAGGTTTCTGGGTGGTCTCCGCTTTCCGACGAAGCTCCTCGAGATAAGGAGATTCCTGAAGCCTCCGTCATTGTCAGGTCTAACGGGAAGAGGACTGCAGAACTATTTTGGAAGGGGATGAATGAATTCTTTAAATCTGCTTATGATGTTCTTAAAGATGATGGATATTTCCTCATATGGTTCACTCATAGCTCTAATGATGCTTGGGAGAATCTGTTCAGATATCTCTATTTGAATGGCTTCATTGCTGCTAAGACTTGGCAAATATGGAGTGAATCACCCCAAAGGATGGTTTCTAATTTCGTATCATCGTTCTTTACTAGTATGGTAATCGTTGCTAAGAAGGGAAAGAGGGAAACAATATTAACTCCTGATGCTGAGGCATTTATTAGAGCTGTTGATAATGCTGTTAGGGATTCGTTAGAAACCACATGGAGTATTTATGATGGATTGACTAGAGAAGCTGTAGTTATGGCTTTGGCCGATGGTCAAGCTGTCGCTACCAAATTTGAGCTAGCAGGGCAAATTCCCGAGTTTTCATTCTCAATGCTCTTTGATAATGCTACTAGATATGCCATAGAATCTTTGCTTAGGCATGTTGCATCGAAGTATGGCATTGAGAGATTATATGAAGAATACGTAAGCACAGCCGATGTTGATTCAATACTTTACCTTTTAGCTTTATTGACTATGCCTGAAGGAATGCCTTTTGTGCCTCATGATTTCTTCGAGAAAGTTAAGAAGATAATCAGAGCCAAAGGATTCTTGCTAAAGAAGAAAAGCATCAAAATTTATGAAGTACCTATAGGTCGAGCACTAATTGAGTATGCGGGAGTTAGAAAACATCGTCACACAGCGATTAGAGCTACTGAACTTATATTAATGGCTGTAAAGGATGTCCCAAGACTTGGTAGTAAGAGATTCGCTGACGTGATAGTTAACGAGGGATCGTTCTCGAAGACCGATGTAGCATATGCCCTCTTCATGCTAAAGATCTTGAAACAAAGTTTTCTGAATATTCTTGGGGTAACACCCTTAATAAAGGATTCTATTATAGATTCTTTAGAAGAGATTATCAGGAGGATGTGAGTTGCCCGGACTTATCAAGCAATACTTCGAGAACCAAGGAATCCTTGAGGATACTTTAGCTCATCTTAGAGAAATTGGAAGTGCTACTCAACTTGCTCCATCTCTTGGAGCCTTCGTTGAACATTTTAGGGATCCTCAAAAAACATCGAGTTTAGAGGGATTCGCAAAACCAGATTATTTTCTCCCGATAACAGAGCTAACTGACCAATTCAAATCACTACTAAAAGATGTAGTGAGCGCTTTTAAGGAAAGAAATCAACTCTTTATCCCACTAAATGTCGAGATGGGGAGTGGTAAGACACATTTTCTTGTTTTATTATTCCACTTATTTTATATAATACCTAGGAACAAGTTCGTTACGAGCCATCCTATCGTGAAAAAACGCTTAGAGGAGATCCAGAGGATTTCTGACTACACGATTGATCTCGCTGAGAATGTGCTCATAATCCCCGCTGACTTAATTGGACATGGGTACAAAACATTGATTAAATTCGTAGCGACGGCGCTATCCTACATACACTCAAGCATCCAGAAGGAGTTTGAAGCAAAATCGAATGAATTATTACCAGAAGCTCTTGGTAGATGGTTGGCTGAAAAACTTTACCAAAGAATACACGTGCTAATACTGATTGATGAGTTATATGCTGCTCTAAGGAGGAGCGATATTAAATCAGAAATTATAAAGATTCTAAAATTTTTGTATGGTTTTATAGAGCGTAGGATATCAATTATAGGAATCTCGAGGGATAGTGGGCTTGTATGCATTGTGGCGTCTGCAAGACAAGATTTAAGGGCGTGGCAGGAGGAGAAATCAAAATTTCCAGATAAAGATCTTGTGAGAGAAATAGAGTCTTTCGAAAAACGATTTGAGAGAAGAGTGTACTCGATCCGAGGAGAGTGGTTCAGACCTGAGGACATAATCAGGATTGTGAAGAGGAGGATAATAAGATACCTAGACAATCTTGACAGCTTATACAAATTATTTCTACAAAAATATGAGAAGCTGATTAAAGATGTTTTAGGGGTATACGCAGAAGGCTATTTGAGAGATTTAGCGTTGACTTATCCATTTGCGCCTTCTATTTTAGGACTCATAAATAAGATTTTGGCGCCAGAAGAAGATAGCGATGTACCGGATGCTCATCACTTAAGAGGCCTTCTTAAATCACTGGCTAAAATGACGATTAATGCCATCTACAACAATGAAGACGTTATAAGTCCGGCACTGGGAGAATTCGGTATTCTGGGAGACCTAATCCCGAAGAGAAGAGCTATTTGGGAGAAAGCATTAAAGAATGCAATGAATTTTATTGATGCTGTATTAGAAGACGAAAAACAGAAGGAATTTGCGAGAAAACTATTATGGGCGATATTCTTAAAATCCATTACTCAGAGAGATGACAAGCTATTAAAACTTGCGAGGATAAAGACTTTAAAGGAAGCTGAGTTGCAGTTAATAAGAGATCTTTTGGCAGATCAATACTACCTAAAATCATCGTTGATAGGATTGAAAAATGTCGAACTGAGAAGAATCGATCACATGCTGGAAATTCTTGAAAACTATGCTGGAAATGTTTACCATATATCCTTAGGAGACATTAGTGGTTATGTGATGATTACGTATGAGAATCCCAAATCAATTTTCAGGAGAATGGTGAATAACAGAAGAGAAAAATATGAGAAAATGGTCATTCCAGAACTTCTAAATGCCGCTGAAGGAATAATTGAAAGTAGAGTTTTCAGAACGAGCAGAATTGATAGTAAAGAAAACATCACAATTGAATTGATTGATCCTGATAAAGACAGTATCATAAAATCGCTTAAGAGAGCTGATAACTCAAGATTAAGAATTTACATCGTTAGGAGTTGGAAGCTATATAAACAGATGAAAGAGAATATTACTAACGAGGAAGTAATCTCTCTATTGAATGATCTAGTCTCTCGCATAGAAAGAGCATATGAGGAGGCAAAAGCAAATCAATACATATTCCTGACCGCTGTGATTATCCCTAGTATTGATACAGATCTTGTTAGAGATTTCCTTAAATCCTATTGTATCTTTGATGTAGCTGGAGAATTCATAAGACTATACTACGAGGAGCCAAGATCGCTTTTCAGAAACGTTGATGAAGACTGGCTAAGATTTTACGAACAATTGAGATTGACAATAATTAATGATATATTGAGAGAGCTTGGAAACTATGTTGCTGAGTATTCTAAAAGCGCCTTAAAACTACTTCTAGGTGGTGCTATAGTTTATTACAGCATATTTGATAACGCTACTATTAAAGATAGATTTCACGAACAAGTGTATCTTCGAGAGGCCAAAGAGGGGGCTAGAGTGGGTAAAATAAGTGTAAGGGATGTTTCTATGGCTTTACAACATTTAAATAGTCTGGAGGACGCGGCTATTAAGCCTATAATTCCAACTATAATTAAGGGAGTGACTTCGAAGTTAAAGTTTACGAGTGATAAATCCATTATAAGAGAAACCCTAAAAAGCGTATTGCTTGAGTACTTTAAAGTGAGAAAAACGGATGTTCTTAGGATCCCAGCATCTATGCCAGTAATTTATGAGAAAAAAATAATTAGCACAAAAGAGATATTTGACGACGCATTAAAAGCCTTAAGCCACGAGAAAAGAATAAAAATTTCTGAGGAACTAGAAATTCATTTAGAATATGTTAACGGGGAGCTTGTAGTTAAACCGATAATAACTCCAACTCCAAAAACAAGATCTCCTACTGAAGAGGTAGGAGAAATTAAAGTAAAAACGGAGCTACAAAGAGGTATAGAACCTCCTTTAAAACCCCCTCTCGAAATAATTAGAATTACAGATAAGTCCGAGATACTGAACATGCTAAGAAATCCTGAGTCAGCGATCTTCTCAGAGCCCTTTGAGTTGAGATTAAAAGTTAAGGGTATGTTATCTATCAGCATAAAAGGTAGATTAAGCCCTGAGGAAAAAGCATTGATAATGGCGCTAATGAGTCTAATTAATCAAAGCGATGAAGTAGAGTTTAGAGCTGGTGCGGCATGATTAATCAACTATTCTCACTATTTAATGAAATACTATCCTATACGGGTAGGATTAACTACTATGATTTTCTAAAGGCCTTATTAATGGCGTACAAATATATAGAGCCAACATATCCCTTAATGAATTTGGTTAACAAATTGTCTGGACTTATGAATCTTCTAGAGAGAGCTTCTGCTGAATTAAATAGTGAGATTATAGAGTATTATAAGGATACCTTATCAGTAATTGATTCACGAGAGGTTTATCCGTTGCTCGTGGATAATCTTGGGTTAGCTGAGATAGTGGAGATATCAAAGCGATTTAGTTTAGTTTTGTCATTCTTTATAATTAATGAGGAAGCCACCACACACTACTGGAAGACCCTCTTCAAAGTATCAACACTCAGAGAGTTTGCGAGGATATTCGGGGCTCAACTATTAAACTTTCCCGATAAAACGATAGATAATATCTCAGTTAATATTGATAATAGCGAGGGATTCTCTACACCTGATGAATTGTCTAGCTTTCTCTATAATAGAGTGGCTATGAGACTAATTAATATTCTCTCCGGGGTTAGTTCTAAGCAAATGTTGTTGATAAGTGATCACGGATATGATATAATTTACTATAAATCTAAGTATATCCCATGTCATGGAAATCTCTGCAAAAAATTTGGAGGAAAGTTGGTTTTATCTAAGATAGCTCCTATAATTATCATAAGGAGGAATTAAGTATGAGGTTGAGTAATGCTATTAGATCCTTGGCTAACAACCTGAAAAATATTAAGGATAGATATTATTTGGTATATCATGATGCGAAGAAACCAAGGCTTCTAATATTTATGCTTTCATTAGAGACTAACCCAGTAATAAGTGTTGAGGGCACTAAAGGACTAAGAATGTATATGATTATTAGGAAATCTCTTAAGGAAGTCATAGGAGAAATTGAAGAGATACCATTAGATAACACAAAATGTCTGATATTAACACCAGATATTGGCGAAATAGTATTGGCATGGGTAATCTCTCAATACACTTTGAGATATCTCGATGAAGAAACGTTAAGGGGAATTCTTAAGCTAGGGATACCAAAAACATTAGTAGAGCTCAGAAAAGAACTATATAAGAGGAGCTTGAAAAGTAATCTAAGGAATGGATTAAATCCTGTAATTCGCAGAAGCGTAATAAGGAAAATTTCAAGAGAATATAGAAGATTAATAGACATCTTAATATTTCAATCGCTCTACATTTAAATAAGTTCTCATGAGAAACATGTTTCTCAAGCTTTATGCTTTTTCTCAAACCTTTTAAGTTAAATCATATACCTAACAACCGTGAGTTCAAAACTTTTCCTAATACATCATTAATCTTGTCAAATGAGATAGAGCGCTTATTAGTAATAGTCATGTAGGCTACTAGTAGTAATAATCCCACGGTTAGTTGCTCTTTAGAAGTCATATAAGTCCTCATTTTTCCTAACATACCGCTATTTCACCTTACTGGCTACAAATACTTCTTTCCCACATATTTGCCTATGCTTTTTCTTTGATTAACGTTTTTACTTTCTCGGCGATTTTATCTGCCATGGCTGTTGCTATGAGTTCTTTGGCGCGCCAGATCTCAATTTCTATGATCTCTCCTTTTCCATTGATTATGGCGAAGATGTCTTCGGCTAGTTCGATTGTGTCGGTGGCTCTGTCCTCTTTGAGTTTTATGACTAGTATATCATGTTTATCGTCGTAGTAAACGTTCACGCTATTCTTACCCATCTTCCTCGCCTTTCTCTATTAATAATGATATTATGCTTCGAGGTTAATAAAACCGTTATCACTTTAATGTCCTTGTCTACATTAAACGCGACTATTAGATATTTTGCCTCATGGAGCTTAACTGCTATAAAATTACCGGTTAATGTATCGTAAAATACCTTCTCTGGACGCCTCAAGGCTTCAATGACGATATCCCTAGATAATCCGAATGATTCTAATCTATGACGCGCATGCTTAGTAAAATAGACCATAAATATTGCATCCTACTGCTTAATATTTAATGCAGCATACCGAGGCTTGGTTCTGAATGTGGGAAATGAATCAATTAGCCTAAATCGTTTATCAGAATATTGTAACATAAGCATTAATAAAATCTTAGTTGAGGGCGCATAAGGTGAGAAAAAGAAGTATGGGGCAGGATTATTCAGCACATGATAAATGAATTACAAACTCATAATGGATTGCATGAGGTTTTCATCTGGGAGTCGAAAATCATAGGGTGTAAAATTTATTGAGGTCTATGAGTTTTTCTCCTGTGATTGCTTCATAGGCA
>CAZFGR010000022.1:0-25847 GCA_964518475.1 uncultured Nitrososphaerota archaeon
GAAGCATCACAATAAACAATGGCCAAAACTGCTGCGGAACCTCAAACCCCCAAATAACAAGAAAATTCCCGGCCTTCAAACTACATAACAGCGCCGCCATCAGCACTCTCCTGTCACTCTTCAAATCAAAGAAAACCGTGTCCCTCGATGACGTAAAACAGAACCTATTCTGCGTAGACTGGAAAACCTATGAAAAACTATGGCCCAAACTCCACCTCTACGCAAAGGAACTAAAATGTGTTTCAAGAACTGACAAATGTTCTTATGTTCTTATTGTTTGACTGATTATCTAAAGCGTCCTTTTAAAGATGTTTTTGCAACGTATAAATGATAAACAATACCTCCTCTTCGAATAGCAATTATTCACTTCTTAACCTGCCTTTAATCATTTCCTGTCATCTGAATAGAGAAATTTTATATTTATCAGCTTAATTGCTATATCACATGAAACCTGAGCTTAAGAGTGGTACAATCATACAGGCTCCTTTCTGGCCGGAACCTGTAAAAATCGAAAAGATAGAGGATTTAGGAGAATACTTGAGAATAATTGGGGCCACAATAAACAGTAAACAATATATTGATACTATAATCCGAAAGGAAGAATTAAATGGAATAAAAATTCTCACGCTTGAAGCAGATTTTTCGGCAGATCCTGAAAATGTCTTTCTAGCATTAGAGGCATATCGCTTTAAACTTGCCTCGTTATTTGACCCCATTCTTGCTATGAACGTCTCAAAAATAGACCCTCTACCGCATCAAATAGAAGCCGTTTATGGATATATACTCAAATTGCCAAGAATTAGATTTCTGATTGCCGACGACCCTGGTGCAGGAAAAACCATAATGGCCGGCTTAGTTATTAAAGAATTAAAGCTTAGAGGTTTGGCAAGAAGAATACTAATAGTAGTCCCTGGGCATTTGAAGGATCAATGGAGAAGAGAACTTAAAGAAAGGTTTTCTGAGAATTTCGTAATTGTTGACAGAAGCGTAATTGAAGCACATTATGGTGAAAACGTTTGGGAGAAGGAAAACCAAATCATTACATCAATTGATTTTGCTAAACAGGAGGATATTCTTCCATCATTACAAAGCGTTCACTGGGATTTGGTTATAGTCGATGAAGCACATAAAATGGCAGCATATCGTTATGGTGATAAACTCGTGAAAACGGCAAGATATAAGCTTGGAGAAGTATTATCTAAAACCTCCGAACATTTACTATTTTTAACCGCAACACCACATAAAGGAGATCCGGAAAACTTTAGATTATTTCTCGATTTGCTCGAACCAGGCTTCTTTTCATCGGCAGAAATGCTTAAGGAATCCATCAAGAACCGTGATAACCCCCTCTTCATCAGAAGGCTCAAGGAAGATTTGAAAGATTTCGAAGGTAGACCGCTCTTCCTTCCACGGCACGTTAAAACAATAAAATTCAGAATTACCGACGAAGAAATGAAATTGTACAACGAATTGTCAAAGTATGTTATAACTCAATATAATAAAGCTCTACAAAGGGATAAAAAGAGAAACATTGCCTTTGCTTTATTAATTCTGCAGAGAAGAATGGCTTCAAGCGTATACGCAGTTAAACGCTCACTTGAGAGAAGAAAGAAAAAATTAGAAGAGCTTCTGAGAGGAAAGAGAGAGAAACCTATCAAAGTGGTTTTTGACATTGAAGAAATTGACGATTACGATGAACGACAAAGATGGGAAATTGAAGAGAGTTGGGAAACTCTAAGTGTGGCGGAGAATAAGGAAGAACTCGAAAAAGAAATAAGAACCATCGATAGACTGATAAAAATGGCTGATGAAATAATAAAGAAAGAGAGCGAGATTAAACTCAAGGAACTCAAGAAGTTAATGACATCTAAAGAATTAAAAGATCAAAAGATCCTAATTTTTACAGAATCAAGAGATACTCTCGAGTACCTTGTTGATAAAATACGATCTTGGGGTTACTCCGTTACATACATCCATGGTGGTATGAAACTTGAAGATAGAATAAGAGCAGAACAAATCTTTAAAAATGAAGCACAAGTCATGGTTGCAACTGAAGCGGCTGGAGAGGGTATAAACCTACAATTCTGTAACATCATGATAAATTACGATATCCCATGGAATCCAAGTAGACTCGAACAAAGAATGGGTAGAATCCATAGATACGGACAGACAAAGGAGGTTTTCGTTTTTAATCTTGTCGCCGAAGATACGAGAGAGGGTAAAGTTTTAGCAAAACTGCTGGATAAACTCGAAGAAATTCGAAAAGCTTTGGGAACAGATAAAGTCTTTGATGTAATTGGTGAGATATTCTACGGAAAAAGGTTGTACCAACTTGTGCTCGAAGCCGCAGCAAACGCAAGAGACATCGATGAAATATTGAAAGAAATCGACATCAAAGTTGATGAAGAATACATAGCAAAGGTTAAGGACGCATTGGGTGAAAGTCTCGCAACGAGATTCATAGATTACACGAGAATAAGAGAAATGGCGGAAAAAGCAAAAGAGTACAGACTAATCCCAGAATACACAGAAGCATTCTTTGTAAAAGCATTCGAAAAGGCCGGAGGTAAAATCGTTAAAATCGGTAACTTTTACAGAATAGATTCTATACCGTATGAAATTAGAAAAATAGCCGAAGAAACTTCATTTAAGAATACTTGGGGCGTTTTAGCAAGAAAATATGCAAAAATAACGTTTGACAAAGACATAGCCATGAGACATAGTGACGCTGAATTCGTTTCATTCGGACATCCGCTATTTGAAGCGGTTATAGAGTGGGTTCTTAGGAAGTTCTTAGGGGAATGTATGAAAGGCGCCGTCTTTAAAGATCCCTCCGGCAAATACAATGGAACTATTTGGTTCTTCGAAGGAGAAGTTAAAGACGGAAAAGGTGTAATCGCTGGAAAAAGACTCTTTGCAATATATGACGACGGAAAAAATCTGACAGAAATAAATCCATCCTTAATTTGGGATCTAGCACCATTCCGTGGAAGCTTCAAGTTTGATGAGAACAGGAAAAAAGAAGCAGAAAAATATGCAATAAAAGCTCTCATGGAGTTTAAAGAAGAACTTATGAAGGAAAGAATAAGGCAAGCAAAAATAAAAGAGAAGTACGGTGTAAGATCTCTCGAAAAATTGATTTCTGAACTGGATTCAAAACTCATGGAGTATTATGAAAGAGCCGAAAAAGGCGAGAAAATGGATTTAGCCATCCAGATGGCCGAGAGAAGGAAAAAAGAATATGAACAAGCCCTAAAAGAACTTAGGGATGAAATCGAAAAAGAAAAACACCTAACAATTACTATGCCTAAACTGATCGGCGTAATACGAGTTATTGCCGGAGATGAAATGATAAGTGATGAGGAAATCGAGAAAATAGGTATGGAAATTGCTATGGCATATGAAAGAATGCAGGGACGAGAACCAGAAGACGTTTCAAAGGAAAACCTTGGATATGATATACGATCAAGGGGTAAAGGAGAAATTAGATATATTGAGGTCAAAGCAAGAGCAACAACCGGAGATGTAGCTCTAACACCAAATGAATGGTTCAAAGCCAAAAGATTCAAAAACCAATACTGGCTATACATCGTTGAAAATGCCGCAACAAACCCAACGCTCTATATCATAAATAATCCAGCCGAAAAACTTAATGTGATAGAGAAAGTCGAAACTGTTAGAATACTTGTACCTTATAACGAGTGGAAGAAGAAATCAAAGGTTGAAAAAGTCCAATTTCATTAAACTAACTAATATTTTCCCTGTTTAATTTACTAAAAATCAAATTTTAGAAGGTTATAATTGACAAAATCAAGATCTTGTTACCAAAAGCCTACTTCAAATAAGGTTATAAAATGCATCAATTTTCATCTTGAGACCGCACTTAAAGCCGAAGAAATAGTCATAATTTACCAAATAAAACTAAAGATAGTGTTATTTGCGTAATATTGTTACCTTTAAATTTGTAACGGATTAAGTTAATTAGTAACAAGCTTGAATTTCATCTAAAATGTGGAGAGGGAGTTTCGATCACTAAAATATAAAGGTGATCAAATGGAAGAGTTCCCCATCAAACGCTCATTCATCGAGGAAACATTTCCAGTTAAAGAAGTAAGCGAGGAAAGCGCAAGAGAAAAGAACATAAGACATGGACACATTTCAACCCTGCACATATGGTGGGCTCGCCGCCCCTTAGCAGCCTCAAGAGCTACTGCATATGCAGCACTAATTCCAGCACCTAAAAGTATTGAAGAAGCAGAGAAGGTGAAAAATTTCATAGCTCAACTTTGCAAATGGGAAAATTCACTTAATCCTACCTATATTGAAAAAGCAAGGGAAGATATAAGAAAAGCCTTAGGATATACACCTCGTGTGCTCGATCCTTTTGCTGGTGGGGGCTCGATTCCTCTTGAGGCATTAAGATTGGGATGTGAAGTCTATGCGGGTGAATATAATCCCGTTGCAGTTTTGATTCTTAAATGCGTTTTGGAGTATCCACAAAAGTATGGGAGAGCCACGAGAAAAAATAAACTTGGGCTAGAGGAAGAGTATAATCCTTTACTTGAAGATTTCAAAAAGTGGGGAGAGTGGGTCTTACAAGAGGCTAAAAAGGAAATTGGAAAGTTTTATCCACCAGATGATGACGGCTCTATACCAGTATGTTATTTATGGGCAAGAACTATTCCATGTCAAAATCCCTCTTGTGGTGCGGAAATTCCGTTAATAAGACAATTCTGGCTGGCTAGGAAGGACAAAAAGAAAGTAGCCTTATATTTATACGTTGAAGGTAAAGAAGTGAAATTCAAAATTGTTGGAACGGGATATGAGCCTATGCCAGAGGGGTTTGATCCATCAAAAGGAACTGTTAAAGGTGCTAAGGTCATCTGTCCCGTGTGTGGAATGACTATCGATGATAGAACCGTTAGAAGGTTGTTCCAACAAGGAAAAGCGGGACAAAGGATGATTGCAGTTGTATTATATCATCCCGATAAGAAGGGAAAGATCTATAGGGTTGCAAATAAGGAAGATATTAAGATCTATAAAGATGCCGAGAAATATTTAGTTAAAAAGATTGAAGAACTTAAAGAGAAGTGGGAGATTGAGCCTATACCGAATGAACCCTTACCAACCCCAGAGATGAAAGAGTTTAAAGGTAAAGGTGATTTATTCTGGAACTTTGCTCCTATTGTAATTTATGGTATGAAAAAATGGGGGGACATATTCAATTCGAGGCAGAAACTTGCTTTAATTACATTTGTTGATAAGATTAGGGAAGTTTATTATAAAATGATCGAAGAGGGATACAATAAAGAGTATGCAAAGGCTATTGTAACATACTTGGCCTTGAATTTCGATATGATGGCGGTATCCTGTAATACTTTAGGGAGATGGGAAGGAAGTAGAGAGTTAATTGCAGATGTTTTTTCAAGGCAAGCTATACCAATCACATGGGATTATCCAGAATTAAATCCGTTCAGTGGGAGTTCTGGTAGTTGGGATAGAGTAAAGACATATTTTGAAAAATTCATTGAACGAGAATCTAAGATTCATGCAATCGAGTGTTGTCCTTTTCAAGCATCTGCCACTGAACTCCCGTTTCCGGATAATTACTTTGATGCCATCTTTACAGACCCGCCTTACTATGATAATGTTCCATATTCGTATCTTTCAGACTTCTTTTATGTTTGGTTAAAGAGGACAATAGGAGATTTTTATCCTGAACTTTTCTCAACTCCACTAACTCCGAAATCAAGAGAAATTATAGCAAGTTTACCACTCCTTAGGGGAATGCCAAAAGATAAAGCAGAGAGGGTAGTCAAATCATTAAAATCTCAAAAAGACTTCGAGGAAATGCTTAAAAAATCTTTTCAAGAAATTTGTAGAGTTTTAAAACCAAATGGTATAGCAATCATAGTATATGCTCATAAAACTACCTCTGGTTGGGAGACTCTCATCAATTCTCTTCTTGATTCGGGCTTAGTAATCACAGCATCATACCCCATCCATACAGAAATGAAAGCTCGTCTTAGAGCTAAAGAATCTGCTGCATTAGCCTCCTCAATTTACATAGTATGTAGAAAGATGAAGAGACTACCAACAGGATGGTTTAATGAAGTAAAGGAGGAACTGAAAAGGTATCTCCATAAAAAGCTCGACCAACTATGGAAGGAAGGAATAAGTGGTGCAGATTTCTTCATATCTGCAATAGGTTCTGCCATTGAAGTATTTGGAAAATACGAAAAGATCATGGATTATGAAGGGAATGTTATCAGGGCAGATAAGCTTCTTGAGTATGTTAGAGAAATAGTAACAGATTATGCTGTCAAGCAAATTTTACAAGACGGTATTGCTTCAGAATTATCGCCTTTATCAAGATTTTATTTACTATATCGTTGGAGTTACCAAACTGCTAAAGTTCATTTTGATGAGGCCCGCAAACTGGCTCAGAGTGTTGGCGTCGATTTAGAAAAAGAATGGAACAAGGGTTTCATAGTTAAGCAGAAAGAGTATATATATCTCCTTGGACCGCATGAAAGGACTCTACAGGAACTTGAAAATGCAAGAGAACTTGTAGATGTATTGCATAAAGTTCTGTTACTATGGGAGAAAGGTAGAAGAGAGGAAATTGTTGAGACACTGCAAAAGACTGGTTGGCTTAAGGATAGTTTCTTTAGATATGCTCAGGCAATTTCGGAGTGTTTACCTAATGATAGTAAAGAAAAGAAGTTACTCGACGGATTTCTAACCGGAAGAGAAAGGATAATTAGTGAGGCAAAAACTAGGGAAGCAAAGTTGACAGAGTACATTAGAAGATGATTACGTACTTTAAACCTTTAATTTCCATAGACGGGCCATATAGACGTTGACTAAGCACAATTTAATTTATATATGCAATGAACACTAGAAGTGTGGGGGTTAAATATGAAGCCCTTTCATCTCATTGCAACTCCTCACAGAGACATTCTCGAAGGCAGACTGACGATGGACATATTTGCGGCAGATTTATGGGAGGTCTTTAAGGGGAGGGCAGTTGAGGACTATCAGGATCCTGATATCTTCTTCAGGAAAACGTACCTTACTGCTGGACTTAAGAATCTGTTAAAAGTTGCCTCTAAAAGGCTTAAAGGGGAAGGTGGAGACCCTGTTATTCAAATTCAAACACCTTTTGGTGGTGGAAAGACGCATGCTCTAATAACTCTGTATCATGCGTTTACAAATCCCGAAATAGCGAAAAAATATGTTGGTGAGGTTATTAAAGCCAATGTAGTTGTTTTAGTCGGTACCGCGATAAGTCCTAAAGAAGAGAACGGTAAAATTGTTGGTACTCTCTGGGGAGAGATTGAGAGGCAACTTGAGGGAGAGGTTAGAAAGCTTAGCAGTCCGATTTCTCCGGGTAGAGAAGTGCTAAGAGAATTATTAGAGAAGCATCAACCTCTTTTAATTCTCATAGATGAAATTCTCGAATATGTTGCAAAGGCTGCTGGAATTAAGAAAGGATATAAAGAGCTAAAGATTGGAGATACAAATCTTGCGGCTCAAACGATTGCCTTCATGCAAGAACTAACTGAGACAGTAAAATCTCTTGATAAGACATTACTCGTTGTAACGTTGCCATCGAGTGTAGTAGAATATGCTGACGAAGAAGCAGCCCAAAAATTGCTCATGAAGCTTCAAAAAGTCGCTGGTAGAATTGAGAAAATTTACACGCCAGTAGCAGGGGAAGAAATTTATGAGGTCATAAGAAGAAGACTTTTTTCAAATATAGACGAAATTGCCGCAAGAGAAATTGTCAATGAGTTTATTAAATATTACGAGAGAGAAGGAATAATTGTGGATAAAACGGAGTACAGAAACAAGATGCTTCGTAGCTATCCGTTTCATCCGGAGGTTATTGATGTTCTTCATCATAGATGGGGTAGCATTCCAACTTTTCAAAGAACAAGAGGAGTTCTGAGAATACTCTCTCTTGTAGTTTACAAACTAAAGGACTCAGAAGTTCCGCTAATCCGACTCTCTGATTTCGATTTGAGCTTCAGCGAACTTGCAGAGGAGTTAGTAAAGCATATCGGCAGAGAATACGAAAGTGTTTTATCAGCAGATATAACTGCTAAGGATGCGAACGCAAAAAGGGTCGATAGATCTCTTGCAGATACATATCAAGGGTTAAAGCTCGGAACTAAGCTTGCTACAGCGGTATTTCTATATTCTTTCTCTGGTGGAGAGAAGGGTGTAACATTAGGTGAACTTAAACTCGCATGTGCGGATATAAACATACCTTCAAGCGTAATTACTGATGTGCTGGATAAGCTAAAGAGCACCTTGCATTACTTGTGGATAGAAAATGGAAAGTATGTTTTCAAGAGCATACCTAACTTAAATAGGATAATAGCGTCAAAGATGTCTGAGATTGATGCTGATACTATAAATTCTGAGATAAAATCCCTACTTAAGAAATATGCAGGAAGCGCTCTTCCGGTGTATATATTTCCGAAGAATTCTAAAGATGTGCCCGATACAGAGGAACTAAAACTCGTTATTTTACAATCTCAAGACTTAGAGTTTATGAAAGACATTATCGAAAATTACGGTAATAATCCGAGGGTTAATAAAAACACAATCTTTTTCCTTTGTCCATTAGAATCTGAAAGGTTAAGTTTTGAGAATTGGCTTAGAAGAAAACTTGCATGGGAAAGTATAGCCAATGATAAGTCTCTAAACCTTACTGAAAGCCAAAAGAAAGATGTCGAAAAGAACCTTAAGGAATTTAAGAGAGATGAGAGACACCAATTAAGAAGTCTATATAGGCTTGTTTATGTTCCGGCAAAGGAATTTAGAGAAATAGATCTAAAAACTCCAGTTTACGGAGATAAACGACCTATAAGTAAAGAAGTTTTTGAAATTTTGAGAGCTGAAGGGGAAATTGTTGAAAAACTGTCACCACATCTAATTTTGGAGAAGTATCTTGGGAACAGAGATTACTTGGAGATAAAACAACTTTATAAGACCTTACTGACGACCCCTGGAGAGCCAAGAATATCGAAACAGAACTTCATAAAATCAATTAAGGATGGCGTTAAGAACGGTATTTTTGGCTTTGGCATTATGAGAGACAACACCATCGAGTGTACAAAATTTAAAGAGATTCCGGACATAAATTTTGAAGATTACGAGATAATACTCAGAAAAGAACTTTGCGAAAGAAAAGAGGAAACTAAGGTTGAGGCTAAGGGTGCTGATGTTACCATTACTGCCGAGCCAACTACTACAATTATACACGAACATGTACCTGAACAGGCAGAAACACCCTCCTCTAAAATCACCCCTCCAATACAAGAACCTACTTTAAAGAGTATTATGCTGAAAGTTAAAATACCCAAAGGAAAGTTTTCTGATTTCTATAGAGGAGTAATAATGGCATTAGAAAGATCTTTTGAAAAAACAGACATTACAATCGTAATAGAAGCCAATAAAGGGTGTCTGAAGAAGAGCGATTATGAGAATAAAATTAGGGAAACACTTCTTCAAATAAATGCAAGTATAATCGAGGAAAAGGTAAAAGAATAACTGAAAAATTTGTTTTCTTTAAGCCAAAAGATATTATTGTCCACGAATATGCTTTTTGCCTATGCACTAATAGAGATGGTTCGAAGAAAATCGTTAAAAATCAAATTCTAAACGAATTAGATAATAAACATCCCAAAATATACATTCGAGACGTAATATGTTGAGACGTTGCAAGATTATCTCGGAATATATTCTTATAACTTGTGGCAAGTAGATGGACATGGACGTATGGACTGGGGGAAGAAATGGTCTATTTTGATGAAGTATTAAAGGAAGTAGGGAACTTATATGCTACTTGTACGAATATGGACGTATGGAAAA
This sequence comes from uncultured Nitrososphaerota archaeon, assembly GCA_964518475.1. Lineage (GTDB taxonomy): Archaea > Asgardarchaeota > Njordarchaeia > Njordarchaeales > Njordarchaeaceae > Njordarchaeum. The sequence continues at coordinate 9,886 of CAZFGR010000022.1, forward strand.
AGCTTTTAGAAATATTACATGACCAAAAGTACTTTGAGGCGCGCCTTACCCCCGAGGTTCAGTTCTTCGAGAAACTCTCAGAAAATATTCGTAACAAAGTTAAGAAGGTGGTCTTAAACGCCTGGCGGGCTGTTTTAGGCGAAAGTACTATATTGTCATCAAGTTCTTCTGAAGATTACAAAGCAGTTAAAGAATTTGGTGTTCACATTATTCGTGTCAATAGAGCATGGAGTAACTTCTTAAAACATATCGGGATCCCGACATCACGCGACATTATTTACGGAAATTTCTGTAAAGTAAATAAGAGGATAAGAATGCCGACTCAAAATAAAGGAACGTCTTCTGAAATTATTTTTAAGGAGAGAATTCTGAAAGATTCTTGTTCATAGAAGTTCAAAAATGTAAAAAGTTTAGCAATGTCGAGGCATCTTTAAAAAGTATTTGAATTATCATCACGACGAAAATAAGATAAGGTGTATATGTACGGTATACGTAAATGGGGTAATACAAGATGAGTACTGTAACATCACAACGACCAATAATAAAGGGAGTACTCAGGACAATAAATGTAGGTATTCAGCGTTATTTTTTGGGCTATACAAGAGATGAGGATAGAAAAAAGATATTAAGAAGTTTCCTTAAACGCAAACTATACACCTGTATTCGTACATCACAATACATCAATAGCGGTGGTCCTATTGACATTCAAGATTACTGTGATCGTTATAATGAGTGTAAGATGGTAGGTGTCTACGAGACTGTTAAAAGATGGATAAACGATCTTCTACAAGGTTTGAGAAGACCTGGCTGGAGTCCGGGTCACTATCCCCCAACAGCTCCGGCCCCACCTATCGAAGCTATAGGAGCACTGGGTGAGGGAGTAGCGGGTTATATTATGGAAAATCACTTCAACTTTCGTTTACTTTATAGGCCAGTAAGATCAAGTCCAGACGCTATTCTTTTAAGGCAAGATCCGTACGAGATAGGACTAATGGAAGTAAAGACTACCGTCAAATTTCCTTGGAATATTAGTAAAATACCGCGGTTAACGAATAACTTAACAAAAATTATCCTAGACGGTGCAATGACGCTGATTGATTTTTGGGCAAAAATATATCATATAACAGGCAATATACCCTATGCAGCTTATTCTATCGGCGTAGCAATAAAAAATATCATATGCGAAAATATTAATCAAGAAGTATTGCTTGTAGAAGTTGGTGTGATGAGGTTGGAACTGCAATGAAATGGAGAATTAGAGGAGGTTGGACGGAACTAATCAGAAATGGACAATTAAGGGATGCTGTAGCTATTCTTACGAAAGATTATGTTACAGCTGTACTTGCAAATGATCGGTATCTAAGCAGTATCATATTTGAAGAGCTGTACAAGGCCTTATGTGAAAGTAAGAAAATATTGCCAGAAAAACCCGGCATTAATGTTTTTAAGATTTTAGAATTAATGAGAAACATGGTTGTAGAAGAAGTTTTTAGAAGAGGAGAGGATGTTGAGTTAATTATAGAGGATTTTAAGCTAAATTCTGAGTTCTTATTGAAAAAGTATGCCGATAAAGAATTCAGAAAAATATTAAAAGAAGATCTGCTTAGAGATGCGTTTGATCTTGATGATGAAAAGTATAAAGAGAAAAGAGAAAGGGTTTTAAGAATATTAGAGGATCTGCTGGAAAAGGACTATTGTATACCTCCTTAAAAGTGAAATTGTCAAATTTCCATAGATAAAATCTTAGAAAGATAAAAGATTCCAAATAAACGTGAAAGAATTTGCGCAAACAGTTGTTCCCGAGATGGAGGAGATAGACTCAAATTAAGGATTTTTCGATTGCTCTTTTATTATTCTCTTGTCAGTAAATTATTAGCGCATTTGAGAGTTTCTGTAACAATATCTTTTTTCAACAGCATTCTTTCAAATCTTTATAAAGTCTCCCTTTATGTAACTCAAATTTGACATAATCCTTGATTTCCTTAATGTTATATTCTACTCTATGCTCTAGGAAGTCCCTATTTATGCCTTGAAGGATTGCCCTTCTGCACCTCTGTGCAGCATTTTTGCAAGTGACGGCCGCGTAAATCTTTCGCCTTTCTCGAGAAGGAGTTCCAGAAGCACTAGAATTAGAATTTATTGAAGGCATATGGTTGGATTGTTTATTTTCTTTTGCATGCTATTAGTAATAGGAGCTACATAAATAGTAATATTTTTACATCATCAAAGCACCTCGAAGTGACTTTTTTTGAATGGGTATTAGACTCTAAAGATAATTCCTCATGATCGTCATATCGCTCAAAAATGTGCTCATAGTACGAATAAAATTGATAACGTCGATAAATAGGTTAGAGAGTTACATAATACAACCATAAAATCACGCGTAAATTCGACCGTACAGATCTTGGTAAGTTCTAACGGAGATAGACGATAGATGAGTTGGGGGTTAGTGAAAAGAAAGAAGAGGTTAAGTTAGTAAGGAGTTCAATATGATATTAAGACTCAAATTTAAATTATCATAAGATGGAATGAAGCAATATGACAAAAACTACTATAGACGTGGTAATTTATCGTGATAAGAACTATCCATCATCGTGGATAGATGAAAAAGCAGGATATCCGGATAAGATTGCTAAATTTCTGCAGGAAAGAGGCTTTGAAGTTGTAAATGCTGAAGAATTAAGAAAATTCATTGTTAAGAGCATCGAGGATGAAGATTCTCATAGAAAACTCGTCGTTTTTGCTCAGGATATAATTCCCGATACAATAGTTGAAGACGTTATCGACCCTTCGAATACAACTCTGAGAGAATTTTTGGACCAGGGTGGAAGCATCCTCTAGATAGGTGATATTCCTGCATTCTATATTGGACAAAAAGAAAAGGAAATTATTAATTCTTGGGAATATGGAGCTCCAGTATTTATGTTAGGTGTAGTTCCTGTATTTGCGAATTCTATAAAAACGGCTGTGAAAATTACTAGAGAGGGTAAAAAATTGGGCTTAAAACATAAATGGAGCGGCATTAGACCTATTCTTCCTGATGACGATGTTATATCCTTAGCCGAATCCGAGGCCATATTTGCACAGCCCTATATTAGGGATATCATTAAGAAGGACGTAGTGGAACTTCTTAAGAGGCCTACTTATGAGAGAGCGATTAAAGAATTAGAAGGACGTATTCCATTGATTAAGCCTAAATTCGTAAAGGTTAAAGAAAAAGAACCTCCCGAGATAAGCTTTCAATATCTCCATGAGACGTTTATAAATGCTTGGTTCAAAAGTTATAATGAAGATTATTCGGATTCTGGTTTCTTCAGAATCTGGGATTTTGGTCCAAGGAACTTAACTATATGGATGTTAGACGAATTGTACGAAATCATAAACAACATTTGTAGGAGATTGATAAAGCAACGAAATAAAATGAAGTAATTTCTCTGCTGTGCGATTATATGCTGATCCCTAGAATTTCTTCTCTAACAATTTTATAATGTTACTAGTTTGTCGGAAATAAGGTACTATAAAGTGAATTTATTGATGGAGACAGATCTTATTTGCATTTTTGCAAACTTATGAAGAAGATCAATGCTTCTGTGACTTTGTATAGAAACATTATTGGATCGTCATGAGGGTACGAAATGGATATGGGGAGGTCGCCCTTAGAGATGGCATCGATTATGGAGTTGTATTTTTCTTCGATGAAAGGTCCAACTATACTTTCTAGGAAACTGCCACGCAGATCATCTTCCATGCCGTGGGGATAAAGTAGTATGGTTTTTCTAAAAAGATGGTCGACGCTGAGAATTAGTGATATTTCGGAGAATATGCTAGGGGTATCTCGTTTAAATCCGATGAGTAGGGGAAGGATGTAATCGCATATCCATAGTAGTTTAATTTCGTTTTTCAGGTTTTGATCGAGTTTGTTCCATATGTGATGGAGGTGGGCGTCTTTCGCAAGATCGTATTCGTTTATACTTTGCATGCGTTCTAGTATTTTCTTTTTACAATGGTTATAGTGATGGGGTAAGTTATTTGGGTAATCTTCTGGAAAGATCGCGTACATTCCGATTTTATTAAGAAAGTTTTTTAATAGTCTTCTGAATGAAGCTTCTGGGAGTCTTTTTGGATTTGGGCCCAGTATTATTACTATTATGTTTTTTCTGGATATTTTGCGAAGCGTGTTAGGGGTGGGATTGTATAGAATATTTACTATGCGGTAATCGTATTTGGGATCCACGATAATATTATAAGTGTCATCAGATATATGCTCGATTAGGCCGTTTTTGAGGAGTTCCTTAATATGATTTCTTATTTGTTCTTTAACCGTCATATCCACACGTTTTTTACATTCCTCGGTGTCCGATCCTTTTTCTTCGAGACACTCCTCGTAAAGGAGGTCATAAGGGATTATTCTTTTGAAGAATTCGAGAATTTCATCGACAGAAATTGTTGTATTAGATTCTGTTTGCGATCTGGATTTCACAATTTTTAAGAATTTCATTATGTGCTTAACGCAATTTGAGGATAGAATTTGCATGAGAGTGCACCGGTTAATTATAGTGAATTACGTTAAGGTGTTATGTGGTGGCCGTATTTTTTACTAGGGGTCATTTCTGACATTATTTATTATAAAAAGTTTACGAGATGGGCTTATGACAAGATACAAAATTTTTATATGTGTATAAAACTCAAATATATTTGAGTCAAATGAAATTGACAAATGCTTGGTGGGGGTGATCTGGTGAAGAAGTACACGTCTGAGGATGTTTTTGAAGTAATAGAAACTGTTATGAATGATATTAGGAGGAGCATCTTGAAGCATCTTAGCAAAGTTAAAAAAATGAAATTTAGCGATATTCTAGGCGCGTTGGAGGAGGAGTTTGGATCTGATAGAGTAAAAAGCAACACGTTAGCGTATCATCTGAAAATAATGTTGGAGGTCGGACTTCTCAAAAATGAGAGAGTGAGAAGGGAAAGTTACTATTCATTAAGTGAACGGGGAGAAAAGCTCCTAAGAGCAATAGAGAGGCTTGAGAAGTCCCTGCTCTAGATTTGTTATAAACTAAACGATGATGATTTTCTTATAATTAGAAGGTGAAAGCGTTACTTATCTGGTAACCAAAAATTCTGTATGGACAGTTGCGGTAGCGGTATTTGGTGGAGTGAAAATGGAGATTGGAGAGGGGGACCGAATGCTGGCTACAATCTCCTAAGATTGCGAATTACTGTCTTCACGTTTCTTCATGTGATACTAAAGCACGATTAAAATCTTAATAGAGTTAAGTAGAATCTTGCTCTTTGTATTGCACTCTTCCGGTTTTTATTTTATTAGCTATATACGTACTAATGGCTATAGTAAGTTCCTTAGCCAGAATTGCTTCATCCATTCCACCTGATGTTCTGTAATGTTCTCCGAAATTACTAAGAAGGCCATATACTTTTGAGAGACAATCTCTTAATCCTTCGGCTCTACTTTCAATACCATCTATACTCTTTATTTCTTTTAGATGCGTCTTTAAACCTTCAATTGCCTTTCTAAAGAATTTTATAGCTCCCTCGAAATCTCTCTCGTTCAGTCTTCTCAATCCCTCAGAAATCTCAGAGGAGCAGTCTTCTAACCCGACTTCAGACAATAAAGGGACGACTTTATACGTCTTAGAAATTCTCTTGATGTTCTCAATTTCGTCTAAGATTTTCCTTTTTAGATTGTCCGGCACTTTCAGATCGAGTTTTGTTTCATTAGGGTAGATCGTATACTTTCGGTTATCTATGACGAAATTCAGAAAGATCAGTTCAACATAATATCCTAATGGAATGCCATATTCTTCTAGTGCCACGTTCTCTAAATCAATATAGTAGGAGTCTCCAATTCTTTCTACGTAGAACCTATACACCTTATCGACTTCACGAATTAAGTTTCCCTCCTCGTTGTAAAATCTTCTAATACAGACATCGATACCGATTTTGGGGCGGTGTGTAGGGAAAAGAGAGGTGCTGGGAATTGAAAGATGTCCTGAGAGAGGAAGTTCTAAGGATGGACCGACTGAGAGTTTTAATGCCGAGAAAATGTTCTCGACGGAGAAAACTCTTCTGTAATCGTTATATAACTTATCCAATTGGATGCGGTAATCATTTTGTAATTTTTTGACAGAAATAAGAGGCACAACATTCACCTCTCCTTTTAGGTATACATGATAATAGCATTTTCATGAGCCTCTTTCTCCAATTGTTTGGCTCTTTCTGGGCCGTATTTTACTTCCGCTACAGCAAGCAATATCTCTTTCTTAAGTTGGCGTTCCTTCATAGGATCAAGTTCACATAGGTTCTTGACATATGCTATCAGGCTGTTTACTGTTCTTTTAAAGGCCTTTAGAGTATATTTGAGGAGTCTTTCCGAGAATGTGAATCCTCTTCTTGTTTTTAGTTTTTCATAGGCTTCTTCGCAACCAAACTCCTTCAATAATTCTCTTATTTTTAATGTTAATTCTCGCCTCTTCTTATTGTAATCATTCATGTTGTAGGGTTCTTTACCCACCTGTTCGAATAAATATTCGATCTCTATGTCCATCCTCAACTCCTCTCGGACATCTTTTATCATTTTGATAAAAGCGTCTGCTGCATTTTTTATATCTTCAAATAGCATGATCAATCTAGAGAGGGGTACTCCTGAAGAGACCATCATCCCAATAGCCTGCCTTATAGCTTTCTCCGTAGCCCTTTCTGGACTATCGCCCTGCATTATCCAGTATCTTCTTAATCTAATCGCCGATATGAGTGCGGATTCCGCATATCTATCCAATATTTCCGAAATTGGAGGTAAGCGTCCTGGCCATCCATGAGTTCTTCTTTTACTAACACCCATAACCTATGTCCCCTATACCACTATAAATTGACTATATAAAAATGTTATGGTTTGTGTCAGTGTTCTGCTTTCAATTATCATATTTTATCGTATTTATTATACAAATTACTATTAGCACATAACCGTAAAAAGGCGATATAATTGACTATCATATCAGATTTTCATCGAATACGTGAATCATATCGGCTAACTAGTTTTAATTCACCACTCTTACCACGACAAATTCCTAAAAAATAGTTAAATGATGATATCCTCGAAGAATCAACTTTAGTGAAGTTAAGTGGTCTGCAGATGCTTGCCTTAAATATGTCGCCTTTAAAGACCTTAAAAGTCAAAGGCTAGTAGTATCACTCACTTTTGTTGATAAAATTAAAAATGCAAGTCGGTATTTTTAACTAGGTAAGGGGATGAAGGATGAGCACGCGGGTGGATTATCTGTTCATAGAGAATGCCCTTAGAGATACATGGATGGATTTTCGAAGTGCACCGGAGTATAATACATTCTCACGAAAGATTAATGAGTTGAGGAGGAAGTATCCTGATCTTAAACTATTTTTAGTTATAGGAGGGAGCTATTCTGAGCGGATGATGACTCCGCATAGCGATATAGAGTTCTGGTTATTCGTATTTTCTGAGCGAATGAAAAGTCTTGAGGGTTATAAAGATTTAAACCGTATTTTTAAGAAAATGATAGCTGATCCGTTTATTCGGAAAGTTCAGACACGATATCCGGATATGAAGTTATGTATGCATTCTGTGAAATCATTTGCTTATTATACTGAAGGTGCACTTAGAATAAAAGATTATAAGAGGCGTAAGAGAAGAATTAGTGGAGGTTTAACTGTCATAACTTTCGGTAGAGTGGTGGAGGTTCCTAAAGAACCATTATTGGGCTCGACTAGAGAGTTCTTGGAAGTGAGGCGTAAGTTTAAGGAATTCTGGGAGGCTCATGGAGAAAAGTTGTATGAAATCTACGGACTTGACAAAATATCTAATAGTTTAGAAAGAGCACTACGTAATTTAAGACAATACAAGGGAAAATCTCTTTATAGAGTTGTACAACTTGCTGTTAGAACAATATGTGAAGCCTATGGCATGCCTGAAAAGGTATCGAAGCAGCTAGATCTTAAGGAAAAATTAATTGGCTGGTGTGGACGTCCTAGGTTCGCGAGGCACCAGTTAGTCGAGTTAATCGATATGATTGATCATTTAAGGCATACTGGTAAGAGAGTTAGTGAACTAGGTGAAGATTTTCAGAGAAAATTGCAGCAAAAGCTCGAATTATTCAAGGAAAACCTTTATGAACCATTTAAAAAGTGGTACCATTTGCGATCGGCGCTAATAAATATCTTTGAAAAGCAAAACATTAAAGTACAGTACATTGGTTTTGCCAAGACACATATTTACATAATTTTTCGAGATAACATGTTTTCTCACATAAAAGGTGTAGATATTGAGCAAGAAAATGACGATTTGGTATTTCTTGCTAATATAGGTCGGCCTAAGAACAAGAAGGTCTTAAGCGAAGTACTAAGGTATAAGCATATCTATCCCGTATTTACGGAAATAAGAGACGAATACGAGGAGGTATTTCATAAAGAGTTAGTAAATTTGAGTGAATACAAGTTTTGGAGTCGTATACACCTATTGATTGCCAGATACTCTGTAACTGAAATTGCTAACGAGGACGAGAGACTTTCGAACCAATTATTCAACAAATTGAAAGAGATAGACAATATTATCGAAGAGTTGAGTAAGGTCAGCAGTAATGAGTAAACGTTTTATCTCCAAAAAATGCCATCAAGCAATCAAATTGCAGGCAAAATTTTGAGTCTCAGCGGGTATCTATCGTAAATTCCTCTTTCTCCGATGTGTTCGCAGTAGTGATAGTACACGTACCATTCTGGTATGTAACCTCTCTTATATTCGAAGCCTATTGGTTTGATTTCTTTCCAGCTGTGAACTGGCCTATCGAGGGTGCTTTCTAGGAGGTACCATTTACCGTCGATGAACACTTCGATCCATGCATGTCCGTCATCGTAATACTTTCCCAGTACTACTCTTACATGTCTTTTATTCACACCTAATGCTAGTATTAGTGATGCCAGGAGAAAGGATGTGTCTTCGCAGTCTCCCATGCGATTTTCTAGAGTTTCGCATGGGAATTGCCAGTATTCTGGGAGTCCGCGGAGCTGTTTATCGGAAACGTATCTTATTCTTGTGCTGACGAAGTTGAACGCTGCCAATATACGGCTTCTCAAATCGCGATGTGCTCTCATGATTTGCGATGCGACTTGTCTTACACAATCGTCGTATGGTCTTAGGGATGCATTCACCCTGTATTTGCGTCCCCCTCTATTGATCACTGGGCATAGTTTGAGAAGGTCATGGATAGATGCTAGAAAGCCATCTATTAATTCAATTATCAACCTGTAGCACTGCGCATCTTTTTTTGTCCGATAATTGTTCGTCTCACTGATCAAATATAAAGCTTTAGAATGTGAGAGGTCTGCAGCACGTTATTGCGGGTATTTTACTTTTAGACTAAGAAGTCTGGGTTGTACTTTTTACATTATTAATTTTTGCCCTTAATTTCCTGTCTTCGGCAATGATCCCTGTAAAGTGTGACCTGTTAGCAGGTGACGGGGAGTCTGCCTCTTAACAGGGATTCCAGTTCTGTGCGTGTCATCTTTAGGGGTTTAGTTTTCGGGGTTCGTAATAATATGTAGTAGTCAAAGGATGTAACTGAAACTATAATTGTAAAAGATTTTGCAGCAAAATGAAACTTTGCGAGTATTAGGTGTGAGGCTTAGTTAAAATGTTGGCGAAAGTAAGAAAGGCTCTTAGGAGATTGCCTGAATTGAAACACTTCTTCAGTTATCCAGGGGTCTCACTGATAGTCATGGGGGTATTAATGCTATGCCTTGGAATATTTCTTGTTAACATGTTACCCTCAACAATTGCAGGAGTGATTATTGGTTCAGCGACATCAGTATTAGCCTTAGGTATCGATCGCGTCATAGATTTTCGAAAATCGACAGCAACTCTTAGTCTCCGGGGTCTCGACCTGGAAATCTTTCGAAATAGAAGCGTAGATAGGGGTGGTGGCAAAGTCGAAACTGGCTATGATATATACAGGGCCTCGGCGCTGGTATACAATGAGGGTGCCGTTATAATTAAGGATGCCAAAGCGGTGGTAAAATTAAAAGATTTAGACATAAACGCATTGAAGAAAATGCTTGTTTCGAAAAGTAATGGTGGTTGTAGAGTGAATTGTCCCGTCCCGGTAGATTGTGGTCCTCCTGAGAGAAGTAGGACGTACTTAGTAAATGCCGATAGTCCTAGGATCGAAGGTGATTTACTTCCGTGGGCATGTCCTGAGAAGCCCGTACCCAGGCCTAGATCTGCAGATTACACACATATGACCTCCATATCACCGCATCAGGCTTCTAGGCTTCTGCTTTTCGAATTTATACCTATACCTGCGGAGGAGGGCAGATATCTTGTGAGGATATTTAGCGAATATGGCGCTCCGGGGCCAAGCGATGAATATCCTAGGCACTTCAGGGCATGTCTCATTATGGGGGAAGAAGATGTTCTTAAACTAAAGGTTACAGTAGCTGGTGAGGGACTCAGAAAACCATGTGAATTTCTTGTGGAAGTCCACGGTAGAGTATTAAGCGAGATTCATAAGTTACTTGAGAACAATAAAGTTAGTGATGCTTTAGAAAGGTTACAGCAACTTTCACGAACAACCCCCACATAAAAAAGGCGAATCTCCCTTCACAAATATATAATTTTGAATCTAATAAACAACTCATTAATCGGTTTTTTGGAATAAAATCGGCAAGTCACTCATTTATAGCAACATTATGTTAGAGCAGTTGGACAAGCGAAAAATATACAGTAATAATGATGATGCCTAAGATGTGACAGTCACAAACAACTTCCAAAGATAGTATTAACCGTTGATATAAACATAAAAAGAATGATAAAATAGCCGATTAGTGTGTTTCATTTTTATTCTACGATATTTTGATCCATTTAAAATGCTTTGCGGAGTATTTTAAAATTGGAATGCCATCCCGATAGAATTAAAAATGTTGATTATATTGCCGCTTTTAGTTGATTTTTAAATAATACGATGTCACACTATCTGGGGGGACAAAAATGGAACTTGAAAATAAAATCTGCAAGCTTGTACGGGAGAACCCTCGTTACGCGGGTATACTTAAGAGGGCCATTGAAGTGGAAGAAAAGAAAGCTAATGATCGGTATTTCTTGGGATGGGAGTGGCATGATGTGAGAGCGTGGCCAGCCGAGTTGATGAAGTTGGTTAGAGAGGGTATTGTTGATATAACTTACAAGAGCAGGAGATATACCCATTACAAATTAGCGGATCGTGAGGCTGTAAAAAGAGCTCTCAGGAGGTGCGCTTTAGAGTGATAAAGATTCTGAAGATCGCACCAACTGAGAACCTTAAGGAATTCTGGAATCCCATTTTTGAAGGAATTATGATAATAAACGCTGAAGAAGTAAGAGCAGCGCGTCCTTCTGGAATCCCGGGTTATCCTTCCCTTAGCTATCCTTTTACGATATTAAATTTAGAGGTGGAGGGTCTAGTGGGGCTTAGGGTTCTCGATCGGAAACTTTACGTTGGAATATTAAAGGGGCACATGGAACAATTTCCAGTTCAAGTAACAAATGCTCAGCAACCATTGCAAGTTACGTTTAGGATAATAGTTAGCAGGCAGAGTTATTTGGATTCTGTTACGCTATTAAAGATTGGCCAGAACATCGAAGAAAGCGATGGAGTGCGACTAATACTTGATGATCTTATTTTAAGGGCGTATTATTTTAAATCGCAAACTCCTCCGAATGAGGGATGTCTTGTAAAGAGGACAAATTTAGAGGTTCAGATAAGGTCAATCGACTGGTTGAGTCCATTGAGCCTTATAGAAGGCTATCGAGTAGTCCTGATTTCTAATGATACTTATCAGAGGCTCAAAGACCTTGCTAGGCGCATAGGTCTTTCTTCTCATCTAACCATAGATGATATCTTAGCGAAAATCTTTGAGAAATTTAAAGAGGGAGAAGGCTCGTGAGCAGATGTGTAGATCGGTGCAGATATTATAAATTTGTAATAATAGAACAGGAGGATAACGTTGCACTATGGTACCATTACTGTTCGAAATATGACAGGTGGTTTCTTAGTATCTCCAAAATGGAAGATTTTGCTAGGAGAGAATGCTCTGAACAAGTGATTAACGTAGATTATCAGAGCCTTGTAAGCGAAGTTTTTGGGCTTATTAAGAAGTGTAATCAGCAATTTCAGTTACTGTGTAAAAAATGCAACATCACAGAGGGAGTGCTCTTAAGGGAGGACTTTGAGATAGCTAGCGCTCTTACAAAGCTTCCTGCTGGTGAAGATGATTTCTGGAATCAAACTGCGAGTTTAGCTAAATTATTTGATATATCTGCCAATAGTATGAGGGAATTTGTGCGTCAAGAAGCCGCTAAAAGGCATATAAATCTCGAGAATCTTACTAAAAGAATATTTAGCGGCGACTCCTTTGAAAATCTAGGCACAATAAAACTCCTTAAAATTTTAGCTACAATAACTAATGATTCTCGGTATGAACATGTTTTCAAAATATGGAGTGCCATACGACGCCTAAGACATCTTAGAGCCCATATCCTTGAGGGAAAATCCCTAAAGGAAGTAGCGGAGGCCTTAGAAACGTTTGGCGAGAACTATCCACCGAGAAATTATCTTAATTTATGGACTAAAGTAATTCAGGAACTTAAGGCATCACTTGAAATGATGTCCGAACTTCTTAAGGAATTACAAAAATAATAGGTCTTCCAAAAATTGCGATGCTACCAGCTATCAGATAAGTACAACTTTACCTAAAAGAGCAGGTAAGAAGTCAAAGAAGTCTTGGGAATTTTAAAGTAAATCGATCTTTACCTTAGTATATTTCAGAGGTGATGATAGAGAGGTCGTGTTGTATGAAACCATTGTCTCCGCTTTTTTAGAAGCAATATAGTTCCATACGCAGAGGTCATCGTATTTTGTTGATAGTTCGACTTCCAGTCGTAGGTGTAGCTTCGCCGAGGTGCACTCTCATCACGGTTTCGGCCTTCTAGAGGAGTTTATAGCCTACCGTTTTTACCATCTCGCAGAACTTTTGAGGATGATCTCTCCCATATGTCGATAGCTCAGTGGGATACCAGCTAATTATTTTTTGTGGTATTTTAAGCAAATACTATTTGTCGTCATATAGCTATTATCCAGCAGGCTGATAATTTCGTGCAATCCACGGTGCGATTACTTTCTTTCACGCGGATATAGAGTATGCAATTCTTGTAGTTAATGTTAAGTATTTTTGTCTAAGAAGGATTTTACGACTATAATTACTCCGTAGAAAAAATAGTAAATGGTGATGATAGTTCCTATTATGAAATACGACAGTATGATTGCTATTAAAGTACTCATTACGAAGTACTCGACGAGAACTTCTATAGAAATTCTTATTGGTGTCTGTAAAAGCCGTGTAAATATTATCTGCAGTAGCGGAGTAATGATTGTTGGTAATATTACGGATATGAGAACATTTAGCCGTTTATTCTTTAATGATGAATCGGAATTTAAGGATTTGGAGATGAATTCTGTACGTTTTACTTCAATAATTTTGGGAGTTGTTTTTCTTGTAAAACCGACCCGAGGTCAATGATTATATGTATAAGTTTGTCGAAGTCACTTCTATGCAAGGCATCTTTTCTCAAAATCTCTTTCATCTTGTACAATTTTTTGATGATTTCGTCCTTATAGTTTATATTTATGTGCATTCCTGCTATGATTTTCGAGAAGACATCTTTTATGCTGTCGACGTCTATTCCTGTGCTTTCCATTAATAATAGGTATGGAGGATACACCTTTTTGAGCAACAAATCTAAACTTTCGGCGAAATCTTCCACAGTTTCTTGAAATTTGAAACTTTTGAATGTATAAGACTTCGTATCTGAGTGTGTAATATAATTACTCGTCAATTCATTGATTATTTCCTCTAATGCGTTATAAGCTATTTGTTTATGAGGCATAACCATTATTTCCAAATCATCTATGTACACAGCATAGATTGCTAGTAGAGATAGAGCAACCAATGAAAAATCAACAAATATTGATCGTCTTGCAGGCATGAGGTCAGGTAATATGAACATTGCAATAAACGGTAATAATACCGCGATCATAATAAGGGGCCAAAAAACACTTTCGAAGGCATTGGCATTTCGGTAATTTCTAAATATCAGCATCGCATATTTCGCATCTGCATGCTTTAGACATTTAGCTTTTATGTGTTTAAAGAGGAAAGGAGTAAGAATTGCAAGTATTATGTATACTGATAAGAGGATATTTGCGATTAAGAGACATCGTTTAAATACGATATTGTAGGAGATTATGCGCATAATGTCGAAAAGGAAGAAAAAACGAGTAATGGGAGCAATTATTAGGAGAAGAGGGAATATTCTTTCACAAATATGTGCTAATACATAAAATGCTACAAAGTGCATCTTACTAATCTTTAATTCTCTTAATGCGGAAATCTTGTTGTCTATACGATTGCCAGCATCGGAAATATTTTTCAACCCCCAATACCTCAGCAATCGGTTATCATCGGAGATCAAGGAGGTATCGCATAAAAAGTAGGGTATTATAAACTCGCACATTGATGAAAGTGCGGGAAGAAGTGGATCCATGTCGTAGTAAAGAAGTATTGTCGACAAGTTGATTGTTATTGTTATAGAAGTTTGAAAAACAAATTGAAAGTAGGTCTTCATTTTATCCTATGTTTCTTATACATCGAAATCTTCTGGTATCGATTTTTCGGCAAATCATTATGTGGAGACTATGATTGTTAAGTGTCGGTTAATTCTATTTTCAGAACTTGTTCCTTAATGTTCTCCACGGTTTCCGATTCTTTTACAATTTCGAACTGGCATGGTCCGGTGTGGGCGATCACTCCCAGGTTTCTGGCGGCGGGGTCCTTAGCTTTTTCCATTTCCTCTGCGAATGGGACGGCCGCGTAGGATGGCAGTACTATGAAGACCTGGTTGAAGAGTTTCGATAGCATCATTCCGCAGAGTTCGCGCACTGTGCGCTCGTATAGTAATTTGCCTCCTCTCAAGTCTCGTGCGCTTTTTACCTCATAGCCCTTGATAATGCCATTCTTATCCATGGAGATGACGTCTACTGTTACTCCGGGAGGTGCCATGTCTATTGCGTAGGACCACCATCCGTGGGGTTCCCATTGGACGATTCCGTATTTGCTGCTGATAACCAATTTATCTGGGGCGTAGACTTTATGCTTTGAATAAGAGATTGGAATTTCGAACGAAACAAGTTCGTTTCTTTTCCAGAGCCATACTGCGAGTTCGTATTGCATACGTGAGTGGAATTCGAAGGATCCGGGGGTTCCGTACTGGAGGGAGATATCGTACAGTGGTTCGAATTTTCCTTTGAAGAAAATATCTGATGCTTCTATTTCACCAGTTATGGGGTCGACTTGAACTAATCGGTCGAAGATTCTATCCCATTCTCCGTACTCTCTGTAGATTTCCTCGTTTTGAGTTGTGATTATGGATTTCCACAGTACTACGAAGGAGGCCATGCCGAGTTCTTGCTCGTATTTGTAGGCGTGTGATACTATTTCCGAGATTCTTCCGGTCCCCCTTGTAGAAGTTTTCGCATTCTAGGATGATGTTTTTATCGAGCCAGACCAGGTCGGGCTTCAATCTTCTTCCGATGACCTCCGGTTCCAATAACGCTTGGGCTTGTAACTTTTCTAGAGTTTCGAAAAGTGCGTACTTTAGGTAATCCTCGTTGTATGGGAACAGCAACTTGGGAATTGTGATTTTTGGCTCTTCAAATAGGATTGGGGCTCTAATTTTCATTTTAGAAAGGGAATGTTCTTTTTCGGGAGGTTTGCCGCTTATGATTGCAGGAGTACGTTCTTTCTTACATCCATGGCTTTCGGGCAATCGATACTCTTCACAGAAGAATTGTCCACACACGCTACAGCGGAAGGCATTAAGGAAACTT
>CAZFGR010000023.1:0-25498 GCA_964518475.1 uncultured Nitrososphaerota archaeon
TAATTGAGCTGGTGATTATTTGCTCCCAAGGTCTCTTCTGTAGCCATAATCCTATACCAGTAATGATTCCCAATAAGAGAGCAGGGTTCTTGAAGAACGCAATTATGAAATCTAAAATATCCACTGCTGTGATAGCCATAATTTCACCACGTTGAAATGGTTATTATGTAGTGTATTAAAATGTCAAAGATTTTGGATAGTTAGGGCTCTCGAACTATCTTATTATTACTACATTTTTTAAATTTTTTGTATGTTGGATTATTTCTTAAAATCTAAAGATCACCTTTATTTTATTAATAAATAAATGATAGATATTTCTAGTAGAAAGGCATTTAACTAGTGAGAAACTAGATTGAGAAAAGAGAGAAATTTGAAACAAAGTTAGCAGAAAGAAAAATAATTATTGTTTTAAATAGAGAGTTCTTTAATCAGAATTATTCGTTTGGTGTTCATTGTTAGTAGATAGCAATGTATCACAAATTTTAGAATAGAGGTCAATCAAGATAGTATCTTGTTCCTTGTATCTTTTTTGTTTAGGTACGCTCTCCCAGACTTCTCTGATTTCTGGGTCGAGTTGAGATAGAAAAACGCCGAGATCTTGCATTATTGGGTATATTATTTTCTTTCTTACATAGGATCTATCTTTTAAAGTTTCTGGTTTTTTCGCGCTTACCCTGATATAGTAATTTAGAGAGAATACTAGTTTTTTCACTATAGTAGCTTTTGGTAACTCATCTATTATCTTAAGAATTTTCTTAGCAGTTTTTGCGGAAAAATACTTTCGTTGTAAAACTTTATCTTTGATTAAGATTGAACATATTTCTCTAGCAATAGTTCTGCCGTTTTTCCGTAATTCTTTCTTAATTTTTCTATCCCGTATAAATATGTAGCCGCGTACAATTCCGTAAGAAATTAGTAAAGCAACTAAAGTATATATTGTATAATTGTCGATCATAAATCGCATCAAAGACCCTCTAATAGTGCTTCAATCTCTAAGTAAATTGTCTCCTAATTTGTTGTTTTTTTAAAAAATTTATAATAAGTTTGCGAAAAGGTTAGCTACTGATTCGAGCTAGCGCCTTCTCAAATATCTCGTAAATCTCATCAACAGAGCGTGCCTGTAGTAAAGCCTTGACGTTCTTCTCGTCCATTAATACTTTTGCTAATTGGGACAAGGCTGTTACATGTGTTTTATCATCAGAAGCCGTGAAAGCAATAATTAAATGCACTGGATCATTATCGGGATTTCCGAAGTTTACTGGATTTTTTAATTTCACAATAGCTATAGCTGGTTTTTTCGCTCCCTCACTAGGTCTTGCATGAGGGAATGCTATACCTTTAGTAATGACTATGTAGGGACCCATTTCCATCACTGTTTTAATCATCGCATCTACATACCTTGGTTCAGCAGCTCCCACTTTAACTAGAAGTTCTCCGGCAACCCTAACGGCTTCTTTCCAATCCTTAGCGGGCACATCTGTTTTAATAGCTTCTTTAGAGATCATTTCTCTCAAAGATATTTTTTCCTCACTAGCCTCTGCCAGTTAAGACACCAATCATAAATTCGTTATGACTAGCTTCGTTGTATCTTATCTCTCATGAGAGAACAAATTATAAAAATATTCCCTTTTTCAAAAAGTTTTTTAAAATATCGAATTCCAAGAAGGCAAGTAATTGCTAAGTGGACTGGGGACGCCGAGCACCTTTACACAATAGATGTTTACGTGTACTTTGACGCTTTCTCAAAGAGAAAAAGCTTAACGAAGTGAGAGAAATGAGTTAGTGTGCATGTTTGAACCTGATTATTTTTCTAAATTTTGAAGAGCTTGCTGTATTTCACATAGTGAAATTATGGACTGAGAGGGGGTTGGATAGTGAGAACGCAAAATTAAAAAGCAACAAAAAGCAAATAAAAAAGGAGACTTTGTTTCACCAAACGCCTGAGCGTAGACACGTCCCTCACGGAGAATACTCCATCGCATCATATAAATACCAGAGTATAAGAAGAAAGCACTGAGAGGAAACATTGCAGAGACGGCGTAGAAGGTTATAGAAGATAAGTCTTCAATAACTAAGTGCCGGGATAACGACCTAGTAGTTAATGCTGAACAGCATACGCTCGTAGTTCCTAGGCTACACAATAGGAAGACTAGGTAAAGAGGACTTAGCTGCTCTTCCTACTGAAGTCTTTCCCAGCGGAGAGTGGTTGAATCTTCTGTAGGAGAAATCTTAGGATTCCCCGCACTAAAGTGCGGGGAGGGGGTCAATAAGATGTATGTTGTGATTGCTTATATCGTCCGAACAATCTTGGAGAATCCAATTTATTTGGTCTTTCTATGGTTTTTATACTTGGTTGCGGATCATGTCTGGGGTGGTTTTGCTAAGTTTTTGCGTCTTCTTTTTCTTCCAGGTTTCTTAGTGAGGGTTGGTTTGAGGGTCGCATTAATTGATCTATTTGGGGGGCACGTGGGGATTAGTTACAGGCATTATGGATTAGATGATGAGAGAGCGTATCTTACTGTGTATCTTGGAAAGAGGAAGCATTTGTGGATTCTGGTTCTCTTCGCTAATTTTGCTCTTGGTTTAGGAATTGGTTATGTTCTGGTTTTTCTGGCGTTGAGATTAAGAGATTTATTCGTTTTTATAGTTGTTTCTTGGCTGGCTGTGAGTTTCATTATTGCCTCGCTACCCTCAGCTACTGATTTAAGGATTTTTTACATTGCTTTTCTTTCCCATGATCCCGTAGGGGTTATGTTACTTGTCTGGGGAGTAGTAGTTTTTGCACTATCTTATGTATCTTTTGGAATGATCTATGGGTTTGTAATAACTCTCCTTTATATGTGTTTTATTGTGTTTACATCTTTTCTAATTCGCGAAAAAGGAAGTGTTGAGGAACCGGTTATTGTCGAGGATGGGGTCTAAATGATTTCCAGATATGTTGACCCGAAATGTCTTAGGAAGAGAATCAATAGGGAATACTTGAGGACATCGAGGAGCTATGGGGCATACATCAAGGTTAACCTCTATGGAAAAAGAAGAGTTAGTGAGAAAACCTACATTGAGGCTAGTCTAGTGATTAGAGCAGACGAATCATTAATTAAGAGTCTTAAGAAGCTGGGATTAAAGTTCTCAAAGAAAGAGAAGAGAGGACTTTTTGAACCTCCGGTTCTCGCCAGCCTCTTAAGAAAATTCTCTAAAGTAGAGATACCTATCGGTGTTTCCCGTGATGAGGAAAGGATTATAAGGGTTCCTTGGCCAGCCAGGATTTTAACGGATTCTCCCTTATCAGCGCTTACAGTTTCAGTATTTGCAGAGAACGCTATCTGGATCGATTACTTAGGTGTGGCTGAGTATGTCCTAGAAATTTTTGAGGAGGGAGAGGGCGTACCCTTAAACATAATACCGGCAGGGGCGAGGGAGGATCTAGCCAAGATAATAGCTAGGAAAACGATCGGTGAGAGATTTTCTAACGAGATAGCAAAAATCCTCAAAGGAGAAACCGAGCAACTAGAGTCTGATGAAGAAATAGCCATGATAGGTCCCGAACATAACGCATTAGCAGAGATCCTTGAATGGAAAATCCTGTCATTCGAAAAAGAGTTAATGAAAGATTATCTCTATGTAGACATTTCCGGCGCCTCAACATTCTCCTTCATAATTGCGTGCTCAGCAGCTCTACTATCTAACAGAAACGCTGTAATAGTTTCCGCTCCTTACTATAAAAAAGAGTTAGAGCCGCTACTACGGCGAGAGGGGGTAATATATGTTCTCCCAACAATTACCGAGCATCTTCACCTACCATTTGATGTAATTATCTCTGAGAAAGAAGGTACGGTGATGTTTAGGGCATGGTTGGGTGGTAAGGGGCATTATATAGATTATATAGAGGAATATATTAGTATCGATACCTTGATAAAGGAGGTCAGTGAAGAGCGAAACGATTTTTAATCACAGTATTGCTTCTCTTGTTACTCAGTAACGGATTTATAACATATACTTTTCATGACCTAGGTATCCCAACGATCTCTGTAGCGCTTGGGACTATTAGGATTAATAGGTATTTCACATCTCCATATACTGGGAGAGCTCTTGCTAATATAACGTTTGTATGGGATGCTAATGGCTCCTTATCTATCGAGGTTCTTGTAGAGATAAATAATGCTAGTAAACTAGTTTTCTTTAGAGAAAAACCAGAGACAGCATCCTTCGAGGTTTTTCTGCAGGAGAACAACTCTTTCTCATTAACAATCAATGTTGTAGGTCCCGGAAGGTTTATCCTCTATAATTCCTCAGTTATAAAGTTTGTTCCGCTGGAAGGGAATGCCGGAGAGGACTCCATTTGGAAGAGGACTATGCTTCTTTTCATAACTTTAGCATCGATTGCTGTTCCTATCTGTATCAGGATTCTTCAACTCATAAAGTTGCGGGAAGGCGGTATAGTGATCGTGGAGGATGAGAAATGAGCCAAATCTCTATTAATGATCTATTACCAGTGGAGACGAGGGGTTCGAAGGAGATAATTAAAGCACTCCAATCAAATGATCGTGTAGTATTGATCAGAGCCCCACCCGGGACTGGTAAGACAATGACTGTTCTTGCATATTTGTTCTGGCTGGGGTTAAAAGGTATCTCGTCGGCCATGTTTTTCAGAACTAGGGCTGAGTTGGATAACGGTATTAGGATAGCTAACAAAATTGCTAAAAAAATTAGAGAGTATGGGTTGACGCCTCCAGATTTCATACCCATTGGTGGAAAGGACGAGCTTTGCAGATTTCCTCCTGGGAGAAAAGAGCTTATAAGGTGGTGGTGTTCTATAATAAACTGTGATTATTTCCGTAGAAGAAGTACGAATAGAATCCGCGAATCACTAAGACGGGAGCCGCCTCAAAATTTAAGGGAATTCTTTGTAGCCGCTAGAGATGCTGGAGCATGCCCCTACTTTGCTTATCAACAGCTATGTGAACAAGCCAGAATCGTTCTGGCCACTCATCCCTATTTTATTCAGGATGAATTATTTAATCGCCTAGGTTTTAGAGATGTTCTCGTGATTGATGAGGCCCACTCGTTTCTCTCCCTTATAACCTCTAGAATCCCACTAAGTGATTACAAACTTTTCCAAGAGTATTGGAGAGAGGTAGAGGAGGTTGGTTCCCCGGTTAGAATAGCTGTGAGAGAGTGGAGGAGGGGGGCTAAGGATTTCGTAGCTGGGTTATCGCGGTATTATTCATTTATGGAGGCACCAGGAATCACTATAGTGCATAGGAATGATGTTATCAAGGTATGTCCTCCCGAACTTTTGGTAGAGAAAAGATTAGGTTTGGTGAATAGGATCATTTTCATGTCCTCTACACTATACCCAATAAGTCTCTTCAAGAAACTATTCGGTGCAGAGACGAGTACATACATAGTGCCGGGATTATTAAAGAGTACTGATAAGCGACTCTTACTGGGCCTTTCAATAGGTCTCACAACAAAGTATGTCGATAGATCATATCTTCTCCAAGAGTACGCTAAAGTAATAGATTTCTTATTAGCATCAATTGACCGTCCCACAATAATTTTTACCCCTAGCTACGAAATTGCAGAGGAGCTAAGCCGAGCTTTATCTCTTCCATTAGTGAGAGAAGAGGGTAGTATTGATGCAGAGAAAATAATTTCCGTAGCAAGAGGGAGGTTGGCGGAGGGAATAGATGTAAAACTCGCTGGGAAGGATCCTGAGTTAGTGATTATTGCTGGATTACCTTTCCCAGACATAAGCAAGGACTTTAGTGCTGTTGTAAAGGTATACTCGAAGTATTACAAGGTTAGTGAGGCAGAGTTATTGAAAGCGATGAGTCTTGGAGAGATGATGTCTGCGCTAGTCCAAGCTCTTGGAAGAATCGGCCGTAGAAAGAGGGGTATTGGCATAATAATTGATGATAGAATCGAGAAGTTAGGAGTGAAAATACTTATCTTCAAATCGGTTAGATCATTAATAAATAAGGTAAAGAAATTCTTAGAAAAGAAGTAGGTGTTTAGAAAATAGCGGCTACTTCTCTTATTATGTGGTGATACAACTCTACCGTATCAACATACTTTGTTTGTGGCGGCCCCGTGTAGATTATGTGGACTTCAACGGGTCTTTCTTTCTCGTATATCTCTCTTATAAGGAATCTGGCTAAGGCTCTAGCCAGCGGCTGTATATGGGGGTATCCGCGACCGAAGGGCACTCTTCTTTTAACGAATATGCGTTTCCTTAGATACAATCCAACGACTTGGGAAAATCTCAGTGAGAAGTATCTCTTAGATAGTGGTAGGGCTTTCATGAAGAGATTGTACCAGAATTCCTCATTTGTTTGTGCATCTGCCTGCGTAAAGTTGCCAGTTTCATAGATCTTGTTTTCCCTTATAAAGTCATTATCCAGCTGCAGAGAAATTATTACTCTTTCAGGATCTGTTGCTTCTATTATCGCTCTTATATCCTCTATAGAGCCTAGGAGCTTCGGAGAATAAGTGGTTTCAAGCGATATCAAAATCTTTTTCTCCTCTTTTAGAAGCTTCTTTACCATCTCCGAGGCCATTTCTATGGCTTTGTCTCTCTCGTCTAGGGCAGAGCCTATGTGAAGATTAAAGATTTCAGCTCCAGCAATGCTTGCATATTTTATCGCAGCTTTCATTCCTCTCTCAGTAGCTTTTAACGTGCTCTCATCCTCGGACGTTAGTGAGTAATATGGGGCGTGGGCAGTTATTGTGGTGAAAACCCCTTTACAAGTCGTGTAGTACTCCCTGAAATATTTCTCATCAACTGCTTTTCTGGAAAATATCCTGGGAGGAATCTCTGTAAGCCTCATACCGAGCAACATAGCATTAGGTAATGTTCCAAGCGCATTATATGTTCCCCAATCAAGAATAGGTTTTTGCATGTTTTTCACCCCTCATAAAATAAGAACAAAAAGTATTATAGGTTTTGTTTTTGACCAATTCCATAAGTATACAGAGAATACTCGAAATTTTAAAAGTTATGAAAAAATATGCTACAGAGATTAATGAATTATTTTTTTGTTTAGCCTCTTCTCCTCAAAGAATCAATAACCTAGTTCTCCCTTTCCTTAGTGTTGTAGCGTATATTGGCATATGACTCCTTAGTATTTAGAAGTAACACGCTATATATTATATATCTCGCATTAGGTGAGGGGATTATCACGTTTTTCTTGGATTAAATCGATTCTCTACTTTTAGAATAGTCTCTCTATCTTTTAGGAGGTTAGTCTGTTTCTTAATTTTCGAATTATTTATAAAAGTTGGTAACACCTATTATTTATAGATATGTGTCCAAATAAGTAAAGGGAGGTCCGAATATTGCAAATAACATTGCCCGAGATTCTCAAAAGGGCTTACCAGGAAGGTTCTCAGGAAGAATCAAGTATTCTCGGCGAATTACCACCAGAATTGACTAGGAGCATTCTAAGAGAGGTTCAGAGATCTGCTGAGGAAGCTACTGCGATATCTTCTCAAATAATTGCTTATAGGGAAAGGATAAGGAAGTTTTTGATAAAGAATAGATTGTTAAGGAAGTATGTTAATGGGCGACCTATTAATCTCTCTAATATAGCGGCTGTTGATGGGACTTACTCCGTGATCTCTACTACTCTTTATGATATAATCTTCGTTGGTACGGTTACTTATTCTTACCGTATTGATGGTCTTGATAGTAAAATGTATGCTATTGTAGCACCTCCATCCATACTTAGTGAGAAGATAGCTCGGGGTCTTATGATATGGTTAGAGTTTAAGACTGCTGCCGAGTTCTTAAACAGTTATGAATTCATAATACTGGATGGTTCTATCATAGCTAATATCGCTAACATTAGGGAATTAATAGCTGCTAGAGAGCAAAACCCAGAAGATCCCATATGGGAGTCTAATGAATTAATGGCTTTATTGAATGAGCTTAAGCGATCAAGAGCTCTTTCAAAGATTTTAAAAGTTCCTGGTGTAATAGCTTCTCCAAAAAAGCTAACTGGTAAACTCTTCACGAAGAAGTATCTGAAAGACTTTAAGTTAAGTACAACCGATGCCTCGGTTCTCTCCTTGACCCTGGATCCTGGAGAATGGATAAAGATTTCATGGATGGGGAACGATCTCCCTCAAATCAGCTTGGAGATGCCTAGAACAGATATTACGCCCGTAGACGCTAATTTTGTAGAAACGTTTTTCAGTAGTACTGGTTTTGACATAATATATTTCAAGCCGCGAGAATGGTCTAGGGTATTCAAAATAGAGGTGCCGGGCAGGTTAAGGAATGATTACTATCAGAAGGTTCTAGATCTGGTTTATCATCAAGTAAACTCCCCATACATAGAAGAGCTGGAGATTCAGTATCTCTCTCATCTATTTGCTAGTAAGTTATCAAAGGTCGCGCAAATCATCTTTACTGCTGCGAAGAATGGTTCTCTTCAAATGATGGCTAAGAAGTGGTGCTCTGCAATCTTTCTCGCGACGCGTTATAGGACTTGATTGGGGATAATTGAAAATGTGCGCACAAGTAAGTGCCAGGTTAATTGATTCATTATTGAGTGGAAATAATCCTATAGGAATAATAAGCTCACCGTCCACAATAACGGAGTTTACAATGGATGTTTTATCTCATAGCATCTATGAACCATTGATGGGAAAGCTCGTTATGTTTAAACATGTGGAAGGGGGTGTATCGAAGCTAGTCATTGCGCAAGTGAAAAGCATAACATCAATAAATCGGTTGGTAGAAGACAATGCTGTTAAAGTAATTTTGCAGTCTCATGGCCCATTACCAAATATTAGTGGTCGAGACACAAAGATAGCAATTCTGTCTCTTATCTCTGTTTATGAAGAAGTGGGGAATGATAATGGCCAACCAATGCTCGTGGAATCAACTCTGAATACTCCCCCATCTACGGATTCTTTGGTTTATGAGGTGACGCAGGAAGTTCTAGAACTAATTCCGATAGAACATAGGTTCTATCTAGGAACGATATATGGTGGAGATCTTCCTATTCCGTTCATTCTGAAGCATTATGGAGATCCTGCAGAAGGAGGTTGGGGAGAAGGGTTCTCGTTCGGAATATTTGGGAAATCTGGTTCGGGAAAATCTGTTCTCGCGGCTATGCTCTTAATTGGCTTTGCTCGGCACAAAGACATGGGAATTCTCATATTTGATACCCAGGGGGAATTCTCCCGTAATGCTTTTCTAGACAAGATAGGTCTGGATTTCCACTCTATCGTGAAAAGGTTGAAGGAAAATCGATTCGAAGTAATATCTCTCGATAATATAGCTTTAGAGAGTTCTAGAACGCTCTTTAAGCTACTGGATAAGGTTGGTTTCTTCGAGGATATGGGTGTTCTCCAATTCTATAAAAAGACGATGCTGATAAATGATCTCATAGTCCAATACAGTAACATGGATCCGACAGACATTGATTTTAACAACGTTTACAGTTTTGTAAGGAGTTGGGTTAGGAGAAAGTATAGTCAACCAGAACCAGTTCTAAACAGAATGGATGTTCGTGGTGCTAGGGATAAGTGGGAACTAGTGCACTCGTTATTTGATAAGAACACTCGAGAATCAATCAGTGAAATTGTGGAGAAATTTATTGAAGGCTACGTAGTAATAATTGATCTTTCTCACTTCCCAGAAACCCTGGACGCCCTTATTCAGATGTCTAGAGAGGAGGTCAGAGCAATAATAATGAGAGAAGTGATTGATGCTGTAATAACAAAGGCTAACGAGCTGTACCAATTAGGACAGTTAACGAATGGTTTAATGGTCATAGAAGAAGCCCATAACTACGTTCCCTCGTACTTCAGAACGTCTAGGGAAGAGAGTATTGAGCGTCGAGAACTTTTGGGAGTGATAAAAGATAGGGTAAAGGAGACGAGAAAATACGGAATAGGATGGATATTCATAACTCAATCCACGGTGGACTTTAACAAGGAGATCTATAGACAGTTGCATAACTATATCTTCATGTACGGATTAAGCATTGGTTCGGATGTGGATAATGTGAAGAGTGTTTTAGGGAACGATCTTTTCGAGCTCTACAAAACCTTTAAAGATCCCAAGAGAACGAATAAGTACCAATTCATAGCCATGGGACCCATAGTTGGCTTATCATCAATGGGTATGGCTATCGCGATAGAGTGCTTCTCAGATATAAATAAGTTCCTAGAAATAAACAATCTCTAAATAAAAAGAGAAAAAGGTAAGGAGGGACTTCTCCTACTCTAGTTTCTTTATTAGTTCCAGTAAAGCTTCCTTCCCCCTATCCAGTATTGGTTTTCCGTGACTAGGCAATATATGCTTAAAGTCAAGCTCAGCCAATTTCTTGATTGCTTCTCGGTTACCCATTGGGTCATCAGAATACTTATGGGGAATCTCCAATAACTCGCCCTTTTCCTCGTAAATCAAATCGCCCACGAAGAGAGCCTTGGTTTCCTCATCTAGTAAACAAATATGGCCAGGAGTATGGCCTGGTGTGTGCACTACTCTGAGTCCTTCTAGGACGTCATTGTCATTCAATAGGATATCCACATTAGCATCGATTTTCTCAGCCTCTAATTTATGAGCAGCCACTTTTGTTCTCACTTTGTTAAGTATCTCACCTAACGCTCCGGTATGATCCCTGTGTCTATGGGTGATAATTATTACTGATATATCCTCGGGAGAACGGCCAATCGACTCAATGTATGAGAAAATCTTATCCGAGGAACCTTCTAAAGCGCAATCAATGAGCACTAATTTATCTCCCCTCTCGACCAAATACACATTCACAAAATCTATAGATATTAGATGAATATTTTTGAGAATGCGCATCCCCGAACCCCGTTTAGAAGCAAAATTTTCTAAAAAGTATTGATATGTTACTTTTTAGGATTTTTCTAAACTCTTAATTTTTCGTCTTCTCAAGCCATACACTATTATTACAGCTAAGCCAGCTCCTGGAATAATAACAATCAGCGGCCATGGTATTGGTTGTGGAATGTTCTCCTCCGAAGGTGTGTAGAGTTTTAAGATATCTAGCAATGCGAGACCAGCTACTTTGATCTGTGTTTCTAATCGAGAGGGATTAACCCAATCATACGCTTCAGTACTAGTCGCGTTGTCGTAAGGAGTATGGATCCACCCCACTCTTCCTTCGTAATCTCTTTCCCAAGGTAGGTATGGCCAAGAACCGATCATTACAGCTGGTACATTAATTATTCTAGTAATTGAGATATCTAGGTCTGGCCACCAATTCTTGGCCAAACTAATAACATCTAATGGGTTTTCAAAAGTAGAATCATCAGAATGTATCCCGTCACTGAAAATATTTATCTCGAGACCCAATTCGTGCGCAGCCGCGACAACAAAATCGTGGAGATAATAACTTTCCTCAAGGAACCTGAGTTCGTAATTGCTTCTAAAGACCTCCAAAATATAACTTCCCAAAGTATCTAGATTAATCACCCCAATCACAGAATTTTCTAGATAATCCAAATAAGCTTCGTAGAACTTGAGTGAACCAATTAACCCAGATTCCTCACCAGTAAAGAAGACAAATGTGAGGTTTACGGGTGGTTGATATATTCCTTCCTTAAGCGCTTGCATGAATGCCCAGGCTAGTTCTAAACATCCAGCAGTACCTGCAGCGTTATCCGCTAATCCCGCGGTCATAACACTATCGTAATGAGCAGTTATGAGGATTGCCAAATTTTTGTTTCGACCCTCTATGCTCCCTATAATGTTTTTGATTTCTCCTTCTCCCTCGATTACGGGAATTCTTATAGTTGCATTGACCTCATAACCGTTAGTTTTTGCCTCTTCTATTTTTTCAGCTAGTTTTTTAGGAATCCAAGCTATAGGTATCTTTAACTCCCTAAATATTTCTAGGCTCCTCCCTCCAGTCGAAGAGAAGAAAGCGGGGTATTTTTCGAAATCTTTTGTTGCCCATGTATAGAGAATAGCGATTGGTCTCTCATCCAATAATTTTTTGGAAAACTCATTGAACCAGTAATTGTTAAACCTTACCTCTCTACCAATCAGAACAATCTTATTCGAGATATTCGTGGCATCCCAGATAGCTTTTATATCAGAGGGTAAGCGTTCGTAAGTGAAATTCTCTGGAAGAGGTAGTATCTCAATTGTTGAGTTCAAACCATCTTCGGGCGTACCATAGGAGTAATGAACGGGGTATAGAGGTTCTTCAAAGGTTTCATTACAGATTTTCACCCTAATCGTTGGCTGCTCTCTTATATCCCAGTTAATGAAATCAAAACTCTGTATGGTAACGTTGAGACCCCATTGGGTGAGGAGATTTACTATATACGACGCGACCTTTTCACTCCCATAAGACCCAGCAGCTCTGTATGAATACCCAATAGTATCATAGTCAAGCGTGATATTAGAGATGGCCCATGCAAAATTATACGCACTGTTCGGATCCTCATCTATGAGTTGAAAAAACCACTCATAATCCTCCTCATTTTCGGCATTTATTGCGAGAGGAGTCAAGAAAATAGATATAGAAAGAAGCGCCAAAACAAGTATCGACTTAGGTCTCATTGGTTCATCCCACACTTTTACCATTTCTCAGTCTCTTATCTCAATAGATTCATTTCTAGAAGAGGTACTCTCTAAAAATAGACGGAGTCTTATTAAAGCAAATTATACCCAACCCTTGGAGTTCAAGCAATATAAAATATATAGGAGTGGTTAGCTTATAACCCTTTTTTAACTATTTACTGATAAATAGGTTTTTGGCATAATAGATATCGAAATAAAGATAATGAAGTAGATGAGTATATATGGAGAGATCTTCGATAATGGAAATCAACAACAATATTTTAGAATATCATACGTAAAGGTTTATTCTATAAGAACTATTATTGATGTTTTTCAAAATTTTTGAAGATCTTCGCCGGGGGAAACTCTCTTGAAGGCATTAACTGAACAAGCCGCTGGTAGATATGTTTTTCCCTTCACCGCATTTGTTGATCAGGAAGAGCTCAAGCTAGCACTCATTTTATTAGCGATAAATCCGCGCATAGGTGGTTTACTCATTATGGGAGAAAAGGGTACTGGGAAGTCTGCTCTTGTAAGAGCTTTAGCGGACCTCCTCCCACCTATAAAGGTCGTTAAGGGTTGCCCGTTCAATGATGATCCAGATGATCCAGTAAATATGTGTGATATCTGTAGAGAGAAGTTAATGAAGGAGGAGAAGCTTGAGTACGAATACAGACCGATGCAAGTAGTTACTCTTCCTTTAAGCGCTAGTATTGACGCAGTAGTGGGGAGCATAGATATTGAAAAGATTCTCCGAGAAGGATTAAAAGCATTCCAACCAGGTATCCTGGCTAGAGCTAATAGACAGATCCTTTATATAGATGAGGTGAACCTTCTCCCTGATCATATTGTTGATGCCATACTCGATGCAGCGGCTCTCGGCTGGAACTATGTCGAGAGGGAAGGGGTAAGTGTTACTCACCCTGCCAGATTTATCCTTGTTGGGACAATGAATCCTGAGGAGGGAGAACTCAGGCCTCAGCTTCTAGATAGGTTTCCATTATCCGTCAAAGTTTCCAGTGTTACTGATGAGAAGTTGCGAGTGGAAATAATTAAGAGGAATATGGAATTTATTGAGGATCCAATAGGATTTAGGAAGAAGTGGGAAGCGAAACAAGAGGAGCTTAGAGAGCGAATAAAGAAGGCAAAGGAAATTTTACCAAAGGTGAAAATTGATGAGAGATTACTATATGCTATTGCCGAGCTTTGTACATCACTGAGAGTTGATGGGCATAGGCCAGATATAATAATCGCCCTAACCGCTAAAACGATAGCTGCATATCAAGGTCGGGAATATGTGACTGAAGACGATGTTTTGATGGCGGCAAAGCTGGCTTTGGGTCATAGGACACGGGATAAGGGACTTCTAGAACCAGCTTCTTATATCGAGATTGAAGAGACCTTCAAAAAGGCCATAAAAAAGATAGAGAAGTTTTTTCGAGGAACTGGATAGGATGGAGATTGGTAGGGGAGAAATAAGTGTTGGTAAGAGAGCGAGAATTCGTGATGAGCGTTTTGGAATAGTTCCAGAGGATGAAGAGATCAAGGCGGAGGGAAGATTAAAGCCTCCCGGAGAAAGCCATGCTCCTGCAAATCCAGAGAGAACACGAGGTAAAACAAGGAGCGCCAGATTTACGGATAAATTAGAAGCTCTCGGCAGAAAACTATTCAGACCTATTAAAAAATTACCAACACCCGTAGTTGATAAGTTTATTCGTGGTAGAGTTAGGGATCGAGACTTAATAATTGAGAAACCAGTTGAGTTGACGGGAGTTCGAATATATTCTCCTCAGCGAGGGGAGGAGAGAAAGATCCGGTGGATATATCATCCTAAGAGAGGGATAAATAGGAAGAGAATTCAAGTATACGCGACTAAGAATAGTACGAGAGAAGGTATAGTCGTGGATTATCTCATCGGTAATGAATATAGAGATCTCGCACTAATTCCCACTATAATATCAGCGGCGCTAAAGAGACGTATTAGTAAAGGAAATTTGCTGATTAGACCAGAAGATATCAAAGTTAAGAAGAAGATGGTTTATTCCAGACTTATCCTAATGATAGTTCTAGATACTAGCTTAA
This sequence comes from uncultured Nitrososphaerota archaeon, assembly GCA_964518475.1. GTDB lineage: Archaea > Asgardarchaeota > Njordarchaeia > Njordarchaeales > Njordarchaeaceae > Njordarchaeum. Next base: position 14,639 of record CAZFGR010000023.1, read on the forward strand.
GCATGAAGCACTTACTCTCGGGACTTTTCAAAGCAATTATAAACCTGAAGTTTGCCGCATGGAGAAAGAGAGATAAAGTTGGCTTAGTAATTTGCTCTGGTGACGAGGCTAAAGTTCTAGTACCACCAACTAATAATATTAATATCATTAAGAGGAATATAGTCAGGATAAGGCTAGGAGGGGGCACTCCATTAGCTGATGGAATGTTTAAAGCTCTGGAAATAGTAAGGTTAGAGAAAACAAAAGATCCTGATGTTATACCATTGGTAATAATAATCTCTGATGGATTAGCGAATGCGTCTCTCAAGAGAAAGATCCCCGAAGACATCTACGAGATCTGCCCAATAGTTGGGGCTGCTGACGCAATTTATGTGGCGTATAAGTATAGGAGACAAAAAATACCCACTATAGTGATTAACCCCTTACATGAACCTGATGCAGAACCATTTCTTGGTTGGAATCCCACAATGGTATTAGAGAGAATCGCTAGAATTACCAAAGGAATATACATCGGTCTAGATCCTATGAGACAAAAAGATGTTGCCCAAAAAGTCTTTGACACAATATTTTCGGCAATAAATAGTATCATCAAGACATACACTATAAAATAAATTAAGCGAAATAAGAGCAACGAGTCCTACCATGGAATTCGATGCTTTAAAGCTCAAATTCTTTATTTACCCTTCTTTTTTATTACGGAACATCCTAGGGATGAACATAGGTACATTGGTTCTATATTCTTCGTACTCCTTACCAAATTCTCTCAACAACTCTTTCTCCTCAGCCCAACACATTACGTAGATAATGACTATTATTATGGGGGTTGATAACAAGGAATACCAAGCAGATAGTAAGAAGGTTAATCCTATATGAGCTAATAAACCTCCGAGATACTGGGGATGCCTTACTATGGAGTACACTCCAGTTGTAACAATTTTTTCTGGTCTATGAGTCTCCGAGACTCTTAGACTCAGCTCCTTAACACCCGCTACTCCAAAATAAAAGCCAGCGGGAAAGAATATTGCAAAGATAACTAAGTGTAGTAAGCTCGTTGCGATATTTAATATTGGTAGTTTAAAGATGATGCGAAACGGTGATAAGAGAAATCTTGGTTGAGGTGAGAGCCATACCAGTGCCCACCCAATAAAGAAGCCCCAACCAGAAACATACCCTAAGATTTCACCTATTTTTCGTCCTTTTTCCCTACTGAAAGTCTCTTCTAAATACTTATGTTTAATAGAGAGGATATGAAAGGGTAAGACAAGGATTACCAAGACAAGACCAACAAAGAATAGAGAATAATTTATCATACCTGTTAGCATGATTGTTTCGCCATATTTAATTAGTATTAAAATTTTCCATATTCGTGAAAGTGCCCTTAAGACATATAGTATGTGTTGTTACAATATATGTAAAATTCATATACTAGTTTCTCTACCTAATGGAGATAAATTTCACGAGCGATTTTTGGAGATGGACTAGCTATGAAATTAATTCCATTGTTAATAAAGACGCTAAAAAGCAAATTCAAACTCTTTACCTTTATTCTAGCCATAGTAATTTTGACGACGAGCATGATTACTAGCGTTTTCCTAGTGTCTGACTACTTAACATATGCTACTGCTAAAGAAACGTACTCTACTCTCCCAGTGGATATTGTAACAATAATTGATTTCCGATCCCCACCTCCACCTCTTAGTGACTACGTTAATATTTATAGAGTGTTGATGAAGAAAGAGTATATCATTGACGCCCATTTCTTGTATCATTCCATACTATTCAGGGTAGATATGATAGATTATACGAATGGTAAGATATTTAGATGGGAAGAAGCTGATGTCTCAGCAATCATTCTAGGAATTAACTTCAGCGATCCGTTCTGGAGAGAGCAAGTAGAATTATTAAATGATAGTACATATCCTCTAGAAAATTACGAAATCATCATCGATAGAGAATTCGCGGATTTTGGTAACGTTTCCCGAGGCCACATAATTAACTTCTTATCACTTGACTACGACACAACACTTCCGTTTAACTTGACTGTTACTGGAAAATACGTACCCGGAGATTTTCTGCTTCGCCATATAAATGATTTCGCTAGAGAAGCTGGTTATTACGGAATATTTATTTGCAACATTGAAACAGCCACGAAAATTCTAGAGAAACTATTCACACCTTACATATATTCATTCTACTACTACATATGGGTCGACAGGGATTTGCTGATAAATCCATGGGATGAATACACGACATTAAATAGGCTCTCTAACTTAACGAGTGAAATTTTATTAACGATTTCTTCTGCACGTGTGATCTCTAGTTTCAGCATTAGAATCACCAACTTACTTCATATCAGAATGATGGAGTATTATGCAACGGTGAGGAAGTATAGGTCGCAAATCTCATTCATCGTGGTTCTAGTCATAATATTTGTCGCAATAACGAATCTAATAAGTGGTGAATTGACTTCTGAGACTAGGAGGAGAGAAATAGGTTTGTTAAAGATTCGTGGTGGAAACATTAGGACTCTCTATTTAGTATTTCTCATGGAGTGGATTCTACTGGGGATACTAGGTGGTCTTTTTGGATTCTTGTTGAGTCCGGTGACAGCTTCTGTAATGGTCTTTGCTGTGTCCTCATATTATGCATCCAAATACTCCATTATTGAGCCGTTTTTGAGAGTTTTTAGTAGTTATTTCTACACATCGATAATTTTTGCGATAGCTTTAAGCTTGTTTACTGTAATTCTCCCGGCCAGAAGAGCTGCTAAGTTAGAACCTTTAGAAGCTATACAGGATTATGTGGAGAGCGAGGAATTAACTGCCAGTACTATAGATATTAGACCAGCAGTAGTGCTTCTCCTAATAGGAGGATATTTTCTCGTAGATTTTCTTTTGAACATGAGAATTATGAATTCTTTAGTAAAGTTTGCCTATAATGTGGGTTACTCAGTACTAATAGATGTTGTCGATATTCTCTACTTTATAGAAATAACAATAATGCCGTTCCTATCCCCATTCCTCATAGCTGTGGGGGCAATAGCTATTGTAGTTGGCTTATCCGATAAACTGGCAAAAGTATTTGAGCTAATAATCAAACCATTCCTAAAAGAGACCACAGTAACAGCTGTAAAGAATCTAAGTAGAAGACCGACGAGAACAATACTTGTCTTGTTTATCTTAGCTTTCACGATAATATCAAACATTACCATGGGTGGTGGTATAGCAACAGCTAAGAGTCACATGATTACAGAGGCAAGACTAGCGATTGGAGCTGACATTAAAGTCACAATCTATTCCGTGAGAGATCTAGCATCTTTGAATAGAACGATAATTTCCACGATATATTCCATCAATGGCGTGGATATTGTTATTCGAAGCTACATAAAACATGTTGAAATTTACATGCTTGGATTGTGGCAAAAGATAACCGTTATTGGAATAGATCCAATATACTTTACATCGCCCTCTTTCAAGAATGAGTACTTAGTAATTACTAAAAACGCGAGTAGGATAGCGGAACTTCTCAAAGAGAACTACAGCATTATAAACATGGGTGCTGTTAAGAGAAATATGTTGCCTATAAACGCGACAATCTCAGTAGGCCGGGTACCTGGAAGGAGACTATCGCTAATACAATATAAGTTAATTGACTACTACTTCTTCTTGCCAGGAATATTCTCGGATATATTTACGCCGCAAATAGACGAGAGTATGTACCTAGTTGTGGGCTTTGATACTTTCTGGAACGCCTTTGCTAGAATATATTTCCATCTAGTACCAGAGGAGCTTATATTGCTAATCCATGTGAGCAAGGGTGCGGATCCGGAAGCCATAGCTAAAAAGATTCAGGAAAAAATGAACTTCTACCAGTTAAAGGGCTCCGTACAAGTTCTTGAAAACGTTATATTCAATATACTAAACAAGGAGTACAGTAGTGCACTCCTATCCCTATATGAGACCAGTCTATTGTTCTCATCTACACTGGTAGTCCTAGTAGTCTTCATAGTAATAACTATCAGCATATACGAAAGACGTAGAGAATTAGCTTTACTCAGAGTACGTGGCTTTAGAAAGAATCTAATAGCAAAATTACTGATTGGTGAAGGATTACTAGCCATCATTATTGCATTAACAATAAGTATACCAGTATCTGTTCTAATGGTGATTTCATGGATTGGTGGAAGTACGAAGATTCTTCCATTCATAGATATTTACCTAAAGACGTATTCTGGAATATATTATCCTCCGGAATGGGTACTATTCGTGATACCTCCTTACCAAATAGTGTATCTCACGGTTATTTTGAGCTCAGTAATACTCTCCTATACAATTCCATTCCTGATACTTACCCGCAAACCCATGCCCGAAGAAGTAAGAATACATCATTAAGGAGGTAGAGCGTGTATGGCGTCTCCTCTAATAATATGTAATAATGTTGTAAAAATTTATAGAAGCGGTAAAGTAAAGGTAACAGCGCTACGAGGCCTCAATCTAAAGGTGAAGGAGGGAGAGTTCAGAGCGATCGTTGGACCATCAGGAAGCGGCAAAACTACTCTATTGAATCTTATCGGGGGGATGGATAAGCCAGATGCTGGAGAAATAATTGTTGATGGGGAGGATATTTCTAAGTACGACGAGAAGAAATTGTACGAGTACAGACTTCGGAAAGTCGGATTCGTTTTCCAATTCTTTAATCTAATACCCACTCTTACAGCACTTGAAAATGTGGAATTACCGATGATACTGGCTGGGTATCCTAGGGAGAAGAGGCTTGAAAGAGCAAAAATGTTACTGAAAAGAGTAGGATTAGGAGACAAAATGGATAGGCGGCCAGGAGAGTTATCTGGTGGGGAACAACAAAGGGTCGCTATTGCTGTTGCCCTTGCTAATGATCCTCCGATAATCCTTGCGGATGAGCCTACGGGAGAATTAGATACTGCGACTAGTAGGGAGATAGCTGAGTTATTTAGAGAGCTTCACCGAGAAATGGGCAAGACCATAATAATTGTTACCCATGACCTCTCGATAGCCATGTATGCTGAGAAGATAAGTAGGATGGAGGATGGAAGAATAATAATGGATGTAACTCCAGCCGAGATGGAAACTTACGTTTTAGCTCCTGCAAAAACAGCAGAGATAGTGGCGAGATTAGAGGCTAGGAAAAGAGAGATTTTGGAAGAGATTTCAAAGCTTGAGCATGATTTCAAATCTAATCTCATTGACGCAGAAACTTTCGTGAACAGATACATGGAGCTGAAAAGTATCTTAGAGCATATTGATACTGAGTTGAAGAAGTATACTCTAACGTAACATATTACTAATCTTCAAATTTCTTTTCCAGTACTTGGAAGTATCTCTCAAAACGGTAGATTTCTCAACTTTTTGTTTTTTCTCTTGGTAGAAGTTTTTGATAATTTACTATTTACCTGTAACTTATTCATGTAAGAACTTGGAATATGTATGATAGTATTATTAAGATAGTATTGAAGTAAAATGTCTTACTTGAGTGGTTTTTTCTTCTAGTGATCTTGCGGTGAATAGATTGGGTAGACTAATACCACCTCTAGAGGAATTAACAATCGAGGGATTTAAACAAGCTTTTAGAAGGATTCTCGAGTATAAGAAAAAGGCTGGGATGACCCCTATTCTCAATAATCCTCCAGATCAAGAACTATTTGCCAGAGCGGCTCTGTACGGTAATAGATACAGTAATGGATCTTGGGGTTGGGCATCGAATATTTGGCATAGATCAGCCGCTAATACTGTTGTTATTAACAGTGATGACGAACTTCAATACGAGCATAAATTATTGATGTTAAGGGTTCTTGAACACATTCTGGCTCAGGGACCTTTAATAAGGGTTGATGGATACGTTGGTAAGCCTGGAACAAAGGCTCAAATGCATGCTGCTGTATACGTGGACCCCCAGTTCCCAGATATAGCTTATAGGTGGAGACAACTAGTTTTTCCAGCCCCACCAGATGAGAAACTGGACGTTGAGATTATTGTTATCCCCCACTATTTGCGAAACCCAAACATTCCGGGAACTGATAGAATGTTAATGGTTATGCGTTTTCCGTATCATGGCTTAACGATAATAACAGCTAGCTCTTATCAGGGAGAGGTGAAGAAAGCGGTTCTCACGCACTGGATATACCATGTTTATAAGAGAGGCGGTACTGGAGAACATGCTTCATTAAGAGAGTTTACTGTGAAGAGAGTTGATGGTACTTGGAAACGTATCGTATTAGCAATCTGGGGTCTTACTGGTACTGGGAAGTCCACCCATGGACTCTATGTGTGGACGCCTAGGAACGCGAAAATATACATAGAACAGTTTGGTATTAATCCTCTAGAATATGTTAAGGATCAAGTAATCAAGAACGATGATATCATTGCTATCTTTGAGGATACCGTTATAGGCTCCGAAAGAGGCTGTTGGACAAAAACTGAGGATCTGACGCCAGAGCAGGAAGCTATGTGGAGAGCAGCAACGAGCCCTAGAGCTTTGCATGAGAACACCGATTTTGATGAAAACGGCAATCCCATATTTACGGGTGAAGTATTCCAGTACTTCGGAGCTCCTAACAAGAACTCTAGAAGCGTTATTTATCTGGAGGATACTGGGTATTTTGATGGAGATGTCCAATCGAGTGGGCCACTGACCACAGCTGTTTTTCTAAGTCCGGGGTATTTCACAGAATATGCGTGGGTAAAAATAGTTGACCCAGCACTCGCTGCAAAGGCTCTAGCTGATGGTAGGACTATTGGTCATCCCGCCCAGGCTAAGGAGGTTATTGGGAGAATAAGATACGTGGCCAGGTTCGCACAACCTTTCACGATTGGAGCATCAAACACTGATCATGTTGTAAGGTTCTACCAATTCCTTAAGAAGAGGATAGAGCAAGGAGATCCTATAGAAGTCTATATGTTTAACACTACTGGACGAATTATAGCGAAGTATGAATGGGTGGAGAAAGAATTTGATGGAAAGAAACTAGAAGTGCCCGAGCCTGTGCTTGTTGAAGTCGATGGAATACCTAAAGCGGTCGGTGGAACGAGACCCACTATAGAGGAGACAGAGCTCTTTCTCCTACAAGCAGTAAGAGGTGCTGTTAAATATAAACCACATCCAGTCTGGGGCGAAAAAGTATTAGTTCCTGCTGAAGTACCTGGTCTATCCCAGAAGAGGCTAAGAGAGCTAGATCCGACATCCTATGTTTCAATGGAAGAATTCAAACGCTTACTAAAAGCTCAAATAGAAGTAAGCAAGTATTATCTGAACAAGAACTGCCCAGGACTACCAGAAGAGATTTACCACGCAATGGATTTCGAGGATTAAACTTTTTCTATTTCTATCACTTTTTATTGGAGGATTAGAAAAGAATGGATAAGAAGGTTTTCTACATCAGTTTATCTACAGTAACCTTCTATATTACCATAGGTGCATCCAATATAGCTTTACAAACATTGTTCAAGGATACTGTCTCAGATTCCTTGATAGCCTTATTCATGGTGGCGAACTGGCTACCTCTCCTAATAGCCTCTCCCCTATGGGGTAGGATTGCAGATAAGTACGACAGAGAAAAGCTACTACTTATGACTACTATAGTTATCAGCGGCTTAATATTCTTTCTTCACTCAGTATTTACACAGTACATTCAAGCAATCATTCTGCGTGCAATGTTTGGTTTATTCACGGCAGCCTTTCTTCCAACAGCTACAGCAATGCTGCTGCGCGGTGCAGCCTCTGAAAAGACTGGTAAAAAAGCATCCATATTCAACCTTAGTAGGTCCTTAGGTTTCTTGCTCTCTGGCTATATAGTATCTGCAATCTTATACGTGCTAGATGTTCTCAGTATTTTCTGGATAGGAGCATTGGTATTACTCATATCCGCGATCTCTCTGATCCCAATATCTAGTGAGAGAAAAAATATTCACTATGATATGTCTAACAATGATTCATTGAAACGCTCTTTGCTTCCTGGCAGAGGGTTTATCACTAGGAATAACGGGCATTTCTTGGTAATAGCTCTAGCCTTAAGGCACGCAAATATCATGAGCATAAACTCTATAATTTTTGTATATATGATGAGGTGTGGTATTCCAGATTACCTAACGGGAGCTATAAGCTCCTTTAATACATTAACTCAAATAGTTCTAATGTATCCACTAGGTCGATTGGCCGATAAAATAGGTAGAAAACCCCTCTTCATGACTGGTTTACTTCTCTCAACGATTTTTCCGTTAATTTTCCTAATAGCAAATAATGCTATAATGTTCAGTATAGGATTCATAGTGATCGGATTAAGCTTCTCTACACTAATCTCAGGAGCGACACCATTTTTCAAAGACATCGCTCCTGAGGGTAGAGAAGCTGAATCTCTCTCATTCCTTAATATATCAAGAGGAGTAGGGGCTATCATTGGTCCATTAATAACAAGTGTTGTTATAGCTACATATGGATACGAGATACTTTTCTTGATTATCTCTGGCTTAACAGTATTAGCAACAATATTAGCGGCTTTGGTAAAGGAAACTCTAAGAAACTAGCCTAAAACATCCAGAAAAATAAACATATTGCCATTCTCAACGAGCTTTAGAAATCGTTCTCCTCTAAAGAACGCATTTGTGTCCAAAAAACTCTACTCATATAGCATCCCTTAATAAGGCCTTACTAATACGTTTCTGAGTTTCAATTTCCTCAATCTCTGATAGGCCCGCCTCTTCAACTAGTCTAAACCAATCCTTGATGGCTTTTATTTTTTTCCTTCCTCTTGTATTCTTCGATAATTTCTAGAATTTTCTCAATTTCCGATTTCCTAGGGGATGCGATAATAACGTTCCCCATCTTAGCAATAAACACATCACGCATATTCTTGAAGAGTAGAACTACTCTCCCTTTAGAATCTACTTTCCTCTTCATAATTTCACTCATAAGTACCACCATTAAGTGGGAAACTATAATAATTAATCCCCCCAATAGTAAAAAATATTCATACAAGCCTCACAAAAAGATATTATATACTGCCGAAAATAGTTAATACAAGAACCCAGTATTAACAAAATCCTTCAACTGCTTTAGTGAGTTGAAAAATTGAAAAAGAAGAATAGGGAATTATTCTTCTTTCTCCTCTTCTTTTTCGACAAGTTTTTCGAGGAGCTCAACCGTTTTTTGGAGATACGGAGCCTCCTCTTTCTTTATCCTCTGTTCATCAATTATTTTCTTGATTTTTTCGGGATTTGGAACACCATAGAGAATATAACTCGATCTTCCTCGTGGAACAGTGACCCCTTTGGCTCCTTCCACAGCAACACCTGCTCCAACCTCACCCACTGGAGTCTTTCTACCAACACCAGTTCCAACAGCTACTTTTGCTAAGTCCTCTCCAGTTCCTAAACCAGAAGCTGTTAAAGGTATGATTGTTCCGTAGTCAAGTATTCTTCCCAGAAAGCCCTGGTCTAGAACAACATCTGTTATTTTTGAGTATAGTATATCTCGCTCTTTATGACCGAGGAAGCCGAGCTTAGCAATGATTCTATAGTTTGTTAGGATATATTCATGACCCCTCCTATAGAGATCAGCGAGTATTATGCCTATTATAGAGACTCCTATTGTTACATAGTATAGATCCAGGGGAGTCGCACTCCACTTAATCACAGCATAAGTACCTATTGCAGCGATAAAGACGTATAATATGACCCATCGCCAAGAAATCCTGAGTATAGAGAATATTAGCGCTGGGATTATTAGAATGATCCACCAGATAGCTATGAATGCTATATCTATGCCCACTGGGCCTAGGATTGGAGAGATGTACTGAGAAGCCCAAGAGATTATAGCGTCCTTCTCATAAATAACGTATGCTCCAGTCACTAGATAGTATATAAAGAAGAGGTAGTAGGGCCAGAAAGAAACTGGATGCGGCTGCACTCTCGTAATTATTTTCTCGCCCTCTAATAACTCTACCATAAAAAACAGCTCCAAGCTATGTGTTGCAAATCATATAGTATGTATTTTATAAAATTTAAAATAATCTTGTCAATGAATCTATCACATGTTAAGAGTAGCAATGAATTTGCTCTGAATGCTTATTAATTCCCGTTTCAGCATTCTTGATTACTTGACATTGTTTCAAAGAAATTATTTCAATAAAGATTTATATTGTTTATAGGCATAGTTTTTACTGGTGTGATGCCATGTTCACTGGATCAATAGAGATCCAGTTAGAGGAATTCTCCGCAACAAATGATCAAATAACATTGATATCGAGTGATAGAAATAATTACATAATTTCTCGAAGCTCTATAAGCTATGCAAGAAACGGACCAAGCATTTTCCCCAGGAACATCAAATTAATCCTAGGAATTCTTCTAATAGTGACTGGATGCGCATTTATATCCTCTTCCTTCATTCTATCATATATAGGTGCTTACTTCGAGATTCTCCTAGGAGCACTCCTTATCCTTATAAGACCAACGCTACCAGAAAAAATACCACCTCCTTACAAAGTATTTGGAATCTTTCTATTACTCATAGGGGTTATACCGAATATCTGGTTAGGAGGGTTCATATCATTCGCAATGCTATCAATACTTACTGGAATAGCGTTACTACTGATACGAGTAGAACATGCTTGCGAAATAGGACTAACAAACGGAAAAACATTCATAATCAGGGGAAGAGAAGACTTATTAAATACCCTCTACCAGACCTTAACACAAACGCCAACTCAACAAACAGCAACAAGAAGAGAGAACACGCCCAAATAATAAAAAAACCAAAAAATAGCTAAAAACATAGTGATGTTTTTATGGGGGTGGTCTATCTTTGATTCTCCAGTCTCTGACCCACACG
>CAZFGR010000024.1:0-25244 GCA_964518475.1 uncultured Nitrososphaerota archaeon
ACAAAGAACTCTTCTACACTACCCCTAACGGTACCATCATCGGGTATAAGCTTGGTCAGGGCATTCTATGGCACGTAGATACTAGGATTAGCCGATCCCACATTTATGTACCAACAATATTTATCGGGGTAAATAATACTGTTTCTGGACTTTTCATAATAAATACCTCCATAATCTCTGTCAATATTTTCAATGGAGAGATCTTTTGGGTCAGAAATCTCTCAAACTACTTTATGATAATCAACGTACTCTCGCCTACACTAATTGATTTTGATAAAGACGGTGTATTAGAAGTATTCGTAGCAGGGTTTGGAGGGGAAAGCGAGTTTATCACTTTGAATGAATTTGGTGAGATAGAGTTTGCTGTCAATGTTTTGGATGAATTAATAATTCCCCTACCTTTCTCAAATATTATTTTAGATGATATCGACTCTGATGGTGAGGACGAAATTATTGGTCTCAGTATCGACAAATTGTACGTAGTGGATCTCAATGATAAAGTAGCTAATTTCATTAAGTTTCGTTTCTCATTAGGTCCGGAAAGACACACTGTTTTTTATCATAATGGCTTGGCGATCGTTAAGCTTTATGGTGAAAAGAAAATCGTAGTAACTACGCTAAACCACATATTAATGCTAAATGCAACAAACACTGCATCATCATAGATCTATATTTAATAAACATATTCCATGAGGAATTTGAAGATATAAAAAAACAATCAATTATCTTTTGAAAAATAATTATGAAGCGGACAAAAGTAAAAACGGTAAAGGTTTTTTAGTCTAATTATTGGCTTAAATTTTGGGATTATTTCATGAATAATTTTTGTCTGAGGCGTTATGAAATGTTTCACGGTGTAATTGTTCCCATGATAACTCCGTTTAAGAAGGACTATTCCATAGATTTTGAGGCTCTTAAATGGTTGACAGAGTTTCTTATGCGAAAAGGCGTTCATGGACTTTTCCCATACTCAACTACTGGGGAGTTCGTGCATCTAAAGCCGGGGGAAGGTATAAAGATTGTCGAAACAGTTCTAGAGGAAGCCAAGAACTCAGTAAAAATAATCCCTGGGATAAGTTCGAATACTACCTTAGAGTGTATAGAACTCGGCAAGAAGATGGAGGACTTAGGAGTCGATGGAGTAATCGCCACACCCCCATTCTTCTTTAAACTTAAGACAAAACACCTTATAGAACACTTTTCGGGCATAGCGTCTAGATTATCCCTGCCAATTATTGTATATAACATTCCCTCGCTAACTGGTAACCCCATACCTGTCGAGGTTTATGAAAAACTGGCGAAGGAGCATAGTAATATTGCGGGGGCTAAGATTACTTACGACAGCGTCTCTTATCTAAGAAACTTAATCATAGCATTAAAGGAGGTTAGGAAGGACTTCTCAATCCTGACCGGTCTTGATGATATGTTCCTCTACACCTTACTAATCGGTGGCGATGGGGGAATAATGGCATGCGCTAACTTTGCTCCTCAGATCCATGTAGAGCTATACAATGCCTACAGAAATGGAGAGTATGAAAAAGCTATAGGACTCTCGAGAAAATTGGCAAAATTGGCGAGAATATATGATTATGCATCATCATTCCCATCAGCAATTAAAACAGCTTTTAAAATCTTGGGGACTCCAGTAAAACCAGTCGTGAGGCCACCATTAACTCCAGAACCCTCGGAAGTAGAAGAAAAAATAAGAATGATTCTAACGGAGCTTGGGCTCGTGGGAAGCTCATATTAACCTGAAAAAGATATATTGGGGGTACTCTGAGGCTCCTAGATAAGACATGACTAAAAGATTTACAATATTCCTCCATTTCTTTTCTTCTAGTATCTCGGGGTATATGCGTAGAACTCCTTCCTCTAAGGAAATTTCATCAATTTCTGTCTCGGATAAGTAGGGTATTTTCTCACTCGACAACTTTGGCACGAAGCTTTCAGCCACTTTAAAGAGCCTATCTACAATATACCTACGTACTTGAAGGCACTTTAACCAATCTCCCTTCATCGCTAATACATGAACCTCCGCTCCTTTCTTGGAGAAAGACAACAGTGCCTTAATGTCCAACTCTGACGCTAATATGTAATCAGAAGCTAAGAAGTGCGGTGGAATAGTTGGCCATTCTCTAATAGCACCTATTATTCTTAAGCCCCTAGTGTTTACTTCTTCTAATATATCATCAATCTTTCTATTCCGAAACTCTACTAATTCGAGAGTGTCCGTGACAAGAAATATAGAATCCCTAAAAGAGGAGGCGATGCCCTCAAATCCGTACTTTCTCAGCATCTCTTTTAACAAGACCTCGGTTTTAGAATAAGATATTAAAGCTCGATAATAATCATTAATAGGTACTCTAATGCTGGGCTCAGAATATTTAGTAGCTAGCTTATTGACGGTAATGCGTAATAATTTTTCTAAGAGTTTTCCCATGCGGGATCACTACAAGCATAAACTATAAAACTTGTTCTATAGAGATCAGAGAAAAATATTTACGACAGACATAGATTATAAAGCAATAATATGCATTGCATGAAATCCCTAATACGAACACAAATAAATAAAGTCTTGAGGTAAGATGCACCAATACAGATTTCAATAGATGGATGCTTAACCTATTAAAAGACCTAAAAAAGAGGGGGTCCTTCACAAAAATAGTATGTTTTTTATTCATACTATATCAGCGGCATAGATAATTCGTTTTTGGAAAAGTGGATTATGTATAGTATAGGTGTGGCGGTATGATTAAGAGAGAGGTTGTGTACTTCGAAAATCCTGGGAAAGAAAATACTGAGAAGACGCTTGAATTAGCTAAGAAGAGAGCGGATGAATTAGGTATAAAAGATATTGTTGTGGCTTCTACTACTGGATATACAGCGAGTAAAGCAGTTGAAATTTTTAACCCTAAAGGATACAACCTTGTCATAGTGACTCATATGACTGGTTTTAAAGAGCCTGGTACTCAGGAGTTCCCCTCTGATCTACGTGAGAAACTAGTGGCTGAAGGTGCAAAAATTCTCACATGTTCCCATGCCTTTGGTGGAATTGAAAGAGCGATTAGGAAAATTCTCAATACTTGGGGCCCGGTCGAATTGATGGCTCAAACCCTAAGACTTTTCGGAGAGGGTTTAAAAGTCGCTGTTGAGATTGTAGTAATGGCCGCTGATGCGGGATTAATACCAGTAAATCGCGATGTGATAGCTATAGCTGGAACTGGGAGGGGGGCTGATACTGCCTGTATCATAAAACCGGCACATACATCGAATTTCTTTGATTTATTTGTGAAAGAGATAATATGCAAGCCTTTAAAACATTTTTAAATTTTAGTAGGTTTGGCATGGTGTAACGATTAGACTAAGGAATATGCGAGACTGCGTAACAAATATTGTATCTTTAAATTAGTCTTATTTTTCGAATAATTTTGTGTTCGTGGTAATACGTAATTATACGTATAAAGCAGTATTATTGAGGGAATATTGATGGAAAAAACAAGAACGCGTGAAATTGCTATTACTGCTGTTCTTACAGCTTTATCTATTGCTCTTGCATTATCTCCTATGGAGTATCCCTTCGCCCCATTACCATTCTTAAAATTTGATATCGCGGAATTACCAGTTCTGGCCGTAAGTGCTATGCTTGGACCGGTATATGCCTTGTTATCAACTGTTATCTTAGCTCTCTCCTATGTCCCTAGGGATCCTATTGGTGCACTATTCAAGTTTCTAGCGATCTTATCAACGGCACTTCCTTTATCTCTTGTAACTTATGTAGGACTCAAATCGACGAGGAAGAAATTAATCGCTTATTTCATGGGGATTATTAGCATAGTCACAAGATCATTAATTATGACGCTAGCTAATTATGTTCTCATCCCTATCTTGTACATACCGGGGATTCCGCTAGAGACCGTTGCTTCTTGGTTTGGAATGAACTTATTCACGTTCCTAGGGTTTATATTCCTCTTTAATATAATTCAAGGTGCAATCAATGTTATACCAGCAGTTACATTGGTTCTAAACCTTCCAAGGGAGTGGGCGCCAAATTGGCTGAGATCCTCAGATTAAACAATGTATCTTTCAGGTACATGTATCGGAAAGAGTATGCTTTGAGAGAGATTAACCTCGGCGTGAGAGAGGGGGAAATAGTCCTACTAGCTGGTCGCTCAGGCTCTGGAAAATCTTCATTAATTAGAGTAATTAATGGTTTAATACCTTTTTTCTACGAAGGATCGTTTGCGGGACAAATAATCTTGTCTGGGGAAGACATTACAGATTTTTCTCCACGAAATAGGTTGCGAAAAGGTATTGCAACAGTCTCACAGTTTCCAGAGGATCAAATTCTCGCCAGAAAAGTATGGCGAGCCGTGGCGTTTGGTTTGGCTAATCTTGGTTTTTCTCGCGAAGAGATTATTAAGAGAGTCAGAGAGGCTCTGAAATTTGTTGATATGTGGGAGTATTGGGATCGAGAAACATTATCCTTGAGTGCTGGCCAGAAGCAGAAGGTGGTTTTAGCAGCGGCTCTAGCTCTGCAACCAAAAGTTCTTCTCCTGGATGAACCTACGTCACAGCTAGATCCACTCAGTGCACAGAAATTTCTGTTATCTCTCAGCATTATTAGGGATGAATTAGATGTTACAATTATCGTTGCTGAGCATCGTTTTGATGAACTAACTATGATAGCTGATAAAGTTGTGCTGATAGAGAATGGCGAGGTAATAGCAGAAGGGCCCCCGAAGCACATTTTTGCTTCAAATATTCCCAAGGAAATTGGGATTGGTTATCCAAAGCTAGCAATGCTTTCTAGGATACTTTTTTCTGATAATGAAATTGTTTTGAGCGTGAGTGAATTTAGGAAGAAGCTTGATGAGAAAAAGTGCAAAGTATTTAGAACTTATAGTGTTCCTAAAGTAAGCGATGTACTTAGGAATTCCAGCGATGCAGTTGTTCTAGAGGATGTCTGGTTCGCTTATGATAAAGAGTGGATTCTAAAAAACGTCTCCTTCAGAATTGGAGAGGGTGCTTTTGTTGCAATAGTGGGGCCTAACGGTGCCGGTAAAACAACACTATTGAAGTTGATTTCGGGAATTCATAAACCTGTAAAAGGTAGAGTATTGATATATGGTAAGGATTCTCGAAAACTGAAGCTTAATGAGTTAATTGGTTTAGTAGGATATATGCCTCAAAATCCAGAAGAAATCTTCTTCAATGATACAGTATTTGATGAGATAGCCTTTGCTTTAAGAATGCAAAGAGTCCCTCTAGAAAAAATAAAAGAAAGAGTCTTGGAAATTGCTAAGTTACTTGGAATATCGCATTTGCTTAAAGAAAGTCCATTTAATATTTCTGGGGGAGAAAAATTAAGAGTAGCGCTAGCATCCATCCTTGTATTGGATCCTAAGATTTTGCTTCTTGATGAACCTACACGGGGCATTGACTGGAACACCAAATATACTTTCTTTTCAAAGATAAGAGAAGTTTTAAGTTCGAAAACAATAATTCTTGCTACACATGATATTGAATTGTTGGCGGAATTGCCCATAGATAAAATAGTTTTAGTAAGTGAGGGAGAGATTGTTAAGGAAGGTGATAAAAGAATTCTCGCAGACTCTGTTATTGAGAATCATAAGTTGGTCAGACCTAAAATAGCTCATCTTATGGATATGCTTGGCGTCAGAGGAGTTGTAAGTATTGAAGAAGCAGCAAAAATAATCAGGTGTGTAGAATGGTCTTACCAAAGATAATCTCATATGTTGAACGTGATAGTGTTTGGCATAGAGCTAATCCTTGCACTAAATTACTTATAGTGACCACTCTAGTGTTTTCTCCTTGGATATCTGAAAGATTTCTTTTATCCGCCCTGATAATCTTGGCAATTTCATTAATAATGAGTAAGAGTATGCGAGATCTAACACATATTTATACTGTAATTCTCGTTTTCTCAGTGATTTTTCTACCGCTTAATACGCTCTTGTATTCTAGTCTTATCAAAGAAAAAACCTATCTTCTAAAGCCTTGGATTACTTTAGAAGGATTACTCCTAGCAGTAATAGCACTAATGAGAATTGTGATCGGTCTCCTAGCTATTGGTCTTTTCTTCGTCACAACAAGTCCTGAAGAACTAGAGGACTTTTTATTGAGACTGAAATTTCCAGCGTCTTTCATACTTGCTTTAACAGTCTCTACAATGTTCGCGCCTATGCTTTTAGAAGAGATTACTAGAATAAAGATGGCTCAATCTCTCAGAGGAGCTTTTCGCGGAGGATTCATAAATAGAATCAAGGCTTACGCCCGCGTCTTAGGGATTCCTTTAATAGTATCTGCTTTAAGGAGAGCGATCAGGTTGGCTGAAGCAATAGAATTATGGGGAGCCCCATCCCCAAATAGAACAGTGTTTACTTCTATTAGTTTCAAAAAAGAGGATATGGTATTGATTTCAATGCTTGCTTTTCTAGTGAGTCTCTGCACTCTCGTGCCGTTTTAGAATTCTTTCTACAAGCTCATTAAAAGCTAAGAGATTTTCTTTTTCGGCCTCTTGGCGCATCTCATCGATTTTTTCAAGAGATTCGTCAACACCTAAAATAGCTAGAGCTTCTATAAGTTTTAGTGTTACTGACCAGTATATTACTGGGTAACCCTTTAGAACCTCCCTTATGTTTTCGAATTCTTGAATGATTTGTTCCAGCAAGTCTCTCCGGATAGTTTTGAGTCTTATTGTATCCGCTATTTGTGTGAGTGTCCATAGTAGATTGGAATAGTAAAGAGAGAATTCTGTGGGAGAGAGAGTCCATAAGATCCAGATGTCCTCTCCGATAATTTCTTCTAACATATTGATTATTTCAGGAGACATCTCTCCCCTCCTAGCTAGAATCTCGGCTACAAAGCCGAGGAGTTCGGACATCAGAATTGTATACTTAATCATTGGTATTCTCTCGGATAGCTTGTATTTGCCTAGGGCTCTAATCCATTGTATGATCTCTTTCAATTGGTTACTTAGGTAATCTTTACCAGTAGCTATTGACAAGATCTTTAGTATCTCGAGATATCTAAGATAAGTCTCCACCTTTATCGTTATTGGTATTTTCTCAGATTTATCAAGACAAGTTCTCCATTTCTTCCAACTCTTTTCAAAAACCTTTAGAATTTCCGACACTTCTTCCAGACTTATACCTTTCTGAAGATGTGATATGGATAAGATCGTTACCCAAGCTCTAAGCCAAGACGTTGCATGGTCAAAGCTCTTTTTATCAAAGCTCCTTAAAGTTTCCTGTTGAAGCTCGCCAAGATAGTATAACCATTCATCAGATGGTAGCTCGTAACCATATATGAACTTATACATAACCTCGTAACTTTTATTGAGAGTATGAAGTAGGGAACCTTTGGGAAGGATCTCGGCATAAATTCTAGCAAGTTCGTTATCTATTGGCGGGAATGTTGCAAGAATATACGCTACAGACTCTTCTAAGTCTCTAGCAATATTTGATTTAATTATTGTCTTATTTGTGAGTATTAGTTTTGATTTAGTATTATAAGAGGAAATATTGTAGAATTCCGCAAGACTATACTCTAGTAGCATTTGAATAAAAACATCGGATATTTCCTTTATGAGGCTCTTTAGTTCATCTGGATTTATAATTTCGGAGGAGCTGCTTTCCATCATTAAGAGTGCTGTTTTAACAAAAATTGTTTTTGCAGCATTACTATAGTAGTTTTCGTTAAAGAATGCGAATGTCTTAGCGAGTATGTCCTTATAGTTTAGGTTAACTACATAATCCAATAATGCCTTGAAATCTTGGAGTGCTGTTTTTTTAAGTTTAATATCTTTGAGAGATATTTTTCGAGTTCTAATTGGTGGTGGTGTTAAGTCGAGTTTGGTTATTTTTCCATGACCAAGTAGGCCCTTCATCTTACCTATGATTTCTTTGATAAGGTTTATATCCGGTGGCGGAGTTCTTAGATAGCGGTCTATAAGATCCATTACTTCTTTCTTTATGCTTTCATCGATTTGAAGCTGAATTGGATCAAATCCGAGTCTTTCTATTTCAAGAGCAATTCTTTCAGCAATACTCTCCAGCTCGGGGTCTTCAATATCTGAGAATAATGTAAAAATGAGGTTCTCGGTGCTCGCGAAATATAGATGAATACTTTCTGTCTCTACGTGTCGTAATCTGCTATGCACAAGCCCTTCAACAAATGAGTACATAACAGCACTTATTTGTGCAAAGAAGTTTCGCCCCTCTTTAGTAAGTATGGGAATATATTCCCGCGTAATTATCGGTGTGCCCCCAGAATCCGCTAGAATATATCCCAGAATCATGCTTTTCGACCCAGCTTCGTATTTTATCTTCAGTATTTAAAATCAATTATATTCTCAGTACCTCATTAATGGCTTCTCTTAAAAAATTATAATTTGGAAGTATTTCATAGTAATCATAATGCTAGTACATTTAACAAAAGGACATTATTCTATAAAAATTCTTCTGTGCCCGACAGAATTTCAATACGCATCTTGTCCGTATAGTCCTAATATATATTGAGCATATAACTATTAGGATTCCGTAAACATAGGATAATCAAATTTCTAAGGGTTTTCCAGGAGCACCTATGTAAAAGACTGGTTTTGGCGAAGGCCTTAAGCCATATTCCATAACTCTATCAGCCAGATCTAAGAGAATCGGTAGAACATCGTTCCCTTTTATGACTCCAAAAGCTCCTTTCTCAGCAAATTCTATCTCGTTAAAGTACTTGGAATTGTCGCGTCTAATCTTATCTGCCCAGAAGACTATTGGGAGGGGGGTTCCTATATGACGGCCCCGGAGACTGGATGTTGAGTGATCTCCGGTGACAGTGATTACTACATCGTCCAGCTCGGATAATGGAGATAAGGCCTTGTCTATCTTTGCTATAAACTCAGCTTTTTGAGAAGGCTTTTTGTCATGAGACAGACTGTCTGTAGCTTTTATATGGAGGAAGACGAAATCGTATCCCATATTTAGTGCTCTAAGAACTCCTTCCACCTTTCCACTGAGATTGGTATCTGTTCGCCCTGTAGCTCCTTCAACTTTTATTTCCTCCATCCCCACTACCTTCGCAACGCCTTTGTATAAAGGGCCTCCAGCGACGAAGGCTGCTTTGAATCCCCATTTCTCCTTAAAACTTATTAAGCGGGTCGCTTTTCCAGCTCCTCTAGGCAAAATAATGTTTGCTTTTAGTAATCCTTTTTTACTTCTCTCGATATTTATCTCATGATTATCGAGAACCTTGAAGGAAAGTTTTACTACTTGATTCACTATGTTGGCTGTATATTTTGCAGCCTCTACTTCTTCTGGTGGAGTATCCTGGAAAGGTTGCGAGGCAAGAACTGGAGCATTTTTCTCGTGAGGATCAACATCTGTTATTCTCCAAGATAACTCTTTCTCAGGCTTGATTATCATGACTCCTCTATGTTCTAGAGTATGCTTAATAACCACCGGTAGCCCAGCTTCCTCAACTTTTTCTTGAAGAAATAATGCCAGTTCTTCCGCCACATCATCCCGTATTCTACCCGCTCTTCTGTCAAGAATTATTAATTTGTTATCAACTTTCTTCACGGTAGCAAAATTGAATCTAAGAGCGACTTCGCCATGTTTTAACTCTATGCCAGCACCAACAGCTTCAAAAAAACCTCTCCCGGGATACTCCTTCTTAATATCATACCCGAAAATTGAGAGATGAGCTGTATCGCTACCAGCTGGAATACCTGGAGCTATTGGATACATCAAGCCCCCGGCGCCTTCTCTAGTTAACTTATTGAGAACTTCTAACTTATCAGAAAGATACTGTAGAGGAGTTCCTCCAAACTCTGGAATATATTCGTCTCCGAGACCATCTATAATGACGAGAATACAAGGTAACATAGCAATCTCCTCCAAGTACTAGGAAAAATCATTCATATTTTATTCATATAAACTTAACAAAATCATATGAGTTATCAAGGATTAAGGTGAAGATTTTGTGAATAATTATGGAGAAGAAATTATCAAGAGATTAGAAAAAGCTATTGACTTATCTAAAGAATTATTTGTAGTCGATTATGTATCCAATGATCCATTTGAAAAAATCATTGCTATTATTCTTAGCCAGAATACAAGTGATAAGAACGCTATCAAAGCCCTAGAAAACTTGAAGAACAAGATAGGAATTTCAAGAGAATCCTTATTAAAAGCTAGTGTCGAGAGTATTGAGGAAGCTATAAAGCCAGGGGGATTGTACAGGGAAAAAGCTCGGAGAATAAAGGCTCTAGCAGAGTACATCTCTGATAGGGTGTTAGAGGAAATATTGAAAATGCCTGTTGAAAAGGCTAGAAAAGAACTCTTAAAATTTCCAGGTATTGGTAAAAAGACAGCAGATGTATTTCTAGCCTTATATGGAAAAGAGACTATAGGGGTCGATACTCACGCCGCTAGAGTAGCTAAAAGACTGGGAATAGCGCCACCTAATGCTGATTACGAGGGGATAAGAAAAGTATTGATGAAAGTGTTTTCATCCAGAAGCGGTAACTATGATATCGTTCATCGGTTCCTCATCGCATTAGGGAGGAGATGGTGTAGGGCAAATAAACCGGCGTGCAGCCAATGTCCTCTGAGAGATCTATGTTCTTATTCGAAAAAGAGTTAAAAAATTTTCACTAATTTTTCACTTTGTATTGTCTTACATATACTAATAAATAGATTTTTCCTAAAAATTTAATAAGCTCTTCATCTTTACCTTTTTAAACTACTTCGCTTTGGCGTCTCTTATGGATACTGAAAAGAAGGTTTCTAAAGAGGAATTGTTAAAGAAAGCAATGGTCTGGAGAGAGATTGCTGAAAAGCTTCATAAATTTTATCGTGGCAAATTGATGGTACTTCCTAAATGTGCTATTGAATCCTATGACGATTTTGCATGGGTATATACTCCAGGCGTAGCACAGCCCTGTAGAATAATTCATGAGGATCCAGAAGCAGTATGGGACTATACAAATAGGTGGAACTACGCAGCTGTCGTGAGTGACGGAAGTAGAGTTCTGGGTCTAGGAAATATAGGACCGGAAGCTGGTCTTCCAGTAATGGAGGGAAAAGCAGTCTTGTTCAAGTACCTAGGAGGAGTAGATGCCTTTCCACTGGTCACGCGTGCGAAGACTACTGAAGAAATGGTTCAATTCCTTAAATGGATAGAACCTAATTTCGGAGCAATAAATCTAGAGGATATCGAAAAACCAAAATGCTTTGATATTCTAGAAAAGGCTAGAGAGGAACTGAACATCTGTGTATGGCACGATGATCAACAAGGAACAGCAACTGTGGTCTATGCGGGGCTAAAGAATGCATTAAAGGTGGTAGGTAAAAAATTAAGCGAAGTAAAAATAGTCTTTCTAGGTTTCGGATCCGCCAACAAGAAAACAGCTGATGTTCTGCTCTTGGCTGGTGCGAAACCAGGGAATATTTATATAGTAGATTCCAAAGGACTCCTCGGCCCCCATAGAGAAGATGCGAAAGGCACTTACAAAGAATGGTGGGCTTTACACACGAATGCTGATCATAGAGAGGGAGGATTAGAGGAAGCACTTAAGGGAGCCGATGTATTGATAGCAATGAGCAGACCAGGTCCAGGGGTTGTTAAACCAGAGCACATCAAACTAATGAATGATGATGCAATAGTCTTCGCATGTGCCAATCCCATACCAGAGATATGGCCATGGGAAGCGAAAGAAGCAGGAGCTAGGATTGTTGCTACTGGGAGAAGCGATTTCCCAAACCAGATCAATAACTCATTAGGATTCCCGGCAATTTTCAGGGGAGTACTAGATGTAATGGCAAGAACAGTAACTGACGAAATGTGCATAGCCGCAGGAGAAGCTCTTGCTAAATTCGCAGAAGAGAGGGGAATACACGAGAACTACATAGTACCAAGAATGGATGAGGCTGATGTATTCCCCTATGAGGCTGCTGCTGCGGCTATGCAGGCTGTGAAACAAGGAGTTGCAAGAAGACCAACCACATGGCAGGAAGAGTACGAGAGGGCGAAGCAGATTATTGAGGAGTCTCAAGCAATGCTTGATATCTTAATAAAGCATGGTTTGATTAAGCATATTCCAGAGGAGATCAAAGCCCTCTATAGGAAGAAGAAAGAATAATCATACCATATTATCATACTACTTATACAGTTCAACATTTTTTCTTTGTTAAAGTTTTATTCTTCCTTTCTTGGCACTTTCACTGATTCTTAGGCTTGTTCTAGAGATCGACATATATGCTATCTTTTTATTTCTCTTTCTGACGAGAGATAGTGTTACTTTTTCGTTAAAAGGTGTTACTCAGAGGATAAAAATGCACATACCAGATGGCTTTTTGGATCCTATAATCTGCATTGTAACGTATCTGGTAATGATTAGCTACGGAGTTTATGCCTATGTAAGGATTAGAGATTCTCTCTCCATAGAGACTATATCTAGAATGACTGTACTGGCATCTGGAATATTTGTTGCTCAAATGATCGCATGGCCCATCCCTGGAGGAACTAGCTTGCATTTCTTAGGTGGAGGTCTTGCGGGTATTTTACTTGGTCCATACATGGGTTTCTTTGCGATGTTTCTTGTTCTTCTTGTCCAGTGTATTGTTTTTCATGATGGAGGAATAACCACACTTGGTGCGAATGTTCTCAATATGGCGATAGTAGGCGTTCTCGTTGGTTACTGGGTATACCAAGCTGTTACAAAAATTATAAAGGGTAGAAACGGGGCCTTAATTGGAGGATTCTTAGCTGGACTCTTCAGTCTAGGACTCGCTGGAACTGTTGCGGGACTAGAAATAGGTTTATCAACGCTTTTCGTTTATCCAATCTCTCTTACCGTACCGGTAATGGCTGGTTATCATTTCGCTCTTGGCGTTGTAGAGGGATTAATAACAGCTTTGGTCGTAGCTTATCTCTATTCTCGGGGTATGCTAAGTACGGAGGTGGCATAAATGATATTTACTAACAAGAGAGTATGGATAGTCATAGTAGGTTTGCTCTTAATAAGTCCTATATTTGGAGTATACATAGCTAATCTCATCGGTTATAAGGAGCCGCTCGATATCATAGCCGAGAAGGCCGGTTTGAGAGATCTTTCGGAAGAAATTAATTGGACACCCTTGTATGACTATAGTGTACCAGGATTAAATCCATTAATAGGCTATATAGTAGCGGGTTTAATCGGTCTCTTAGTAATAGTGGCTATAGGTTTTATCCTAATGAGGCTCGTGGAGGCTAAGAAGCATTGAGAATGCTTACTGAGAAGTTTCTAGAAAATGTAGCTGATGCTTTGGACATTTTCAACGAAGAGAGGGAGATTTCCCTAGATCCTCGTGTAATCTTTTTAACAACAATCTTTCTAACAATTTTTTTCTCATTTAATAAGAGGATCTGGGTAAGTATCCTAGGAATTCTTCTTTCCCTACTGCTTGGAATCATCCTTAATGTGAAACTTGTAAGATTATTGAAACTAGCGGGACTATTAGCCCTATTCACAACTATTATTACTCTCCCAGCGATATTCATAGGGTCTGGGGATGGATTATATTTGAACCTTGTTATAGTCGACGTCTGGGTTTCCTTAGAGGGGATTTTTAGCGCTTTCTCTCTCGTTTTGAGAACGTTAGCGGCTGGTATGGTTTCGGCTGTTTTTCTCTCCTATTTAGGATGGAGAAATATTATAATTGCTCTTAGGGGATTACATGTACCAGCAAAGCTGGTTTTAATGGTTGTATTATTCATGAAATTATTGCCTATACAGATAAGATTATTTGCTAGGAGATTATTTGCCAGAGAGTCACGTCTATTAACAAAATCTCTAAGAAATTTGTGGTTCTTCCTCGCATCTATTCTCGGGGATATGATAATTTTTTCGGAGTATTTTGCTTTGCGGTTAGCGTTAGGGCTTAGATCCAGAAACTTTGACTTAAGTGTTGA
Source organism: uncultured Nitrososphaerota archaeon (assembly GCA_964518475.1). GTDB lineage: Archaea > Asgardarchaeota > Njordarchaeia > Njordarchaeales > Njordarchaeaceae > Njordarchaeum. The sequence continues at coordinate 13,972 of CAZFGR010000024.1, forward strand.
GCTTGATTACAAGTATAGAATGGGACCAAAAGATTTGTTACTATTGGTTACGTGTGTTGTATTCGTTAGTATTTTCTCGGTAATATAGGTGGTTGCTTTGGAACCAATAATAGAGGTTCAAAACGTTAGTTATAGCTATGGAGGAGAAATTGTAGCACTCGAAAACGTATCCATCAAGGTACCTAAGGGCTCGGTAACAGTTATTCTTGGCCCGAATGGTAGTGGAAAAACCACTCTCCTCTTAATTTGTGCAGGGCTCTTAAGACCGCAAAAAGGTAAAGTCCTCTTCGAAGGGGAAGACATCTTTACTTCGTCGAGAAATGTTAGAAGTGAGATAGGGATTGTTTTTCAAGATCCGGATGATCAATTGTTTAACTTAACAGTTTATGAAGAGATAAGTTTTGGACTAAAACAACTGGGCTTTAGTAGAGAGGCGATTAGGAAACGAGTCGAAGAGATAGCAAGGAAACTAGCTATAATGCATCTCCTGAATAGAAATCCGTTTAAACTCAGCTATGGCGAGAAGAAATTGGTGGTGTTAGCAAGTATCCTTGCCACCAATCCCGAAGTATTAATTCTGGATGAGCCAACAGCGAATCTTAGCAACTATTATCGAGAGAAAATAACTGAAATAATTAGAGAGTATAAAAAAGTGGAGAAAACAACAATTATAGCGACTCACGACGAGATTTTTGGGTTAGAAAATGCTGACCATTTATACCTGCTCAATTCTGGAAGAATTGTAGCAGGAGGAAGCGTAGTTGATATTCTGAGAGAACCAGATATTCTAGAGGAGGTAGGCATGAGTCACCCAAAGAAAATTCTAGAGAAATTAAGGAGAATTCTAAATATTGTCGATACCTAATAATAAAGCTTAAACTGGACAAGCTTTTTATTTTTCGGTATGTACCTCTATTGGTGAACATTAATGAAACCTATCCGTTGGCTAGACAGAGCGAAGGAATTCTTTAGGTCCGCGTTAATGAATCTTAAAGCTGGAAACTTAGATGTGGCTGCTTTTGAAATTCATCAAGCGATAGAGTTGGCGCTGAAAGCTGTGCATATACATAAATTCGGGTCACGACCCTATACACATAATTTAGTTGAACTTGGCAAGGCTGTTGGTTTTGACGATCCAAATTTAGAATTTATTACGTTTATGTATACTTACGCTAGATATCCAGAAGCTCCTATAGAAATATCTAAGGAAAGATTGGAGGTTTTTATCAATGTTGCCGAGCGAGCGATTAAGTTTGCGGAACAAGAACTGGAGAAAGAACCTTGAAAAATTCATTGCGGAGGTTAAAAAGAGGTACGGCAAGGTAACAATAATTTTATTCGGGAGTAGGGGTAGGGGAGACTATAGTGCTTTCAGCGACACTGATATTCTCGTCATAATGGAGAAAACAAATACTCAAATCCTTGAAGACTTAATGACAATAGCTTATAAAACGGATCTTATCGCACCAGAAATCCACTTATTCGAAAAAAACTGGGTACTAGAGAATTTTGAAGAAAATACTATTCTCTTAGATGCGGTATACGAGGGGATAATCCTAACAGACGATCTAAATATCACAAACTATCTGAAAAAACGATTAGATAACATGATTAAATCAGGATGGAGAAAGCGCAAAGATGGATGGTTCCGAGAAAACGCTGAGAACTAGAATGTTCTTCCCCAAACCTCTTATTAATCAATCATGAGTAGACCTTCTATTTTTGGATTTGAAGAAGAGAATTATTCAATAGTATATCCGTGTCTCTTTACGCAAATATAATATATAAAGTAAGGATCAGAATTATCTCCTAAGGCTTTTTTATAGGGCCTTTATTATGAAGAGGTTCGATGCCATAATTATTGGTGGCGGAGTAACGGGGGCGGGTATTGCGAGAGATCTAGCTCTAAGAGGCCTGTCAGTACTGCTTGTTGAGAGGAAAGATTTTGCCTCAGGGGCTACTGGGGGGTGCCATGGACTTCTTCATAGTGGGGGAAGATACGTTGTTAAGGATCCAGAGTCAGCTAAGGAATGTGCGAAGGAGAACATTATTCTCCGTAAGATCGCGAAACACATAATCGATGATACTGGTGGCCTCTTCATAGCCCTTAAGGAAGACCCCGAGGATTACCCAGAGAAGTTCTTGAGGGGATGCAAGAGTACTGGAGTGGTTTGTAAAAGTCTGCTACCTAGCGAAGCGTTAAAACTAGAACCAAATATTAATCCAGATATAAGGGAAGCCTTCTGGGTAAACGATGCCAGTATAGATCCCTTCTTACTAACACTTCTCAACTTATTAGATGCTCACGACTCGGGGGCTGTAATAAAGAATTATAGTGAAGTAGTGGGGTTCATTACTAGGGGTAATGAAATCACTAGAGTAAAAATATTAGATCATAGGAAGAAGATTCTAGAGGAGTTCCAAGCAGATACAATAGTAAATGCAGCGGGGGCGTGGACCGGGAAAATAGCAGCCTTAGCGGGAATAACACTCCCGATACAACCAAATCAAGGCACACTAATAGTAGCTACGGATAGGATAGTTAATAGGGTTATTAACCGTTTAAGACCCCCCAGTGACGGAGACATTATAGTTCCGCATCATACAACATCAATACTTGGAACCACATCAGTTAATATAACGGATCCAGACAAGGCGTTTCCTACACAGGAGGAAGTTCTCAAATTATACAGGGAAGGTGTAAAAACAATCCCAAAACTACGTAATTATCGTTTTATTCGGGTTTATGCGGCTGTGCGTCCTTTGGTTGGAGCTGGTACTGGGAGAGATATTTCGAGAACCTTTGTAATATTTGATCATGAGAATGACGGCTTTTCAAACTTTATAACCATTGCTGGGGGTAAATTGACCACTTATAGGCTCATGGCAGAGAAAGCATCAGATATAGTCATGAAAAAGCTCGGTAAAAGTGGTAAGTGTGTAACGCATAAAGAGCCCTTACCAGGGTTTTACGATGAGAAAGAATTAACAAAACTATTGAAAAAAGCTAAGTTCATGCCAGAAATTCTCTTAAAAGCATTTAATAAATGGGGTCTATTAGCACGCAGATTCTTGAGAGATCCCGAGTTCAATGACATAGTTTGCGAATGTGAAATGGTTAGTAAAGCTGAGATAAGATACGCTATCAAGCATACTTGGGCACTGAGAATAAGTGATTTAAGACGTAGAACGAGACTTTCTATGGGTCCTTGTCAAGGCCAGAACTGCTTATTACCTAGTCTTGGAATTATCCATGAAGAGACTAATAGGGAAGAGCTAGAACTGGTTAAGGAGTATCTAAAGTATTTAGAGGGGAGATTCTCACCGCTTAAGCCTTTATTGTACGGATCCCAAGCGAGGCAGTACATTTTTACCCTATCAATATTGAGAATCCTAGGCAATTTTGACAAATTGCGAGGTCTTTAAAATGAGCGAGCACAAGATTATTGTTGTAGGAATGGGATTCTCTGGAGCCTATGCTGCGTACTTACTCAAGAAAACGGGCTATGACGTAATCGTGCTCCACAAAGGATTTGGAGCAACAGCTTTCTCGTCTGGATGCTTCGACATTCTCGGATACTCTATAGAGAAAGGCGAATACTTAGAAGACTTTAAAGAAGGGATTGACGAAGTTTTAAGCAAGGAAAATCACCCCTATGCAATCGTGACAGACGCTTCTCGAACAAAATTCGAGAAAATGTTAAACGATGCCTGGCGTAACCTCCCGGAGGATCTTAAAGCCATCTATATTAACAACCGTAATAAGAACTGGTTCGTAATTACCCAGCTAGGAACAATAAAACCAACAGCTGCTATTCAGGCCTCGATGAAAGGTGCTATGATATCAGAGGAGAATGTAAGTATATGCATAACGGGATTTAAGGGTGATCCCGGATTTAATCCTAGTTTTGTAGCCAAGCTCTTGCGTAGTTATATCCAAGCATTAAGTTTTCCTAATATTGAGGTAACTCATGCAATAATCGATATCGGGGTAAGGGGTGTCGAGGAATTATCATACTATATTAATATAAGGAATAATTTACATGATCTTTACAAAAAATTCAAGCAGCTTGCTCGTAGGAATCGTATAGATATCTTTCTTATCCCTGCACTTCTTGATTTAGAAACTTTTTCCTTACTAAAAGATCTGAATGGGGAGAGCGATTTTTTGATTAGTGAAATGCCTTCTGGGCCTAGATATTATGCGGGTTTTAGATTACAGAGATTATTAAGTAGGGTTCTAGATGATACTGGAGTGCGCTATTCGCGAGTAAAAGAGTTACAAGTTACTCTGGAGGGTGAACGGGCTAAAGAAGTCCTATGGAGAGATGCTATCAGTGATAAGACATTCAGAACGCAGGATTTCGAGGCAATAGTAATAGCTACTGGTGATATTATTGGAGGAGGATTAGCTATTCTCGCTGACGAATCTCTCAACAAATACCTCCAAGACACAGTGTTTAACTACAGAATCAGAAATCTCGGTCTTGAAGGCGGGTTCGCTGATAGTTACATATGGGGAGATCACGAGGTTCTAAGAAGTGGATTAATAATAAACGAATCATCCCAAGTAATAATGGGTGAAAATGTCTTAGAGAACGTATTTGCTTGTGGTAGCGTATTAGGAGGCTACGATTATACTCGCGAGTTGAATGGTTTGGGAGTAGCCCTGATAACTGCTTATAATGTTGTTGAAAATATTAGGAGGTTAGTGAGTTGAGTGGGCAAGAAAACCATCAAGCATGCTTGAGATGCGGACTTTGCTATAAGGTGTGCCCCCTTACGTGTATTGGTAGCGGTTTTAGATTCACTCCTCAGTTATTCGGCGTTGAAATAAGAAGACATGGCAAGAGACTTATTGAGAGAATGAATAATGCGCCTTTCCTCTGTCTTTTATGTATGCATTGCAGAATTGTGTGTCCAGCAGATATTGATCTACCTAGAGCTATAAGGAGCCTTAAAGCATCGCTGAACACCCTAGTTTGTTAAATTAGTTATAGCACTGGGTAACAAATTTTTATGCTTTCGTTAGCAAATAGTATAAATCACCGTTCCCTTATTAGTTGAGGGAGTATAATTGACTGATGAGTATCGTATAATTCCTACCCTATCGCCTAGAATGGAGCTAAAGAACATAATTAGGGACTTGAGAAAGATTGTTGCGGCAGAGGATCTCGAGAAAACAAGAGCCTTAGTAGATATGTTGCTGGAGGATGAAGAGTTAAGAGCGATGATGAATGCCACAAACATTATCGTTGTCAGTTATCTTAAATATAATGATCATGGCTGGTCACACGCTGTTATAACTATGAGGAACGCGCTCAAAATATTGACAATAATAAAAGATATTCTCCCTCCGAACATAGTGAAATATAACTTAGGATCGTTTGACGATGCCGCTTTTGTGACAGCTCTTGCCGCTTTTCTGCATGATGTAGGAAACATGATTCATCGTGAGAGTCATTGGGAGCATAGTTTATGGCTAACTCGCGATATGATATGGAACATCATTAACAGATTTTACGAGAATGAGGATAAGAGGAAGAAGTGGCTTCTATTCGCTCACATTGCGAACGCTATCTATAGTCATGATGAAAAAGTTCAAGCATTTACCATCGAGGCCTCGGCTGTGAAAGTCGGTGATGGTTGTGATATGGCGGCCGGTAGGAGTAGAAAGCCATACAACATAGGAAAAGTGGATATTCATTCAGTGTCTGCACTAAGTATTACTGATGTTGAAATGTCTAGAGGAATTAAGAAACCATTGAGAATAACTGTGAATATGACTAGTCCTGCTGGAATATTCCAAGTAGAGGATGTGTTACTCCCTAAAATCAAGACATCAATGCTGGAAGGAGAAATAGAAATCGAGACCCTTATAAACGGCAAGAGATTAAAGCTCAGCAAGAGTCCTCTATAAACGAAATCAATTAACTAATAATTCTTGATAATCCTTCTAAATACTCCTTTGACGGGAGGATATACCCCCTTAAGAAGCCTCATAACCAAATTGATACTATTAACCTCCTTGATCTTAACGAGTAGACACGCTTTTCCACCAAAATTATAGACAAAGCATCATTAGGTGTTGCGACAGGCTTACCTTTCACATTGATCTTTTCTCTAATCTCTTTCATAGTTCGATCCCTCGGCCTTACTTTAAGTTCGTATGGTCTCAAAAATCCTCATCATGCAAAAGAATAAGTTCATTATTCTTTCGTAACCCTAACATCTACCTCGATAATATCTACTCCTAAAATCAATAGCTGTTTTAATGCCTTGATTATGTTTTCTGGAGCAAAACCAGCACCACCTCGGTGACCAATTACAGATAATGGCTTGCGAGAAAGATAATCAAGAGTACTTAAAATAATCTCTCTGGAAATTAGAGAAAAAAAATCTTCTAAAAGTAAGTAAAGATGAAGAAGAATATTATTTATCTTTGTTCTGTTATGTCAAAAATTTCTACTCCTCTATTTTTTCAAATGAGCTCTTGGGAGCACCACATAGAGGACATTTCCAGTCATCGGGCAAATCCTCAAACTTCTTGTTTTCCTCTTCTTCATCGTATACATAGCCACAAACTTTACATCGCCATTTAGCCAATTCCTAACACCTCGTAAAACCAAGTACAAACACTAGCAATTATTTAACTTTTTCTCTGAATAGACGCATTGCTATATTTAGTAGTACTGAGTATTTTTTAATAGCTCTATGAAACATTAAGGAAAACTTAAAGAAGTAAAGATAGTCATTCTGGAATATTGGTTCTAGAATTAGATCGTTTTTTTACTCTTCTTTATTATCACGTTTTACGGGTGCGTCAAAGATGATTTATTGGCATGAGCATACTTGGGAAGAAATTAAGAACTTGCTTGATAAAATAGAGGCCGTTATTTTGCCGATCGGTAGTTGTGAGCAGCATTCCTTGCACTTACCGTTAGGTATGGATACTTATAGTTCAATAGTATTGTCTGAAAAGATAGCGGAAGCTCTCAATGGTAAAGTGCTTGTCTTACCACCAATATGGTATGGCGTATCTCCCCACCATATGAATTTTCCAGGAACAATAACGCTTTCTAGCGAGACATTAATAAGCCTTGTTTTTGATATTGCCAAGAGCCTGAAGCATCATGGAGTGAAAAAATTAATTATTATCAATGGACATGGAGGTAACACTGCCCCCTTAACTCTTGCTCTAAGGAAAATAAGGGAGGAGATAGGGTTAGAGACCGTTCTTGTTAATCCTTGGGAGTTAATAAGGGACGTAATCATGGAGACTCTTGAGAGCAGTGTATGGGGTCATGCATGCGAATTTGAAACTAGTGAAGCTCTAGTAATTATCCCTGATAAGGTAAGAATCAATAAAATCAAGAAGCCAGAGTTGAAAGAGCAAAAAGCACCATACATGGCGTTGTGGGAAAAAACAAAGGTAGTCTGGCCTTGGAACACGGATGAATTAACTAGCACAGGATCGATAGGTGATCCAACAAAAGCTAGTAGAGAAAAAGGCGAAAAATTGTTCAATGCGATGCTGGAGAGAACATTAGAATTCATAACAAAGTTTCTCGAGAAATGAGTAATTGCTTTCTTTCTTTTTTTATAATATGGTACAGCGTATACCAGAATAAGTATGCTCGCTACAACCAGTTTCACTAAGCCTAGTGAGAATTTTTCTGCTTCCTCTGTGGAACCTCCACCAACCGAAATTGACTTATAATAAAATCTCTTCCTTTCCCAATATTTGAAATAGTGGAAATCTCGGATTGGAGGCTATAGCGGTGCTGAAATTTGAATTTACGATAACTAAGAATGTGAAGGATACGCTGGCTAGGCTCGAAAAAGTGGTTAAAAATTATCAGATTGACGAGCAGGGAGTTGCGAAGGTTAAAATTAGAACAAGTGAAGGTACTATAACAGTTTTTCTCGCACCATTTTTGCTGAAGGAGAAACTTGGGTTAGGACTGAGAATCTGGGGTAAAACAAGCAATAGAAAGCATATTGAGTATCTTGAAGCATTTTTGGAAGAAAAAGCAATTGTACGAAGAATCAAACCATCAATAAATGATTTTGCAACAGAAATAGTGAAAGTTTATGAAGAGGGAGAAATTAAGGAGCTAAGAGATATTATAGATAAGGTTTGCAAGAGACTAGGTCTTAGCATAGAGGAAGCAAGGAACTACATGAATTACATTCGGGATATTGGTAAAAGAGAAAGAGTACCAGAGAGCATCAAAAAGGCATATAAAATTATTGCTAGAGAGTCTCTATAGTAGCTAATTGAACAACTTCTTCTTGCAGTTACTTTTTTAACAAAATCTAGGCATAAGAATTATTTAGGATACCCTTGTGGAAATTGTTAGTAATCTCCATTCCAATTCTCTATAATTTCCTTCTACATTCACCAGAGCTCTCCTTAAAAATTTCCCTTAGTCTCTCTAAAGACTACGGAGGAGGGAGGTGCATGGCGAGATTAGGTGCCTTGGTACTCTTATCTCCAACCCCTAATAGTAGACGTGACGAGTATTTGTTGAGAGAGGATGTTTTAGGTCTCTCAGTTTTGGAGAGAATTATTCTTAATCTCAAGGAGTGTGGGATTAAAAAGATGGTGATTCTGGGAGATAGGGATAGCGAGTTGAAGGAATTTATTAGGTTTTCTCGCAGAGCGAGGGATCTTGATATTTTCTTTATTGGCGATGGAGAAAGGCTTGGTTCTATTCTAGAATTACTAGAAAAGTTGCCTGAACGTTTGCTAATTCTGGTAGGACCATACTTCCTTGTGGAAGGATACTTGAGTAAAATCGTTGATGGGAAAGAGCACGAAAAAACATTATTCCTAGTTCTGAAGAGGGATGAGTTGAGAGGTAATGGAGAAGTAAAGGTATCCCTTAGAGATTCTAGGATTATAGACATAGGATATGATCTAGCGAATCCCGATGGGGTACTGGTGGGGCTTATAGTCTCTAAAAATGCCCTACTGAATATTACTAATGGCCTAGAGGAATCAGTATCGCTCATAGAGTTTCTGAAGAACATTATTAGGTTAAAGGATCAGAAGGTAATCTTTGTGGACGAGGAAAAAGTAGTGCATGTGGACTCGGAGGAGAAGCTCAAACTGCTTGAAAAGAAGCTATTGAGAAGCCTTAATAAGCCGGACGATGGTTTTATTTCATATTATCTTAACAGGAGGATATCGACTAGGCTTTCTAAATACTTGGTTAGAACCCCCCTGACGCCAAATATGATCAGTATAATTAGTTTCTCTCTAGCTCTTTTGGCAGCTTATCTATTTTCCCTCGGGAGTTATTTGTACACGGTAATTGCTGGGATAATTACCCAAATAGCTTCAATAATCGATGGTTGCGACGGAGAAGTTGCGAGACTCAAGGGTCTTAAGTCGAAGTATGGGGCTGTCTTTGATACTATCCTTGATAGGTACGCAGATATGCTATTAGCCATAGGAATCGCTTATGGGTATTATACCATTGTTAAAGATCCGTTGATTCTTCTCTTATTAGCTATTCCCTTAACTGGCTTCATAATGAGTAGTTACGCGAGAAAAGAGTACATTATTCGCTACCAGAGACAGCCAAGCAGGAAAATTCTTCTCTTAATAAGACGGGATCTAAGACTCTTCAGCATATTCCTAGGGGCACTTTTCGGGCTTAAATATGCGTACTACATCATGATATCTCTAGGCATTTTCTATCACATAGTGGTGGTCTGGCATTACCTCATTAGTTTAAGAAAAGAAGGATATTAAAAAAAAAGCTTTCAACATTTTTTATCTTCACAAACTCGGTAAGAGAGGATATAAAATTGAAGAAAGTTAAGGTTCTCTTTTTCCTCGCCTTAATATTTCTAGGATTCATCGCTAATGACTCACTAACTAGTATTGAGAAGCTCAGTGAAAAACCCGTAATTACTAGTTTTCAGCCAATAGTTTCAGAAGGAATAGCTAATATCACAACGTTTGTCTCTCCTGATTGTGCTTATGATGCTCTGAAAGAAGCTTTAGAATCGGCGAAAAAATCTCTATTTGTAGAGATGTACAGTTTTAGTAATCCTTATCTATTAGATATAGTTGGGAATCTTAGCGCTGCTGGGATTAATGTCGTATTTATTCTAGAGGATGATCACGTATCTTATTATGAGAGTCAGTACACTTATTGGGCTGTGCGACAGTTATATCTTCGTGGCGTGAAGGTATACTGGGCATCAGATACGTATAGATTTGCACATGCTAAGTTCGTGATAATAGATAATAGCACGGTAATTATTGAGAGTGAAAACTGGGCTAAATCAGGTATTCCGATAGACCCTACCTATGGAAACAGGGGTTGGGGGGTAATAATTGAGGATCAAGAAATAGCTAGTTACTTCCTAGATGTATTCTTGTACGATCTCTCTATAGCAGAGCCCTACGACCCAAACACGGCACCTGAAGGCGAGGCTGTCTCTTATTATGTTCCTAAGGGGGACTATGTACCCTTATTCACAGCTACTAAGTATACCGAGTATGTAAAAATGATTCCTATTCTCTCTCCAGACTTCTCGGAAAATCTCATAATTGATCTAATAAACTCCGCTAACGAATCCATCTATATTGAGCAAATGTATATTTACCCAACTCTGAACGAGCTAATTAACGCATTAATCAATGCTAAGGAGAGAGGTGTAGAGGTAAAAATAATTCTCGATCCTAAGAGTGACGAGAATAATGAAACAGCTGAAATCCTGACTTCTCATGGAATAGAGGTTGCTTATGCTTATACAAAAGACTATGGTGAGCCACACTGGTTCGAAACAATGCATAATAAAGGAATGATAATTGATGGAAAAATAGTGTTGATCTCAAGCATTAACTGGTCTCCCACATCTTTGAGGGAGAATAGGGAGGCAGGCATAGTAATAATTAACGAGAAAATCGCTCAGTATTATCTCCAAGTATTCAACTATGACTGGGAGAATGCTCCAGAAAAAATAATATCGGAGGAAACAAAACCATCGCAGAGTCTCTTGTCATATTTGAAAGACTTATCAATACTAATAATAATCCTAATAGTGATAGCTCTGCTTAAATGGCTAAGAAAGAAGTAAGTGGGTCTCAATATATGGTATCTATGTCTAATCACTTGGGAATGGTAATAGTAATATCTCATAGCTGGAATAGCGGGGAGAAAAGAGCTAAAGAAGATTAAGGTTAAGGAAAAAAGACTTCTCACACTTCCATGAAGTTATTGCCCCATATAAATTTTCTCTAATCCTCTCTT
>CAZFGR010000025.1:0-23343 GCA_964518475.1 uncultured Nitrososphaerota archaeon
AGCCATTAACTGGCAAGAACTAGGCTGAGAAAAGAGATAAATTTGAAACAAAGCCGAAAATACTAATTCTATAAAAATTTAACCACCACTACATATAAACTATAATTATTCTTAGTAGTATCAAGAACCTCATCGAACATTTTAGCATTATTGATTAAAATTTTGGAGGAGATTAAAGTGTTGAAAAATCAAGATGTATGCGCACTCTTTAACAATCTACGCGAAAAAGTTGAACAATACAGCGGCTTAATTGACCTTGAAAATAAATACCCAGAAGAATTGCTAAATACTCTCAAAGAGAACGGAGTACTTTCAGTAACACTTCCTCAGGACGTGGGTGGGAAAAACTGGAACATATTAGAGACTGTCCTATTTCTTCGACTTATAGGCTCTATCAGTCCAGCGCTTGGGTTGTCTCTAATGGTTCATTGTCAGGTCTGCGGGATCTTGAAGTCAGCTATGGATCGCTTTAAGGATTTGTTAGGGAAGATTAGTCAAGAAGGTGTCATTTGTGGACTGGGGATTACTGAGATAGGTGGGGGTTCTGATATAAGTAAGATAGAGACTGTAGCTAAACTAGAAGACGACTCCTTAATAATTAATGGAGAGAAAAGCTTCGTCACCAATGCTGTTTACGCCGACATATTCGCGATCCTAACAAAATTGCCTAAGAACGACTGGGGAATCATTATCGTAGAGAAAAACGATAGTGTAGAAGTAGCACCGAGTCTTAAATTAGTAGGAATGAGAGGCAGCGGTATATCAAAAGTATTTTTCAGAAATACAAAAATACCAAAAGAAAATTTAGTTGCCAGCGGAAAAGATGCTCTAAAACTTCTTTTCACAGTTATTAACTTTGGAAGAATAGCCACTGCTGCGATAAGTATAGGTGTCGTGGATAGATTGCTTAATGAAGCTTTAAAATGGATAACTACTAGACAAGTTTTCCAAAAATACTTAAGCGAGAATGAATATGTACAGCAAAGAATAGCAGAATTAGCTTCAAGAGCTGAGACTGCTTGGTTAGCAACTATTAGGGCTGCCAGAGAAATGGATGATGGAAAAGATGCAAAGTATCTCGCAGCGATATCTAAACTAGAAGCAAGTAAAGTCGCTATGGATACTGCTTTATACATCATGCACCTCTTCGCTAGCCACGCATATGTTCAAGGATCCATTATAGAGAGATTCTATAGAGACGCTAAAGCCCTTGAAATCATGGAAGGAACCAGCGAAGTTCAACGTATATTAATATTCAAGGAGATTCTAAAACGTTATGAAAAGAACCAAAGTATATTATCCCTTACTCACTATGCTTAAACTCTTTGTTTTCATTTTAATCCATATATTCGCTTACACTTAAATATTTATTTTTACAGATATAGTTAATGGATCGCATTTCTAGGAGTGGATCATATTGAAATGGAAAATTGAATTCTCTCCAGCTTATTCATTACTTAAAACAAGATTAGAGCCTGGCGAAAAGATCGTCGCTGAAAGCGGAGCAATGGTAGTGACGAAGGGCGATGTTAAGGTTAAAACTGGTGTGTATGGTGGTATAGTATCGGGCTTTCTCAGGAAAATGTTTGGTGGCGAAAGCTTTTTCATGAATGAATACACGGGTGGTGGTTCTGGAGGAGAAATATGGTTGGCTCCCGCTTTACCAGGAGATATTGTGTATATAGAGCTTCAGAACTCAGAGGTTCATGTTCAGGATATGGCTTACTTGGCTCATCACGGAAACATCGATATAGGCGTGAAGTTTAGAGGTTTAAAGGGACTACTAGCTGAGGGAGAGGTGGTTTGGTTGAAGCTAAAAGGTACTGGTGGTGTATGGGTCTCTGGTTATGGTGGCATAGATGTCATAAATCTCAACCCAGGTGAGGAAGTTATTGTGGATAACTTCCATGCCGTAGCTATAGATGGCAACGTAAAATGGAGCATTGGAAAATTTGGAGGATGGAAAACATTCTTCCTGGGTGGCGAAGGTATTGCAATTAAGGCTAAAGGTCCCGGTAGAATATTCGTCCAGACCAGAATCATACCACAGTTCGTGAAACTGTTGCTCAAATACCTGCCTAAGAATAGATAGTTTCTCCGGAATCTTTTCCCAAATTTATTCTAATGTAAAGCTTTATTCAAAAACATCTTATGAAAGAATCTATACAAAGAAACAAGGAATAGTAGGTTGTTAACCTACTATTTCCTATCAATAGTGTTTTCTGTTATTACCTATATTATTTAAAGATAGTTTACGTTGCAATATTTTTGCTCCAGTTATGTAATAGGGGTGTTTTTATAGTGCGAATCGCGATCATTGGTGCCGGGCCTGCGGGTTTAAGTACTGCTTACAATGCAGCAAAGGATGGTCATGATGTAATTGTTTATGAAGCTGATCCCTTTGAGAAAGTGCCCTCGAAACCTTGTGGAGAAGCTATACCCGCGGATGCGTTGAGATATACGCCGTTTACTGAGAGATCAGATTTCATTCTCAATAATATTAGGAGTGTAATGTTTTACTGGGAGGGCGAATTTGTACGAGAAATGAGAGACTTCCCCTTAGCAAACGGATACATAATCGATAAAAGAGCCTTTCTAGTGGCTCTGATGGAAGCTGCCGAAAGCGAGGGAGCTAGGATCTTCTTTAATAAACGCATTCTTTATAAAGACTTACCAAAGCTGGATAATTTTGATATGATCGTGGATGCCTCCGGTATTGGTGTATTAGGACGATATTTTCTAGATTATAAGAATTACAAGACTATTCCAGTGCTTCAAGCTTATGCCCGTGGAGAGAGTGTTCCGCCTGATACCATTGTTTTTTGGGGTCTAGAAAGAGGATATGCATGGGTCTTTCCTAGAGGAGATCTCTACAATATAGGCGTGGGCGGAATTAATTACTCTTCCCAATTCCTTCGAGAAACCCTTGATAAAGTGCTTGAAAAATTCGAATTACAATTAGTAACTAATATACGAGGAAGCTATGTAAGCGCAGGTGGTCCATTAAAAAAGCTTGTTAAAGGAAAAATACGTGTTGTAGGAGAGAGTGCTGGAATGGTCATGCCTCTGACGGGTGAAGGTATCAGATACGCGTTGATTGGAGGTACCATGGTGTATAAGGAGAACTACGAAGAATTATTCGATAACACTATTAGACCTCGTCTCGAGAAAGGCGCTTTATTATTAAAGATTGTTCTCAGGATCCCTAATAAGGGAAGATTGGCTAAAAAAGCAAGTGATGAGCTACTCTACAGGTTCTTCGAAGGTACTTTCAGTATTAAAGATGCTTTCAAGACTCTTGTAAAATATATAAGCCTTAAATAAGTGATTAAGTGAATGAAATCGGATCAAAATGATTATTTAATATACCAATGTGAATCATGTAACAAGAGGCGAGAAGATGCACAAAGAGAAACAGAAAATACAGGAATTCACTAGTCTTTTAGAAAGATTACGAGCAGAAGTTGATGAGGGTATAAACGAGCTTATTAGCCGAATCCCATATATTAGACAGTTAGCCGAAAGAGCTTTGCGTGGAGGGAAAAGATTCAGAGGAGTTCTTGTTTTAGTTTTCTCGAGAGCGTTAAGAGGCAATAGTAGACTCGCTAAATACTTCGCAGCCATTATAGAATTTATACATGCCGCTACACTACTCCATGATGACTTTATCGACGGACACCAGGTTAGGAGAGGCTTACCAGCTTTTTGGAAAGAGTACGGTGCTAAATTAGCTGTACTGGTTGGGGATTTCTTATTCACTGCTGCCAGTCAATTCACTAAATACATATCTAATGAAGCGTTAAGATTTCTAGCCACGACCATATATAAAATAACTCTTGGAGTCTTAATAGAAACCGACCCCAAACTTTATACAAAAGATATTACCAAAGCCTATACTTTAATGAATAGATTAAAGACTGGCGAACTATTTGGAGCAGCATCTTATCTAGGAGTCCTCTCATCGGGAAGAAGAGAATACCTAAGAAATGCCTATAAGTACGGTATCTTAACTGGCGAGGCCTACCAGATAGCTGATGATATTTTTGATCTGAGACTCCTCAAAAGCGGTGTTAGTAATGTTGATCTTAAGCCATTAAAACTAGCTATCCTGAGCTTCTGCGAAGATAAATACTCAGTAGATGAGATCTTAGAGATAACGAAGGAAGAGACCTTACTAAGAATTGCTGAAGAGATAAATCTCGAACAAAAATTGCTTGAGTTAATGGTGAAAAGGATCTATGCTGGAATAGAAGCAATACAGGATCTACCCGATAGTTTTGAGAAGAAAGTTTTGATTGATGCTCCAAAAATAATGGTTGATATTATGTTGCGTAAAGGCTAATGAATTCATTCTGGAACCGCTTTTAACAAAGTACTTAACAATGCTAAGCCGCCAATAAACAGAGCGATTAGCTCGCTAAGCGTTAGAACCACGACAGCTTCTATGTATGACGCGCCCATTGAAAGCCCTGAAAGCTCTGGTGGTGCTAAGAAGACCAGCTCGTAGCCTATTAACAGACCTATTATCAGGGCACCTATTAATGCCCCAACACCTCCTAGGATTATTCTCAACTCTCTTCTTAGATTAAGTTTCCTTGAAAACATCCCTAGGTAATAGATCACTAAGCACACCAGTAGATTCGTGACCGGCCCGAATATTAAGTCCCAAGGCTGTATCGGGGAAACTAGATTTGCTAGGAATCCTCCAAGCGTTAAACCTATGACAGCACTCTTCCCATACTTCTTATGAAACGGTATAATTAGCATGGCGTCACTTATCCTAATCTGGTTTATCAAATAGGCAATAGGCATGATCGCATAAGTCAATGCAGTATAGGCGGCAGCAAGTACAGCTACTTTTATCCAAGAAATCTCTTCTGTCATCAATCTTCACCATACGTAATTATACGTATTAATACGTATCCTCGATAGAGTATAAAAATTTTACTTTTGAGATCTCTTTCTTCGACATAATTCTCCTTAATACTCTTTAAAAAAGCAAAAAATAAACTGATGCTCTCCATGAAACATTTGAAAACTTATAGAAGCTCATTCGACTCTTCAGGATATACACTATTGTATCCCCGATGTTTTCTCCTAGTTCGCTATCAATCGTGAGAAAATTTTTACCCTATCTGACTCGGTTAATGCATTATTTTTCTATTTTTACTTCAGAATAATGCTTCTCAATTCATTAGAATTATCTTAGATAGAGTTAATGTTCATGTTTCCTAGTTATTATTTAAATTCCTATTTTCAAGTATTATAGTGACCTAAATCTTTTGGTGCTCTACTATGTATGATGTTATAATTATCGGTGCTGGGTTTACAGGACTGCTTGCTGGATCTCTTCTCGTTAAGGATGGGTATAAAGTTGCTATTTTCGAAAGAAATAGTTTCGTTGGTGGCAGAGCCGCTACAAGGACTCCTAAGGAATGGGGATGGGCAGATAGAGAGGATTACCTAATTGATTTTGGTCATCATATTTTCGCTACTAATAATTATCTAGAATTCATCTTGGATAGAGTTGGGGCAAAGAAATATTTCAAATTCGTACCTCTTAAAATGCCTTATTTCTACAAGAATGGTAAGTTGCATAAGCCTCCGGTTGGTATTATTGAGCAAATAAGAGCGTATCCATGGATCTCCTTTGGATCAAAGTTAAAACTTAGGAAGTTTCTGTCATATGTAAAGAAAGTTTCCTTTAGGGAGGTTATTGAGAAATGGGCTTATAGGCCCTTAAATGATCTCTACGACGAATTCGGTTTCGATGAGAATGCGCGTGAACTTTTCACAGATGGTTTTGTAGCTGGTTATCAAACAATTACTGATACAAATAGGAACTCTGCTGGCGACTTAATTCTCTGTATGAAAGCCTATCTTAAGGGAATTAAGAAATATAAGACTCCAGTATTCTCTGCTGAAGGCGGCGTAGGGAAAATCGCTGAAGCATTACATAGAGTTATTACGGAGAGTGGTGGAGAAGTCCACCTTGAGAAAAATGTTCAAAAAATTATTGTCGAAAACGGTGAGGCAAAAGGTGTTATGGTGGATGATAAGGTCATAGAAGCAAAGAAAATTCTCCTAGCTGCTCCAGTATACTATCTTCTTGATCTAATAGAGGAGGAAAAAATGCCTGAGGACTTTAAGAAGAGGCTAGAAGAGGGGAAGAAAGAAGCTACAAAACTTTTCCTGATACTTGGTGGCGCCAAGAAACCTTTGAGAGATATACCAACAGAAACATGGATACTGGTGCCTAGGTCAGAGGTTAAGAAAGTAGAATCATACTACTTGATTTATGAAGTAAGTCCAGAGCTTAAGCAGGCCCCCGAAGGAAGATATGTGCTAAGTATTGCTGTTTTACCTAAAGAGGAAGACCTCCGTGACAAGGATGCATTAGCCAAAAGAATGATAGAGGACATGAGCAACCTATTCCCCAATTTCGACTTTGAGAATGATTGGGACTGGAGAAACGAGGTACTGTTCCCGATAGTTGATGGAATTGGAAGAACTATTGATTGGTACTGGGAAAAAAGGCTAGGCCCAGAAACACCCATAAAGAATCTATACGTTGCCGGTGATTCTGCTCAAGAATTAAGTTCAGGAGTAGACGGATGTGCAAGCTCCGCAATATTTGCGGTAGAAGCTATAACTGGAAAGAAATTAATAAACTCGGAAGAATTTTATAAAATCTAGTGTAATCTAGTTTTTAATTTCCCCTAATCCACATTTTTATTGTCCTTAACACAAGATATAACCGTGACTCATCCTATCCTTATGCGACTTCGTATTTAATAAGTAAATACAAAATATTATCATTATTGTTACGTTACTAGAAAAACACTTAGGAGTTCTAGCATCTTCTTATGGAGGGGTTCCTCTTGAAAAAGAAGCTAACCTTAACAGTAGAGGCCGAAACCGTCGAGAAAGCAAAGAAGAAGGCTTCAGAAATAGGTTTGCCTCTATCAAGGATTGTTGAGAATGCATTAAAATTCTTCGCTGATCCCGAGGTCTATTGTTTCTCTTGCGGACATAGATTTAAGATAGAGACAGCAGAGGTCTGCCCAAAGTGTGGATGGTATAAATGTCCGAAATGTGGTGCTTGTGGCTGTCACTTAGGTGATGAGGGCGCTAAGGTAGCGTTTTATATGCGAAAAACACTTGTTGAAATCTTCAGTAGAGCGTAAATCTCTATGTAAGTGATTTTTGGTTCCTTAGCATCTAGACGATTGTTTCGAATAGGTGCTGGAGAGGATCCGATTGCTTTTAGAGATTATTAATCTAAGAGTTGTTATGGATAGCAGAGAGATTCTTAAGGACATTTCGCTCCGTTTTGAGGGGCCTGGTCTTTATTTTATTCTAGGTCCCAATGGTAGCGGGAAATCTACGTTACTAAGAGCTATGGCTCAATTAATAGATTACGAGGGATCCGTCATAATTAATGGTAGGGATGCTAAAGAGTTTAATAGATTGGAGCTTGTTAGAACCCTTGGTTATGTTTGGCAGAACCCCTTCTACGGATTTTTTGAGGCTTCTGTTAAGCGGGAAATATCATTTATTCTGAAGAACATTGGTGAAAGCCTTGATAAGATGTATAAATTGGTCGAATTTTTCGGAATTCAAGACCTACTAGAGAGATCCCCCTTCACTCTGAGCGGGGGTGAGGCGAAGAGAGTTTGTCTCCTAAGCGTTTTGGTCGCTGATCAATCTATACTTCTACTAGATGAGCCAGAAACCGAGCTTGACTTAGACGGCCTATCCAGACTTATCCAGTATCTTAAAGAAAACGTGAATTCTAAACTAATTATTGTTGCGACTCCTAATCCCTTGCTAGCGTATAAGCTAAGGACGTTGCTTCGAGGAATAGTGCTAATAAAGGATGGTCAAATAGTCTCTGTTGGAGGCGTTGAATTGCTTGAAAATGATGGATTACTTATAGAAACGGGGATCGTACCTATGAGGTGGTGGTATGAACCTTCTTAGATTCATAGAGCTACAGAACATGAACACTCAGCTTCACAGGCTTCCCATACCTATCAAGCTAATTCCATTCTTTATCGCCATTATCATTCCTAGACTAATACCTAATAAATCATTAGTAATGATTATAGAGCTCTCACTAATTATCTCATGCGGCTTAATCATCAGTGCGTATCTGAGAGCCCCTAGATACTTCCTCGATATTATTTTGACCTTCTTACTCTTATGGATTTTCTTGTCCATTCTCTACCTCCCCTCAGTGCATCCTATCCTATTCTTCACAGTGTATATTGATCAATTGATCTACTGGATCAGTATTGCGAGCACCTTTGTGTTGTTTTTATCAACTACTAGCGTGTCTCAAGCGGAGAATTTTCTGGCGAGACTAGGAATTCCGTATAAGTATTCACGAGTACTAATCGTAACGTATAACTTGATACCAGCTCTTTACAACGAAATTAAATTAATCACGATGACGCAGAAGGCTAGAGGACTACAATTCAGTAGGAATCCTCTAAAAAGAGCTGTCCAAATGATAGCTATCCTGATGCCGTCACTGTTCATAGCACTCCTAAGAGCTGAGATATTGGAGATAAGTATAAAGAGCAGAGGCGGTTAATAAACTACGTAATCATTATAAGAGCTTTCTTAGTCTAGTAGATAAATACTTCATGACAAGTTCATATAACCTCTTCTTCTCCACTAATACATCAGCAAAATCCCTAAGAAAATACTCATAACCTTTCTGTAAAGTACTGGATCCCTTTTTAAGCAAGTAATCAATAAGAATTCTCTGAGCCCTTAATTCCCAAGAGCATCGTCTCCATAACTTTTCATACCTGAGAAGATTCTTTATCGAAAAATCATTTCCGTTAAAACTCTCAGCAAGAATCCTTCCAGTCAAGAACCCTGCCCTTATAGCTAAGTGAATTCCAGCCCCAGTCAAAGGCGCTACTTGATGAGCAGCATCCCCTACCAATATTGCTCGTCTCTGTACTAATTTTTTAACCCCTCCAGAAAGCGGTACCAAGAAGGATTCCCTTCTAATAATCTTATTTTGAGTCATATTGTTCTTCTTGAGAATCTTCCTGATATAATACTCTGGTTGCACCCCCTTAGAATATTTCATTAGATACCCTACGCCTACGCGAAAATGATTTATATGAGGGAATACCCAGGAATATCCTCCCGGACTATATTCTTTACCATAGTAGAATTCATTGATAGAGTCTGTAGTCTCTGGATCCTTGTCAACCCACACCTGATAAGCAACCCCAAAATCCCCTAGATTCAAGGATGTTTTGAAAATTTTTCTCCTAACCAGAGATACTGCACCATCAGCTCCTACAACAATTTTAGCTCTTATTTCCTTGGATCCACGAATCCTAACAGAATCCTTCTCCATAACAACATCTCTTACCAAAAAACCGGTCTCAACGTGTATGTCTATCCGATCTAAGTATCTCATGAATAGATGAGATAACTCTTCCCTGCCAATATTCTTTGCCACGGGTTCTTTGAACCTTATTACTTTGTCAATATCTCTATAAACAATTCTAATACCTGTGATGAAAATCCCCGGCAGTCTTGTTACCTCCGGGAGGAGACACTGAGCGGGCCAGAGAACCATTCCTCCACAGGGCTTATTACCCAGTCTCTTATCCTTATCCACAACCAATACTTCTAGATCATTTCCTCTTTTTCTAGAGTAGAGATGTGTAGCAAGGGCTGTTGATAAGCCAGCGGGTCCAGCACCAATTATTGCTATATCTATCATTCCCCAACCCGACGTTTCAATTTTACAAGTTTTTTCCTGAATCTACTTAGGATTAAGTCTTTTATATCGGTTATTTTTGAAACCTTATATATTCCAGGGTCATTCGATACCACTACTGTATCTATCCAGTGAATACCTCTTCTAAGAGTAGACTTATTAGTGATAATCGGTTTACTCAGCACTATTTTAGTTAATCCAATACCTTTCTGGGGAACTATAACTAGGGAACTGTTTATCCTCAAAAAATCACATAATTTCCCCAATTTTCTTTCCAAGTAACTAGCTACCTCAGCTTTATAGGGAACAATTGTTAAGATATTATCCTCAGCACCAACAAGATTAACTTCGTTGAAGCGGAAGAAACCAGATACGTAAGACCCCATATTCACAAAACTAAGAAAACCATATGTCTTCAGCAAACCAAGCTTAATTATCGTATCCGTATTTGTCTTCTCTACCAATAAGTGGATAAAATGCTGATACCTCTTTGACCAGTGTATCAAATCGGCATCTATGAGAAGCCTAGGTATTGATATTGTGTATTTCTTCTCGGCGAAACCATGATCACCAAAAACGATCCAGAAATTAGGCTTCAAATCTTCTATAAGATTCTTTATTAATTCATCTATATAGTTATAATAGTCTATCAATAGATCATTTCGTCTCCCATAGAAACTATGTGCTAATATATCAGTGTATCTAAACCAGAAAAAACCTACATCGATATTATAACTCTTGGCGAGAAATTTAAAGAGACTAAACTCTAACCTAGCCTTCTTTTTATAAATCTCATAGAACTTCTTATCACTACTGAAAAACTCCATTTCCTCAGGATTATACTTTACTTTCTTGAGAAGAGCCCTTATAAAGTGATCATCCGTTAACCTAGGCGCTTCTAGACCCCATACCACAAAACCTTGATATTTTTTTGGATAGATCATGGGCACTTTCCAAATTCCTAGACGGTAACCCCACAGTTTCAGGATATCTGTAAAATATAAGTAATGCACATTCTTAGCTGTCACAACATTGAACTTGGTGTCATAAAAATCAACAATACCGTGTTTCTTGGGCTCCATACCAGTTAATATAGAGACCGCACAAGCTGGTGTTATCGTTGGTTTAACGCTTTTTATGCCCTTATGATACATCTTTTTGAGAAAAACCATATTTGCTTTTTCAAATAATTCCTTATCTAGTCCGTCGAGTACAATTATAAGCCCCTTGAGGCTCACCGGTCATCAACCCACGACCACTCTTAAAGAACGGAAGTAAGTGTTCCGAAAGTACGAGATGAATTATTCATAGCTATCTAATTTATAAAATTAAAGTGTTACCCAATCATCCAATCATTTTGATCCCTTATCTTTTGAATGTTACATTTATAGTTGCAATGCAGTTAAAAGGAGGAAGATCCATGACTAAGCATCCCGAAATTCCTCCTTGGGTAGATTTCCTGATCCGTATGAAGATCGAGAAAGAAGAAGTTGTGGCTATTCACGTAAGGGAGAATCACCTTTCAAAGATTCACGAGATTATGGAGTTTCTGAAACAAAGTTTTGGAGCAAGTCGAATCATTCTTCTTAACGAAGTAACTTCGCCTTCGCTGAGGTATAAATTGTTAAAAGAAGGAAAGTTCCTAATTGTTAATAATCCAAAAAGGTTGAGTAACTATATAAAGGAGACATATCTAGTGTTAAGGAGAATAGCCAATAATTAGTTCTCTCTTATTTCAGATCCGTTACTTTTAATGCCCTCTCATAAGTGTTGTATATTGCTTTAGCGGCTTCTCTAATTCCTTTCCTCTCTTCTTCGGTTAGTGAGTCCCATATGTCTGGGCCTAGACTTCTACCAATTCTTGCAGGAATCGTTACATAAACAGGCTCTGGTGTTTCATCAAATTTTCTTAGTCTAGAGTAACTTAGGACACGACCTGTGTTCAATAAGATACCTCTAATTATTTCTAGGAAAGATCCTGCGGGACCCCACCTAGTCCCTCCAGTAGCTCTTAAAATCTCAACACTTATTCCCTTAACATACTTCTCTACTTTCTCTCTATCAAGCGTCTTCCCAGTCTCCTCTAGATACTCTTCCAAGGGCTTTCCGTAGATATGGACTGTGCTCCGGAGAAGTACGGCTACCTCTCTGTGTTCTCCACCGACGTAGGCCTCTACAGCACTTACTGGGACTCCTAACTCTCTAGCAATTATTATTCTGAATCGTGAAGTTTCGAGATTGGTGCCAGTACCTATAACTTTTCTCTTTCCTTCTAAAACTCTATTAACCAATGTCGTCATAGCATCTACTGGATTTGTTATAACGAAATACCAGGCATTAGGATTATTATCCCTAGTGGCTTCCGCAACTTCCTTCATTATTTCAGCATTCTTATCAGCGAGATCTCTCTTACTCATTCCTGGTTTTCTCGGATAACCAGCACAAATAATTTTTAATTTTTGCATTAAGTCTATTCTATTATTGGTGAGGAACCGTGGTGACTGTAGAAGTACCTAGTTACGAAATCATCGAAAAAGCAGAACTTCCCTCCAAAGAAACGGCTCTAATTATTGTTGATATGCAAAACGATTTTGCACACCCAAAGGGCAAACTCTTCGTACCTACGGCAAAAGATATCATTCCAAAAATAAGAGAATTGCTAGAAAAGGCTCGAAAAGCCAAAGTTCGAGTAATTTATACACAGGACTGGCATATGAAAGACGATCCAGAATTCAATATTTGGGGAGAGCATGCGGTAGCGGATACTTGGGGCGCTGAGATTGTTGAAGAGTTAAAACCTTCGGAGAATGATATCCTCATAAAGAAGCTCAGATATGACGCTTTCTTCGGAACACCTCTGGATCACATCCTTAGAATCTATGGGATCAAATACCTCATAATAACTGGCACCGTAGCTAACATATGTGTACTCCACACAGCTGGATCGGCGGCCCTACTCGGATACAAGGTCGTTGTTCCGATAGACGCGATAGCAGCTTTGAATGAATTCGATTATCACGCTAGTCTTAGGCAGATAAGCTTTCTCTACAAAGGAATATTAACCAAGGTAGAGAATATATCATTTAAGTAAAACTATATACGTAATATTTTTTACACATTACTCCGTTTCTGAAAACTTATGCACCAAGAAAAAGTAGATTACAGAAAATATCTCATTAATAGGATCTTACTACCCATTATAAGCTTCACCGTCACCCTAGGATTTGGTATGGCTCAAATCGTCATGATATATCTCTTGTTGAGTTTTGAGGGGATACTAACCACGTTACCAGAAGAGCTAGGTACAATCCCTGAGGCACACCTAGTAGCTATCCATTACTCATTAATGATGTCAGCATTTATGCTTACTAGGGCGTTCTTAGCTAGGTACTTTGGAAATTTAAGTGACTTAGTTGGGAGAAAAAAGTTAATAATTGTTGGTTTATTTGGATACTCCCTCGTCTCCTACGGATACGTTTTATCCAGTAATTGGATCCACCTATTAATAATGCGGAGCTTACAAGGAATAGCGTCCGCAATGGTCTGGCCAGTAGCAGAGGCCCTGATTGTGGATTCCGCTCCTTGGAAAGAACGTGGTCGCTGGATGAGTATTTATATGATGGCTACAAATGCTAGTTTTGCCCTCGGACCTGCTTTAGGCGTCTACGTTTATAAGTTTGGAGTTATTTACTATCATTTGGGGGTTCCGGACGCGTTTAAGTTTCCCTTCTACGCTCTTTTCTATTTGTCTCTAGTATCATTCCTCATGTCATTTATGCTTAGAGAAACTATAAGGATCGAGGGTGAAAAATCTCAGAATAGGATGAAGTATAAAGCACTCAGAGAGACTCTTGAAAGGTCTCTTCCACCAGAGATAAGCAGAGCGATCCTCGTAATCTATATCATGGGCTTCGCTAATGGCGTTTCTATGGGGTTTGTATCCCCCCTCTTCACACTATACGTAAACGAATACGTTACATCAGACCCAGTAGTGCTCGGCTGGCTCTCAACAATTAGTGCCCTTGCAGGTATATTAGTGTCTTACCCAGCTGGCTACATATCCGATATAACTGGTAGAAAAAACATTATCATACTTGGCCAGCTCGGAACAAGAACAATGACGCTAGTCCTACCCTTTATAAGAACAGTACCCGGACTACTAGGAGTCTATGTCATCAGAACAGTATCGTTCAACATAATGTCCCCAGTCTACAGGGCATTACAGGGAGATCTAGTCCCCAGAGAACTCCGAGGCAAAGTTTTCGGAACAGTACAGACACTATTTAACTTAGGCGCCGCAGCATCTCCTTTCGGAGGATGGATATATCTCTACACATCAGACCTAACCTTTAACATCCTAGGATACATACTACCTGGTGTAGCTGTAGTGTTCATTCTAAGCGCTTTAATAGGTTATTTCAGTACAGCGCTCTTCATACTCTTCGTCCCAGAACCAAGAAAGAGAGAAGAATAACGAATATTTCGCTATTCCTACTTTTATTTTAAGATTACTGGGATTCTAGCTATACTATTTTCCTCTAAGATGTAAAGGTAGCAGTCATAGGAACCGTTCAGAGAACTTATTATTAACCATGGAACTGGCCACAACTTCATTCCTTCCAAATCTCTTTTCGATGGTCGAGGAGGCCCGGGATGCGAATGGTATAGCCCTACGATATCTAATCCTTCCTGCTCACCTTCTACTATTGCTTGGTATAGATCTTCCGGATCTATCTCGAACAAGACCGGTGATTCTTTGGTATTTTTAGCTCTTTTAACTCGCTTAACAATTACTTTTCCTTCAGAATCGACTGTCCCAAGCAGGACTCCACAGATTTCTGTTTTGCTTTCCATGGCTTCTTTAACGAGTCTCTCTAGTTCTTTTTTAGCAATTACCAATGCTCTATGACCCATCTAGTGATTCCTCTTCAATGGTTTTTATCAGGTATAACGTCTGACTATCTTTTATATTTATATACTTGTTATTGTAGTTAGCATTTAAGACTACTAGCATGAAGGGCTCACGATGAGCACTATTAGTAAAGTGCTTAAAGCGATAGTATTGATATTGAGCATACTTCTCTCCGTCTTTAGCGCTGTTATAGGCTATGATGCGTATAGGCTAGCTAACTATGGAATCTATATAGGAGAAACTACGAGCGTTCAGGGGGAAGAATACGTTAACATTACGGTGCCCATAGTAATCAAAAACGTTGGTTATTTCTTCGACTTATCGAATATCAATATTACAGTAATACTGTTCGATAATTATAACCGTTCACATGCTAGGGATACGGAGATAATAGATTATATACCACTGAAGGGCGAGAAAAACATAACAATAGAGTTATCAATACCGCTTAGTGTTGGAATGCAATGGATGAATGGCACAATAGAGCTCTACATAAAATTCATCATAAGATTCTGGTTTAGCAAATACGGCTTCGCATTCGTAGGTTTTGGGATCGCTGGAGTGTCTGTTTTAGAGAGGCGATAAGGAATGGATAAAAAGAAAGCCATACTAAGCACGGTTTCCACGTTCATATCTCTGGTCATACTGCCTATATATTCGGTAAAAACAATAGTTAGTATCGGAATAACAATCCCTGACTTTGATCCCTTAATAGTTACTGTTCTGGGCGTCAGCATAACAATCTTCGCTCTCCTCGATAGTTTAATTCCTGAGAAAAGTGGAGCATTATTCACGCTAATCAAGTATATCGCATCAGCATATTATTCGTACAAGATACTAAATATGTTCTCCTGGTTCACCTATAGAGCACAACAGGCTTATGCTGAGCTATACGTTGACTGGGGCTTATGGCTTATAATGGTTGTCACACTCACGATACTCTCTGGAATCCTATCAGCTTTAAGAAAAGTCAGCGAAAAACCGAAAGAAGAGGAGAAGAAGAAATCTTAAGAAAAATGTGAAAACTTGTGCCAATATTTACTATTTTTTCATCATTAATTATTGAGTTATTAAGTCGAGGGGTTTCTGATTCTGGAGAAGATTTTCTTATATAACGTTCTTAGCTGTGGGTCAAGTTTCTTGTCGGATAAGACGTACCGAATTATTTTTTTCATTATTTGTTTATACTTCTGAGCTCTAGCACGCTCACCTTTCTCGGCTAGTAGCTCTAGCTTCTCTAGCGCCAGTACTAGTTTATCATAAGCTGATCGGTAATCGTGGAGAAAAGCGTTTAATCTTGCCTCTAAAATAGTCATGTCACAAATCATTCTTGTCAACGTTCTTTCATTAACTCTGTCTCTGACCGATTCAATTATCTCCCGACACTCATCTATACAGTTCCTTACAGTATCGACGTCGCCTTCTCCGAAGTACTTCATGATAGCTTTCATCGTTAATAAGTCAAATTTAGCTAGCTGTATCTTTAAGAGCTTATCTTCATTTTCCGAGAATTTCTCCTCAATCTGCTTAATGAGAGATAATGCATTCTCCACCGAGGAATAGGCTTTTTCAAATTGAGCGCTTTTCCACAACAAGTCAGCCTTTAGAATCACTGCCTTAGAGAAAAGCCTTACAAGGAACTCGAAATCTTCGACAGTATCCGATAGTATTAACTGTGAAATCCTCTCAACGATAATAGTGAAATCTTCTATAAGCTCTTGAGAAAACTCATTCATTAACTTCTTCTTCATCTCCTCAGCGGTGCTAAGGAAGAAGCTTATTAACTGCGAATCACGCCACTCTATCTCATCAAGCAACTGTCGCATGACTAATCTATATTTCCTATAGTACTCTTTTGTAATTTCTTTATTCGCATCTGCGTTCATCAAACATGCCTCTTGGAGGGCTCTAGAGTAGTATATCTTGTACTTCCTTATCGGTAAGGTCTTGACGAGTTCATCACCGTATTTCACAGCGTCCCTTATTATCTTAGCTGCCTCTTCTCTTCTGCCAGATCGATAGAGGGTTCTCGCAATGTTTGTCTGAGCCATTGTTAAGAGGCCCAAAATATAGCTGTCTCTCGACTTGCTTAGATACAGAGCTCTTAAACCATGATCCAGAGCGGTCCTAAATGCTTCATAAGCTTCTGAGAATTCGCGCTGCCTTAAATATATCTTTCCAAGACTATAATACAGTTGCGCATAGATAGTTACCAGTAATGGGTCTTTGCTCTCCTTGGCAATATCTTCTAAAGCATCTATTCCATCTCTGAAAGCTCTGATAGCATCCTCACTCTGTCCCTTCTCATTTAATCCCTTGCCAAGGACGATATACCCTCGACCCATAAAGTATTTCTGAAAAACTCCACCGCTACCTCGCAAGTCTCTTAGAGCCTCATTTACGATCTCGATCGCTTTGTCCGCCTCACCACTTTCTAAGACTGTGTGGGCGATTCCTACTTTAGCACACGCTTTCCAGGAATCTTCTTTAGCGGAAGATATTCTGTAGTTCAGTGCTTCAGTAAACCACTTAGACGCCTCATCTATCCTATCTAGTCTAATACCAATCTCACCCAACAGTACATAGCTCTTCAAAATTACTTCGCTACTCTCCTCGCTTTTCAATACTTCCACGATCTCTAAGAAGTTCTTTATAGCATTATCATAATCACCCATCCTTAAGAATAGTTCACCAAGCAACGAGAGAGACTCTGCTTTGAGGATTCGTTTCTCACTCTCTGGGAGCTTTTCACAGATTTTTAAAGATTCTTCAAGTCTTGATCTCGCTCGATCATAGTTACCATTAAGAATCTCTAAACGACCATATTCCTGAAGAACCCACGCTATGCCCTTTAAAACTCTGGCATCACCCTTAACTTCCTCACTCAGTTTTTGAAAAAGCTTATAGCTCTCTTCTAGAGCAGAGAGAGCGTTTTTTGTCTTATTCAAGCCTACAAAAGCATCTATTAGCAATTTATACGAGCGTATAAGTGCATTCAACTTATCTAATCCTTTATACCTAGAGTAGTCTAGATATAGGCGATAATACTCAATGCTTGTATTGAAATAGGTTACTGCCTCTCTATCCCTGCCTAAGTGAATAGAGCACTCACCAAGCATTCGATAGATTTCTCCAAGATCCTTAAGGATTCTGAGATAGTACCAGCCCGCCCTGTTTATTACTTCCCTATAAAGCACGCTGCTTCGATCAAGTAGCTCTGATGCCTTCTCAAAATCATCACGAATAAAGAAGTGTTCACCTACTTCCTTAGCAATTAAGGCTTTTCTAACTAATACACCTGTTTCGAAGTCCCTTTCGTCGTTTAGTGAGAAGTTTAGGGCGGTAGTGGCGGTTGGTAATAATTCCTGTCCTTCTCGCGTTTTCTCTATCCTTATCCGCAAAAACAGTGCTGATAAGTAATGGAGGACATCCCTAAGAGTAATCATGCTTAGTGATGAATGAAGGTTGAGAAGTTCTTTTAATGCATTCTCAGCCTCTATCGTGTTTCCATCCTTAAGATATCTCCAAGCAGCATTAATTAGGAAGGAAATCATGTTCCGGGAAATAGTCTCTGCAACATCTTTATCCTCTATAGTCCTTGACACGTCTAAGTAGAGCTTTTCTACATCATTAAGTATGGCAGAGTCGATATTGCTGCTGTAGCGTATTAGGAGGGAATATGCTTTAATGATTTCACTGATTATTAGTGGGTCTTTAAGACCAGCATAATCAATTACTCTTTTCAGTAACTTTTCTCCGTCCCCAATATTACCCGCTCTCAGGAATTTCTCAGCGGATATGTTTAGTGCCTTAAGCAGGTATAGTGGTCTTACGTGAGGAGACGAAATTATTTGCGATAAGTCATATTTATCTAATCCTAGCCATATATCGAGTATTTCAGCATTCATGATCTCTAATCCAGCAACATTGTTCTCTAGCCTAAAGATATTCCTAGTACGTAAAGAGTCTATCAATTCTAGCAGATCAAGGATCGCACCATCTGAGAAGAAGTTTCTGAAGTACTGGGAAAGCATTGATATGGCCTCATCCTCATTCAGAAATGCCTTAGCACTAATTAACTGCTCTAAGTAACGCACATCTCCTGTTTCCATATACAACCTTTCCAGATTTTTAACCAAGTTATCCGCTACTACCTTTGCCTTATCCATAGATAAGATATCCACAAACTCTTGTCTAAGGGCAAAAATACTTCTTCCTAAATCTACGGGCTCTACAATAGCTGATGAAATAATCTTTTCCAATAATTCCTCCTTACCACTTAAATCAACAAGTTTGGGAAAATCACTCAACTCAGTCTTATATAATAGATATAATGAGGAAAATAGTTCCTGTAAATCCCCACTAATACGCTCCTTCAAAACATTCTTTACATCATCAATAGACTTAAAAGAAGCCTTGTCGCTTCCCAACATATCAACTACATCAAGGACTAGAGAAGCATGAATAGGGAGAATCCTATCAGACTTTAAAAGAGATTGAAAAACTTCTAGTTCTTTAACCCCTCGCTTTGTAAGGTACTCGCGTAGCTCGTTTCTATCAAATCCATTAAGAGAAATTATCTTCAAGCTAGAAGAATTTATTAATTCGTTAAGCTTATTAGCCACTTCCTCATTCCTAGTAGCGATAACAATAAGAACGCTAGGTAATGCATGAATAAACCATGAAAGTGGTTCCAATTCATCAATATTGTCTAGGGAATCGAGGATTATGGCTAATGAGATCTCTCTCTCCTTAATCTCCTCTGCAATGTCCTGGGCCAAAGCTAGTGGGAGAAGATACACGAGCTTATGGATAGGAGCTTCCTCTAACGTATCTGTGATCTCTAGTTGAAAAGTCTCGGCACTCTTCTTTAACGCATAATAACTCTTCGGAAAAGATGCTAGGAGATAAATCTCTGGAAACATCGGATCCTCATCACTAATATCTTGGAGATCGTATTCGAGCACTTTTCTCCTTATCTCATACCACAACCCAGTAAAATTTGGTGCGTTAAATCCGTATTCATCCGATAACCTGCTCTGAATCAAATGGAGAGCTCTTATCCAGGAAGACACGTCTTTTAGATTAACATAGAGGTGGAGAACCCCCAATGGCTTTATCCTTGTCTCAATTACATAGTTGAGGAACCAGGTTTTCCCAGCACCTATTGGCCCCATTACAAGCACTACCTTTTTACGTCCAAGAGTAGTGTACTCATCGAATGCCTCATCAAACGAGTTGAGGGCTTCTCGGTAACCAGTAAATAGTTCTGAAACCCTTCTAATGTATCCTTCAGTTATTTTCTCAGACACAACGCTCAATATGGATCTCCTCCATACCTCCTAAGCATATAGAGGTATCACAATTATTAGTGATTGCAAAATTATAAAACTTGAGCCTAGATAAACCTCTAACTCTATACTATATATTCTAGTGAAGAAAAAGATAAGCATAGGGAAACAATAATGAATATCGAGGAATTAGAAAAATTATTCAAGAGCAGAGAAATATACTCTCGGGCCAGAATCGACACCAAATTTCTCCTAGTAAGGTGCGACGGTCGAAATTTCAGAAAACTAGCTAAACAGTTAAGGCTTGAAAGATTCGATAAACGCTTCCACGAAGCATTAGTAATAGCCGCTGAGAAATTGATGAAAACTTCCGGATTCGATATAAGATTATCCCACATAGTAAGTGATGAAGTCAGCTTCCTTTTCCACGATATCCCCTTCAATGGTAGAGTGGAGAAGATAGATAGTGTAACTTCTTCACTCCTAGCCTCTCTACTCACTATAGAATTAGCGAACCGCTTCAAATTTCAGGAAGGAGTCGCTTTCGACGCCAGAGTAATAAAGATACTAAACATTGAGGAGATCGCGAAATATATTTATTGGAGACAAAGCGATGCCTACCGAAACTTCCTCAACACATGGGCCTACGAAGCACTAAGAAGAAAAGGGTTCTCACCAAGAAGAATAGCTAAGATGTTAGAAGGTATGAAGAGTGACAAGTTAAGGGAGCTCATAGAGGATACCTTCGGCCCACTCGAAAACTTCCCAGATTGGCAGAAATACGGAACAATAATATATGTAGATTGGGTAAGGAGAAAAGCTCTTAACAAACGAACAGGTGTCGAGACTTTTGTTGAGAGAAGAAAGTATCGTAAGAAAACTATGAAACACTATGATGAAATCCTAGATTGTATAAGAGTAGCGTTACGAACAAGACACACTACATAAGGAAAATATTGCGGAAAAAATCAAATGATCCATAGAACTAGGAAAGTATGTACTAGGGAAAGCACCACACATAGCTATCGTGGAGCTGGGGACAGTAGCTACAATATCCCTCCAGAACTATACGCTATAAAGGGGTTCCTCTTCGCCCCCCAAATAAGGAAATAGTCAAACTTCTGAGAAACGCCGTAAGTAACCAAAATATCAAGTACTTAGCCATCATCAGCAAGGGCAATCCTCGTTTTTCCTGGGACAAGCTTTTAATAAAATTTAGAGAGAGTATAGATGATTATTTGCTTAATGCTTCTAGGATCTTTTCTAAGGTAGTGTATTCTTTAGGTATTCTTGCTCGAACAGTTTTTGCTGGATCCACTAATTGGCTTATCTGGATATCAACTACCATGCTAGCAAGCATATAGGCTTCGTCCCAATCCACGGCTAAACTGTGTTGAAGAACCTTAACTGCTAAATCAGTTGCTTCGTATAGTGCCCTGTTTATATCCTCATAAGATACGATGAGGTAGAAGGCGTCATCAGTCTCGACTATTGGCCATGGAATACTCTTCCCTTTGATAACATTAGTAGTTACTAAGACCTTCCCAGATACTTCGCATCCAGCAACGCATACTTCCCCATCACCCATGACCGCGTGGAGATCTCCGATCCCCAGTAAACCACCCTCTTTAAAAACTGGTAAATACACTGTAGCACCCTTCGTTATGAGTTTAGTATCCATGTTTCCACCATGTCTTCCAGGAACTCCGCAGGGAACCTTCTCATCATAAGCTACTCCAATAACACCTATCATCGGCCTATAAGGCAATTTCATACCAACGAAGTAAGCTGTGCCTTTCCCAGTAAAGTATACGAATCCATCCCTGATCCTGCAAATCCTTGTTCTAGCTTCTTTAACCTTGTCACCCAGTACCCCGTATCCAGGAGCCGTTACTATAACTCCCCAATCCCTAGTCTCTATGTCCAAGATCTTAACAGCTAAAACATCTCCTCTTTCGACACCCTCTATATAAACTGGACCAGTAGCCGGATTAACCTTGGAGAAATCAATATCCGTTACTAACTGAGACTCGGAAATTATTTGGTTAGAGAAACAGTCAAGAGTCTCGAAGTGTATAATATCTCCAGGCTTCGCACGAGAAACTGGTTCTATATCTGGACCGAAATGGTAAACAACCTTGCTTCCATCAATAAACACGTACCCCATCCTTAATACCTCCTAAAAACTATCCCGAATAGAAGAAACGTTTCCAAATCTCATCAACACGCTCTAAATATTCAAAAGCATCTTTAAAAAGTTAATCATTACTAGTTTTATTTTTGAAAAAATTATTACGTGGTGTCTAAAATTGGCGTGAATTTCGAAGAATTCGAGAAATTATCTGTAGCTGAGAATGCTGTCGCGATGATGTGGTTCAACCTATACTCAGGGTTCGTCTTTAAAACACCGAGATTCGAAATCGTAGTAGACCCCGCAGCTGTTGGCGAGGAAATAACCAAGCTCAACCCAGACATCATAATTGTTTCACACGAACATTTCGATCACTTCGACAAGAGCCTTGTAAAGAAACTACACAAGGGCAAAGCCATAATCATAGCACCAGGCCACATAATATCGGAACTCAAAGGAGAAATCCCTGAAGAACACTTGAGAAAAGTCAGTGCAGAAGACGTCGTCGAACACGAAGGATTAAAGATAATCGCCTGCGAAGCAGATCATCCCTCTCCAGAACCACTAACATTCATTATCCAGAGCGAGAATGGAGTAACAATCTATCACGCAATAGACTCCAGAACTTTCGACGGTATGAAGGAAATAGGAGAAAAATACTCAATAGACGTAGCCATAGCACCCATAGGCATAGCACCAGGAACCTCACCAAGAGAAGCGGCGAGGGCAATAAAAATGCTTAAACCTAAGATAGCGATACCACACCATGCGAAAGGAGGATTCGAAGAATTCAAGAAAATAATAGAGAAAGAAGGAATAGAAAGCCAAGTCAAAATAATAAAACAAGGAGAAATATACGTCTACGAAAAATAGAAATTAACACAGTACTCAAAACCAGCTACTTAATTATCCAAACCATATTAAGAGAAGAGAGATAAACAAACCATAATCCCCTATCCTAACCCCAACAATTTACACCATTTTTCATATTCATTGTGAAGAAGAGATGCTAAAATTTTTATGGATCTATTCCAGCTTTTTGAGCTTCTTCTACAATTTTTATAGCTAGTTTCATAACGTCTTCATATTTCTTTTTGTTAAGAATTTCCCTGAGCAATTCTAGATTAATTCTTAAATAAGCATGAACTAGAACATTTCTGAATCCGATTATCTTGCTCAATAATTTTGCTTCATCAGGACTCAGGAATTCTTTCTCCGCAAGATCCTCCGCTATTTCCTTATAAATACTTGGAGG
>CAZFGR010000026.1:0-22098 GCA_964518475.1 uncultured Nitrososphaerota archaeon
GCTTCAGATAGTGACTCGACGCCCTCCCGAGCCTGATACCGATCCCGTCCACGATCGCTAGGAGTTTTCCGCGATACCTCGTCCTTGCCAGTCTGTAGAAGGTGAGCCTTATCAATAAATCTACTGTTGCCAGGAGAGTCTCCTTCCACCTACTCACCGAGGCCGGGCTCGGCACTCTTTCCAGACCAATCCTCGCGCATACGTTGAGTCTTTTGAGATCGTCCAGTGCTCGTCTATAGCTCTGGTTGCTGAGGACTACCCCATGCCAGAACAGCTATTTTAGAGGCTGCGGCATATCTCTTCGGCCCTCTTCTCTTTCTCTGCTTAGGCAGGCTTTTCCTAGCCAGTTTATAAATAGCCTTAACAATTATAAACTTGCCTAGCCAACATATCTTCATCGGGGGCGCCTCTTTTCTGGTGTGGTCGCAAGTAATACGGCTATAATACCTATAAAGGCGCCCCCCACCACAAAGCCGCTAAGAAGCCATTAACCGGCAAGAACTAGGCTGAGAAAAGAGATAAATTTGAAACAAAGCCTCTGAATAAAATTTTTATAAAATGAATTATGAATGCGGGAACTTTATGCCCCATCGATTCTTTGCTACTATGCTGATTCTGCTGATATTAGCGGGATCCGTGGGGTCTCTGACTCTTAATGCTCTGCATGACAAGGTTGATTTGGTCATTACTTATGTTGATCATAATGGTCAAGCTTTAACTAACTTCTTCGTCTTAATCACCCTTCCAACTCCTCCCAGCGAAGGACGCTCGACAATTATTGCCAATCTCTCGACTCCCAACAACATTATAAGGATAAGAATAGATAAAGCTAAGGTGCTCTCTCGTTGGAGATTATATCTATCCCGAAGACCTGAGAGGGCAGAGTATCGAATTCCACTGATGATAGATGCTGTGTGGGTAAATGACAGTACCATAGTGGCTAGTATTGGTAATACGGTTTTAATAGACCCCTTATCACGAGGGTACATCTATAAGAAGGTAGTGATCACACCGACTTGGATAGGGAATAAGTCAAATAATCTAGCTACTAAGGATGTCGGCGATAGCCGGATAAGAGTTGTGGACTATGGAAATCCCATAGTAGCTGTAAGAACAGATTATAAAGAATACGGGAATGTTATGCTTCCCATCCTCTCTGCTACGGTAGACGAGAACTCTGTAAGTGATGATACAAGCGATTATGATACCCTATTTAGTCTGCTTAACGTTCACTTTGATGTTCTTTATGAGGGGGGTTGGGAACTTGCATATAGTATTGACCATCCAAGCTCTATTGAGTTCCATATAGGCGGCATAACAGTTCAGAAAAAATTTAGTGATATCGAATCTCATAATCTGTATACTTATGATAAGTATGATCCCAAGAATTATGCTAAGACTTTCTATGTTAGTGTTATCATTGTCTATGAAGAGTGGGAGTACTGGGAGTATAACTACTATACTGCTCGATATCTATATACGGTGGAGAAAGTCTACGTAAAAGACTTCACGAACACGGAAATAATAGTGAAAGGAAATGACTTTGTTTTACCAGAAAATGCTGAGAAAACTCTTTTTAAGCAGTACTCGGGTACGGGTCAATATAATAATCCAGATCAAATCGGGTTCTCTCCGAATGAATTTGATGCATTATCTGTTGGTACTTACATTTATAGTTTAGAGAAGAATGATCCCTCTTTTGCTATACCAATAGGGCTTCTTTTAGATCTTCCTATTCTAGATTCATTCATTATTACATATAGATCAATTAATGGTCAAGAATACGACTTTGAAGTAAAGCTTGATGCTGAGAGCGGAACATCAATATCCGTCTACATTTGTACTACCGTAGATGAGTGGTATATAGATCGGTACAAGGGGTTCTACAAGATACCACTCACAAGCATTATTATTGACGAGATTTTAAGTCAGGGAGGCATTGGGGGTGGCGGACCTTGGATACCTGAACAACATTGACTCTTGCTCTCAGTGCTTCGAGAATATAATAAGATGATAGATAAATAAATTCAAATAAATCATTATTTTTAATTGAATCGTTATTTATAAATTGGCATTTAGAGAAATAACGGGGTTTTGGATTTTTATAGCATAAGATTTTCCTACTTATTTCTAAGCACGCTCCAACCGCCTAGAAATTTTTAATATACTGCTACCGCTGTGATCGCTATGAAAAATGGAGCAACGCCCATAATACCCTCAAATACGAAACTATTGGTTACTTCAAACAGATATTACGAATTGGACGCTGCTAGTGAAGTGTGGCACATTTTAAAGGCTACTAACATTGCGGACGACGCAGAAGTTACTTTTATCCGTAAAGGTAAGTGGTGGTTAAGGGGGGTAATTGCTTTTTCGTTTGAGCTCAATGGGATAACGATTCTTGATGCAATGGAGCGAATAAGAGCTTATCTATTAAGAAGACCTTGGATAATGGAGTTTTCTCAGAGAATTATTCCAGTAGAACTTGTTTCAACAGATTTTAGCGAAATAAAATCATTCGTAACTAGTGTTGCTAATAAGCGTATAAGGAGTAATGAAAAATGGGCAATCAAAATCTCTAAACGCGATAGCAAGATTAAAAGACAAAAAATTATAGAGGAGATAGCCAGCCAAATTAATGTTGGGAAAGTTGACTTGGAGAACCCCGATTGGATAATTAATATAGAGGTTATAAGGAATACGTATGCTGGCTCGGTCATTCGGTCTCATCACTTAATAAGAAAAAAAGAAATAGTAAGAGCTGATTGTTGACTAGGAAATGCGAAACAATTTAAAATAACCCATATAAGGAGTCATAAAATAAAATTAATAGGAATACCCAACTTGATTGAGAAAGAACAATGCCGGGGTTGCCGAGCTGGTACGGCGCCAGGCTCGAGACCTGGTGGCGATTACGCCTCGCGGGTTCGAGTCCCGCCCCCGGCACTAAACACCTATACTCGGCAAAAAAGGTTTGGTTCTACAGGATATAGGAGTTAATCACATAAGGGAGAGGTATTCTAAGGTAAAGAACATTTATTGAAGGCTATCTGGTATGTCGTCCACATCTACAAAACTTCTAAATTCTCTCAGAGATCTGGAAAAGCTAGCAATTAGAGTGTTGCGGGCTAATGACCGTCAGTTCTTAATCCTTTTGGAAAACGCTATGCGTATTCTAGAAGAATTATCAAGAATTTTGAACGATTACACTAAGAGATTTAGATTAAGCGAATTATCAGCGATAAGAAAACGAATTTGTTTTATAATGAGAAAATTATTATCTAGGAATGTCCAGTTTTCACGCGAAGACGTAATAATGAAATTTTTACACGCAGCGAAATGTACTTACCAAGTTGGTTGTGTGGAACAAGCATTGCGGATTTTTGAGAAAATTCTAGATATAGTCTATAAAAATACCGTCTCCTTTGAAATTCTTGCCGAGTTTGTGGATAAAGCCTTTGAATGTGGCTTATTAGATATGGTGATAGAGGTTCTCAGAAAAATTCGAGAATATGGTTACGAGTCTTTCGAGATCACGTATAACCTTGCACTTGCTTATTATCTAGCTGGAGAAACTATAAAAGCGGAAAAAATTCTTAAAGAGAGTGAGAGAAAATATGGCGAAAAGAGGCAGACTCTTGGATTGCTTTCTGCAATATACATTGCTATGGGGGAGTTCGAAAAAGCAAGTAAAATATTAGAAACGTTAAGATAAACGTTAAGATAGAAATAAAAAAAAGATAGAACGTTAAGAGTTCAGAATAGATGATCTATAATAAAATCTACATACCGCTCTATTTCTGTTCGCGAAAGTTTTCTACCAAACCTATTTTCGAGGAAGCTTTCTAGTGTTAAAACAAGTTGGGATCCTCTTTCCTGAGCTAGACCCAGTATTTTAAGGGAATCTATGACGCCCGAATCATATTTAGCTAATAGGAGCGATAATGGAATCGCTTTTAACCTTAGAAGTTCAGATAGCAATTGCAGGCTTGCAATACCTAATTCTCGGAGTTCTTCAATAATAGAGTACAGTATATCTTTTTCATAGCTAATTCTAGCTTTAGTCTCGGGGATTTTATGAGTTTTTTTCCTTTCAATTACCCCTTCTTCTTTCTCCATCGATATTCTTTCAGGTAATTTATGTTCGGGAGGTTTGACAATTTTTTTCTTTTCTTTTTTCGGCGGTTTAATAGAGGGTTTTGGAGGAGAAATCTCTTCCTTTACTGAAGGAACTGGAGGCAGTTGAGGAGGCTCTACTTTGGCTGGTTGACGTAGAATAGATCTAGTTTTATTAGCTATCTCCTTTATCCTCTCTTCTATAAATTTTGATAAATGAGGAGAACTTTTGAGATCTGACGACATTTTAGGTCTTATGCTGATAAAAACCGGAAACGTCAATGAAGGAGCTTTTAAATAACCGTTTCCAGGAGCAAGAGTTGTGAAAACATCAACTAACTTAGAGTCTATGCCGAATATTCTAGATAATTCAATGGCATCTTCTCTCTGAAGTTTAAGAGCCAGGAGAGAATTGCAATTCATTATGACTTCTTTACTTAAGTCTCGTGGACTTTGCGTAGCAAGGACTAGCCAGACACCATATTTTCGCCCCTCTCTAGCTATACGGGAAATGACTTCACGGACTGGATCAATTCTTCCTTTTCTGGGTGCAAAGAAATGTGCTTCATCAAGAATTATGATAATTTTGAAATTGTATCTCCGTTTTTTAGTTTCTTCAAAAATATTTTTCAAAACATCAGCGACAAAAAACCTTATACCAAAGTCACCAAGTGGCGTATTAGCTAATCGGAATATTGTTATGAAGCCTGGTTTTAAGACCTTTTGAGGCGTTATATATTCGTCGGAAAACAGACCACTCTCCATAAGGGCTCTGATACGAGTTATTAAGGCCTGTTTTGTGGATGGGTGTAAATCGCTGGCTTCAACTTCATTTAACAAATCTTCCAATTTAATCTGGCTTCTTTCACCCATTAATTCTTTCAGAATTAATGCGTATTTTTGCTCCTTAACACCGTAAATGAATAAAAGCCTATCTGGTGTGAAGAAAGGGCTAAGGTGTGGGGGGTTATAATCCCAATCAAACACGAGTAGCCTATCCTCAAAACCCCTTGGGGTTAAATTAAATTCAGAAAGTTTGTCGATTTGGTCTTTATTATCGTTAGGAAATACTAAGCAACCATATTCATTATGCAAATCGAAAACAACAATCACAGTATTTTCCTTCTTTTTCTCCATTATTCGTAGTAGTTCTTCGATAATAACAGCTATGGTATAAGATTTTCCACCACCAGTAGTAGCTGTTATAAGAAAATGCCTAGCTAAGTCATCTATATTATAATATATAGGAACAAACTCTGGATGTGTTAGAATTTTTCCTAATAGTAGTCCCTTATCTGGAGGTGTGCGAGAAATCATCTTACTTAGTAAATCAGATGGTGGAATATAGACGATGGACCCAGATGCGATTGGTCTTTTACAACTTGTCAGCTTAGAATCCCTTATTTCACCTAGAATATTACAATAAGCAATAGCGATTTGACCAGTTCGAATTATATCCACAATTTGAGCGAGAACAACCTTTTTCTTGTTTTGCTTGTCAATAGCGATAACGTACTGACCTTTTATTGTTTTTTCTACATCGTCTATTTTAAAAGAGAATTCTGAAGTAGTAACTTTACCAGTTACAATTCCTATACGTGTACGTGTTATACTTTCTGACAATCAAAGTCACCGGAGGAGTGGTTATGATTCTTATCTGTGGAACTCCTGGTACTGGAAAGACCACCATTGCTAATGAACTTAAGAAATATGGATTTAAGGTTATTCACTTAGGCGATTTCGTTATAAAAGAAAAACTGTATATGGGATATGACAAGAAACGAAAAACATACATCATTGATCCTGAGAAAGTGGTTGAGAAATTAAGAAATATGCAAAAAAATAGCAAAGAGCCTCTTATAGTCGAAGGTGTAGGGGCGGAGATCGTTCCCAAAGAGCTTGTAGAGGTGTGTTTTGTTCTTATATGTGAGCCAAAAGAACTTAGAAAGCGATTAGAAGCTAAGGGATACCCACCAGAGAAAATCGAGGAAAATTTAGAAGCAGAACGCATGAGTATTATACTGGGGGAGGCATTAGATAACTATGGAGAAAAAACAGTGGTCATAGATACTACAAATACGTCGGTTGAGGAAGTTGTGAAAAAAATCCTAGAGGAACTAAAGAGAAGGAATATAGCTTTTCCAAGTAATGAGAGGGGCTATAATAATGAAGGAGAGAGTAAAAATTAGCGAATTAGGAGAACGCTACTTATTACGCGCTATAATTTTTCCCAATCTCACAATTAGTCGGGAATTCTTAGATGAAGACGCTGTTATCATCGAGGATAACAGAAAATTTATCGTTATAAATGCTGATACTTTCGTACGTTCCACAGATGCGCCACCGGGAATGAGTTTTAGGGATATGGGTTATAAAACTGTTGCAATGAGCGTTAGTGATGTAATAGCTAAGGGAGCTAAGCCACTAGGATTTTTACTAACGATTTCGGTGCCGCAGGAGACTTATCTGGAGGATTTTGAAGAATTGATTAAAGGGGTTAGGGAAGCATGCGATGAGCTGGGAATTAAATACTTAGGAGGAGATCTGGGGGGTAGCGATGATCTCGTCTTGACAGGAATCTGTGTAGGGACAACAAGACGAGTAGTCTTGCGGGGAGGTGCAAGACCTGGTGATTATGTCTGGGTGACTGGTGAATTTGGATATACGGGAGTAGCGTTGCATTACCTTCTTCATAAAGGCCGAGAAGTAGAGGGAATTGAAGAAGCGATCCAATTTTTTAAGAGACCTAGAATAAAGGTACGTGTAAATGAGATTCTCCGAGAAATAGCGACGGCTGCTATGGATAGTAGTGATGGGTTAGCTATTACACTAGATTCCATTGCAAGAGCTAGTCATGTAAGTATAATTCTAGAGAGATTACCAATAGCGAAAATAGCAATAGATTATGCTAAAGCAAATGAATTGAATCCAGAAGAATTGGCCTTATATGCTGGAGAGGAATTCGAGATTGTTTTTACAACTAGTGCTGATCTTCCGCCTCAAGAAGTTGTAGAGATCTTCAAGCAAAAAGGGTTAAACGAGCCATTGCTTATTGGTAAGGTACATGAGGGAGAAGGAATTTTCTACAAAGGAGCGAGAATAAAGATTGCTGGATGGGAACACTTTAGGTGACTTATAATGCAGGATGACAAAAAACATCAAAAAGATCGTTTATCTGGAAAGCGATTACTATTAATAGATTCTTCTTTCCTAATGTTGCCAGTGAGTGGAAGACGAAAGAAAATACTCAATATCGAAGACGCGCTTTTTAAACTCTCAGAGGGACGGGTTTTAGCGGTTCTCTCAAGTACTGTCCGAGAATTAGAATTTCTGAAAAACAATGCGAAAGGGAAAAAAAGACTTGCAGCAGATTTTGCTCTGGAGCTTATAAAACGGGCAAAATTTCCGATAATAGAAGTAGATAAGGAGATAGAAGAAGAAGTTATGAGACTTAAGGAAAAGCTACGAAATTGGGAAGTACATGATGAAATCTTAGCTAGAATGGCTAAGAAGTTAAAGGCAGCGGTGGCTACTACAGACCTTGAGCTTATGCATAAGTTACGCGACATGGGTGTACCAGTATATTATTTGCGAGGAAAGAAATGGATTTATGTTTCTGGAGAATAAGCTGGCTCGGCTTTATCGTGTTGAGCGTTGTTATTGCTATTATTCGATAGTGAGCCGCTAGAGGACTGATCAAGTCTTATAATGGACGTGTTTCTGGGAGTGAGGATCAGATAATCATGACCCAAGAATAAGCAGTCTCCGTTTATCTCTTTTATAAAAGAGATGAGTTTACTTAATAGTTCTTTAGCGTATTCGCTATCCTGATACATCAGTCTCTTTATGCTGACAATCACTGGTGAGTTCTTCTTCAATAATTGAACAATATTATACACATCTGTTAGTGAAGATAATCTAACAGCGTATAATAATTTCCTAGTAATATCAGTTACTTGGGGGCTTCCTTTATCGCTTTTTTCTTGATTGAATTGTAAGTTAGTAGATGAAACTCTGCTTTTTTTTCTCGATGAATTATTCTTTCCAATGATGTTTCTGAAAAAATTCACGGCATTCACGCGAGTTACAATTAATTCTTGTGTGTTAGAAATCGACTTTCGAGATTATAAAAGCGAGTAAATTATGTGTGAAATACTTGCTCCATTTCAAATTTATCTCTTTTCTTGGCCTATTATAAGCTGGCTAAAGAAACTACTGAGTCGAGGAAGTGGAGTCAAAAGATAAATTTGAAAGACAGCCAAAATATTGATGTTTATTATTTGTTGTGTTTTATTTGGCGAATGTTTTATATAGTTTTTGTCTCGGTTTACTTCACGATATAGGATAATTATTTCTATAATATTTGGGGGTTGCCTAAAAAACAACAAAACTTTCATGCAGGGGAAGTATTATGGCTTACGCACCGGGTACTGCACAAATTCCCGTTCTCGTTCTTAAAGAGGATGTTAGAAGAGAGCGTGGTAAAAGAGCACTCTATGCTAATATAAGCGCAGCCAGAGCAGTAGCTGAAATTGTTAGATCAACACTAGGGCCCCGCGGAATGAATAAGATGATCGTCGATACACTAGGTGACATCGTAATTACTAACGATGGAGCAACAATTCTAGACGAATTGGATGTTGCTCATCCAGCAGCAAAATTGATGGTACAAGCATCCAAGGCGCAAGATGATATTGCCGGTGACGGTACTACAAGCGCTGCAGTACTAGCGGGAGCACTACTTGCACAAGCAGAAAAGCTATTGGATCAAGGAATACATCCGATAATAATTGTGAATGCTTATAAGAAAGCTTTAGAAAAGGCAAAGGAGCTCTTAGAAACTAAATTAACACGTACCATTGACATAAAGAAGGACGTTGAGCTCTTAAAGAGAGTAGCTATCAGTGCTCTAAACAGCAAATTACCACTAGAAGTAAGAGAATACTTCGCAGAATTGGCCTATGAGGCAGCGCGCTTAGCTTACGATGAAGAAAGAAATTACCTAGATATGGATCTTATTAGCATCATTCAGAAAGAGGGTAAGTCTCTAACAGATAGTGAATGCGTAGCTGGAGTAGTTATCGACAAACAAGTGGTTCATCCAGAGATGCCCAAGATAAAGAGAGAAGCGAGAATAGCTCTAATAAACCAAAACATAGAGGTAGAGAAAGCCGATGTTACATCAAATGTTACATTAAGAGGCATAGAGGCTCTAGAGACATTAAAGAAGAAGGAGAAAGCAGAAATTGAAAAAATGGTCAAGAAATTAGTTGACCTAAACATAGACGTGGTGTTCTGTCAGCGAGGAATTAGTGACTTAGCACAAGACATCATGGCTAAGCACGGTATAATGGCTGCTCGAAGAGTCAGAAGATCCGATATGCTCCTCCTAAGCAAGGCCACTGGTGCAAAGATTGTTAATAATATTGAAGATCTAACAGATGAAGACATAGGTTATGCTGGACTAGTTGAAGAGAAGAAAGTTGGAGAAGACAAAATGATTTATGTAACAGAGTGCAAGAATCCAAAAGCGGCTACAATTGTGATAAGAGGCGCTAGCAAACACATAACCGATGAAGCTGAAAGAGCAGTAAAGGACGCTATTCATGTCCTAAAGGACGTACTAGAGGACAAGAAAGTAAGCCCAGGAGCTGGAGCCACAGAAGTCGCCTTACACTTAATGCTAAAAGACTGGGCTGATAAAGATCCAAATCTAAGTGGTAAAGAGAAACTCGTCATAAAGGCGTATGCCGATGCTCTATTAGAAATTCCTAGAGCTCTTATTGAGAACATGGGTGGGGACATCATAGAACTAGAGGCAGAATTACTAAGAAAGAA
The DNA here is from genome assembly GCA_964518475.1 of uncultured Nitrososphaerota archaeon. Taxonomy (GTDB): domain Archaea; phylum Asgardarchaeota; class Njordarchaeia; order Njordarchaeales; family Njordarchaeaceae; genus Njordarchaeum. The sequence goes on from CAZFGR010000026.1 coordinate 9,955, forward strand.
TAGACTAGAAGGTGGAGAGACCGGCGCATGGGGCTTCGACGCGTCTACAGGTAAAATTGTTAATGTATGGGAAGAAGGTCTAATAGATCCACAAAGAGTTAAGAAATATGTCCTAAGTACAGCCACAGAGGCCGCAATTACAATCTTAAGAATCGACGATGTTATAGCTTCTAAACCAAGGAAGGAGGAAAAGGAGAAGAAGAAAGGAGAAGAGGAAGAATTTGAATCGTCCTCACCATCTTTAGATTAGGCTGTTGGAAAACTACCCACTTCTAAATATTTTTAGTGTAGCTTCCGCTTTTAGGGCTTCTTCTACGAGATAATACGTAACATCTCCGAGTTCATCGATTATTGCTATTAGGAGTTTTAGGTTCTTTTCTTTACATTTTTCTATAGCATAAGCCAATTCCTCAAGTTTAATAGCTCTAAAAGACTCAGCTATAATTACTGCAGCAAATGGTTGTGATTCAAATCTCGTAACGCCACGGGGGAAGACTTCAAAAGGTAGTAATTTATCATTGGTAGTGATGACTAAGAATCCGCGAGTGCGTAGATCCCTATATATTACGTAATACTGCCAAAGGTTCTCTATGACCTGAGAGAATATTTGGAAAGCTTCATCGTAGTTAATTTCTTTACTATCTTTATAAAGGATAAGTCTACCGAAATCAAGTAGATATAAAGCCTCCACTGGTCGGAGTGCCAAGTATTCTCCTTCATCTTCACCGTAACCATTAGCTAGAAAAGCTCTCCAATAGGGGTTAGTTTTCTTATCAATAATTACTTTAGTTGAATCTATAAGTAAGCCCTTTAGTAGCATGTTTTTCATTTCAACACCCCGAAGAGAAGCACATAGAAATATAATACATTGCAATATCGACGTGTTATCTCTCTTTTATTAGAGTATTACCCTACCATTATTACTAAGTATATTCCTTGTGGAGATGAGTGTTATGGAAATCAAACATCTTCAGCAAAGATTGAGATATATCGCTAGAGGATTAACTGGTATTTCACAATTTCTGGAATCTTCCAATAAATTAGATACGTATGAATATTTCGTAAGCATTATCGAGTCAGCTAGATCCCTCGCAGCGGAAATACTACAAGAAGAGGATCCTGCTGAACTTCTAGCTGAAGCTTTTATTCAAACAATAATAATCGCTAATATCTTAGGAATTGATCTTGAAGAAATGGTGAAAAAACTGTTAAGCACGGTGAGCCAACTTACAGCCGAGGGGAACTAAATATTTTCATGATGAGGAACCCAAGACTGAACTTCATGAAGAAAGCCGCCGCCTCTGATCCTAACCAAAGAACATATCCAAAGATGCTTGTACGCCTGCTTTCTTTTCTCTCTCCAACCTTTTAAAGACATCTTCGAGCTCTTTTTCCACTCTTTCTCTAGAGAAATCATGTTCCTCTACTAAAAATTCTAGTATTTTCTCTCTGTCTGGCTCTCTAAATTCGATGCGATAATTATCAGTGACGGGTGGGTTAAGGAATATCGCCTTAATTTCTTCTGGAGAAGGCTCATATCGCCAGACAATCTTTCTCTGTTTTATAAGATTTTCTAGGCTACCGTATTTTCTGATTAATTCTAAAGCTTTTTTAGGCCCTATACCTTCTATACCATCGGGATTATAATCAGTGCCTATTAATATTGCTACGTCAACGAGCTGTTGGTGAGTTATTCCTAATTTCTCAAGTAATTCATTTAGCTCATATAGAATTGGTCTTTCCTTTTTCTGAAGAGTCATTTTAAGGTTTCTCACCACACGTGGAGAACCATAAAGAAAGGAATCATAATCCGGACTAGATACGGCGTAAGCTTCGCCTTTTTTCACTAGATAAGCAGCTTGGGCTTCTCCATCATGAGGAGCGGTAATTATTGGAACCCCTAGAAGGGAAATTAGTGTTTTAGCGCTTGCTATCAATTCGTCAGTCACAATCATTGCTTGCTTAGCAAACTTTACTGCCTCGTCAATTCTTCCCGCCGAGAGGGCTTCCTCATACTTCTTCTGGGCAAGTTCCCTACGTTCTCTTCTCTCTTCTATTGTAGTCATTTTTAATGGGTGTGGAGGACCGTCAAAAACATAAACGGGTCTGATACCTAGAGCAAGCATCCGACACGTTCTATTAAAGATACCAACTAAATGACTCGTTACCCGACCTTTAGAGTCTCTTAAATAGCCGCCTCGTGGATCTCTAATTGTGGCAAGCATCTCATATATCGTGGGTAATGCGTCAATAGCTATTACTTTGCCTTCAAAATGTGCTGGGTCTACTTCTCTCCCTATCTCTGCTTCTTTTATTAGAGGTCCTATTTTAACACCCATTTTATCAGCCTGTTTAACAAATGATATTCGGAACTTCGTATAGTTATCTAGTAAAATACTACTTGAAGAGTAAGGAAATTAAAAATATGCATGAAATTTTTACTCCCAGGGAAGTTTATGTATCTCAAGCTTCCGTAATTGAGACAATACGTATTCTCTAGTCTCATCAGGAGAAGGTACTTTCTGAATGATTTTGCCGTTCTCCATGAATTTTATTAATAATGGTTCGGCGTCTGGATGCGGTGGCTCGGAATCGAATGGAGTTACTACATAGTATATCTTTCCGTTCTTCTCGTATCTCCAGACTTGCTTTAAACCATCAAATTTTCCACGCTTGGAAATAGGATACCATTTGTTATCCTTATTAATAGCTACTATATCCATGGCGTAGTCAATAAATGGCGCCCTAGCTATCGCTGATCCTATACCAAAACCATCAGCACCAGCTTCAAGCAATGTTGGTATGCTGTCCTCGTCTATGCCACCAGAGAGAAATATCTTAACCTTATCATAACCTCGCATCCGTAATTTCCAACGCACTTCTCTCACAATGTCCGCGAAATTTCCTTTCCTACTACTTGGAGTATCTAAGCGTACCCCTGTTATTCTGTTTATGCCGATCGTCTCTACGGCCTTTAGAGACTCTTCCACTTCATCAGAGAAAGTATCAGTAAGCATTATTCTAGGTACTTCTGGAGGCATGTATTTATCATAAGCCTTCCAGCCCTCCGAGTGATCACCCTTGACGAACTTGTAAATTATAAGGAGACTATGGGGCATAGTTCCTACAGGAGCCTTTCCTAGAAGTTCTGCTCCCACTATACAGGATACAGCATTAAAGCCCCCTATGTACGAGTAGTAATCGCAGAACGGAGCTATTGCTGGATGCGTACGCCGAGCACCAAAATTGACGATCAAAACATTATCTCCAGCTATTTTCCTTATCCTAGCAGCTTTTGTTGCAAAACCAGAACCAGCTGCTAAGAAACCTAATATCGGCGTTTCGTATACAAGAAATTCTCCATAAGGACCCATTATTAAGAGTACTGGTAATTTAATTCCATTAAAGTCTCGTGGTGTAAAAATTGTCCCTTCTGGCAACGCATAAACATCAACACTCTTTTTTTCGAGGAGCTTTAGAACATCTCGTAATCCGCCGAAAACGATCCATTTGTAATTTTTGGGATAACCACTAACCGTGAATTCAGCACCAACATTCGTTCTATCTAATCCGTCGGACTTAAGGATCTTCTGTGTCCGAATAAAGTATATGTCAGTTAATTTTCCAGTGAGAATTTCATCGTGCGTAGCGAAAAGAAAAATACGATCTTTGGACATTCCAAAAAACCCCCCGACTTTTAGATTCATGACGCGTATATAAGTACAGTCGTATTATTGAGAATTAAATTTGTTAAGAATGAAGCAAAATTTGCAACATAGATCTATACATGTGGCAATATCCTTTATCTCTTCAATTGTCCGCTAAGCCTGTATATTTTCTTTCTAGCATCCCTATTTAGCAAATCCTCTTTAACGAGTCCTTTGGATATTAACAAGGATAACGCGTACCGTACAGTTCTATCTGGAAGCATTGTTTTTTCTATTAAGTCTTTTTGCGTTAAGGGTCCTTCATATTCTAGTACTTTCAGAACAAATTTCGCGCTGGGCGGTAATGACATAATTTCCTCTCCAAGGCGCATCTTTTTCAAAATACGTTCATCGTAAATTTTTTTTTCTCTAGGCAATCGAATAAGCTTCAGAGGTTTTTCAGCCTTTTTTATTACGAGATAATCGCTTTCCAATGATTGCCTTACAATACCGTCAACGATTACTTCCACAGTGTACCTGCTATTTATCTCCTTTACTAAAATTTCTGAATTATCGGGAACGATAAGAGGTCTCCTAGAGGGATCAATCGAGTTAACAGAAACTATCTCTAAAACTCGGGCTCTCGGCGATACTATGGCCCCGCCTGCAGACATCGCGTATGCTGTGCTTCCCATTGGAGTAGCAATAATGACACCATCACAATGATCTCGCCAGACAAAGTTGTTATCGATGAATAAGGCGTACTCTATAAGAGAAGCACTCCTTTTAGGGAATATCGCTACTTCATTTATTGCAAAGGCGTTTATTTCTTCAGAATTTATATGAATCCGTGTTATATCTTCTATTAGAAAATCTCGATTAAGAATATGGTGAATAGCCCTTTCGAACATTTCTATAGAAATCTCCATTAAGAAGCTTGTTTCGCCGCTAATATTAACGCCCAATATTGGAATACTTAAGTCTCCAATCGTTTGGTGAATCTGTAAGAGATCTCTGTCCCTACCTATAATCACAAGGTAAGTAGCTTTACTAAGTGCTGGGGGGGCTACCTCATTAAGGGCAAGGATCTCATAAGAAATATCGAATTTCTGAAGAGCTCTTTGAATTAATGAAGCGATCTGTGATGATTTTGTAGCAAGTACTAAAGCAAGGTGCATGCTGGATCATTCCCTATGAATTAGAGAAGAGTAGATAAAAGTATCAAACAGGTTATATTAGAGCGTGATTGATGCCCACAGACCAAAGCTCTAAAAATTCTTGAAACTTTTAACCTTATTGGATTTTAATGTTAAGTTATTAAATTCAGTATTAGACTGTTTGTATGTTGATAAGGCTTAATGCAAATTATATTAGCATTAATATGGATGGATTAGTAATTAGATATTAAGAAATTGTAAGGGATTAGATAGCTTTTTATGGAGGATAAGATTAAAATTGCAACGGACGATAAAGCTCATTAAAGAGCTAAAAATATCTATATGGGATGCTATATTTCTTGCCTTCTCGCTCTTTCTATACATTTATGCCTCATTTGCAAGGAAGGAACTTCTGAAGATAATAGCAGGGATATTACTGGGAGGCTGGTTAGTTTCTAGGCCGAGCGAATGGGTTGCCACAGGGGTCTCGAATATTGGTATTTACTTTGGTTTTTCAGATTATCTTATTGGAACCCTGAGCAGTCTAACAGCAATAATTGGCGAAATAGTAATCACTGCTTATACGGTGAGAATAGCTTTTTCAACGGGCAACATAGAGTTCCTCGAACTTGCGTTCCTTTCAGTTCTATATAGCATTGGCTATAATTTCTTAATCCTTGGCGCGGTAGTAGCTTTTCGTGGGGGCAAGTATATATCACTCACAGATGAAGTATTTTCGCGTGAATTAGAAATAATTGATTGGGCCATTATGGCGTCTTTACTTCTAGCTTTCATATGGGTACTTAACTATGGTGTATCTGGAAGAGATAAAATTATTTCTATTCCCAATTACGCGGCTCTGCTCTTACCATTAGCATACATTATTTACACAGTAAGTGTTCATCGAATGCGAAAAGAAATAAGAGGTAGAATATTACCTGAGACAGAATTGTTCAAATCAGTGTTTTTCGTTACAATAGGTACTCTCTGTGCATTAATAGGGGGTGACATGATAGTAGAAGGTGCTTATTACTTTCTTACGAAAGGGCGTGATATTGTGGCATTATTGGGTCCACCTGTTGTGGTTACGGGACTCATTATTGGAGCTGCAAGCGCTTTGTATGATGCCTTCATAAACCTAGTATTTACCTCTAGAGGAAAAATAGTTACAAGTATTGGAAATCTAATAGGAAGTGCTGTACAATTGCTAATGTTATTAGTAGGTATTGTAGGTTTTTTGGTTCCGCTACCGTTGAATAATTATACAGCCTTTCAGTTGATAGCGATATCGCTCGTCTTCCTCTTCTTTCGGCAAGCTATTGTGGATGATCGTAGATTAGAACCTTACGAAGGCGCTATGCTCTTCATTTTGCAGTTATTTATCTTCATAATTCCCCTGGAGGTATTCTAATGCTTAGTTTCTCCCTCTAATTTCTCCTTTACTTTTTTGATTAATCGCATTACTCTTTTTTTAGCAACATTTAAGTATCTATTAGGATTGAATATCTCTTCTATCTCTTTCTCGCTTAAGTACTTTCTTATGATTTCGTTCTTCAAGAGAACTTCTTTAAAATCTTTTTGTTCCCTAATGGTCTTCATAGACAATTGTCTAATTAATTCATGTGCTCTTTGACGCCCAAGACCTTTTTTTGTAAGAGCTATCATTACTGCTTCTGAGAAAATTAATCCCTTGGTCAACCAGATATTAGCTGTCACACGCTCAACACGAACCCTTAATCCTTCTATAACTCTTATTGCACGAGTTAATTGTTCATCAGTTAGCATAAAAATTTCGGGAAGAAGAATTCTTTCTACCGAACTATTAGTTAAGTCTCTTTCATGCCATAGTACAATATTCTCAAAAGCAGCTAAGGCTAGGCTTCGAACGATTCTTGCTAGTCCTGATATATTCTCGCAGAGAATAGGGTTTCTCTTATGAGGCATAGTAGATGAACCGACTTGATGAGCTTCTTCGAATGGTTCTTCAAATTCTCCTATCTCTGTTCTCTGGAGATTCCTTACTTCAGTAGCAAGTCTATCAAGGCTTGATGATAAAATAGCGAACCATGCGATTAGCTCGGCTAATCTATCCCGAGGCACTATCTGGGTGGAGATTTCTGAGACTTGGAGACCAAGTTCCTCTAGAGCCAATTTCTCCACTTTTTCTCCATCTTCACCCAATGCAGTATGGATTCCTACAGCACCTGAAAGTTTTCCTACTAATACACGCTTTTTGATTTCATTAAGTCTCTCTAAGTGTCTTAAAAACTCGTCAGCGAAAACGGCAAATTTATGTCCTAATAAGTATATATTAGCGTGAACACCATGGGTTCTCCCGACACATGGCGTATCGATATATTCTCGTGCCCTCTCAGTGATAGCAAGAATCAGTTTTCGAAGTTTCTCTTCAATGATATTCAAGCCTTCGCGGATTAATAATGCCATAGCAGTGTCCTTTACATCGGAGCTGGTTAGACCAAAGTGAACATATTCTCCCCACTCTCCACTTTTCTCAGCTATTGCTTTCACCACAGCCATAATATCGTGCTTAAGAAGCTTTTCCCATCGCTTAACATCTTCAAAAGTAACTTTTTGCACTGTTTCTTCTATTGCTTCAGCAGCTTCTCGGGGAATAAGACCTATTTTTGCTTGAGCCTCGGCCACCTTAGCTTCTATTAGACCATATATCTTAACAATATTAGCTGGCGAGAAGAGCTTTCGTAACCTTTCATCGCCATATCTCCAATCAATAGGATGCGCAACTTTCTCATAGAAACTCGACATTTCGCATCACATTTTTTAATCTGGATATTAGTCACGTATTTTCCTCCTTTATAATTTTCATGATTGAGGAAGTTCTTTGAATGATTAATTTTTCACTATGGGGTTTTAATTGATGACTGCTAATTTAATACCAGTAAAAACGGTTGATGGGAAGAGATTATACACAATTAAAATCCCTATAATGGGAGCAGCTTTTGTGGGTAAAACATCCATAGCTAATAGACTTTCTGGCGGTGGGTACGTAAGCGATTATAGGATGACGATTGGCGTAGATATTTTCATGAGGTATATTGAGAGAGATGATAGTATCTATCGTATACAGCTTTGGGATATTGCGGGGCAAAGACGGTTCTCATTTCTGCGGAAAATTTTCTATAAAGGCGCGCATGCTGGTATCTTCGTCTTTGATTTAACTAGAAGAGAGACCTTTGAAATTCTTAACCACTGGATAGCCGACTTTCTTAGTTTTCACCCACGGACACCAATTATAATTCTCGGAAATAAGAAGGATTTGGAAGAGAAAAGAGCTGTAAGCCAAGCTGATGGAATTAATTTAGCGAAGAAATTCTCAACAGTATACATCGAAACTTCCGCTCTAACTGGAGAAAACATAGAAAGAGCATTTAAACTCATAATAAAAAGACTCTTTACGAGCAAATTTTCCGTAGTCAGCCTCTAGTATTTACCAGTTTTACATAAAACGGCCTAAAATTTTCCCCACAAAAAATATACAAAAAGTGAAGAGTTCTTAGGGATTTTATCATCTAAATCACTTTTTGGCATTTCTATCAACCGCTGGTAAATATAGTCTTTATTGTCTCGGTTATTTCTGGGAGATATTCCCTAGTTATCTCTAGGATAAATAGTAAAGTCAGTATGGTGAATAGTTCGTATTTGTAGAAGTAGATCGTTTCAATCAGATTTAACTTTGGTGAATAGTTTATTGGTAGTTCTATTGGGTAGGAATAGATTTCTTCTGGATAGAATCTAGGAGAGAACGCGTATCCGCTCTCTGAGATCGTTACATTTATTACCTCGCTGAAATGGAAAGGGGTTTCTAAAGTGAATTTTTCTCCCTCCGATGCTATTGCTTCTATGCTCCAATTGCTGTAGAGTATTGCTAATGTTTCTGGGATTCGGTTTGTTTGTTTGGCATAAAGTAGGTGATAGGCTTTAATGTAGTAATCTTGGGAATAGCCGATAGAAACAACTGTTTTAATGGGTTCTCTATCTACGTATGGTTTGATAATGAAACTGAACTGGAGACCCTCAGCAACTATTTTATTGAAATCTGTTGAGAAATAAATAACTCCTACGCCGGCTCCTAAGAAAAGTGAGTAGTGAGTTTCATTCACAACAACTCCAGCTATACCGATCAATTCTACCAAAAATATCCCGTATCCGAGAACCTTATTCTTGATTAGAACGGCTGGCCAAGCGTAATAGTCTAGATACTTTACCTCTCCGTTATTTATAATCTCCCTTTCGTCTGATAATAAATTTGGAACTATATCTTTCTTTACACTTTCCCAAACAGATGCATGGTTTACAGGGTAAGTTTTAGTAGAGTAGTATGGGGTAACTAGGATAAAGGATAAGATCATCATCCCTATAATTAAGAGACCAATACTCTTATCTGGATTAATTTTCCAGATAGTATATGTTACGAGAGGAAAGACAAAGAGAAGATAGAAAATGTAGAGACCAATTCTATATAGCAGAGTAACATCTGATAAGCCTTCTGAAATCCCAATCAATAGTATACAAGATAAAGTAAGTGAGGCAATAGAAACTGATATCAAAAATAATCTCTTATCCTTTTCACTGCGTCCTCTTAGATACTTCATTAAGCCTATTAAAATACTGAAGATAATCACGAAAAGAGGATAGAGAGATAATAAGCAGGAGAATGTAAACAGTAAAGTAAGAAATAAAACGAGCAGGAAAATCATTTTTAAGTCACCTTTTTAAGTAATTTCTGATTTATCAAGCTTTAAATATCAATTACTATTCATCCAGTAATAAGAAACGACGATTATATAAAGGTAACGTTGCATGAAAGAAATAAAGGAACACGATTAATAACTATATTATTACCTTATTTACATGGACTTAAAATTGACTCTCTAGGGGACTACTCTGTGATACTAACGATGAATAAATGGAGTGGCAGTCTTAATACTGCTTCTCCTACTAGTTATTACTGCAATAGTAAGCCTCAAATTTTTGCTTTATACTCTAATGATCTTTGATTCCCCGACGCTCCTTTTGTTCTACATATATGAGCTCACGCAGGTCAGCGCGGTTTTGATCATTTTTTAGTATATCCGAGAATAGCACAGAGATATGCGAAGTAGAAAGAGACCCAAAACATAAAGCATGGACTAATATCTTTCCAATATCTCTTGACTCGTTAGGTTTCTCGGGGGGTCTGTCCGCCTAGATATTCATTATGCTGAGTCATAAGGATCAAATCGGAATCGAAAAAAGCGGGCAATCTTCGGGAGAATAAATTGAAAATTATTTTGGGGATGTAAACTTTGTTAAGAAATGATGATAAGACGGACCCCTGAGTTAGTGATGAAGGCCGCGTGCATCTGACTATTCTATTCTTCTTCTGATGACTCATAATAGGTTTCGATCTTCTCTAATTCACTCATGAGAGTATATATGTTCTCATAGATTTTCTCTGAGAAGAAGTCCCGCAATTCTTGAATGGCTTCATTTATCTTTTCGAGATAGATCTTCTTAGTATCGTTTAAGGAATCATTATTAAGTGTCGCAAACATTTTCTTTAGAAGACCCGAAAAGTCTCTTATCATCTCTTTTAATTTCTCAAGTTTCTTTTTTGCACTTTTGAGCTCCTGAAATGCTTTCTGACCTTCCTTAGAGAAACCAACGGTTTCTCCAGCAATCGAGGATAATCCTATCAGAAACTCCTCATATTTCTCTATTAGATTGGTTATGGAGTCTATTATTGCCTCAGCCTCCTCCCTAGTAATGTCCTCTGTAAATTCTGGCACGTTGTCCTCAAAATCTAACTCTAAGTCTTCCGCGTTTTTTAAAATTTCTTCGAATTCGCTTTTTATTCGCCGAGAAAGCTCGTCAAAGATTTTCTTGCTCATTTTCTATGCCCTCTTCTTCGTAGAACTCCTCCTCTGCCCCCTCCTCTTCTTCATTCTCTTCCAAGATTGGTATTTCTTTTCCACGTTCTTTGAGGAATCGATAACGCTCATAGATTCTGTGAATTCTCTCTTTAAGGGCTTGCATGTTTTTACTGGATACTCCTTCCGCTTCCTTTTCGATGACTTTAAGAACTTCTTCCTCATTATCTAGAGTGATTTTTAAAGGCACGCGTCTCCATTCCCCAGCCACTTTCTCTTTGCTTAAACGTTTTACTAGCAGCACTATGCCTTCTTCCTGAAAAACAACATTAGCAAAATTTTCTTGGACTATCGGGCATAAATCAAGATCACAGACCCTGAAAGAGAAGGGGTGTCTACACTCTATCTTCCTAGGCGTTGGATATCTATAAGCACAGAATGCTGTTGAATAGAGAATTCTCTTGTACAGCGGCAATGTTGACATTGCTCACCCTCCTCCAGAATACAATATCCTTGAATTCCATGTTCTGTATGTTATAAAAAAGTAACCTATGGCGCGAAGGAATATGTTCTAGCAACGAATCTCTTTAGTAATCAATAATCACGTCTCCGGTATTGCAAAAATACTAGTTATACTCTAGTTATACTAATTAAAGATAATAACTTATATTCAAAATAGTTTTTCTGATATCCAAAACCTAAAACTACCCCCTAGCCAAAGTTGATAAAAATGTCCCTGGAAGAAGTCGAAAAAGAATTAAAAGAGGTAGAAGTTATTCCAGAGACAAAATTAGGTCTAGGTACTCTTATTTGCCTCATCCTATACGTCTTATTCTCCGTAGCTATTCATGCTCTAATAGATAGTATTGGAGAACTAACTAATTTCTCGGTGCTCATTTCGCTATTAGAAGGAATTCCGGTAAGAGGACTAGATATAGCGCAGAAAACACTGAACGGGAATTACTACCAAGCAGTTCTCCTCCTACTACCCATAGTCATAGCGGGCTTAATAGGTGGAGCAGTAGCGAAGAGCGGGGAAAAGGGTGCTCTCGCGGGACTAATCGCATGGATCATTCTTTTCATAGCGGGACTAGGAATAGTAATCAGTAGCCAGGGCTTCGTATTATCAATCCTAGAAAACTACCTAGATAGAACACTATTCCTGGATGTAGCCTTATTATCCATACTAGGAGCAATAGGAGGCACCATAAGAGAAGAGAAAATAGAAGTAGAATAACATAGAAATAAACAAAGACTCACCTAAAGACAGAAAATCCTACCCCATTTCCCAGGAACTAATAACACTCCCAAATCATCCCAAGAAGACACGACAAACAACGCGAAAAACCCTTAAACCACAACCACTATCAATCAATTAGGCATAAAAATAATTCTCACATATTTTAAGCGAATAAGAAAAAACTCAGTATCATAAACATCCTAAAGAGAAAT